>JAQBQE010000027.1 GCA_028287135.1 Myxococcales bacterium
TCGTCACGGTGGGCGCGGTCGTGACGGTGCCGTCGCTCGCCGCCTCCCTGATCGTGCTGTGGCTGATCGCTCACCTGTAAAACCGGCCGGTTCGGGAATAAATCCACCGGCTTGGTCCGCGAGGCGAGCGGCTTGCCAACGCGTGATCCATGGTACAAATGAGGTCGCAAACCTCGCTGGAGGCAGGGAAAACGCCATGGCACTCTCAAGCTCCGCTCGTCCCATTGAAGGCGCTGTCGCAACCGTTGGAGTCAGCGACCGTGTCGCCTTCCTGCGCAAGACGTACGCCCATCTGGGGGTCGCACTGATCGCGTTCGCTGCGCTGACCGGCGGCATCCTCAAGTTCGCGCCCAAGTTCAGCTGGGGCTTCTCGAAATGGGCTTTCGGCGGGAACTTCCACTTCCTGGCAGTGCTCGCGCTGTTCATGATCGTCGGCGTTGTTGCACAGAAGCTCGCCAATTCCCCGACATCGAAGGGCGTGCAGTACGCGGGCCTCGGCCTCGCCGTCACGGCCGAGGCGTTGCTGCTCCAGCCCTTGATCTGGGTGCTGATGATCAAGTTCGGCAACCGCGAGATGATCGGGCAGATGTTCGCTCACGGCGACGTCACGCCGATGATGAGCGGTATGGCCTCGTCGATCTTGCTGCAGTCCGTCGTGATCACGCTCGCCATCTTCATCGGACTCACGTTGACCGTGTTCCTGACGAAGAAGGACTTCTCGTTCATGCGCGGGATCCTGTCGATCTGCTCGTTCGCCGTTCTCGGCGTGATCCTCGCCTCGCTTCTGTTCGGGTTCAGCCTTGGCGCCGTGTTCTGCGGAGCTGTCATCCTGCTGATGGCCGGATACATCCTCTACCAGACCAGCCTGGTGATGGCGCACTTCCCCCCAACCGGGTATGTCGCCGCGTCCTTGATGCTGTTCTCGACGATCGCGACGCTGTTCTGGTATGTGCTGCAGCTCATGATGAGCCTGCGCTCGAACGACTGATCGCTGCCAACCTGGCAACAGCGTCGACGGGGACCTTCACAGGTCCCCGTTCCGTATTTCGGGCTATAATCGTCCGACATGCCTGCGGTGGTGGCGCCTGCGCCGATCTCGTCGACTGATATCGGCGCCGTCCGAAAGCTCGAGGATGCCGTGGGCACGGTGGTCCGCGGCAAGCCCGAAGCGATCCGCGCGGCGATCGTCGCGCTGCTCTCCCGTGGCCACCTCCTGATCGAGGACATCCCGGGCGTCGGCAAGACCACGCTCGCCCGCGCGATCGCGGCGTCGCTCGGCGGAACGTTCCGCCGGATCCAGTTCACGAGTGACCTCCTGCCGTCCGACATCGTCGGCGTGTCGATCTACGACCAGAGCGGCAAGGTGTTCGAGCTGAAGAAGGGCCCGATCTTCGCCAACGTCGTGCTCGCCGACGAGATCAATCGCACCACGCCGCGCACGCAGTCCGCACTGCTCGAGGCGATGAGCGAGAACCAGGTCTCGATCGACGACACCACGCACGACCTCGACTCACCGTTCATGGTGATTGCGACGCAGAACCCGGCCGAGCACTACGGGACGTACCCGCTCCCCGAGTCGCAGATGGACCGCTTCCTCCTGCGCGTCTCGCTCGGTTATCCCGCGAAGTCGATCGAGCGCGAGCTGTTGAAGGAGCGCGCAGGCGGCGACCCGGTCGCGCGGCTTCAGCCGGTCGTCGACCTCGCGGCGGTGCGCTCGCTGCAGGACAGCGTCGAGACGATCCGTGTCGACGATGCGCTGATCGATTACGCGATGACCGTCATCGAGGAGACGCGCCGGCACCCGGCGATCTCCGTCGGCGTCTCGACCCGCGGCGCGCTCGCCTGGTATCGCGCGGCGCAGGCAGCGGCCCTCGCCGGCGGTCGCGACTTCGTGATCCCCGACGATCTGAAGGCCCTCGCCGTGCCCTGCCTGTCCCACCGGCTCGTGCTCGCGCAGAGCCACGACTCGCTCGGTCGCGCACGCATCGATGGCGAGCGGACGATCGCCGAGATCGTGAATCGCGTCGCGGTCCCGACCTGAGCGCATGGGGATCTGGGCGCGCCTCCGCCGTCGGTTGCGGCCTCCGCGCCGCCTGAGCTTCACCCGCGAGGGTCGGCTGATCGTCGTGCTGTCGGTCGGGGTTGGGTTCGCCGCGATCAACACCGGCAACAACCTCCTCTACCTCCTGCTCGGCTGGTTGCTGTCGTTCATCATCGCCTCCGGGATCCTCTCGGAGCTGACGCTCAAGCGGCTCACTGTCCAGCGCCGCCCTCCGCCGCGCGTGTTCGCGGGCGATCCGTTCCTGATGGAGGTGGTGATCCAGAACGGAAAGGAGAACCGCGCGTCGTTCTCGATCGAGGTCGAGGATCTGGTCGGCACGACGCCGATCGACAAGCGCTGCTACTTCCTCAAGATCCCCGCCGCGAAGTCGCAACGAACGAGCTATCGCCACACGTTCGCCCGCCGCGGCCACTACACGCTGACCGGGTACCGGCTCGCGACGAAGTTCCCGTTCGCTCTGTTTCGCAAGTCGCGCGATGTCGATGCGCCGCTCGAGATCATCGTCTATCCGTCGCGCGTCGCGGTGCCCCGCCCGATCCCCCGCACGACGAGCCGTGGCGAATCGACCGCCGATCGGCTCGGGCGCCGCGGCGAGTTCCACGGCCTGCGCGAACGCCGTGCAGGTGACGATCGCCGCGATATCCACTGGCGGTCGAGCGCACGGACCGGCCGCCTGCTCGTGCGCGAGTACGAGGACGAGCTCGCGCGCCGCGTCGTGATCGGCGTCGACAACGCGCTGCCCGAGGATGTTCGCGACGCCGTCACCGATGGCGCCCTGACCCCTGCGGCGGAGACCCAGGTCTCGGCGGTCGAGCGCGCGATCAGCGTGGCCGCGAGCCTCGCTGCCTCGTACCTCGAGATCGGGTGGACCGTCGAGCTGTGCGCGCGCGGCCTCCACGTCGCGCCGGGGGTCGGCCGGATCCACGAGGCGAAGATCGCGCGGGCACTCGCCCTCCTGCCGTACGTCTCGGACGAGGTCGCGTTCGCCGCCCTGCCGCCGAAGATCGAGAGCGTGCTGATCACCCCGCGCAGCGTGGCCGCCTCGGGTCGCCCTGCCGCGACGACGGTGATGGACGTATGAGGTTCGCCGTCGCCCACAAGACCGCGACCTACCTGATGGTCGGCTTCGCGTACCTCGCGATGACGACCGGCGGTGGCGTGTCGCCGGGCATCGCGCTCGGCGGCCTCGTGCTGCTTCTCGCATCGTGGTGGTGGGAGCCGCCGCGGATCAACTACGACAAGTGGTCGTGGGTGTGGACCGCGGCGAGCGTGTTCGCCCTCGCCTACTGCGTGCTGACCGCGATCGTCACCGGTGACTTCCTCGGTGTCGGCGCGCAGTTCTTGACCTGGCTGATCGTCGCGAAGGGGTTCAATCGCAAGGCCGCACGCGACTGGCAGCAGATGTACCTGCTCGCGTTCCTCATGCTGGTCGCCGGCTCGGTGCTCAATCCCGAGCTGACCTACGGACTGTGTTTCCTCGGCTTCGTCGTGTCGTCGACGTGGGCGATGACGCTGTTCCACCTGCGCCGCGAGATGGAGGACAACCTCCTCGTCAAGCACGCGGCGGATCGGGCGAGCGAGCGCGTCGAGGTCCGGCGCATCCTCGATTCGCGGCGGATCGTCGGCGGCCGGTTCTTCTTCGGTACCGGCCTGCTGTCATTCGGCGTGTTCCTCGCGGCGGCGGCGCTGTTCCTCGCGCTGCCTCGCGTCGGCATCGGATTCTTCCTCAAGAGCCGCTCGGGCCTGACGCTCGCCGGGTTCTCCGATGGCGTGAAGCTTGGTGGCCACGGCGTGATCAAGAACGACTCGACGGTCGTGATGCGCGTGCAGATCGATCCGAAGTTCGGCGGCCGAAGCGCGCCGCAGATCCACTGGCGCGGCGTCGCCTTCGATCGCTACTCGAAGGGCAACTGGACGCGGAGCCAGCGGGCGCCGGAGACCAAGCAACGGCTCGAGCAGGGCCAGGTGCGCGACCGGCGCTCGTTGAACTATGACCGGCCGGCGATCAGCATCCCGGAGATCGACACGCTCGCGACGACGCTCGTGCGCCAGGACATCTGGCTCGATCCGCTCGACAGCGACGTGCTGTTCGGCGCCAGCCTGCCGCGGATCGTCGAGTACCCGCACGTCGTGCGCCGGCGCGGCACGACGAACGAGCGCAACGACGAGATCCGGCTGCCGCACGGCAGCACGATCCATTACTCCGTGTGGTCGGAGCTCGTGCCGCCGCCGCCCGAACAGCTGCGCGCAGCGAGCGGCCCGCTGCCACGCGGCTACGAGGTCTACCTCCAGCTCGACGAGCCGGGAAAGCCGCCCGAGATCACGGCGCGCACGCGCGCCAAGGCGCTCGAGATCACGCGCGGCCTGACCAACAACTACGACAAGGCGGTCGCGATCCAGACCTGGCTGACGACGAACCTGACGTACACGCTGGTCCTCGAGGATCCCGGCATCCAGGAGCCGGTCGACTACTTCCTGTTCGATCGCAAGAAGGGCCACTGCGAGTACTTCGCGTCGGGGTTCGCGATCCTCGCGCGCGCGGCGGGGATCCCGGTGCGCCAGGTCAACGGGTTCCTCGGCGGTGAGTGGAACGAGTACCAGGGCTACGTCGCGGTCCGTGCGGGCGACGCGCACTCGTGGGACGAGGTCTACTTCCCCGGCGTCGGCTGGGTCACGTTCGATCCCACGCCGTCCGCGACCGTCGATGTGCTCGGTCGCGGTGGTGATGGCTGGCGCGCGCGGCTGTCGCGAATGATGGACACGCTGCGCTTCCAGTGGACGAAGTGGGTCATCGAGTACGACCTCGCATCCCAGCTCGAGCTGTTCAAGACGGTCGGTGGCGCGATCAAGTCCGCGGCGCTCACCGTCAAGGCGGCGGTGGTCAGTGCGAAGGACGCAGTGCTCGCGTACTGGCCGATCGGCGCAGGGCTCGGCGTGGGCCTGATCGGCTTCCTGGTGCTGCGGCGCCGGCGCAGCGGCCCCGGGATGGAGACCGGCCGCGCGCGGAGGACACGCGTACGGTCCACGGTCGCCGAGGTCTTCGACCAGGTCGCGGCCGCGCTCGCAAAGGCCGGCGTTGCCCGCGATGCGGCGCTGACGCCCCGCGAGCTCGCGACCCGGATGGCCCAGCGCGGAGACCCCGGCGCACCGCAGGTCGGCGAGCTGGTCGAGCTCTACTACGTGGCCGAGTGGGGTGGCCGTCGCGATCCCGCGGCGGAGGTGCGGGCGCAGATCCTCGCCGCCGAGATCCGCCAGGCCCTCGACGCTGCGCGACGGGCACGACGGACGAGCGGCGCGACCGCGTGACATGCGTCATGGCACACGCGTGCCAGATTGGCAGGCGGATCGCTGGGCCCGGAGCCGCCTGGACCGATTGTTGATGCTGCCATCTCCGCGTGTTAGCAACGGTTGTCGTCGGTCCGAGTGCTCTCGGAGGCCGGCCTTCCCCTTGCAACGAGCAGCCCGCGAATGCCGATCACGCGATCCGTTTTTGTCTGCGTAGCGGCGGCGATGCTCGCCGGAAGCGGCGCGGTCGCGCACGCCGATAGCGGCATGCTGCCCAACGGCGCGCAGATCACCTGGAACAAGGTGTTCATCACCGAGGACGGCGAGGTCACCGAGCCGTCGACGCCCGACGCGCTCCGCAAGTACCTGAACCTCGCGCACTGCGCGTGCAGCCAGGCCGGCGCGGGGGACGAGACCACGATCTCGTACGAGATCAGCCTGACGGCCGACACCAACACGAACCGCCCCGCCGACGTGTTCGTCGGGACCCAGTGCGAGGACGAGCTGCTGCGGCCGACGAAGTGCCTCGGCATCAACACGATCCCCGACATCGACACGCTGGTCACCCGTCCCGAGAACATCGACTTCTCGCTGTACGAGACGATCAACGCGACCGACAACACTGGCCCGTGCCAGCAGCGCGAGGGCGACGCCTTCGTCTGGGTCCTCGTCGACTCGGATGCCGATAACACGTACGACTATTTTGCGAACCAGGCGCTCGGCAACACATCGACCACCGCCGCGGCCGACGCGGTCAAGGTCGATACCCAGCCGCCACCGCTGCCGACCGAGTTCGAGGCCGACAGCGCCGAGGGTGCGATCTCGCTGTCGTGGAAGGTGCCGGAGTCGCGTGCGACCGACGTCTTCTACTACCAGGCGCTGTGCGTTGGCCCCGATGGCATGCCCGCGCTGTCGAGCCCACCCGAGCCGCGCTACCAGACCGTGCGCACGCTGTGTGGCCTCGAGCAGGACATCGCGTTGCCGGTCTCGGAGATCAACACCAGCGACACCGGCGTCGCCGCGCTGACGCCCGAGCTCATGCAGCTCGATCCTCGCTTCATCTGCGGCGACACCACGGATGCCACGGCGACCGGCATGCTGATCGAAGGCCTCGAGAACGACGTGCCGTACACCGTCGTGCTGCTCGCGATCGACTTCAACGGCAACGCGACCGGCACGTACTTCGCCACGACGATCACCCCGCGCCCGGCGACCGACTTCTGGGAGGACCTCCACGATCGCGGTAGCGACGTCGAGGGCGGCTTCTGCCTGATGGCCGAGACCTACGGCGACGACAGCGGGCTCACCCAGTCGCTGCGCGCGTTCCGCGACGAGACGCTCGCGAGCAGCGCGCTCGGCCGTGCGCTGATCGACGCGTACTACGCGACGATCGGCAAGCTCGGCGTCTACGTCCATGGCTCGATCGCGCTGCGGATCGCTGCCGGCATCGTGCTCGCCCCGCTCGTCGTCGTCGCCCTCGCGTGGCACACGCTGACCCTGCCGGGTCTGCTCGGTCTGCTCGCGTTCGCGTGGCTCGTGCTGCGCCGCCGTCAGCTCGCGCTGCGCGTCGCCCGGTTCGCCGTGCCTGCGCTGCTCGCGCTCCTCGTGCTCGCGCCGTCGCCGGCGCGCGCGCAGGGCCTCACGCCGTACTGGGAGCAGGACGCGGCGGATGCGGCTGCCGAGGACGAGCACGTCACCTGGCACGCCGGCATTCGCGTGGGCCCGTACACGCCTGCCATCGACAAGCAGTTCGGCATGGACCCGGGCCCGTACCGGGAGATGTTCGGGAAGTATCAGATCACGCCGATGATCGATGTCGACCGGATCCTGTGGCGCGGCTTTGGCCAGCTCGGGGTCGGCGGCTCGATCGGCTACATGCAGAAGTCGGCGAAGGCGTGGGCGGACGGCAGCACGCCCGGCGATCCGATGCGACCGCGGTCTCCCGGCGACGAGAACACGTTCCGCCTGATCCCGCTCGCGTTGACCGGCGTCTACCGCTTCACCTATCTCGACGACGAGTGGGGCGTTCCGCTCGTGCCGTACGTCCGCGGCGGCCTGTCGTATTACGTCTGGTGGATCCGCAGCAACGGCAAGACCTCGACCGCGTGCTGGGACGGAACCCACGACCCGGGTTGCGACAAGGACAAGGCGTACGGCGCCACGCTCGGCGTGCAGGGCGCGATCGGCCTGTCGATCCGCGCCGAGCGCGTCGATGCGGCGGCCGCGACCTCGATGCGCCAGGGCGGGATCCAGCACGCTGGTTTCTACGCAGAGCTCTCGCTCGCGAAGGTCGACGGCTTCGGGAGCGACACCAAGCTCTCCGTCGGCGACACGACCTGGTTCGCCGGCGTCGACTTCGAGTTCTGAACGGCCCGGAAGCCTCGGCGATCGTGGTACGCCCGGTCGCATGAGCCGATTCTTCTTCGTGACCCTCGTGCTCGCCGCGGCATGTGGTGGTGGGCGTACCCAGGCGACGATGCCCGCGCCACCGCCCGGTGATCCGGGGACGGTCACCATGGAGCCGCTGGTCGTCACCGCGGCGCCCGCGACGCAGACCGTCGCGGCCAAGGCGAAGAAGATCCGCACCGTCGAGGGCATCACCGAGTACCAGCTCGATAACGGGATGCAGGTGCTGATGTTCCCGGACCCGACGCAGTCGACGGTCACGGTCAACATCACGTACCTCGTCGGCTCGCGCGTCGAGGGCTACGGCGAGACCGGGATGGCGCACCTCCTCGAGCACATGCTGTTCAAGGGTACGAAGCGCCACCGTAACGTGCTGAAGCTCCTCGACGAGCGGGGTGGTCAGGCGAACGGCACGACATGGACCGATCGCACGAACTACTACGAGACGCTGCCCGCGACGCCGGAGAACCTCGAGTTCGCGCTCGATCTCGAGGCGGACCGGATGACCAACGCGCTGATCTCCCCCGACGATCTGAAGACCGAGTTCTCGGTCGTGCGCAACGAGTTCGAGATGGGCGAGAACAACCCCGTCTCGATCCTCGAGACGCGGATCATGGCGACCGCGTTCCTCTGGCACAACTACGGCAAGGACACGATCGGCTCGCGCGCGGACATCGAGCGCGTGCCCGTCCCGGCGCTGCGCGCGTTCTACGAGAAGTACTACCAGCCCGACAACGCCGTCCTCGTCGTGTCCGGCAAGTTCGACGACGCCACCGCACTCGCGTCGATCGAGAAGCTGTTCGGCACCAAGCCGCGTCCCGCGCGCGTGCTGACGCCGTCGTACACCGTCGAGCCCGTGCAGGACGGAGAGCGCACCGTGACGCTCCGCCGCAACGGTGACATCCACGCGATCGGCGTCGCCTACCACACGCTCGGCGCAGCGTCGCCGGACTTCCCCGCGGTCGAGGCCGCCCTCGATCTGCTCGACCGCGAGCCATCGGGTCGCCTGTACAAGAAGCTGGTCGAGACCAAGCTCGCGGCGTCGGTCAGCGCGTACCAGTACAACTTCCGCGATCCGTTCCTCGCGATGATGATCGCCGAGGTCCGCGACGCGAAGAACGTCGACAAGGTCGAGCAGACGATGATCGCCGAGATCGAGAAGCTCGGCAGCTCGAAGGTCGACGACAAGGAGGTCGAGCGCTGGCGGGCGGCGACGATCAAGGACCTCGAGCTCGCGATGGCCGACAGCCAGCAGATCGCGATCGAGCTGTCGGAGTTCGCAGCGCTCGGCGACTGGCGCGCCCTGTTCGCGTACCGCGAGCGAGTGAGCAAGGTGACGAGCGCGGACGTCGCGCGCGTCGCGAAGTCGTTCTTCAAGGC
Source organism: Myxococcales bacterium (assembly GCA_028287135.1). Taxonomy (GTDB): domain Bacteria; phylum Myxococcota_A; class Polyangia; order Haliangiales; family Haliangiaceae; genus JABFXX01. Next base: position 9,134 of record JAQBQE010000027.1, read on the forward strand.
GTCGAATCGTACGAGCGGGCGGTTCATCCCGACCAAGGACGCCGACCGTGCACCTCTGACCGAGACGCCTGACATCACGGCCGCCGTGAAGGGCATCGAGAGCGGCGAGGTGAAGGATCAGGGCGAGGCGTTCGCTGCCACCCTCGAGAACATCGAGTCACGCACGACCCGCAAGCCGCTTCCGAGCGGGATCAAGGCGGCGCTGCTGCCGAAGAAGACGCGCGGCGGCAAGGTCGAGCTGCGGCTGGCTCTCCGCTGGGGCGACGAGAAGTCCCTCCAGGGCAAGGAAACGATCGCGCAGCTCACCGTCGCGATGTTGCAGCGGGGAACGACGAAGAAGACGTACCAGGACATCACCGACCTCGAGAACCAGCTCAAGAGCCAGATCTGGATCAAGGGCAGCGCGCAGAGCTACTCGCTCGTGGTCGAGACGCTGCGCGACAAGCTGCCGGGCGCCCTCGAGCTCGCCGCCGAGATGCTGCGCTCGCCGAGCTTCCCGGAGAAGGAGCTCGAGCTGATCAAGCAGGAGCAGCTCGCCGCGCTCGAGCAGCAGCTCCAGGATCCAGCGTCGGTCGCATGGACCGTGATCCAGCAGCTGTCGAGCAAGTGGCCGAAGACCGACCCGCGCTACCCGATGAGCACGGCCGAGCAGATCGCAGAGATCAAGAAGGTCCGGATCGCGGACATCAGGGCCTTCTACAAGAACTTCGTCGGCGCGAGCGTCGCGGAGCTCTCGGTCGTCGGTGACTTCAACAGCGAGGCCGTGACCGCGCAGGTCGAGAAGCTGTTCGGCGGCTGGAAGTCCAGGGCCCCGTACAAGCGGCTCGATGACAGGGCGTTCGGAGTCGCCGGGACCACGAAGTCGGTCGAGATCAAGGACAAGGAGATGAGCCAGCTCGTCGCCGGCCACGACCTCGTGATGCGCGATACCGATCCGGACTATCCGGCGTGGCTGCTCGTCGGCCAGATCCTCGGCGGAGACACCAGCTCGCGCGTGTGGATGCGGCTCCGCGAGAAGGAAGGCCTGTCGTACGGCGCGGGGGCGTGGACGTCTGCCGGTTCCGAGGATGATGCCGGAGCGATCGGCGCGTACGCGATCGTCGCGCCGCAGAACCTCGCGAAGGCGAAGGCCGCGCTGATCGAGGAGATCACGCGGATCACCACCGCGAAGGTCACCGACGAGGAGCTCCAGCGCTCCAAGGACAGCTGGATCAAGGGTCAGGACACCAACCTGTCCAGCGACAGCTACGTGTCGAGCATGCTGCTGTCGGAGCTGCGCCGCGGCCGGACGACCGAGTTCACGCGCCAGCTCCGCAGCAAGCTGCAGGCAGTCACCGTCGCGGACGTCGAGCGGGTCGCGAAGAAGTACCTCGATCCGAAGAAGCTCGTGATCGTCGACGCCGGCGACCTGACGAAGACAAAGTAGTCGCCACGTCACGTCTTGCGGCGGCCCCAGGTAGCAGGACCGGGGCGCGGTGGATTACTGTGGTCCGACTATGCAGTTACGACTCCTGGTGATGGTCGTGGTGCTCGGAGGCTCAGGCCTCGCCGCCATGCTCGGTGGCGGCGTCCAGCTCGGTCCGCTGATCGTCGAGGCGCGCGCGTATCCCGCGATGTGGACCGATCTCACGGGTGACAGGCGCTACACGTACGAGAACAACGCGATGAGCACCGAGCAGATCCTCGAGTCGCCCGGCGGGATGCCGATCTCGTTCAACGTCGGCCTCGGCTTCAGCTTCAGACGGCTACATCGCGCCGCCGACGGCGAATCCGATGCCGTTCTCGACGGGGACCGGGCCGATGGTCAGCCGGCTCAGCATGGCCAGCGCGCCCGGATCACCGTCCTCCTTGGCCCGCTTCTCGAGCGGGATCAGATTCGCGACCAGCATGCCGCCGAGGATGCCGGCACCGGCGGCGGCGATCTCCTGGCCACTGGGAGTGTAGGGCTCGCCGTCCGCGTGCAGCGCAGGGACGAGGTAGCCGACAGTGATGCCGACGACCGCACCGACGACGACGTCGGAATAGAAGTGCTTGCCGGCGCGGACGCGGAAGGTCGCGGCGCCCGCGGCCGCGGCCATGCCGAGCCCCCACGCGACGCCGCGCGCGGCGCCCGAGGTGGACGACGCCCCGAGCAGGTACGCGCCCGTGGTCGCGGCACCGAAGCTGAGCGACGCGTGTCCCGAGTAGAATGACATGTGGCCGTCGTCTCCCTCGCTCTTCGCATAGCGCTGGACGGCCGGATCCTTCGAGTACATGTACGGGCGCGGCCGCTGGACGAGGCGCTTGGTCGCCTGCGCGAGCAGCATGTTGACCGCCATCGACTGCCCGTAGAGCAGGAGGCGGTCGCCGTCGGCGTCATCGATCGTGCTGCCGGTGAGATAGATCGCGGGCGCAGCCATCGAGCTGACGAGCAGCGCATCCGAGATGTGGGCCGCGCGGCGCGAGAACTGGGTGCGGACCCGGAGATCGACCTCGAACAGCTCGTCGTTCCACCGTGCATCGCTGTCGCGGACCGGGATCAGCGAGAAGCCAAGCGTCCCGCCCAGTGCGATCGCCTGGATCGCGCCGTCGACGGGGGCGTCGACGCTGTGCCCCGGGATGACGTCACTGTCGGCTGCTGCAGGCGCCGCGAGGCTGGCAACAGCGACAAGGGCGACGAGCACGCGAGGTCTCATTCCTTCGAGCGTAGCCAGCTCCGCCCACCGCGGCACGGTCAAGGTCTGGCAGGGTTCGGCTGTTCACGCGATCCTCACGTCGGGGATTCTCGTGACGCCGCGAGCGGAAGCTCGAACCAGAACGCGCTGCCCTGCCCCGGCTCGCTCGTCACGCCGATCGTTCCACCGTGTGCCTCGACGATGTGCTTGCAGATGTAGAGCCCGAGTCCCACGCTGCCCTTCTCGGTCCGCTTGCCCTGCCAGTAGCGCTCGAACAGGTGCGGGAGCTGGTCCTCCGGAATGCCGGTTCCGGTGTCCCGGACCTCGAACCGGACGATGCGCGCGCGGCGCTCCGCGGTCGCCGTGATCTCGTCGCCGGGGCGCGCGAACTTGAGCGCGTTGCCGAGCAGGTTCGACAGCACCTGGAGGATGCGCTCGCGATCGACGTCGAGCCGGAGCCCGGGGTCCGCGGTCGACCGCAGCTTGACGCCCTTCGCGGGCGCGCGATCGACGAACAGCTCGACCGCGGAGTGCAACAGCGCTTGTGCCTCGCAGGCCTGGGTCCTCAGCACGAGCTGGCCGGCTTCCACGTGCGCGTTGTCGACCAGCTCGTCGATCAGGTGCTGCATGCGATCCGAGGCGCTGCGGATACTCGACACGTAACGGCGTTCTGGCGCGGGGAGCCCGGGCGACTCCTCGAGCAGCGACGCACCGAGCACCACGGCGTTCAGTGGATTGCGAAGGTCATGCGAGACGACCGCGAGGATCTCCTCGCGCGCTTTCGCTGCCCGGGTCGCGACGCCGGTCGCCTCCTGCACGTGCTGGAACTCCCGGGTCAGCCGGCGCAACACGAGCACCGCGAGCACGATGCTGATCCCGACCCCGAGGACCGACGTGAGGACCAGCATCGTCTGCGCCTTGTCTGCCCGCGCCTGCGACTCGCGGAACGCGTCATCGAACAGCTCCTGTTCCTCGCGCACGAACGCGTCGACGCTCTCCTCGAACTTGTCGCGTCGGGGCCACAGCTCGGATTCGAAGTACTTCAGCACGGAGCGCGGGTCACCGCTCATCGTCCGCTCGTACCCGGCCTCGCGAACCGCGCGCACATACTCGCCGGCGGCCTGCGAGACCACCGCGACCTCATCCGCCGTGCGCGTGAGCAGCGCGCGCGACGCGAGCCCGTACAGCGAGTGGTCGAACTGCCGCTGGGCTGCGAGAAACCGCGAACGCTGGTCGGCCTGCCCGGTCAGCAAGTAGCCACGGCTGGTCGCGACCAGGTGCTCCGCCTCGAGCCGGAGGTTCTGCACGGATGCGAGATCCTCGGCGAACCGGCGGCTGATCTGATCCGCACTCTTCGTGGTCATCCGCAGCGCGACGATCGCCGTCACCGCGGTCAGCACGGTGACCACCACCGACGCCGCAAGGCCGATACTGAGCTGCTTGCGGAATCCCACGCCCTTCCTTCAACCAGCGCGGTGACGTGGAGCTTCCCGCTCACCGCAGATCGGCGGTGAGAGATAGCTCCCGTCGTCGGGCTTCTGAGCCGACTAGCCGAGCTTGGGGCCGGCGCCGCGCACTTCTGCGGATGCCTGCGCCTCGTACTTCTTGAAGTTCTCGCGGAACAGCGACGCGACCTTCTTGGCCTTCTCGTCATACGCGGCCTTGTCGGACCACGTGTTGCGCGGAAGCAGCATCTCGGCCGGAACCTCGGGGCACGAGGTCGGAACCTGCAGCCCGAACACCGGATCCTCGACGGTCGCGACGTCGGCGAGCGCGCCGGAGTTGATCGCGTCGATGATCGCGCGCGTGTACTTGAGCTTGATCCGCGAACCGACGCCGTACGCGCCGCCCGACCAACCCGTGTTGATGAGCCAGGTCTGCGCGCCGTGCTTGCGCAGCTTCTCCGCGAGGAGCTCCGCGTACTTCGTCGGGTGCCAGACGAGGAACGGACCACCGAAGCATGCCGAGAACGTTGGCTCGGGATCCTTCACACCGACCTCGGTGCCGGCGACTTTCGCCGTGTAGCCCGAGATGTAGTGGTACATCGCCTGCGCCGGCGTCAGCTTCGAGACCGGGGGCAGCACGCCGAAGGCGTCCGCGGTCAGGAAGATCACGTTCTTCGGGTGACCGCCCACGGCGGGCAGCTTCGCGTTCGGGATCGAATCGAGGATGTAGCTACCGCGCGTGTTCTCGGTCAGCGACACGTCGGAGTAGTCGACGAGGTGCGACGTCTGCTCGTACTTGACGTTCTCGAGCACCGCGCCGAACTGCATCGAGTTCCAGATGTCGGGCTCCTGCTCCTTGGAGAGGTTGATCATCTTGGCGTAACAGCCGCCCTCGATGTTGAACACGCCCTGGTCGGTCCAGCAGTGCTCGTCATCGCCGATCAGAAGGCGCTTCGGATCGGCCGACAGCGTGGTCTTACCGGTGCCCGACAGGCCGAACAGGATCGACGTGTCGCTACCGTCGCGCGCCTGGGTCGCGGAGCAGTGCATCGACAGCACGCCCTGCTTCGGCATCAGGTAGTTCATGATCGTGAACACGCCCTTCTTCATCTCGCCGGCGTACTCGGTGCCGAGGATGACGAACTCGCGGCGCGCGAACGACAGATCGACCGAGGTGGTCGAGGTCATGCCGGCGGTGTGGCGGTTCGCGGGGAACGCGCCGCCGTTGTAGATGACGTAGTCAGGCTCGCCGAACGACGCGAGCTGCTCCGCGGTCGGGCGGATGAGCATGTTGTGCATGAACAGCGCGTGATACGCGCGTGCACAGACGACGCGGATCTTCTGCTGGTACTTGGGATCCCAGCCGGCGAAGCCGTCGATGACGTAGAGGCGCTCGCGCGTGTTGAGATAATCGATCGCGCGCTCGCGATTGATCAGGAAGCTCTGCGGATCGAGCTTGATGTTGACGGTGCCCCACCAGATGTCGTCCCGCACCTCCGGCTCGTCCACGACCCGCTTGTCCGTCGGGCTGCGTCCGGTCTTCTTGCCCGAGTACGCGATCAGCGCGCCGGTCGACGAGATCGTCGACCCCTTCTCGAACTTCAGTGCTGCCTCGTAGAGAAACGCCGGCGAAGGATTGCGATAGATCTCGGCGACCGAGATCCCCTGCTTGTCGAGCGAGAAAGCCATGGTGGGGGGCTCCGTTTTCGTCAGTGGAAAACGAAGGTATACACCACCGTCGTGTGCCTCGGTCAGGGGTTAATAAGCCCGGCGCTCAACGTCGTGCAGACGCGCCAATCTGCCGCAGCATCGTCGGTGTCCTGACCGTTAGGCGACCGGCAGAGCGAGCCCTCCACGGCACTGGAATCCGCGGTGGCGACCGGCAGCATCGTGCCCTCGACCAGAGAGACCGGTGCCGTAAAGCCCGGTAGGTCGACCATCGTCATTCCGCCCTCGTAGGACAGGGCGTCGATCAGGGTGTGGGTGACGTTGTCGATCAAGGCGATCCCGTCGGGCGCACCGTTCTGGACCTCGTCCATCGTCCACCCCGGGTCGCGTTTGGTCGCCGGAGAGGTCACGCTCACGTTGGCCCCGGCGATCACCAGGTACGCGCCCGCGGCCAGCGTCCCGGTCCCGAGGTCGATCGTGTCGTACGCCGCGCCGCCGCTGCCGTTGACCAGGATCAGCTGCTTGCCGGTCAGCGGGATCGCGGTCCCCGACGGGTTGTAGATCTCGATGAACTCGGCGTTGTCGGTTCCAATGTTGTCGTAGTCGACCTCGTTGATGACGAGGTGCATGGCGCCGGTCGAGACCGTCACGGTCGTGTTGCTCGTGCTGCTACCGAACGTCGCGGTCACGGTCGCGGTCCCGATCATCGCCACGTCGACGTAGTTGAACGTCGCCGAGGTCTGGTTCGCGAGCACCGTCACGCTGTTTGGCAGCATCCCGGCATTCGCCGGGTTGACGGCCAGGCCGACCACCACCGGGGTGAGCGCCGGGATGTCGAGGGTCACGGTGAGCTGCGCGGTGCCGCCAGGGGCCACCGTCGCGTCGGCCGGTGACAGCGTCACCGTGCTCGGAGCCTCGGTGGCGCCGAGCACGCGGACGTTCGCCGGCATCATCTGGACGCCGAGCATCGCCGTCACCGTGACCACCCCGGGCGGGGCGTTCACCGGGGCGGTCACCGGGACCTGCGCCGTGGTCTGGCCGTTGAGGACGGTGACGTTCGTCACGGTCAGCGCGTTGGTGTTGCCCGACATGATGGTGACCGTCGTGTTGCCCTGCGCCGGGCCCGACAGCGTGACCGTCAGCGGGGCCGGGAACGTCGGGAGCCCGGCCGTGCCGGCGCGTGCGAACGTCAGCGCGGGACCAAACGATGCGATCCCCGGCGAGCCGGCCACCAGGTCGCCCGCGTTGCGCACCTCGAGCTTGGACATCATCTGGCGCAGCGTCAGGATGCCGCGCACGGTCGAGTAGCTCTGACCGATCGACGGGGTCGGCGTCGTGACGAACAGGAAGTCATCGACGATCAGCGAGTTGCTACCCGCATCGGTCAGCGTGAACTCGCCGAACATCGCGTTGGTCGCGGTCACCGATGCGCCGGACAGCTGGACGAGCACACCCTCGAGGGTGAGCGCGCGCGGGCCACCGGTCTTGACCTCGGCATAGGTCGCCGTCACCGGCGCCGGCAGCGCCTCGGGACCGGCGGCCGTCACCGTCACGGCGGTCACACCGTCGAGCTCGGTCTGGCCCTGGAACACCGTGACCGTGCCGTCGATCGAGACGCGCGCTCCGACCGTCGCGGTCGCGAGCGTCGGCGCCATCGTGCCGGTGTAGACGAACAGACCGGAGTGATCGACGCCCGCGTAATCGGCGTCGCCCATCTTGGTCTGGACGAAGAACCCGTTCGAGCCCTTGCCGGTGACCAGCGCGTTGACCACGCGGACCGCCGAGCCGACCGGGATCATCCCGTTCTTGATCTTGTAGATCGTCGTGGCGCAGCCGGCCGAGCCCGGGTTCGCATCCGACGGGCAGGCGTCGCACGCGTCGCCCTTGCCGTCGCTGTCCATGTCGGCCTGATCGGCGTTCGCGAGGTCAGGACAGTTGTCGGTCGCGTTGGGCGCGCCGTCGTGGTCGCGGTCGTTCGGATCGATCGTCGTGCAGTTCGTCGTGTCGGCATCGAGCGGGCACTGATCACACGCATCGCCCTCGCCATCGGCATCGGCGTCGCCCTGCATCATCGCGTCGACGGGGCGCACCGGGTTGAACACCATCGGGCAGTTGTCACTGCCGTTCTCGAGACCATCGCCATCCGTATCGGATGCCGTCGACTCGCCGGTGTAGATCGTCGAGCCCACCGTTGCGGTCGGGCGCTTCGGCGTACACGTCGGCTCGTTCATCGGCACGCCGCACGTGAACGCCGGGTAGATGTTGGCGCCGGCAGAGGTCTTGAGCGCCGAGTACGTCTTGCCGACCTCGGCCATCAAGCAGACCTTCTTCATCGTGCCGCAGACATCGACCGCGTCACACGCGGCCGTCGTCAGCGCGGTCGCCGGGGTCTCATCGCCATAGAGCACCTTGCCGCCGCGCATCACGAGCACGACATCCTTGGCCTCGGCCTCGATCACCGCGCGATACGGCGGCTTGCCGTTGCGCTTGAAGATCGTGATGTCGGCGACACGGCCCGGCGCGAGGACACCGATCACGTCGTCGGTCGCGGTGACCGCCGCCGCGTTGACGGTGACCATCTGCCAGAGCTGGACGTCGCTGAAGTACGTGTTGAGGTGGTTCTTGTTGAAGCTGTCGGCGCACGCGAGCTCGCGCAGCATGTTCATCGAGCCGCTCGGCATCCAGTCGGTGCCAAGCGCGATCTCGACGCCGAGGCGCGCCGCCACCGAGACGCGCGCGGTCTCGCCGTAGAGCGTGATGTTCGAGCGCGGCGACCAGATCAGGCCGGTTCCCGCGGCCGCCATCGCGCCGTAATCGGCGGGCTGGAGCCCGACCGCGTGAATCATCGCCGTCTTGCCGAGGACGAGGTTCGTCGAGACGCCGGGCGCCATCGTGTCGAACGCCTCCGAGCTCTGGCACAGGAACTCGTTGCGTGCGGTCGCGTTCACGCCTTCGGCGGTGTGCGGCTCGTACGCCTCGTCGCTCGCGATCGAGGCCGGCGTCGTCGGCTCGCCGCCATAGTTGCAGTCGCCGGTGCGGCGGTTACCACCCGAGTCGTCGAGCGGGAACGTGTCGAAGTTGACGGCCTTCTGGTTGAGGCCCTCCTGGTTCGCGCTGTCGAGGTTGCGCAGCAGGCCCGGCTGGCCGCCGGAGCCGACGATCGAGGTCGCCCCGCCCATCAGGAACCGCAGCTCGCCCCACCGGATCTGGTCTGCGGTCGCACCACCCGACGACGTGATCTTCATCTTGCCGTCGAGACCCTTGCGCCACTGCTGGCGGTCGTCATAGCGAGCGCCGGTGTCGGTGTACGGATCGTTCTGCGTGAACGTGATGTGATCGTGCGTGTTGATCAGGCCTGGAGAGATCGACGCGTCGGGACACGACACGATCGTCTGCCCGGCCTCGGCGCAGTTGCAGCCGACGCAGGTGATGGAGCCCTGCGCATCCACGGCGACCTGGCCACCGTGGAACAGCTTCGTCGGCGTCAGGACCTCGCCCTTCAGCAGCGTCCCCGCGCTTCCCGGCGTGACCTGGCATGTGCCCGTGACGACCGGCGGCAGCGCCTCGCACGTCACCTCCTCGAACGGAGGCCCATCAGGTCCTGCGTCGGTCGCAGCATCCGGGCTAGCAGGGGCATCATCACCGCAGGCAACGAGGCCGAGGGCGACAAGGGACAACACGACAAGCAAACGGCGGCGCATGAAGGGCGGCGACCCTATCACGCGAGATCCGATTCTCGACGGAAAACCAGGGATCGGGCGGCCCTCACGGCTGCTGTGATCCGGACCTCGCAACGATGCGCACGGGCCTCGCTCGCGTAGGCCAGCTCACCGAATCAACACCCGATCGCGTCAATCCGCGGCGTCGGTGACAGGATCGTTAACCGATGCCGCGGCTGTGACGGCGGCGGCCGCGAGCTGCGAACCGCTCGTAGCGGCGGTGCGCTCCTCCGCCTTGTCGCGTGCGCGCTGGACGGTCTCGCTCGCCGTCATCAACACGAGCCCGATTCCGGCATAGACCAGCAGCGTCACGCGGCGGGCGATCACCATGGTCACGCCGCGCGCAGGGTTCTCGCCGAGCGCGCGGAACATGCCCCAGTACCCGCCCTCGGAGACACCGACCCCCATCGGGACCAGGCTCGACAGCATGTAGACCGCGAAGCCGCCGACCGTGGTCCACACCACGAACACGACCGTGAGCGATCCGCCCATCGCCACGAACACGAGATACGACAGCGACATCGACGTCAGTCGCGACGCGACCACCGCGAGCACGCCGAGCCAGCGATCGCGGCGACGCGCGCCCTCGACGAGGCGCATCTTGGCGTCGATCGGCGCGAGCTTGGCCTGCCAGGTCTCGAGCCGTGCCTCCGTGATGATCCGCAACCGGCGGATCAGGCGCACGAGGCTGCCGAGCAGACCGCGACGCACGAGCGCGAACAGTCCGATCGAGATCAAGGTCGACGCGATCCCGATCACGACCATGAACCACATGATGCTGGTCGGCATCGGGACCAGGATCAGACCCACGATCACCGCGACCGCGACCACCGCGAGCTCGACCGAGAAGCTGACCACGTTGTAGAGGAGGATCGTCGACACCGCGCGCGACTGGCTCGTGTGCTCGGTCAGCACCGAGACCTTGACCGCCTCACCGAGGTTGCCGAGCGGCGTCACCGCGTTGACCGCCCGCCCCGCGAGCTGGGCGAGCAGCGTGGATCGCAGCTTGATCGTGTGACTCTCGGGCGACATGAACGCCCGGATCGCGATCGCATCGAGCGTCGTGATCACGATCTCGAGGGCGACCACCGCGAACCACCACCAGCCGATCCGCTGGAAGTATGTGCCGATGTTCTGCGGGCCGATGTCGTAGACCGTGAACACCAGCGCGGCGAGCCCGACGACCAGGCTGATCCTGGTGACCCATCGCGCCCACGTCGGCCGGCTCATGACGACCGAGCTATATCACCTTCAGTCGACGGGCTGCTCGAGGCTGTCGGCGACGAAGCCCATGACCTCTTCGAACATCTGGCCGAAGTCGTCATAGAACTGCTGATCGAGGGCGTTGTCACGGGCGTCGAACATCAGCACCGGATACTCGCCGTTGGGCAGCTCGCGGCTGACGTCGAGGCAGAACCACTCCTGCGACTCCGCGCCGATGCCGACCACGACGAGGTGATCGGCGAGCTTGCGCTCGACGCGTGCATCGAGCGTGCGGCGCACGACCGAGTCCTGGTCCGCGCCGTCCTTCGTGGTGACGCCGACGAAGTCGTGGACGATGCCGAGGTGCGGTGGAATCGCGATGCCGCCGAAGGTCCTCAAGAACGTGCGGTACGACGGCGGGAACGTGCAGCCGAGTGCTTCCTCGGCGGCCGTGATCGCGGACTCGGATACCGGCCCCGAGATCTGGCACGTGTTCTCGTGCTCACGGAGTCGTTTGCGGACGCGTTCGACGAGCTCGATGGTGGCGGACGTCATGGCAACTCGCGGTGATTATGCACGGTAGCGATCACAAACCAACCGACGGACATCGCGTGCGCTCAGATCGATCGATCCGGTCGCAGTGACGTTGACTTTCACTCGGGCCGAGGCATCGCCGCTGGAAACGTCAGCGCATCGACGGCGGCGAGCTCCATGTCGGTGTCCGTGATCTGAAACGCTGCCTGCATGACGCCCATGAACGGGATCACGCGCCAGCTCGGGACGGTCGCGGGCATCTCGGCGACGAGCGTGTAGACGACCATCCAGTACCGATCGACCGGATCCGGCAGCGACTGCGCAACGCGCGACAGCTCGCCGAACACCTGCGCGTTCGGCGCGCGCGGCCGGCGGAACGACCGGTAGAGCTCGGAGTCGAGCTCGTCCTTCGCGAGCTGGAGATCCGGGATCGCGAAGAAGAAATCGCGAACCTTGAACCGCTGATCGTCGTTGGCCATCCCGCGAGCGAGCGCGCGAAGGGCGAACACCTCGCAGGCGACCGGGATCAGATTCTTGATCCGCAGGTAGCGATCGTCGAGGTACGGGCCGAGCTGGCCACCGCGCGCGTAGTTGACGATCTGGCCGGATTCGAGCGGGCTGATCCGAAGCGCGATGCGCAGCGCCTCGAGAAAGCTCAGCTCGCCCGCGTGGAGCTCATCGTCGGCGGCCGCGACCTCGGCCGCCATCCCGTACGCGGCGAGCCGGTGGATCCGCGCCGGCAGGCCCTTGGCGATCGCGGGTGCACGCGCGATCGCGTTACCGGCGAACTGGATCGCATCGCTCGATAGCGTGATCAGCGTGCGGGACGCCGTGGGGCCGAGGCCCTGGAACAGCGCATGCCCGGAGACCTGACGCTCGAGCACCGCGGTCTCACGCGGATCGATCGAGCCGTCGGCATGCATCGAGCAGATCATCGCCTCGATCAGGAACCGGCGAGGGTCGTTGGGCTTGAGCCCACCGCCGAGCAGGTTCGCGACGCCGTGTTCCATGCCCGGTCGATTCTAGAGGAACGCGGCGTCGAGCGCGATCACGAGAGCGATCGAACCGCCGGCGATCGCAGCGCTGATCGCGACGAGTCGCGCCGAGATCGGGTGGGACGGTGTGGCGGGAGAGCGCACTGCTCCGATCCCGATCGCGAGGACCACCAGCACACCCAGGACATACGCGAACGGGAACGTCCGGTGCCGCCGAGCGAGGGCCCGCTGCATCTCGTCGCGAGCCTGCGCGGTGGGTTGCGCGCCTTGCCTGCGCTGCTCCTCGGTCCACTGCCGGAGCTCGCGGGCGACCACGCGCTCGCGCTCCGGCTTCATCGTCGAGCTGTAGGTCGTGTCGCGGCGGAGGGCGACCTCCCCGACCGCCGCACCGAGCTGGATCCCGCCGGCCACGAGGATCGCGATCACCGTGCCCACGATGCGGGCCCTCGGCGTGCCGGGCACCGTCTGCGCGAGCGGACCGATCACGACCCGCGCTCCGGTGTAGGCCGCACCACACGTCACGATCGCCGCGGGCACGGCGACCAGCCAGCGCTGATCTCCGAGCAAGCGGTGGAGCTGCGCGCCGTCGCCGTAGCCGTGCCACGTGCCGGTCGCGAGGTACCAGCTCGCGTGGATCAGCAGCGCCCAGCCGATCGCACGCAGGATCCGTCCCTCGAGCCCGTCGCGCCGCCGGAACCCGAGGATCAGGGCAAGCGCGACCGCCGCCTCGACCGCGATGCCACCCATGGCGATCAGGAGGTGCCCGTCCTCGGCGCGAAACCGGATCCAGCCACCCGCCAGGTAAAACAGCTGGACGTCGGCGACCGTCCCGCCGACCGCGATCGTCGCCCCACCGTGGCCGAGCAGCTCGTGGACGACCAGGCCGATCCGGCTGGTCGCCAGGCCCGCGCAGGTGAGGAGCGCGGTGAGCTGCAGGACGGCCATGGACCAGGGCACGGCTGGAGCATACCGAACGATAAATGGGGTCTGACCCCATTTAACGGGCCGATGTGGGAACCGCTCGGTGGGCGCGTTATCATTACCGGCGATGGTCAGGGTCCTCGCCACCGCGCTGGTCGTCGTCTGGGTCGGCGCCGCCGACGCAGCGCCCAGGCGCAAGGTGAAGATCACCACGGAGCCCGCGGGCGCGAGCGTCTACCTGAACCAGACCGAGGACGGCCCCGCGTGCGAGCCGACGCCGTGCAGCGTCGATGCGCCGGTCGGCGAGACGCCGATCATCATCGACCTCAAGGATCATCAGCGCGTCTACGAGGTGCTCAACGTCCCGAAGAAGGGCAAGGTCGCCGACGTCAGCTTCAAGCTCGTGGCTGCGATGGGAACCATCGTGGTCGAGGGCCCACCGGGTGCGAGCGTCAGCATCGACGACGTCGACCAGGGCAAGGTGCCCGCGCGGGTCGAGGTGGCCGCCGAGGGACATCACGTCGTCGTCACGCTGAAGGGCACGACGGTCTACGACGACTACGTCGAGGTCGAGGCCGGCGGCGAGAAGACGGTGGAGGCCACGCAGGTGGCGGGCGGCGGTTCGTCCTCCGGCGGTGGGGACGATCACGGCGATGGCGATGGCGACGGCGATGGCGATGGCGATGGCGATGGCGACGGCGGCGCGATCGAGAAGTCCGCGCCTGCCCGCGCAGCTCGAGACCGCTTCGTCTCGGTCGCAGCGATCGTCGACATCGGGTTCCGCAAGTTCCGCTACGCCGGCGACGGCACGATGATGGTCACCAAGCAGACCTTGCGCGACGAGAGCGAGGGCGGCCAGATCCTCGCCGGTCCGCTGGTCGAGGTCTGGATCGGCTCGCTGATCGGCGTGAAGTTCCTCCGCGGCCTGTCCCTGCTCGCCCGCTATCAGTACGGCATCAACAAGCAGAAGCTCGAGACCACCGGCCTGCAGATGGACACGAACACGTTCTGGCAGAGCATGGAATTCAGCCTCCGCCATCGCTGGACGGTCGCGAACAAGGTCACGGTCGAGATCGGCGGCGGCTACGTCCGCGACCAGTACCAGTTCGAGGCCGTGCCGGTCGACCGCGCGAAGGTTCCCGATGTCGACTACCAGTCGTTCCGGTTCGGTGGTCGAGTCTCGCTGCTGCTCGGTTCGCTCGAGCCGTACCTGACGTTCGAGAACCGCGCGGTGCAATCGGGCGGTCTCGTGGCCACCCGGTTCCAGTCGGCGGACCCGTCGGGCTACCGCGCATCGATCGGCATCGCAGTGCGACGCGGCAAGCTCACCGGTCGCCTCGAAGGATCCGCGACCCAGTACAGCTGGACGTTCGTCCCGAAGGACGCGAACGTGTACGCCACCAGCGCGACCGACGCGATCCGCCAGATCGGGATCAGCGCCGGCTACGAGTTCTAGCGTCGCGCGCTACTTGCTCAGGTACTTCTCGAACGCCTTGAAGTTGTACGAGCGTCCGAGGAAGTCCTTCACCAGATCGGCGGCGTCCTTCGTGCCGCCGGCGGCGAGGATCTTGTCCCGATAGCGCTGGGTCACCGCCGTCGCGAGCAGGCCCGGCTTCTCGAACGGGGTCAGCAGATCCTTCGCGATCACGAGGGACCACATGTACGTGTAGTACATCGACGAGTACCCGACGAGGTGACCGAACGAGGTGTGGAACTTCGTGCCCTCGACGTAGGCGAACGGCGTGTACTTCGCCTGCAGCTGCTTGACGAGTCCGAGCTGATCGATCTTCGTCGGATCGACCTGGTGGAAGCGCAGCGCGATCGCCGCGTAGAACATCTGCTGCGCGGCCCACGTGCCGACGCCGAACGTCCGCGACTTCTGCATCTTGTCGACGAGCGGTTTCGGGATCACGGCGCCGGTCTCGTGGTGCTTCGCGAACCGCGACAGGGTCTCGTAGCTCCAGCCCCACTCCTCGAACATCTGCGAGGGAGCCTCGACGAAGTCCTGCTCGGTCGCGACGCCGCTCTGGCTGACCCACTTCTGCTGGCCGCCGAGCACGTGGTGCATGAGGTGGCCGAACTCGTGGAACATGGTGACGACGTCGCCGTGCTCCATGAGACCCGGATCACCAGCCTTGGTCTCGGGGAAGTTGCAGACCAGCGCGCCCTCGGGGAGCTGCATGCCGGTGACGCCCGACAGCATCGGGAACTGCGCCGCATGCTTGTACTTGTTGTCGCGCGGATGCATGTCGAGGAAGATCCGCCCGAGCTTGTCGCCCTTGCGCATGACGTCGAACACCTTGACGCTCGGATGCCAGACGGCCGCCTGCACCGGCTGGTACTGGACGTCGTAGATCGCCGACGTGATCTCGAGCAGGCCCGCGAGGACCTTGTCGTACGGGAAGTACGTGCGGACCTCGGCCGAGTCGACCGCATAGACGCTCTTCTTGAGCTGATCCTCGAGGAATGCCTTCTGCCAGTCGCCGACCGAGGTCGCCTTCGGATCGGTCTTCTTGAGCTGCGCGAGGAGCTCGGCGTAGTCGCGCGCGGCCCGCTTGTTCGCGAGGCCCGTCACCCGCTCGAGGAACGCGGCCGCCGCCTTGCCGCCCTTGAGCATCTTGTCGTCGCTCTGGTAGTCCGCCCAGTCCTTGAACCCGAGCAGCTTCGCCTTCTCGGCGCGGAGGACGAGGAGCTTCTGCAGCACCTCCTCGTTGTGCGCGTCGCCGCGGCTCCGGAACTTGATGTAGAGCTGCTTGCGCAGATCATCGTCGGTCGCGTAGGTCGAGAACGGAACGTAGTCCGGGTAGTCGGTCGAGATCCGGATCGTCCCCGACGCGTCGGGCTTGTGCGCGGCGATCCAGTCGGCCGGCAGACCGGCGAGCTTGCTCGCGTCCTTCACCTCGAGATAGCGCGTGTCGCCCGCGATGTTCTCGGAGTGCTGCTGACCGAGCGTGGTCATCTCGTCGTCGATCACCTTGATCCGCGTCCGCTTGGCGTCATCGAGGGCCACGCCCGCGCGCTTGTAGTCGCGCAGCGCGATGGTCACGAACCGCCTGGTGTTCGGATCGGCCTTCTTGACGTCGACGGCCGACAGCGCATCGAACATCCGGCGATCGAGCAGCAGCTCGGAGACGAACTTCTGCACGTCACGCTCGCAGGCCTGCGCCGCCTCGCGGACGCCCTTGTCGGGATGGACCTCGCGCGCGAGTCCCGCCATGCCGCCGGCGTTGTAGACGAACGTCATCAGCCGGTTGAACGGCTCGAGCGTGTTCTCGACGCTGCGCTTGTCCTTGACGTCGAGGATCGTCGGGACGAGCGCCTGGGCATCGCGCGCGATCCCGGAGCACGTCGCGGTGAACGCAGCGGCGGCTCGCGTATCGGCAGCAGGCGTGGCCGGAGGAATCTTGGGTGCCTCGCCGACCTGGACGGGAGTCGGCTCCTGCGGAATGGGCTCGTTCGGCGCGACCGGCGTGGGGGCCGGCGACGAAGCGGGCCTGGAGCCACCGCACGCGGCGGCAGCGAGGATGACGAGGACGACGGGCAGCTTGGACATGTTCACCATACGGAGCAGGTAGAGGCCGGGTGCATGGGTGTCCCCGGCGCGCATTGAAAGGCCTCCGAGAACTCCGGGAGGTTCCGGAGGGAGCCATAGACCCGAAACATGGGCGGCGCATGGACGTCGGCGGTCAGCCGGCGCTGCACCTCGGCCGGGCGATCCTTCGCGCACCATGCCTGACCGACGGCGATGAAGAACTGCTGGTCCTCGGTGTAGCCGTCGGCGACGTACAGCTTCGGCGCGTCCTTGCGCAGCGAGCGATACGCCTTGAACGCCATCTTCACGCCGCCGAGATCCGCGATGTTCTCGCCGAGCGTGAGCCGTCCGTTGACGAACCCCTTCGGCATCGCCTCGAACGTCGAGTACTGGTCCGCGACACACGTCGCCTTGGCGGCGAACTTCGCTGCATCGGCGGGCTGCCACCAGTTCTCGAGGTTGCCGTTTCCGTCGAACTGCGCGCCCTGATCATCGAAGCCATGCGTGAGCTCGTGCCCGATCACCATCCCGATGCCGCCCATGTTCGCGGCGACCGAGCGATCCTGACCGAAGAACGGTGGCTGGAGGATCCCCGCAGGGAGCGCGGTGTTGTTGGCCGTCGGCTCGTAGTACGCGTTGACGTCGAACGTGTTCATCTGCCACTCGCTGCGGTCGACCGGCTTGCCCGAGCGCACGAGCACGCGGCGGGTCTCGAACGCGGCCGCGCGCAGCTGATTGCCCGCGAAGTCCTCACGCTTGACCTCGAAGTCGTAGGTCTTCCACGTCTCGGGGTAGCCGATCATGCGGACGATCCGGGCGAGCTTGGCCTGGGCGGTCTGCCTGGTCGGCTCGCTCATCCAGTCGAGTCGACCGATCTCGTCGCCCATCACGCCGAGCAACGCATCGACGAGCGTCGTCGCGGTCTGCTTTGACGAGCTCGGGAAGTACTTGCTCACGTAGTGCTGACCGAGCAGCTCCCCGAGCCCGATCCGGATCTCGTCGATGCAGCGGTGGCTGCGCTCGGGCTGCTTCTCGACGCCGGTCAGCGCATGCTGGAGCGCGAACGCCTCGTCATCGAACGCCCTGGGAAGCTCGAACGCCATGCGCTCGAGGAGGTGATAGGTGAAGTAGCTCGCCCACTGCGCGGGCTTGAACGTCGCGCGCACCTTGTCGAGCTGAGCAAAGAACCTCGGGGATGCGACGACGAGCTTCTTGCTCGGCGCAAAGCCCATGCCCTTGAAGTACGTCTTCCAGGCCACGCTCTTGACCTGGTTGCTCAGGCCCTTGAGGTCGGTCGGGTTGTACGACGCGGGGATGTCGCGCTTCTCGGTGCCGGTCTTCGTCACCTTCGCGAGCGCGGTCTCGATCGCCACGACATCGGACGCAGCGGTCTCTGCTCTGGCCTGCGGCGTGCCCGCGAGCACGAGCATCTTGCCGACGTGGGCCTTGTACGCGCGAAGCTTGTCGTCGAGCTCCGGCTTCACGTAGTAGTCGCGATCGGGCAGCCCGAGGCCAGCACCGTCGAGATACGTGACGTTGGTCGTCGAGTCCTCGAGGTCGGCGAGTGCGCGGTCCTCCCAGAGCACCCAGATCCCGAGCTTGTGCAGCTCGATCACCGTGGCGAGCCAGGTGCCCGCCGTCACCTTGGTCGAGCGATCGAGCAGCGCCTTGATCGGAGCCGTGCCGGCCTTCTCGATCGCTGCCTCGTCCATGCACGCCGCGTAGTAGTCGCCGAGCTTCCTGGTCGAGGCATCCGCGCCGATGCCCTTCGCGGCTTCCTCGAGCAGTGCCTTGATCGCGTACTTGTTGCGTTCGTCGATCGCCGAGAACCGCGCCCACCGCGCGCGATCGGGCGGGATCGGGTTGTTCTGCAGCCAGCCGCCACACGAGAACTGATAGAAGTCGACGCACGGATCGACGCTGCGATCGAGCGATCCGCTCTCGAGCCCGACGTCGGCGAGCGTGACCTTGACGCCCGGCGCGCTCGCGACCGGTGCGGGCGTGGTGCTGCTCGGTGCGGTCGATGCGCTGCCGGTCGTGGTCGCCGCTGGCGCGGGCGCGGGACCGATGGTCGCGGGGCCCGCCGCCTTGCCCGAGCACGCGGTGATCGAGATCCACGCGAGCACGCTTCGTAGACGCACCATCGCGCGGACCTTAACACGCACCCTGGTGCTAGGGCCCTGGCACCGTCGACGGCAGCACCTGCCAGACGCGCGCGGGCCGGGGCACGGAGAGCTCGCGGACCGGCGCCGGGCGGCGCTCGACCACGCCCTCGATCGTGATCGCCGCGCGAGGTACGGAGACCACGTAGATCCGCTCGTCACCCGGCACGTCCGGCCACGGTGGCAGCGCCTCCAGCGAGGTCAATCGCTGCTCGCGGCAGCGCGTGTACCACATCAGCTGGGTCACCACCTTGGCGACCACGAGGCACGGCGCCCCCGCCCTGTCCGTCCTGATCGCCGACGATGCCGCGACCACGCCAGCGCGCGCATCGCGGAGAAACCGCGTGTAGAACGGGACCGTCACGACGACTCCGATCCAGGCAAGCACGACGAGCGGCAGCGCGAGCCGGTGTGCCGACGGGGGCACGAACCGCGGGAGCGCTTCGACACCGAGCACGATCAGCAGCGCAGTCGCCACGAAGATGTAGCGAGGTTGCGCGTGACTCTGCACGCCGATCGCGAGGATCTGACCGACCGCCACCGCTCCGAGGAAGAGCGACGGCCGCCAGCTCGCCGGAGGTCGCACGAGCCCGACGAGACCCGCGACCATCACGGGCGCGACGAGCGCGCCATAGAACCGGAACGGGTTCGAGGTCAGATAGGTGACGAGACCTTCGCCGGCGTACGCGCGGCGTGGCATCCGCGAGCTGACCTCGAGGATGCCGAACAACTTGCCGGTCGCGTGCAGCGATTGCACGACGTGCGGCAGCAGCAACACGATGAACACGGCGAGCGCGGCGATCACGGGGAGCGGGCGCCGCAGGATCGAGCGCCACCACAGGACGAGCGCGACGCCACCGGCGATCGCGATCACCGGTGCGCTCCCGTAGCGGAGATAGAACGCGGCCGCAAACAGCGGCCCCGCCGCGACGAGGCGCCAGCGCGCTCCGTCCTCGCGAGACAGCTCCCCGACGAGCACCGAGATCCCGAGCAGGACACACGCGGTCGCGGGCAGATCGCCGATCAGCTCGCTCGAGCGCAGCGCCATCGGATGAGCTCCGGCGATCACCGCCGCAGCCCACGCACCGGTGCGCGCGGAGAATGCGGCGCGGCCGACCGCATACACGCCCGCGATCATGCCCAGCCCGAGCACCATGCTCGCGAGCCGGAGCTGCCAGTCGGCGCCGCCGAGCATCACGCCGATCCGCGCGACCTCGGTGACGCCCGCCGATCGATAGACCCAGGGCGGACCGCCGCCGCGCGCGGACACCGCGAACGCCGCCTCGTCATGGCCGAGCGGTGGACCGAGCGCGACATTGAGCACCGCCACCGCGAGCCACGCGAGTGTCGCGGCGAGCAGGATGCGTCGCTCGGTCAGCAAGGCCGGGGTGTTATCACCGCCAACCAGTGGCCGGTGAGGCCGTGGGCCACTTCCGCATCGATCCGCTCGGCGCGGCAAAGGGGCCCGTCGATGACGTCCGATCAGGGCTGCTGCTGGCGATCGCGTGCGAGCTGCGACTGGTGCGCGACCGAGGCCCACTCGATGCGCTGTGGCGTGGCGAGGCCGAGCGTCACGATCGCGGTCGAGAGCTGGACCTTCATCGAGCGCTGATAGGCCTGCGCGGCGCGAAGGCGCTCGCGCGAGAGAATGCCGGAGCTGACGAGGTACTCGGCGAAGCCGGGGAGCTCGGGCATCGCGGCGCGGGCGATCGGACGGCTCGGGATCTTGGTCGGCGCGACGGTGACCCTGGGGACCGGCTCGGACGGTGGCGGCGGCAGCGGCAGCGGGCGCTCCTGGATGACCGAGACCGTCGGCTGGATCCGCGGGCTCGGCGTCGGCGTCTTCCACATGTCGCCCGGGCGCTCGGAGCCACGGGGGAACGGCTTGGTCGGACGCTCGTCCTGATCCGGCGACTGCGTGCCACGCGCGAACCGCGGCACGCTGGAGCGGGCCGGCGCGCTCAGCGAACGCTGGCCCTCGCCGGTGGCGGTGCGCGCGCGGGCGATCGGCGCGCGCGTCATCAGCGCGCGACCCGGCGCGGGGCGGGCCGAGGCGTCCACGATCTGGAGCCAGTCGGCGGCCGCCTGATCGGTGGGCTCGAGGCGAAGCGCCTCGCGAAAGAAGATCGCGGCGGACTCGTTCTCGTCGCGGCGCGCAGCGAGCTCGCCGAGCAACCGGTACGCAAGGCCGCACTGCGGATCGAGGCGGATGATGTCGCGGAGGTCGGCCTGCGCTTCGAGGTCACGGCGCAGGCCGATGTGAGCGCGCGCCCGCATCACGAGTAGCTTCACGCACTCCGGCTCGCTCTCGAGGGCGTCCGTGCACACGGCCACGACCCCGGGGAAGTGCCGGGCTTCGAACAGCTCGGTCGCCGTCGCGATGACGCCTAGATCCACGTACCGGCAACGAGCAAGGTACGGGCCAGCGAGATCGGTGAGGTAACTCGCTGGAATAGCATGCGTTCCATGCGATCTCGATCGGGGTCTGGAGGTCCCCGTTGTCGCCCGCGGTCCCCAGCCCGCACCCGGCCAGAACGGACCTGGCACCCGTCCCCGGCGGCCGGCATACTCGCTTCGTGCGCTGGTCGTGGATCCTGGTGATTTCGCTCGGCGCCGGTGCCGCCCACGCGAAGCCCGCCCCACCTCCTCCGCCCCCCGCACCGGTCACCGACGGCGACTTCTGGCGCGACGTGATCGAGCCCCATGCGGACGAGGTCGCGCGGATCGTGACCGCGACGCGCAACGGGATCCGGATCGCGGACGAGGCGCTGCAAACCGACGCCGAGTGGGCGGTCGACCAGCGCATGCGCTACTTCGAGGACGCGTACGGGATGCTGCGCTACGCGCGCAAGCTGTCGCCCGAGAACATCGAGGTGCTGGCGCTGCTCGGTCGCTCGGCCGACGAGCTCGGCAAGACGCGGCAGGCGATCGAGGCCCTCGAGGCGTCGATCGCGATCACCGGTCCCGACAAGGCGAAGCCCGAGGTGGTCGGCCGGCTCGGCGCGATCTACCTCCGGCTCGGCGATCGCAACGCCGCGATCCGCTGGCTGCGCACCGCGCAGGGACCGCTCAACGGCGAGACCGCACAGCCGCTGGTTCATCTCGCCAATGCGCTCGCAGCGCGTGGCGAGATCACCGCAGCCGTCGACACGCTGATCAACGCGATGCCGGCGCAGAACACCTCGTACTACTCGCAGGAGCTCACGCTCGCGGCGTTCACGCTCGCCGTGATCCTCGATCGCGACGAGCAGCGCAGTGCTGCGTTCGAGGTGCTCGACCGGATGAAGGCGACGCTGCAGACCTCGTTCGGTCCGCAGGTGCAGAACGTCCTCGCGACGCTGCGCTACGCACCCGCCGAGGATCAGCACTACTACCAGGGCCTGCTCTACGAGGTGATGGACCAGTACGTCGAGGCGCGCGCCGCGTTCGCGCTGTATGCGGCCTCGGGCGATCCCCCGTGGAAGGGCCGCGCCCTCGACCACGTTCGCGCGATCGACGCGCAGCGCCGTGCCACGCCTGCGACCCCGGTCGCCAGCAAGAAGCCACCGACCGTGATCCGACGTAAGGTGTACCGACCATGAAGCGCGTGCTCCTCGCCCTCTGCCTCGCAACGACCGCGCATGCGGACGTCTGGCAGCGCGCGATCGAGACCACGGACTCGACGACCACCCGTTACGACGATGCGCTGCGCCGCGGTGACGATGCCATCACGCGCGCGAGCGCACGGGCGCAGACGCGCAGCCAGGTGATCTCGCTGATCGATCTCGCGATCGGCTCGTATCGCGAAGCCGCCACCGTGCGCCCCGATACCGCGGAGCCGTACTTCCGGATCGCGAGCGTGCTCGAGAGCTTCTTCACCGATTGCGAGTCCCGCATGCTCGGCTCGCTGCCGCCGACGTGTCCGCCGCGCCCGATGGGCGTCGATCCCGTGCGCGGCAAGCAGACCGTCGACGCGTGGGACGAGTTCGAGAAGCGCTCGCCCCTCGATCCGCGGCTCGCCGAGGCACTGTTCAGCCGCGCGATCCTGAGGACCAAGCTCGTCGAGAGCGCGAAGACCGAGAAGGACGCCCGGCCGCTGCTCGAGGGCGCGCTGCGCGATTACACCGCCCTGCTCGATCGCGCCGACGGCTTGACGATGATCAGGATGGAGCAGGTCTGGGGCAACCTCGCCGAGACCTACATGATGCTCGGCAAGCTCGACGAGGCGATCGACGCCTACGAGACCGCCATCCAGAGCGGTGCCACGAGCTCGACGTACTACGGCCGCGCCGTCGCACTCGATCGTGACGAGCGCGAGACCGAGGCGCTCGAGGTGATCCGCGCGCAGGGCATCCGCTCGTTCCAGGAGTTCGATCAGCAGTTCCGGATCGGCGACGTGTTCTTCGTCCCGAAGGGCGAGGAGTTCTACTACTTCGCGCTGATCAACGAGGCGTTCGGCTACATCCCCGAGGCGATCGCGAACTGGCGGCTGTTCATCCACAGCAAGGCGCATCCGCAGTTCCAGCCGCGCGCAAAGGCGCACCTCGATGCGCTGCTGATCAAGCAGAAGACCAACCCACGGCCGCCGCAGCGCCCCGACCTCCTCGACCTGTTCCCGTGACGCGGTAGCGGGTTCGAGGATCTTCGCGAGCCGTCGAGCCTTGTGGTCGCAAGGGAATCCGGGCGGCCAGCTCGCCTGGACCGCTGGTTCATGGCACAACGCCAGCCGTGATCGGGACCAAGACACTCGAGGACCTCGGCTGGCCGACGCTCGTCGAGCACTGGGTCAAGCGCTGCGCGACCAAGCGCGGCGAGGTGCGCGTGCGCACGGCGCAGCTCCTCGACGATCCGGCGGCGGCGCGTGAGCGAGCGGCCGAGATCACCGAGGCGCGCGGGCTCGCGACCCGGGATGCGCGGTTGCCGCTCGGCGGGATCAGCGACATCGGCGAGGCGATCGCACGCGTCCGCAAGGCCGCCGCGCTCGAGGCGCCCGAGCTCGTCGCGGTCGCGACGACCGGACGCTCGCTGTCGCGGCTGCGATCGCACCTGCGCGAGAGGAGCGAGGTCGCGCCGAAGCTCGCGGCGCGAGGCGAGGCGATCGCCGATCTCGGCCACGTTTTTCACCCGATCCTCGAAGCGTTCGATGCCGACGGCAAGCTCGTCGATCACGCGAGCGATGCGCTCGGTCCGCTGCGCCGTGCGCTCGCCTCGCTGAAGACCCAGCTCGAGAAGTCGATGAGCGGGCTGCTCACCGACGAGCGGTTTGCTCCGTACCTCCAGGATGCGTTCTACACGCAGCGCGAGGAGCGCTACGTGCTGCCGGTGCGGACCGACGGCAAGGGCTTCGTGCGCGGCATCGTCCACGGCACGTCGCAGAGCGGGCAGACGCTGTTCATCGAGCCCGAGGAGATCGTCGATCTCAACAACCGGGCCAAGCTCGCCGAGGCCGACATCGCCGACGAGGAGCGCCGGATCCTCGCGAAGTTCAGCGGCTGGGTCGCCGAGGAAGCGGATGCGTTCGATGCGGCGCTCGCCGCCGCCGAGACCCTCGACGTGATCGCGGCCGCCGCGATCATGGCGGAGGATACGGTCTCGTCCGAGCCGATCATCGATGACGGGCCGCGGATCGCGCTGCTCCACGCGCGCCATCCGCTGATGCTGCTCGCCGAGCGCCGGTGCGTCGCCAATGACGTGCTGATCACCGCAGGCGTGACCCTGCTGATCTCCGGGCCCAACGCCGGTGGCAAGACGGTCGCGCTGAAGACGGTCGGGCTCGCCGCGCTGATGACCCGCGCCGGCCTGCACCTCACCGCCGAGAGCGGCAGCGTGATGGGCTGGTTCCCCGACGTCCGCACGGATATCGGCGATGCGCAGAGCCTCGAGAACGATCTGTCGACGTTCTCCGGTCACATGGTCAACCTGCGCGAGCTGCTCGCGACGGCGGGCCGCGGCTCGCTCGTGCTGATCGACGAGATCGCGGTGGGCACCGAGCCCGAGCAGGGCGCGGCGCTCGCGCAGGCCGTGCTCGAGGCCCTGGCCGCCCGTGGCGTGACCGGGATGATCACGACGCACTACGAGCGGCTCAAGGCACTCGGCGCGACGGATCCGCGGTTCGCGAACGCGTCGGTCGGCTTCGATCTCGCCAAGCTCGAGCCGACGTTCAAGCTCCACCTCGGCACGCCGGGGAGCTCGGGCGCCCTCGCGCTCGCGCAGCGCATGGGGATCGCGAACGACGTCGTCGGCCGCGCGCGCGACCTGATCGGTCCGCATGTCGCCAAGGTCGAGGATCTGCTCGCGAGCGTCGCGGATCAGCAGCGCCGGATCGAGGAGGAGCGCGCGGCGCTGCTCGCCGAGCTCGAGGCGGTCGAAGCAGACCGCCATGCGACCAAGCAGGTGCGCGAGAAGTCGAAGGCGCAGTTCGAGAAGCAGACCCGCGCGATGCACGGCGAGGTGCAGGCCGAGCTGCGGGCCGCCCGCCGCGAGATCGACGAGGTCCGTCGCCAGGTCCGCATGCGCGCACACGACGCGACGCTCGACGACGTCAAGGCCGCGACGCGCCAGCTCGTGGGTCCCGGCGCGCAGGTCGCGCGTCACGAGCCCAAGCGCCAGCTGCCACCCGGAACCCCGGCGACACCCGACAAGCTCGTCGTCGGCGGACCCGTGATCGTGCCGCGGCTCGGTCGCGTGGAGTTCGTCGCGCTGCTGCCCGATGACAAGGTCGAGGTCCGCGTCGGCTCGATGCGCGCAGTGGTCCCGATCAAGGACGTGCTGATCGATACTCATCGCGCCGCGCGACGTGCCGAGGAGGCGAAGCGTCCCGTCGTGCCGCCGCCGGCCCCCGTGCCGCCGGTCGTGCTCGTCGATGGTGTGCCCGCCGGCGGGAAAGCGAACGCGCGTACGGTCGAGAGCACGCTCGACGTGCGCGGCAATCGCGCCGACGATGCGGTCGCGCAGGTCGATCAGTTCGTCGATGAGAGCCTGATGGCAGGCCGCGACGCCGTGTTCATCGTGCACGGCCACGGCACCGGCGCGCTGCGGTCGGCGGTCCGTTCCCACCTCGCCCGGCACAAGGGCATCGACAAGGTGCGACCCGGCGAGCACAGCGAAGGCGGCGACGGCGTCACCGTCGCGTTCCTCAAGGGCTGAGCTGCGCTACGCCGGCGGATCGTCCCCGAACAACGTGCCGACGGCGAGCTCGACCGCATCGAAGGGCTCTGCGCGGATCACCTCACCGCGCTCCGCACGCAACAGCGTGACGTAGCCAGCGTCGCTCCACCGCATCACGGTGAGCGTCGCGTCCCGTGGATCGACGAGCCAGTAGTGCGGAACGCCGACCCGGTGATACAGGCGCAGCTTCTCCACCGTGTCGTCGGTGGGGTGGCTCGGCGACACGATCTCGCACGTCCAATCAGGCCGGATCGTGACCGGCACACCGGTCGGCCGCTCCGGGCTGTGCTCGCGGCGCCAGCCGACCACATCGGGCCGCACGATGTCTGCGGTCTGGAGTAAAACCTCGACCTCCGTCGCGATCCACCATCCACCAGGGCCGCCGCCGGTCCCGGCTCTCCGCTGGAAGGCGGGATGAAGTGCACCGACGATCCCCGCTTGCGCCGTTCCGTGCTCCCCACTCGGCGCGGCCTTATCGACCAGCTCCCCGCCGATGAGCTCGTGGAACCGACTGCCTTCGGGAATCGCCCAGAACTCCGCCGGGGTCGCGGTGCGGCGGGCCGAGTCGGTCATCGCGTGATCAGTCTACGTCGCTCGCCACCATGACGCCATCACGCGATCTACGGCGCACAGGTCACGGGGCGATGACGAGGAAGGCGACCTGGTACCAGGCGTCCTTCTCCTTGACCGCCGGCATCACGAGCTTGCTCGCGATCGGCTCGACGCAGCGCGCGGCCGCATCGATCTCGGCACGCGATGCCTCGAGGGGAAGCTCGCTCGAGCTCGTCACGGCGATCCCATCCGGCGGCGCGGCGGGCGGCGGCGGCGGTCGATAGCGACCGCGTGGATTCGCGAACGGATCGGGACGGACGATCCGGGGCGTCGTGCTGCGCGGCCCCGAGCGCGTGATCTTGACCTCGATCGCCTGGTTGGGGACGCTCGCGAGGCACGCTCGCATGGCCGGCATCTGCTTGCGGACGATCGCGCGCGCTGCTTCGAGATCGACCGACGCGGTTCCGCCGGGGCGGCGCTCGACGGCATCGGGAAGCACGACGGTCTTCAGCTCGCGCAGGTGATCCTCGGCGCGCTTGCGCCACGGACTGTCGGGCGCGAGCTTCAGGAACTTGCGGAAGTAGAGCAGCGCATACTCGGGCCGCGGCGGTTCGTTCGCGGACCACGCGAGCCCGAGGAGGTACTCGGTCTCGCCGACGCCGAGCAGCGGGATCGTCGGGTTGCGCAGCGAGCTGAACCGGCTGTCGTAGCCGGCGGCGCGCTTGGCCTCGTCGATCGCCTCCGCGGGACGGCGCGCGCGATCGTACGCCGAGGCGAGCAGCCAGCGTGTCATCGGCTGCGATGGGTTGTCGGGCGAGTCGAGCGCGGCCGTCAGTGCAGCGATCGCCTCGTCGAGCTTGCCCATCGCGATCCGGACCTCGCCGAGCCGCATCAGCATCTCGCCGGTGCCGGTCCCCGAGGCCGCGGCCTCGGACAGCGTGCGCTCGGCGTCAGCGAGCTTGCCAGCGCGTGCCTGGCAAAGCCCGAGATCACGGCGCTGCTCGATCCGCGCCTTGCCGCTCCGGTCATCTGCGCCGCGGTCGGCCTTGCTGCGCGCCCGCTGCAGATCCGTCGCGCACTTCGCCCAGTCCTGGAGCTGCATGTACGCGGCGCCGCGAAGCGCGTAGGCCTCGTCCTCGTCGGGCAGCAGCGCGATCGCACGATCGAGCCTCTCGACCGCGAGCTTGTAGCCGTCGTCGGTGCGATCCGAGATCGCCTGCTTCGCCTGGGCGATCAGCGCGACGTACGGCTCGCTGTTCGGGTTGGTCGCGTTGTCCCACAGCTTGGACTTCTCGGCCGCCTCGCGATCCTTGTCGACGGGCTCGGGCGGATACCGCCTGGACTGCGCGGCAGCGGGGGCTGCCATCAGCAGGCCCAGCAAGCAGATCGGAAGAACGCGCCGCACGCCCACCAGTTTGACACGGCTCCCGACCATCGGCCGGGTATTGCGGTCAGCCCGGGATGAGGTCCTGGAGGCTCGGAACGACCTTGTTCCGACCCGTGCGCTTCGCCGTGTAGAGGTTCTCGTCCGCGCGCTGGATCAGCATCGAGGGATCGACGCCGGTCTCGCGGTGCAGCGTGGTGACGCCGAGGCTGATCGTGAACGAGATGTCCTGGTTGTCGAAGCGCGTCGGGCGCTCCTCGATCAGCGTGCGGAGGTGCTCGGCGAACACGATGCCGCCCGGCAGCGCGGTCGACGGCAACACGCACGCGAACTCCTCGCCACCGTAGCGGGCGAACAGATCCTCGCGCCGGATCCGCGGCTTGATCCGGCTGGTCAGGTCCTTCAGCACCGCATCACCGGCGAGGTGACCGGAGGTGTCGTTGACCTTCTTGAAGTGATCGACGTCGAACATCACGAGCGTCAGCGGATGACCGTGGCGCACGCAGACCGCGATCTCGCGCTCGAGGAACTCGACGAAGTACCGCTTGTTGTGGATTCCCGTCATGCCATCCTGGATGGCCATGTTGTGAATCGCTTCGTGGTACGCGCTCTCGATGTTCGAGCCCGACAGGAACTTGTAGATCGCGTCGCCGAACCGGACCTGATCTGCGTCGGTCAGGATCGAGCTCTTGACCCGCGTCTCGTTGACGAACGTGCCGTTGGTCGAGTTCAGATCCTCGACCCACCACGAGCCGGCGTTATCGAGATAGAGCCGCGCGTGCTGGCGCGACACCGAGCTGCGGCTGACGACGAACGCCGCTTCGCTATCGCGGCCAACGATGTACTGCGCGTTGAGCAGCGGCACCCGCTTGCCGATGTCCGGACCCGGAGGGTGCAGGTTGACCAGACACGCGTCTCCCGTGGGTGGCTTCTTCTCGTCAGCCGGTCCCATCGGTCGCTGGAGGATCAGCGTCCCACCGTCGCGATAGTCGTCGGTCACGTACTCCTTCGTTATATCCCGGCTAGAGGCATGGGTTCAAATCCGCGACAGGCCAATGATCGCCCAGCGCTTACAGGGCGTTAGCTCAGGTCGCACTCCCGGCAGCCGCGACCTCGAAGGTCCGGGCCCCCGATCGGCCCACGATCGGGGCGATCGTACCGAGCAAGGAGTCGCCGCACAGGGCCCTGGCGGCGTCCCTCTGGTCGGCGGAAAGCGGCGCGATCAGGCGCTCGATCGCGACCCGGCCCGCCGGCGCGAGCACGGTCGTCAGCACGAGGTGACCGCCCGCGACCGCGTTGATCACGGCGGTCGCAGCGTCGGCGGAGGTCACCGCGCCGACGACGATGACGTCGGCGCCCTCGCGCATCGCGGACTCGACGCCTTCGGTGAACGAGTGGACGTGCTCGCCGATCGCACGCTGGCTGATCGTCGGACCGGTGTGGAGGATCTCGATCGGATCCTCGAGAGACACGACGACCCGCCTCCGCTCACCGAGTGCACGGATCAGCGCGGCGAGCGTGGTCGTCTTGCCAGCGGCGGACGGACCCGCGATCACGACGAGCCCGCGGGCGTCGAGCCACTCGGTGACCTCGCCGGGCAGGCCAAGCCGATCGAGCGGAGCGGCCTCACCGTGGAGCAGCCGGAGCGCCGCACCGGGCCCGCGCTGGTCACGCGTCAACGTCACGCGCACGCGCCCTGCCCCGTCGCCATACGCGAACGTCGCCACGCGCTGCTCGGACCATGCGGTACGTGCATCCGCGGGCGCGACCGATCCGATCTCGCGCGACAGCGTGTCACCGTCGACGACGCCGCGATCGCCCTGCGCCAGCTCGCCACCGACGCGCATCAATGGTGCCGCGCCTGCGTTGAGATAGATGTCGCTCGCGCGCGAGCCACGTGCGGCGGTGGTCAGCTGGTCGAGGAACACGCTGCCGCTCGACGTCACGATCACCGGGACCGGCCCGGTGTCGTACTGACCACGCTCGATCGTCATGTCACTCGCGTCGCTGCTCGGAGCGGGGCGCGGCGTCGGGCGCGACGGCGGACCGCTCGGTGCCGGTGGCGCTGCCGCAGCGGGAGCGCCGCCTCCTCCGGGCTCGATCGCGACCGACCACGCGCCCGGCTTCGGCGTCACGCTGATCGCGTAGCGCTTGCCGTCGGAGTCGACCTCGAAGCGCGCGGGGCGTTGCTTGTCGATCTGATCGAGGACGGCGGGGGGCGCGACCTCGCGGACGAGGATCACGAGCTGGTCGTGAGGCGTGACCTGCGTGGCCTGGCGATCGCCGGCGGGGAACCGGAGCGTGACCGGCTGGCCGGAGTTGAGGATCGCGCCCGCGGCACCGAACCGCTCGATCGATCGCAGATAGACATCGAGCTTGCTCATGAGGTCCCCGCCATCGTACTGCCCGGACGGCCGGGGGAGAAGGTTCCGGCAGTCTCACCGACCCTGCGTGCTAGCTTCCACGGATGTCTCGTGCCGCCAGGGTCCTCGCCGTGACCACGCTGGTCGGGCTCGCCTCGACGACGTGGCTGTACTTCGATAATCGGTCGCTGCGCTCGGAGCTGTCGAGCAAGCCCACCGCGTCGCTGACCACACCCACGACCACGGGGGCGCCGAGCACCACCGGCGGCGATCCCTGGATCGAGGGCAACAAGCGCTCCGCCGCGTTCCCGAAGCCGACCGTGACGCCCGAGCCCGCGCTGCCCGAAGCGCCCAAGGAGAGCCGACTCGATCGCCGCGCGCGTCGCACCGAGGAGTTCGCCGCGATGTTCGGCCGCCACGAAGGCGAGACCGAGGAGGAATACCGCGCGCGGATCGGTCCGATGATCAGCGCCGGTCTCGCGATCCCGCGGATGCGCGCCGTCGAGAATCGCCGGATCGCCGAGGAGAAGGCCGGCGTCACCAAGGAGCAGTCGGCCAAGCTCGATCAGGCCTTCGACAAGGTCTACAGCGACGTGCTCGACTACACGAACAAGGCGATCACCGACGGCCAGCTCTCGCCGTACGAGCGCAACGTCGCCGGCTGGCTCGACTATGCCGGCGGCCTCGGCGGTGTGCTCGGCGAAGCGCAGGGCCAGATCGGCAAGGTGCTCAGCCCCGAGCAGGTCAAGGCAATGTCGGCCGCCGGCTTCGAGTGGGGCGAGTACCTCGGCCTGTCCGCGCCGTGGGAGAAGCTGACGCCCCCTCCCCCGCCGAAGTGAGGGTCACAGGCCCATCCAGTAGTTGGCCTTGATCATCACGACGTGCTCGCCCTCGGCCTCGGCGAGGCCGCGGAGATCGCGACCGAGCTGGAACCGGCCGTCAGCGATCTCGCTGGTCCGGCCGTGGCTCCAGATCGCGAACACCGTCGAGCCCGGGCGGTACTCCCAGCGCATGACGACCGTCGAGCGGAGCTGGCGGAAGTCGAAATCGGGGCGCCCGAAGGCGTAGCTCGCGCCATTCGTGTTCACCGTGTACGTGCCGTCCGCGAGCATGTAGCTCGAGCCTTCGATCGGCGTGAACCGATCGCCGTAGCGATCCGCGCGCGGGTTGTCGATGTCCTTGAGCTCGGTGTAGCGACCGCTCGCGATGAACGGCTGCGCGTACGCCTGCAGCGAGAGGCGCGGCGAGAACGTCCAGTTGACGCGCAAGGTCACCGAGGCGGTGCGCTGCTTGATCCGCGCGAACACGTAGTGCGTCTGGCCGAGGGTGTCCTGCACCTCGTCGACGTACTGCATCGGATCGTTGCGTGACGAGAGGCTCGTCGAGAGATTGATGTCGATGTTCGAGCGCGCCTGGATCGTGGCGCCGAGATCGAAGCCACCGTCGATCTGATCGGCGACCCACTCGCGACCGCCGTAGGCGCCGACGTTGAAGTAGACCGACTTGCGCGTGTCGGTCGTGAACGATGCGTAGCCTTGCACGCGATCCTCGAGCTTCAGCGACGGTCCGCCGCGCAGCATGCTCGGCTCCTCGGGGCGATGGTCGAGGTTACAGCCCGCGTTGAACTGCCAGTAGTTCACGAGCTGGACGCCACCGTTGCACTCGAAGCCGAGGTCGGTCAGCCGCGGCTCGAGCGTGGAGACCCAGAACACGTCGCCGTTGACGTTCCAGTTGAGGACGTCGTCGCCGGGCTCGTCATCGCGAACCTCCGCGAGCACGTACTGGACCAGGCGGTCCGAGTGATTCTGGAAGCCGAGGTCGTTGAGCTCGAGCCCGATGGTGCGGAGGTCTCCGCCGGTGCCGTAGCGCCAGTGCTTGGTGTCGCCGAACTTGCCGAGCTTCCACGACGCACCCATGCCGGCGAGGCTGGTGCGCGTCGGGTCGAAGTGCGCGTTGGTCGCGTCGGGACGCTGATAGAAGTGGCGCGGGCTCCGCTGGGTGCGGCCGATCGCGTCGGTGGTGCCGTGGACCCAGCTGCCGACGGTGCTGACATCCGCCTGCCACGCGCTGGTTCCGAACCGGTGCTGGAGCTGGAGGCCGGCGGTGTACGCCTGATCGTGGAGCAAGCCGACGAGCGGGGTGTCGTCGAGCTGGCGGTTGACCGCGCTCGCAGACAGCCCGAACGACGACCGCCCGTCGTTGAAGTCGCGCTTGAGCCGCCCGACCGCGTAGTTGGTCAACGGCGCGACGATCGGCGTCGCCTCGACCTGATTCGCGTCGACGATCGTCGCGGTCTCCTCGCCGGTCACCGCGTCGAGCACGCCGACCGACCAGCCGGCGGTCTTGCCGGTCAGCTTGGCGGCGCCGTAGATCGTCGTCGAGGTCGGGGCCTGGATGTAGTCGTAGTCGCCGTCCGGCTCGCGCGGTGCGGCACCGATCCGGCGGCTGTAGAACGCGCCCTCGACCGTGTTGTCACCGGTTCCGATCGGGAGCTTGAACAGATCGACGCCCTCGAGAAAGAACGGCCGCTTCTCCGCGAAGAACAGCTCGTTCGCGGACAGGTTGACCTGCGAAGGATCGGCTTCGACCTGACCGAAGTCGGGGTTCAGCGTCGCCGACACGGTGAACGCGGTGCCGAGGCCGATCTTCGCATCGAGGCCGAGATTGCCGCGCAGATCGAAGTCGTCGTTCAGCGGATCGCCCGCGGCGACCGGGACCATGCCGAACCCCGAGCTCGCGTAGGGCAGCAGCTCGACGCGCCGCGTGCTCGCGATGTGATCGATGCCGTCGACGGTGCCGAACCGACTGACGAACTGGGGCACCGAGCGTGGCCAGCGCGCCCACGAGCTCTCCTCCTTGGTGCGCCCGACGACGCGCAGGACCTGGAGTCCCCACTGCTGCGCGTCGCGCGAGGTGAACCGCAGCTGGTTGAGCGGGATCCGGAACTCTGCGGTCCAGCCCTTCGCCGTCGTCGCGGCATCCCCCGTCCACACCGCATCCCAGGTGTCATCACTCTGGGTGTCGTCGAACACGAGGAAGTCGCGCTGGACGCCGGCCGCATTGAGCTGGAACACGTACGCCGTGCGGCGGTCGTGATAGCTGTCGATGCCGATCAGGATGGCATCCGCGAGCACGTCGACGTCGCGGCGGGTCAGCAGGCGCCGGATCTTGGCGGGCTCCGGATCATCGAGCCAGACACCGACGTAGAGCGCGGTGTCGTCGTAGATCATCGCGAACCGGGTCTCCATCGACGCGACCGCACCGTCCTTCGGGAATCGCTGCGAGAACCCGCTGTGCATCGGCGCCTTGGTCCACGCCGCATCGTCGAGCACGCCATCGACCGCGATCGCCCCATCCCGCCTCACCGCATGTGCGCGTGACGCGGGGTCGGCGTGCGCGAGCGTGCTCGCGAGCGCGACGAAGCAGAGCGAGAGCAACCACCGAACAAGCATGAGCTGGAGATCCTCGGGCTCCGAGGATGGTGGACGCATGCGATCCTCGCGAGTTGCGGATTCACCCACAAATCGTCGTGCGACCGCCTGCGACAGCGTCGAGACACCGTCGAGCGACGTTCAGCTGGACTGCGCCGGCGATTGCTTCTCGTCGCTCTGGCGAGCGTGCTCGAGCAGCAACCCCGTGATCGACAGGCCGAGCTCGTCGCTTCCACCGATCGCTGCGGGCGAGAACTCGAACTGTCCATCGCGCCAGTCGAGCAGCCGCATCAACCGATCCTTCGGCTGTCCGTTGCCGACCGTGGTCTCGACCTTGAGGATCTTGCCCTCGCCGATGAACACCCGCCCGATCTCGCCGCCGCGGAGCAGCAGCAAGATGCCCGACTTGCGCTCGAATTCGAACAGCGAGAGCAGCGTGCCGAGCCCGATGTCGACGATGCTACCGCGCAGACCGAAGCTCGACGTCGGGGTCGACGGAGCCGCGACCCGGTGGACGCGGATCACGAGCTCCTCGTCGAGAAACGGCCTGGGAACGTAATCGCGCACGCCGGCACGGAACGCCTCGAGTCGTCCGAGGTCGCCTTCCTCGCCGGTCAGCACGAGCGGAACATCCGAGAGGGTCGCGTGCTCCGACATCGCGTACGCGAGATCGACGCCCGTCATCCCCTCCATCTGTGCGGCCGCGACGATCGCATCGGGCCGCCACACCGCGCAGGCCTCGAGCGCCTCGGTGGCCGTGCCGACCGCCGACACCTTGAACCCCGCGGACTCGAGACAGCGCGCCATCCGCGTGCGCAAGGGCGTGCTCGGATCGACGACGATCACCTGCGTCGTCGTCGACAGGCCCGGGCTCGTGATCTCGGTCTTCAGCGCATCGATGTGCGTACGGAGCTGGATCCGATCCGGGGTGTCGGCACCGAACAGCTCGAAGCCCATGCCGGGATGCCGGCCGAGCGCGCGCGCCGCCGACGGCGTGAGCATGTGAGCTACGCGACCGGCGAGCGTCAGCCGCGTACCGTCCGGG
The DNA here is from genome assembly GCA_028287135.1 of Myxococcales bacterium. Classification (GTDB taxonomy): domain Bacteria; phylum Myxococcota_A; class Polyangia; order Haliangiales; family Haliangiaceae; genus JABFXX01. Next base: position 43,888 of record JAQBQE010000027.1, read on the forward strand.
AGCTCGACCAGGATCTCGGTCTCTTCACCCACCGGAAGCAGTGCCTCGGTGCGGATGAACAGACCGCGTGCGGACAGATCTTCGGTTTCGGCGACGACGCGCCCCGACGGCCGGTCGAACTCGACTCGACATCGGCTGACCAGCCGGAGGTCCCGGCCACGGCGCGCACTTGCCACGAACCGAAAGTCTATCCAGGCCGGAACGGCTTGTCCTCTTTCGCGGGACTCCCGCTCCGAGAAGCTGGTGCGATGAACCGCTAATCACTCCAATCTCTTGGGAAATCTCCAGGCGCAAAAGGCACTTGGCAACGAGGCTGATTCGGTGCACAAATCCTTCAAGAATCTTTGAACGAACTTGGAACATCTCAAGGACAGCCCATGAGCCAGCACGCCGCCACCTCAGGACGCGCAGCACCCAGTGCGGTGCTCGATCGCCTCTCCCACGTGAGTGCCGTGCGCGGTGCGCCGGCGCTCGCGGAGCGACTCGCACACCTCGACCGCTGGGTGCGTGCGGATCTCTCCGAGTTCGAGCGCGAGCTCGACGCGATCCCGCGCGGCGCCAGGATGATCCATCAGGCCGCACATCATCTGCTGGATCTTCGTGGCAAGGCGCTGCGCCCGCTGTGTGTCGCGCTGACCAGCCGGTTCGGCGAGGGATTCACGCCGCGCGCACGCTCGCTGGCGGTCGCCGTCGAGCTCGTGCACAGCGCGACGCTGCTGCACGATGATGTCGTCGACGCCGCCGAGCGGCGCCGCGGCGCGCCGACCGCGAGCGTGGTCTACGGCAATGCGGCATCGATCTTCGCAGGCGACTGGCTGCTGATCGCCGCGCTCCGGCGGATTCGCGAGAGCGGCGTCGAGGGCGTGCTCGATCGCATGCTCGGTGTGATCGACGAGATGATCGCCGCCGAGTCGGTCCAGCTCGAGCGCCGCGGCAAGATCGCCGGCGCGCGCGAGGACTACTTCGCGATCGTCGAGGGCAAGACGGCCGCGCTGTTCCGCTGGGCGATGATCGCCGGCGCCCGCGCCGCCGAGCTCCCGGCAAGCTCGGAAGCGGCCCTCGAGCGCTACGGCCTCCACCTCGGCGTTGCGTTCCAGGCCGTCGACGACGAGCTCGACTATGGCGTCGCCGGTGCACACACGGGCAAGGACGCACTCGCCGATCTGCGCGAGGGCAAGATCACCTTCCCGCTCGTCGTCGCGCTCGAGCGCGAGCCGACCCTGCGCGGCCGGATCGAGACCTTGATGGCACGCGACGTGGTCGCGACCGACGAGCTCGCCGCGATCGCAACGGCGGTCCGCAACACCGGCGCGCTCGTCGCGACGCGCGCGCTCGCCGAGGAGCACGTGCAAAAAGCACTCGCCGTGCTCGAAGAACTGCCGGCCGTGCCCGCGCGCGATGCGCTGGTGACGGTGGCCCTCGCTTCTCTCGAGAGGCAGTCATGACCGAACAGCCCGCGACCACCCCGACCACGACCACCGATCTCGCGATGCCGGCGCTCGGCAGCGGCGCGATGTTCGATCGGATCGCGCGGCGCTATGACTTCGTCAATCGCGTGCTCTCGCTCGGCATCGACAAGAGCTGGCGGCGCAAGACCGTGCGCTCGCTGCAGCTCGGCGAGAAGCCGCGCGTGCTCGATGTCGCGACCGGCACCGGCGATCTCGCGATCGACATCGCCCGGATGACGCCCGGCGCGACGGTGGTCGGGCTCGACCCGTCCACCGAGATGCTCGCGATCGCGAAGGACAAGCTCGCGAAGCGCGGCCTCTCCGATCGGATCTCGCTCGTCGTCGGTGATGCGCAGGCGCTGCCCTACCAGGACTGCGAGATGGATGCCGCGACCATCGCGTTCGGCATCCGCAACGTCCCGGACCGGCTGCAGGGCCTGCGCGAGCTCGCGCGCGTCGTTCGTCCCGGTGGCCGGATCGCGGTCCTCGAGCTCGGCGAGCCTCGCAAGGGCATGCTCGGGCACGCGGCGCGGTTTCACACCCGTCACGTCGTGCCGCGGCTCGGTGCGCTGCTCTCCGGCTCGCGCGAGTACGCGTACCTCCAGAAGTCGATCGCGGCGTTCCCGCCGGCCGAGGAGTTCGCCCAGCTGATGGACCGCGCCGGGCTGCACGTGATCGAAGTGACGCCGCTGACGTTCGGCGCGTGCACGCTGTACGTCGCAACACCCAAGGAGGAGTCATGAGCTCCGCCACGTCCGCACGCTTCGAGACGACGCGCGACGAGGAGACGCTCGCGATCCCCGCGCGCGGCGACGGGCCGTCTCTCGAACGCGCGCTCGACGCCGGGCTCGCGCTCGCGGCGCAGCGCGATGCGCTGACGTTCATCTCGCTGCCGGTACCCGTCATCGCTCCAGCGTCGATCGTCGACGAGTTCCGGCACGGGCCACTCGCGACGTGGACTGCGTCCGACCTGACGCTGGTCGGCGTCGGCGTGGCTCGCGAGCTGCGCGGCACCGGCGCCGCACGCTGGGCGGAGGTCATCGCGGGCGCGCATGCGATCGCGACGAACACGCCCGACGTCGATGACGAGCCACGCGACACGATGCCGACGTTCACGACCCGCGACCTGCCGTGCGCGGTGATCGGCGGGCACAAGGCGGCGCTCGGCGAGCTCGGATTCGCGCGCCCGCGCTTTCTCGGCGGTGCCGCGTTCGCACCAGGTTCGGCCGATCAGGCACCGTGGACCGGGTTTGGCGACGCGTGGTTCGTGCTGCCGCGGTGGACCTATGTCCACAACGGCGCTCACGCGTTCCTCGTCCTCGCGGTCGATGCACGCGATGCCGCACTGGCGCAGCGCTGGCGCGACGAGCTCGCGATCTTCCGCGCCGCCCTCGCGCATGTGTTCGTCACCAGGCACCAGCCGGCGATGGTCGAGATCGAGCGGGCCGCTGCGGACCAGTGGCGGCAGCAGGTCACCGACATCACGGACGCGATCGCCGACGGCACGTGCTCGAAGATCGTTGCCGCACGGACGTGCAGCGTCGCGCTCGCGGGCCCGGTTCGCGCAGCCGAGCTGCTCGCTGCGCTCGACGATCGTCACGCGGATTGCGTGCGCGTCCTGATCAAGCCGCCCAATGCCGGTGCGCTGGTCGCAGCGACCCCCGAGCGGCTGATCCGCCGCGACGGTGATTTCGTCGAGTGTGATGCGCTCGCCGGATCGATCGCCCACAACGGCGACACCGAGCAGGCGACCGCGACCCTGCTCGCGAGCGCCAAGGATCGGCGCGAGCACCAGCTCGTCGTCGATGCGATTCGTGCGGTGCTGACCGAGGCGGGCGCTCAGATCGTCGAGCCCGCGGAGCCCGATATTCGCGCGCTCCGTCACGTGCTCCATCTGCACACGCCGTTTCGCGCCGTGCTGCGCGCACCGCGCCACGTGCTCGAGCTCGCAGCGCGCCTGCATCCGACGCCCGCGGTCGGAGGCACGCCGACAACGGTCGCCTGCGACTGGATCCAGACGCACGAGCCGGCTCCGCGTGGCTGGTACGCCGCGCCGGTCGGCTGGTTCGATCTCGACGGCAACGGCGAGCTCGCCGTCGCCTTGCGCTCGGGCGTGATCAGCGGAAGCCGCGCACACCTGTGGGCCGGCGCCGGCATCGTCGCGGGGTCCGATCCGGACCGCGAGCTCGCGGAGACCGAGGTCAAGCTGCGCGCGATGCTCGGCGCCCTCGGAGTCACTGGATGACCACGGCGGCGATCCAGACGATCTGGGCCGAGCTGCTTGCATCGACGCTCGCCGATGCAGGCATCACGACCTGTGTGATCAGTCCGGGATCGCGCTCGACCCCGCTCGTCGCTGCGCTCGCGGGCGAGTCACGGCTCGAGCTCGTGACGATCATCGACGAGCGCGCCGCTGCCTTCTTCGCCCTCGGTGCGGCGCGCGCGACCGGCATTCCTGCGGCGATCGTGTGCACGAGCGGCACCGCGGCCGCGCACTACCTCCCGGCCGTCATCGAGGCGAGCCTGGCTGGCGTCCCGCTCGTCGTGATCACCGCCGACCGCCCGCCGGAGCTCCAGGGCTGCGGCGCGTCGCAGACGATCGACCAGGTCGGGCTGTACGGCAGCTTCGTCCGCGAAGCGTTCGATCTCGGGGCACCAGTTGGCCAGGTCACCGCGCTGCGCGGCCTTCGCCGCAAGCTGGTCCAGGCGATCACGCTCGCCCGTGGTCCGCATGCGGGCCCCGTGCACATCGAGGTTCCGCTCCGCAAGCCGCTCGAGCCGGCGCAGCCCTCGACCGACGAGGAGCGCGCCTTCGCGCGGGCCGCCGCCGAGCTCTGCGGTCCGGTGACGATCGCGCCGCCGCGGCTCGCCGCGGATCCCGGCGTGCTCGACGGGCTGGCCGCCGCGATCGCCGCCGAGCCCGATGGCGTGATCGTGGTCGGAGCGATGCCCGCATCGTTCGCGCGCGATCGCGATGCGGTGTTCGCGCTGGCAGCGCGCACGGGCTATCCGGTGATCGCCGAGGCGGGTAGCCAGCTGCGGTTCGGCCCGCGCCCGGCGCGGGTCGTGCTCGTCGACCACGCAGATCTGATCCCGGTGGCGCAGCGACCGATGCCGCGCGTCGTGATCCAGCTCGGCGCCGATCCGGTGGCTGCGAGCTGGCCAGCGTGGCTGGCTGCCCTCGCCACCGTACCGAGGTCCGCGGTGCGCCGCTGGGTGCTCGCCGGACCCACGTGGTCGGATCCCGACTCCGCCGCCCACCAGGTGATCCTCGGCGATGTCGGTGATGCGCTCGCCAGGGTGGTTCGCACGCTCGGCGACGTGCCGCGCACCACCCGCCCGCCCACGTTCGGCGATCGCGAGAACACGATCCCGGGCCTCGGCGATCCATCGACAGGTGCGCCGCTCGCGGTCCGTGACCAGCCGACCGATCGCCAGTCGTCCCAGCGGATCCGCGCGACCGCGTGGCTCGACACCTGGCGCGACCTCGACACCCGCGCGCGGATCGCTCTCGAGCGTGCGCTCGCCCAGCATCCGCGCAACGAGGCATCCGCGATCGCAGCCGCGATCGACGCGGTGCCCGAAGGCGCGGCGATCCAGATCGGCAACAGCCTGCCGATCCGCACGATCGATCACGTGTGCTCCGCCGGGGTCGCGCGCACGATCCTCACGCAGCGTGGCGCCGCTGGCATCGATGGCTTGATCGCCTCCGCCGCGGGTGCGACGCGCGCCGGCCAGCCGGTGCTGCTCGTCCTCGGCGACGTCAGCTTCGCACACGACCTCGGTGGTCTCCTCGCGGCGCGTTGCGCCTCGGCGCCGCTCGCGATCCTCGTGGTCGACAACTGCGGTGGCCAGATCTTCGCGGGCCTGCCCGTCGCGCGCGCCAGCCTCGGCGCCGCGTTCGAGCGGCACTTCGTGACGGCGCCCGAGATCGATCCATCGGCCGTCGCTCTCGCGCTCGGGGCCAATGCCCTCACTGCGGCATCCCCCGCAGCGGTCGGCAGCGCCGTCACGCGAGCGCTCGCCACGCCCGGCGTGACCGTGATCCACGCCCCGGTCTCCGTCTCCGGTGCACACGATGTTCGGCGCACCGCACTCGAGCTGTACGCCGCGCCACGCTCGACCGATGTTCGCAGCGCAGGAGGAACCCATGAGTAAGCCCAGCAAGCACGCCAAGAAGACGTCCGCGGCCAAGCCGACGTGGACGCGTCACGAAGGTTACGAGGACATCCTGTACGAGACCTCCGCGGACGGGATCGCGAAGATCACGATCAACCGGCCCGAGGTCCGCAACGCGTTCCGCCCACGCACCGTCGCCGAGATGATCCGCGCGATGGATGTGGCGCGCGACGACGAGAAGATCGGCGCCGTGATCCTGACCGGCGCCGGTGACGCAGCCTTCTGCTCGGGTGGCGATCAGCGCGTCCGCGGCGAGGGTGGGTACGTCGGCACGGACGGCGTCCCCCGGCTCAACGTCCTCGATCTGCAGATGCGGATCCGCTACCTGCCGAAGCCGGTCGTCGCGATGGTCGCCGGCTACGCGGTCGGCGGTGGTCACATCCTCCACCTCGTGTGCGATCTGACGATCGCCGCCGACAACGCACGGTTCGGCCAGACCGGCCCGCGCGTCGGCAGCTTCGACGCTGGCTTCGGCAGCTCGTACCTGACGCGGATCGTCGGCCAGAAGAAGGCGCGCGAGATCTGGTTTCTCTGCCGCGAGTACGACGCGAAGGAGGCGCTCGACATGGGCCTCGTCAACACCGTCGTCCCGCTCGCCGAGCTCGAGACCACGACGATCCAGTGGTGCCGCGAGATGCTGCAGCATTCGCCGACCGCGCTCCGCTTCCTCAAGATGGCGATGAACGCGGACTGCGACGGCCAGGCCGGCATGATGGCGTTCGCCGGCTCGGCGACGCTCATGTACTACACGACCGACGAGGGCCGTGAAGGCAAGGAAGCGTATCTCGAGAAGCGCGAGCCCGACTTCACGAAGTTCAAGCGCTACCCATGACCACAGAGGCGGAGCCGATGTCGAAGCTCGCGACCTGGATCGCGGCGGCCCGGCTGCGCACGCTGCCCGCTGCCGTCGTTCCGGTCGCGGTCGGCACCGCGGTGGTCGCGGCGGTCGGTCGCGTCGCGTGGTGCCCTGCCCTCGCGGCGCTCGCAGGATCGATCGCGATCCAGATCGGCACCAATTTCGCGAATGACGTGTTCGATGCCGAAAAGGGCGCCGACACCCCGGAGCGAATCGGCCCGCTGCGCGCCGTCAGCGCAGGCCTGATCACCGGCGCTGCGATGAAGCGCGCGATGATCATCGCGTTCGCGATCGCGGCCGCGTTCGGCCTCTATCTCGTCTCCGTCGCAGGCTGGCCGATCGTCGCGATCGGGCTCGCCTCGATCGCCGCCGGCATCGCGTACACCGGTGGCCCATGGCCCCTCGGCTATCACGGGCTCGGCGACGTGTTCGTCCTCGCGTTCTTCGGCTTTGTCGCGGTGTGCGGCACGGCGTTCGTCCAGCTCGGCACCGTGCCGTGCCTCGCGGTGTGGGCCGCGATCCCGGTCGGCACGCTGGCGACCGCGATCATCGTGGTCAACAACGTGCGCGACCGCGTCGGCGACGCTCGTGCGGGCAAGCGCACGCTCGCGGTCCGGTTCGGTCGCCGCGCGGCGATCGTCGAGTATGCCGTCCTGTTGCTCGTCGCCTATGCCGTGCCGATCGGTCTCGCGATCGCGGGCAGGGGCTGGGCAGCGCTCCCCGTCCTCACGGTGCCGCTCGCGCTGACCCGCCTGCGCGCGCTCCTGGCCGCGGTCGATGGTCCCGAGCACAATCGCCTGCTCGCGGCGACCGCGCAGCTACTGATGATCCACGGCGCGCTGTTCGCGACCGGGCTCGCGCTAGGGTAGCCGGATGGAGATTGTCCGCGTCCGCTCGCGGCTCGTGCGCTGGCCGATCACGGGCGAGGGGTCCGCACGCGGTCGCGACGATCGTGCCGCGATCCTCGTCGAGGTCCGCACGGCGACCGGCGCGATCGGGCTGGGCGAGGCGGCCCCGCTGCCCGGCACCTCGAGCGATTCCCTCGACGACGCCGCCGCGGCGATCGACGCGCTGACGGCGCGGGTCCCGTTCACGATCAAAACGCCGGCTCGCCCCGCACACGAGGACGCCACCGCCGCGCGCGAGCTGATCGCGGCGATCACGTCCGTCACGCGCTCGGTGACGACCGCGCCGGCCGCGCGGTTCGCGATCGAGACTGCGCTGCTCACCGCGGTTGCCGAGGAGATCCGCCGCCCACTCGGCGACCTCCTCGCCGCTGCGTTCGCGAGCGAGATCGACGCCGCGGTCGCCCGCGAGCACGACGCGGCTGCGAGCCCGGGCAGCGCGCGAGAAAACCGGCGGCGGAGCGCCCGCGGTACGGTCCTCCAGTCCGCGTGGGGCGGCGCGGTCAGCGCAGCGCGGTCCTCGACGACGATCGCACCGCCTTCGCCCGCGCTGTCATGCGCAGTCGTCATCGACGATGTCGAGCAGGCGGTTCGCGCGATCGCTGCGGGTGCGCAGGTCCTCAAGATCAAGGTCGGCCCGACGGGAGACCTCGACCGCGTGATCGAGATCCACCGTGCAGCGCCGGAGGCACTGCTCCGCCTCGACGCCAATCGCACCTGGCAGCGCGCCCTGACCCGGCCGCTGCTCCACGCGCTCGCCGATCTGCCGATCGACTTCGTCGAGGAGCCCTGCCACGATGCGCACGAGCTGCTCGTCGACCCACTGCCTTGCCCGATCGCGCTCGACGAGAGCCTCGCGCTGCTGCCCGATGCGGCGATCGAGGCCGCGCTCGCCACGCCCGGCCTCGCCGCCCTGGTGCTCAAGCCGACGCTGCTTGGCGGACTGGCTGCCTGCCTCGCGCTCGCGGCGCGTGCGCGGGCTGCGGGCAAGGATGCTGTGATCACCCATGCGCTCGAGGGACCGATCGGGACCGCGGCGTGTGCCGAGCTCGCCCTCGCTCTCGGCGGCTCCTGTTCCGCCGGCCTCGCGCCTCATCCCGCACTGATTGGATGGTCGCCGACGGTCGCGCAGCTCGGCGCATCCACGATCCGCCGCGTCGCTGCGCCCGGTCTCGCGCTCGGCTGCGATCTCGATCAGGTGATCGCGCCGTGACCGATCCGGCCGGCGCGCGTGTCGTCGTCGCCACGCCCACGCCGGCCACGATCGCTGCGATTCATCTCGCGCTGGAGCGCCGCGAACCGATCGCGCTGCTGCACGCACGGTTGCCCGAGGCAGAGCTCGCGCGGCAGCGAGCGCTCGTCGAGGCAGCCACGCTACCGTCCGACGCGGCGATGATCCTGTTCACGTCGGGCTCGACCGGTCCGGCACGCGGCGTCGTGCTGTCGCGAGGGGCGCTCGAGGCGGCTGCATCGGCGAGCGCCGCGCAGCTCGGCTGGCACGACGACGATCGCTGGCTGCTCGCGTTACCCACCGCCCACGCGGGGGGGCTCGCCGTGGTGGTCCGCTCGTGGATCGCGGGCAAGCCGATCGCCCTGCTCGACGGCGACTTCGATCGAGCACGTGCCGCGGCGCTCCTCGAGGACTGCACGCTCGCCTCGCTGGTTCCGACGCAGCTCGCCGCGTTGCTCGAGGATCCAGCGTGGCATCCGCCGTCCCGGTTGCGCGCCGTCCTGCTCGGCGGTGCTGCCGCATCACGGTCCTTGCTCGCCGACGCCCACGCCCGGGGTGTGCCATTCCTGACGAGCTACGGGTTGACCGAGACGTTCGGTCAGATCGCCACCGCGCCGCTGTCTCATGCGGGTGATCCCGATGCGCCGCTCGCGACTCTCACCGGCGTGACCGTGATCGCGGGGACCCGCGCGCAACCCGAGCTGATCCGGATCCGCGGTCCGATGCTCGCGACCGCGTACCTCGATGGCACCTCGATCGCGCCCGAGCTGACGACCGCCGATCTCGGCTTCGTCGACGATGGCGTCCTCCACATCGTGGGCCGCGCAGATGACGTGATCGTCAGCGGTGGTGAGAAGGTCCATCCCTCCGTCGTCGAGGCCGTGCTCGCCGCCACGCCCGGCATTCGCGCCGCGTGCGTGTTCGGTGTGCCGGATCCGCGGTGGGGACAGATCGTGGGCGCGGCGGTCGTCGTCGGCGACGATGCGCCGCTCGATCAGCCGGCTGCACTGGCCGGGTGGGCCGATGCGCTGCCTCCGCACGCGCGTCCGCGCGAGCTCGCGATCACCCGCGCACTACCGCTGCTGCCGTCGGGCAAGGTCGACCGTCGAAGCGCCGCGCGGCTCGCACGCGTGCCACTCCGCTATCGCTCGGCCGACGAGCAGAACGGCTAGGGGCGAGGCAGCACACTGCGAGGACGGAGGACCTGCTCCACCGAGTTGTGCCGGTCAGTCGCGAGCTCGAGAGCGATCTTCCCGTCGCGATTGCGAGCGTTGCGATCAGCCCCCGCGGCGACGAGGAGCTCGGCGGCGACGCGCGCGTCCATCATGGCGGCCTGGTGCAGCGGCGTGTTCAGGCTCTTGTCGGTGGCGTTGATGTCCGCACCGCGCTGGATCAGGAGCTCGACGACCGGCGCCGTCGGGCGCGGCTCCCAGACCGTGTCATGGGGCTCACCCATCTCCATGTAGAGATGGATCTCGACGGGACGCGCCCCGAACACCGCCCAGTGCAGCACCGTCGAGCCGTCGTCATCACGAGCGTTGACCCGCGCACCCGCTGCGAGCAGGACGCGCGCCGCCTCGAGCTGGTTCTCCATGCACGCCACCATCAGCGGCGTGAAGTCATGATCGCCTGCATCAGCCGTATCGACCGCAGCGCCCACCTTGATCAGGCGCTTCAGCGCGGACACGCGGCCGTACTTCGCAGCCGCGGTCACCGCACGTGTGCCCTTGACCGGGACGCCACGCGCGAGCAGTGCGTCGAGCATCGCGTCGTCATCATCGCGCGCAGCGAGGACGAGTGCGACGGTGCCGATCGCTCCGGCCACGCTCGCGCCGCGATCGAGGAGGAGCTTCGCCGCCGCAGCTTGCGAGAACTGGAGCGCGATCGCGAACGCGGTCGCCCCGTCGTAGACCTTTGGCGAGCTCGCCTCGAGTGAAGCGCCCTGCGCGAGCAACGACGAGATCTGCGCCAGGTCTCCTGCCATCGCCGCGTGCTGCAGTGCGGTCCAGCCGCTCGCGTCCTTCGCATCGACGGCCGGGACGGCGCCGACACGTGCATCCACCGCCGGTGCAGCCTCGTGCGCGGGGACAACGGCGACCGGACCCGGTTGTTCAGGCTCGACGACGGGGGCCGGCGCTGGACGCGACGCGCACCCCACGGAGAGCGCGATCAAGAGGAGCTGAGCGCGCACGGAGACGACGATACCAGTCAGATCCGCCGGCGCCAGGGCGTTCTCGCGCAGCGTGCTCGCAGCGGATCGGCTCCCGTCCGTTCCGCCGCAAGCCGCCGGGCCGTAGTATATCCACCCCGTGGCCGCCCGGTTTCTGGATGACGAGGCACGTGCCGCGTTCAAGCAGACGATCGAGGCGGTCGAGAGTACGTCCGCCGTGGAGATCGTCGTCGCGGTCCGCCGGCGGTCCGCGGGCTATCTCCACGCGAACCTGATCGTCGGAGTCGCGGTGGCGTTTGCCGGCCTGGCCGCGATGCTGTTCGCCACCTATCCATTCAGCCTGACCGCGATCCTGATCGATCCGTTCGTCGTCGGTGCGATCGCGGGCGCGCTGGTCGAGCTGCTTCCGCAGGTCAAGCGCGTGCTGACCCCTGCGCGCGTGCGGCGCCGCCATGTCGAGCACGCCGCGCGGGCCGCATTCGTGGATCGCGGCGTTCACAACACGGTCGATCGCAGCGGCGTGCTGGTCTACATCTCGTGGCTCGAACAGCAGGTCGCGCTGGTCGCGGATTCCTCGCTCGAGCGCGCGGTCACAGCCGATGCGCTGCGTGACGCGGAGCGCGTGCTGACCGCTGCGGTCTCGCACGGTGGCGCCGCCGTCGCGCGAGAGCTCGCCAAGCTCGCCCCGAAGCTCGCGCTCGCGATGCCCCGGCGCACCGGCGATCTCAACGAGCTGCCCGACGCGATCGATAGCGATCTCGCGACCAGCCGGAGTCGGCGCCCGTGAATCGCCGCGCGCGGATCACGCTGATCGCACTCGGCCTGCTCGCCCTCGGCGCGGGGCTTGCGATCGCGCGTCCCGGCGGTGGCGAGAGCTACTCGGGCGGCGGGGGCCACGGCGGTGGCGGCGGGGGCGGCGATGGCGGTGCGGCCGTGATCTTCGAGCTCGTGTACTGGCTGATCCGGATCATCATCTACTACCCGCAGGTCGGTCTGCCGCTGCTCGGCATCGTGATCGGCTACGTCGCCTACAGCGCGTACAAGCAGAAGCAGAACAAGGACTGGGACAGCGGTCCGCCGGTCACGCTCAAGCGCGCTGCGAGCCTCGACCCGCTGCGCACGATCGATCCCGACTTCTCGCAGGTGCTGTTCGAGGACTTTGCGTTCCGGCTGTTCTCGACGGCGCACCGCGCCCGTCATACCTACGACACGCTCGCCGCCGTCGCGCCGTACGTCTCGGCCGCTGCGCGCGAGAACCTTCACATCCGCACGCCGGGCCAGCCGGTCGAGTCCGTCGTGGTCGGCGCGATGCGCACCTTCAGGGTCGACCTCCAGGCTGATCGCGTGCGGATCGCCATCGAGTACGAGGCCAACGTCACGACAAAGACAGCGACGTACTACACCGTCGAGAGCTGGGTCTTCGGGCGGGATGCGACGCGCACGTCGAAGCCGCCCGCCGCGACCCGCGGGTTCCCGTGCCCGAACTGCGGCGCGCCCTGGCAGGCAAGCGCGAGCGGAACCCAGGTCTGCGCGTCGTGCGGCGAGGTCGTCGACAACGGTCGGTTCGACTGGGTCGTCGAGGAGATCGCGCTCGCGTCCTCCGACGAGCGACCACCGACCGTGACCGAGGACGTCCCCGAGCGCGGGACCGATCTGCAGACCTATCGCGCACCCGATGTCGACGAGCAGTGGCAGTCGCTCGAGACCGACGATCCGGCGCTGACCGAGCAGAACCTGATGGCGCGGCTGAACCTGATCTACAAGCAGCTCAACACGGCGTGGTCGAGCAACGAGCTGCGACCCGCGCAGGGCCTGGTCTCCGACGGCCTCTACGACTACCTCCAGTACTGGATCGACAGCTTCAAGAAGCAGGGCCTGCGCAACCAGCTCGTCGACATGGGCATCACGCACACGATCGTCGCCAAGGTCGTGCGCGATCGCTGGTACGACGCGATCACGATCCGGCTGTGGGCGCAGGGCAAGGACTACGTGATGCGTCCCGAGACCGGGCGGATCGTGCGTGGCTCGAAGTCCGCGGTCCGCAAGTACACCGAGTACTGGACGCTGATCCGCTCGCGTTCGCGCAAGGGTGCACCGAACCCCAAGCCGACGTGCAGCAACTGCGGCGCGCCGCTGAAGATCACGATGGCAGGTGAGTGCGAGCACTGCAACGCGCACGTCACGGCCGGCGAGTTCGACTGGGTGCTCTCGAAAATCGAGCAGGACGACACGTACCGGGGCTAGCTGCCAGCGGGCCGCTGGCGTGCTCGAATGCACCCATGACGCTTCGCTCGCTCTCGGTCGCCCTCGCCCTCTCCTGCGTCCGCATCGCCACGGCTCTCGCCGAGCCGCCACGGGTCGACCCGGCGCCTGCGGCCGACAAGGCGCCGGCCAAGGCTGCGCCTGCGTCCAAGACAGCAGCCCCGGTCCCGGCATCGGCGATCAAGGCAGTCGTCGGAAAGCCGGCACCGGCCTTCACGCTCACCGACCTCGCCGGCAAGACGGTGGAGCTCGCGTCCTTCAAGGGCAAGATCGTCGTGCTCGAGTGGTTCAACCCCGGCTGCCCGTACGTCAAGAAGTCCCACACCGTCGGCTCGCTCGTCGACACCGCGAAGAAGCACGCGGCCAAGGGCGTGGTGTGGCTCGCGATCAACAGCAACGCCGCCGGCAAGCAGGGCCACGAGGCCTCCGAGAACGCCGAGGCGGCAAAGACGTTCGCGATGGCGCACCCGATCCTGCGCGACCTCCACGGCGCGGTCGGCAAGGCCTACGGCGCGACCAACACGCCGCACATGTTCGTGATCGACAAGAAGGGCATGCTCGTCTACGCGGGCGCGATCGACAACTCGCCCGATGCCGAGCGCAAGTCGCCGACCAGCGGCGACGTCGTCAACTACGTCGATGCCGCCGTCGAGGCGGTCGTCGCCGGCACGCCGGTCAAGACGCCGACGAGCAAGGCGTACGGCTGCAGCGTGAAGTATGGGTCGTGAGCGTCTCCTCGTCCTTGTCGTCGCGCTGACCGCAGCTTGCGAGCGCGAGCCGACTCCGGCCGGCATCACCGCGCCCCCGATTCCGTCGGCACCCAGGGCCACCGTGCGGACCGTCGCATCGACGAAGCTCTACCGGATCGAGCTCACCGCACCGCCGTGCACCGCGACCGCCCGCTGCGAGGCGCGGGTCGCGATCCACGCGATCGGCGGCTACAAGGTCAACGCCGAGTACCCGACCAAGTTCGTCGTCGACCCGAAGGCGACGGTCACCATTGAGGGCACCGGCACGTTCGCCGCCGACCCGACCGACAAGACGCTCGGTTCGCTGACCGTACCGTTCCGCGCGAAGGCGGCTGGCTCCGCCAACCTGGTCGGTCAGCTCAAGCTCAGCGTGTGCACCGACGAGGTCTGCGAGATCGAAGCGGTCCCGATCGACGTCGCGATCCCTGCGACCTAGAACGGCAGCTTCGACTTCAGCCAGTCCTCGGCGCGCTGGGCGACGAGCTTCTTCGCGAGGTCGCGCGCGAACGCCACGATCTTCGCGACCTCGGCCTTCGAATCATCGGCGCTGTCGGCGACCGGGATCGAGATCGGAAGCGTCACGGGCGAAGATCCGAAGATCCCACCGCTCGCGGTCAGCATGCCGTCCTTGTAGTGCAGCTTGATCACGATGCTCGCCGGCAGATCGAGCGTCGCCCGCATCTCCTTCATCGAGAACATCCACGACATCGGCGTCTTGAACGTGGTCTCGCCTGCCTCGACGTAGTCGACTTTGATCTCGATCTTGCCGAGCTCGGGCAGGAACGCGCTCGGCGAGAACGTCAGCATCGCATCGCGGATCACGACATGCGCGGCGCGCGTCGGCGTACGCTTCGACTTGTTGAACTGAAAGACGGAGACACTCGTCGCCGAGAACCGGACCTTGTCGATCACGAGGTCGGTGCACGTGCGATCGAACAGCAGCAGGCCGAGCGGCCGCAGGTCGCAATCGATCTCGCCGATATCGATCTCGAGCTTGCCGAGGTGGTCCTTGCGGATCTTGAACCCCGACATCTGGAGGTCGCCGCGGACCAGCGCGAGGTTCGTGCTGTCGATCGTGACCTGCGCATCGAGCTTGTCCGCCAGCCTCGTCGCGACCCGTGCACCCGCACGCCCGCCATACAGCGAGCCGACGATCGCGAGCACGACGATCCACAGGGCGAACGCCCCGACGATCCAGCCGGCGATCCGACGCCCCTTCGACATCTCCGGTTCAGTCTCCCACGAACGGTTCAGCGAGCCTTGGAGCTCTCGGTGGCGCTCGACGGCCCCGCCGCTACGGTCGACTGCGTTGCCGGCCCGCGACCGACCCCGCCGTTCAATCCCGCCGCGCGTCCAGCTTCCACAAGCGACATGCAGAGCTTGTAGAGCTGGCGAACATCCTCGAGCCGCGCCGTGATCGCGGCGCGAGACATGTCGACGGACTCAGCTCTGGTCTTCATCGTCATCGTGACCTTCGAGTCTCGAGATATCCGCCAGATCCTGTGGTCGACCGGCGAACCTCTTCATCGTAGCAAGCCCCTCGCGGGACACCACCCACAACGTAGCCTCGCGCCAAGGGACCTCGGTCCGGGTGTCCCACACCGCCTGGTGCACCGGTCCCACGATGAGAAGGTCCAAGGATACCAGCAGGTCTGTGCCGGATTCGAGCTTGGAGACCCGCTGCATCTCATGCTGGTCCGGTTTGCCGGCGCGGAAGATCATGCGGCGCGAAGGAACATCGAATCCGAGCCGCTTCGCGACCTCGAGTACGCGAGGAACATCCTCCCTCATCACGAGCAGATCAATGTCCTTCGTTGCGCGTGGGAGACCGTGGACACCGACGGCCAATCCGCCGCACAGCGCGTAGTCGATCGCCGCAGCCGAGAGCTCGTCAACGAGCTTCTCGAGCTCTTCGATCAGGTCAATCGCCATCAGACGTCGAGATCGCCGATTTCCGCGGCGTTCTCGGTGATCATCTTGAACCGCGCCGCGACGTCCTTGCCCATCAGCTCGGAGATCGTGCGATCGGTCAGCAGCTGCTCGCTCGCCTTGACCGTCACCCGCAGCGCGAGCCGCGTCTTCGGGTCGAGCGTCGTCATCTTCAGGGTATCGGGGTTCATCTCACCGAGACCCTTGAACCGCGTGATGCTCGGCTTCGAGTTGCTCTTGCCGTGCTCCTTGATCAGCCGGTCGCGGTGCTCCTCATCGAGCGCCCAGTACGTCTGCTTGCCAAGGTCGATCCGGTAGAGCGGCGGCTGCGCGAGGTAGACGTGACCCGCGTCGATCAGCTTCCGCATGTGGCGGTAGAAGAACGTCAGCAGCAGCGTCGCGATGTGATGGCCGTCAGCGTCGGCATCCATCAGCAGGAAGATCTTGTCGTAGCGCAGCTTCGCGAGGTCGAGATCCTCGCCCATCCCGCAGCCAAGGGCCGAGACGATGTCCTGGAGCTCCTTGTTCGCGAGCACCTTCTGGTTGTTCGCCTGCTCGGCGTTGAGCACCTTGCCGCGGAGCGGAAGGATCGCCTGGGTCTTGCGGTCGCGACCCTGCTTGGCCGAGCCACCTGCCGAGTCACCCTCGACGAGGAACAGCTCGCTCTCGTTCGGGTTGGTCGAGCTGCAGTCCGCGAGCTTGCCCGGCAGGTTGAGGCGGTGCGAGACCGCCGTCTTGCGCGAGACCTGCTGTGCGGCGCGTGATGCCTCGCGAGCGCGCGCCGAGATGATCGACCGCGCGATCACCGCCTGCGCCCAGTTCGGGTTCTGGTTGAGATAGTTCTCGAGCGCCGGCCTCACGAGACCCTCGACCTGCGCCGCGACCTCGGGGTTGTTCAGCCGGTTCTTGGTCTGGCTCTGGAACTGCGGATCGTGGACGTACGTCGACAGCACCGCGACGACACCCTCGCGGATGTCCTCGGCGGTCAGCGTCACGCCCTTGGGGTCGAGCTTGTGCGTTCCGATGTAGTTACGGACCGCCTTGACGATCGCACTGCGCAGACCCGCGTCGTGCGTTCCGCCGTCGGGCGTCGGCACACTGTTGACGTACGTCTTGATCAGATCGTCCGGCGACTCGGTCCACTGCAGCGCGAGCTCGATGCCGAGCTGTGCGTCATCGTCGCGCTTCTCGAGATAGAACACGGCGCCGCCCGGCGGCACCGGCTCCTTCTTGCGGTCGGAGACGAGCTTGGGCAGGTACTCCGCGATGCCCTGCGGATGGACGAACGTCTCCGTCTTCGGAGGCGACTTGGTCTCGTCGGTCAGCACGATCTCGAGGCCACCGTGGAGGTAGCTCTTGGACTCGAGCCGCTCCGCGATCAGCTCGGGATCGAACTTGAGCTTGCCGCCGAACACCTCGTCGTCGGGATGGAACGTGATCGTCGTGCCGGTACCGCGCGCGCCGCCGAGCTTCTTGAGCTTGCCCTGCGCGAGGCCGCGCGCGAACTCCATCTCGTAGCGCTCGCCGTCCCGCTTGACGGTCACCGTCATCTTGTCGGACAGCGCGTTGACGACGGCCGCGCCGACGCCGTGCAGACCACCGGAGACCTGATAGCTCTTGCCGCGCTCGAACTTGCCGCCCGAGTGCAGCGTCGTGAAGATCACCTCGAGGGCGCTCTTCTTGAACTTCGCCATCGTGTCGACGGGAATGCCGCGGCCGTTGTCCTCGACCGTCGCGCTCTTGCCGTCCTTGTGCAAGGTGACCTCGACGCGCGAGGCGTGCTTGTTGATCACCTCGTCGATCGAGTTGTCGACGACCTCCCACAGCAGGTGGTGATAGCCGTCCTTGCCGGTACCGCCGATGTACATACCCGGCCGCTTGCGGACGGGGTCGAGACCCTCGAGGACCTGGATGTCCTCACCGGTGTACTTGGTCGCCATCTAGTTCACTCCCTGTCCGCCCTCGGCGTTTGCGAGCGGCTGGATCGTGACGGGCGTCGGAACGACCGTGAACGTCACGCGCTTCATCACCTGATGGCCCTTGCCGCCGCGTCCCTTGACCTGCTTCGGGTCCGCCGACAGCGCGAACTTCTTCCCGCTCTTCTCGGTCTCGATCGTCAGCACGTCGGCCTTGCGACCGGCGATGAAGCCGATCACCGCGTCGTCGTCGGCGGTCTTGATCACCGTGACGCCGCGGCCCGGGTTCTCGAGCTTCGCGATCTCGTCGGCCTTGCAGTGAAGGACGTAGCCGTTGCGCGTCGCCGTGACGACCGTGTCGCCGTCGTTGCACGCGACCACGCCGAGCACGTCATCACCCTCTTGCGGCTTCGCATAGCGACGACCGGCCTTCGTCGTGACCTCCTGGTGCGCCGCGCTGGCGAACCGCAGGCCATAGCCGCGCTTCGTCACCGCGAGCATCGTCACCGGCACCATCGCGCGCGGATCGAGCGTCATCGCCGAGACGATCTTCTCGCCGTCCGCGAACTTGAAGTACTTCTGCGCCGGATCCCCGTACCCCGTGGTCGGCGTGATGTCATTCATCTTGATGACGTACGCCGATCCGCGGTTGGTGAAGAAGATGATGGGGTGTCTCGTGGAGCCCGGCAGCACCCACGCGACCGCATCACCCTCGCGGGTCCGCGTCGCCGACGGGTCCTTGAGCTCGCGGACGCGCTTGATCCAGCCATCGTTGGTGACGACGACGTTCGCATCCTCGTCGACGATGAACGCATCAGCGTCGAACGTGATCTCCTCGTTCGCGCCGCCGGTCTTGGTGCGCCGCGGCGTGCCGAGCTGCTCGGCCACGGCCTTGAGCTCGTCCTTGACCACCGTCCACAGCTTGTCCTCGCTCTTGAGGATGGTCCGGATCTTCTTGGCCTCGGCTTCCTTCGCGGCGAGCTCCTCGCGGATCACGTTGATCTCGAGCTTCGCGAGCCGGTACAGCTTGAGCTCGAGGATCGCATCGGTCTGGATCTCGTCGAGCTTGAACCGCTTGATCAGCTTGCCGGCAGCATCTTCCTTGCCCTCGGACGCGCGGATGATCTTGATCACCTCGTCGAGCGCGTCGAAGATCGTGACGAATCCTTCGAGCAGGTGGATCCGCGCCTCGAGCTGCTTGAGCTGGTACTCGAACCGGCGCTGCGTGACGATCAGCCGGAAGTCGAGGAAGTGCTCGAGCATCTCCTTGATGCCCATCCGCTTGGGCTGCGGCGGCGAGCCCGCCGCAGCGCCACCGTCGAGGAACTCGGGCGGCACCAGGCACGTCATGTTGACGTGGAAGTTCGCCTGCAGCGGCGTCTGCTTGTACAGGTACGCCATCACCAGCTCGGGGTCGGCGTCCTTCTTGATCTCGAGGACGATCCGCACGTCGGTCGTCGACTCGTCGCGGATGTCGAGCAGGTACGGCAGCTTGCGGCCGATGATCACCTCGGCGATCTTCTCGACGACCGCCGCCTTGGTCAGCGCGTACGGGATCGAGGTGATGACGATATCCGTCCCGCCCTTCTTCTTCTCTTCGAGCTTGTACTCGCCGCGAACGCGCAGCGTGCCCTGCCCCGCCTCGTAGATCTGGCGCAGCTCGACCTTGCTGTTGAGCAGCTGGCCGCCCGTCGGGAAATCGGGCCCCTGGATGTGGCTCATCAAGCTGACGTGCTTGATGTCCCGATCCTCGGCGAGCGCGATCAGCGCGTTCGTGATCTCGCGCAGGTTGTGCGGCGGGATGTTGGTCGCCATGCCGACGGCGATGCCCGTCGAGCCGTTGACCAGGAGGTTCGGGTACCGCGCGGGGAGCACCGACGGCTCCTCGGCGGTGCCGTCATAGTTCGCCCGCATGTCGACGGTGTCGAAGTCGAGCTCGCGCAGGAGCTCCATCGCCGGCGGCGCGAGCCGGCACTCGGTGTACCGGTAGGCGGCAGCCTCGTCGCCATCGAGCGAGCCCCAGTTGCCCGATCCATCGACCAGCGGGACGCGCAGCGCCCAGTCCTGGGCCATGCGGACCATCGCGTCGTAGACCGACGAGTCGCCGTGCGGGTGATAGCGGCCGAGCACGCTACCGACCACGGTCGCGCTCTTCCGATGCTTGGCGTCGGGCCGCAGGTAATTGTCGTGCAACATCGCGTACAGGATGCGGCGCTGCACCGGCTTGAGACCGTCGCGGACGTCGGGCAAGGCGCGCGACGTGATGACGCTCAGCGCGTAGTTGAGATAACGGCGACGTGCCTCTGCTTCGAGCGAGGCATCGTGATCACCGGGAGTTGCACCGCCAGCGCCGCCGGGTGCATCGGGCACACCACCGCCACCACCGCCGCCACGTTTCTTTGCAGGCTTGTCGCCGCTGCTCGGCTTGGACGTCTTCTTGGCCATGTCTCGGTCCGGAGTGAATCGCTCCGCGCGGGCACCTTGCCCCGAGTCGGAGAAAAGTTCCAGCTGCTGGCGGGGGGGCAGATCGACTTGGGGGCTGCTCGCCATTTGCTTGGTCCTCGAGAAGGCCCGTGATATTGCTGGCCTCCTTCGGCCATCCTGATGAGACGGAAGACCGCGCGCAAGAAAAGGTCAACGGCCTACCCGCCCCTGGCAGCCATGGGTGCAGGCCGTCCCGCCCGTCGTGGCGGAGGCTGGGTCGCGCTCGTCCTCGGCGCGCTCGTCGTCGTGAACCTGTACGTCTTCGTCTGGGACAAGAAGACCTCGGTCGGCGCGATCAAGCGCGAAGCCGAAGCCGCTTCGTCCAGGGCGCCCGCCGCCGCGATCCCGTCGCAGCCGCTCGACGCCGAGGCCGGTCCCGGCGGGTCTGGAGCGCCCGGCGCCGGCTCGTCCGCGCTGGCGCCCGCCCCGGTGGGTCCACCCGGCACGATCGACGGCAAGGTCGGCAAGTCCGACACCCTCGGCCGGCTCCTCAAGAAGAGCGGGCTCTCGGCCGGCGAGACCGACGAGGTGATCCGCTCGCTGGCCGGCGTCCTCGATTTCAAGTCGATCCGCGTCGGCCAGAGCTACCGGATCGAACGTGGCCCCGATGGTCGGGTGAAGCTGTTCGAGCTGGTCGTCAGCAAGGTCCAGACCGTCCGCACCGAGCGCGCACCGAGCGGCGAGCTGGTCGCCAAGACGGACACCTCGCAGACCCGGATCGAGACCAGGACCCTCGGGGGTCGGATCGATTCGTCGCTCTACGCCTCGCTGAAGGCGGCCGGCGAGACGGCCGCGCTGGTCGATTTCTTCGTCGACGTGTTCGCCTACGACCTCGACTTCTACAACGACCAGCACGAGGGCGACACGTTCCGGGTCGTCGTCGAGAAGGAGTTCAAGGACACCGAGTTCTTGCGCTACCGCAAGATCCTCGCGGCCGAGTACCAGGGCAAGGCGGGGACGTTCCGCACGTTCGCCTGGAACAACGCCTACTATGACCCCGACGGCACGTCGGCCGAGAAGTCGCTGCTGAAGACGCCGCTCAAGTTCCAGCGCGTCTCGTCGGGCTTCGATCGCAAGCGGATGCACCCGGTCCTCCACACCACCCGGGCCCATCTCGGCATCGACTACGCCGCGCCGACGGGCACCCCGGTGTGGGCCGCCGCCTCGGGCACGATCGTCCATCGCAGCCCCGCGGGCGGCGCCGGCAACCTCGTCATGATCCGCCACGAGAGCGGGGTCGAGACCGCCTACATGCACCTCTCCAAGTTCGCTGCCGACCAGAAGGTCGGTCAGCGGGTCGCCGCCAAGACCGTGATCGGCTACGTCGGGACGACCGGCCTGTCGAGCGGGCCGCACCTCCACTTCGGGGTCAAGCAGAACGGGGTCTACATCGACCCGTCCAAGCTGGCACCGATGCGTGGCAAAGGTGTGCCGCGGTCCGAGATCGACGCATTCAAGGCCGAGGTCGGCAAGCTCGAATCGCTGCTCGGTGGGATCGCCATACCGGCGGCGCCAACCGCACCGATCTAAAGGACTCTGGCCGCCTGCTTCCGGCCTTGCCGATGACCAGCTTCCTCGTCACACTGAATGGGTGATCAAGCTCCTCGTCGGAATCCTCAAGGGCGCGGTCATCGGTGGAGCGCTTGGCTACGGTGCCCATGCGCTTGCGAAGTCGACGGGGTTCGATAATCCCTGGCTGACGTTCGGCCTGATCGGCGCGATCGTGGGCCTGTTTGTCGGGAAGCCGATCTGGACCCTTGTCCGCGACAAGAACGCGACCACCTGGATCGCCGTGATCAAGTCGGCGTTCGGCGTCGGCATCGGTATCGGCCTGTACGCGCTGGTGACGCGCGCGATCCAGCCGGTCTGGGAGATCGAGGGCTACAACGTCTTCACGTGGTACCCGACCCTGGGTGGCGCGATCGGCGCAGTGTATGGCGGCTTCGTGGAGCTCGACGACGCGATCGGCGACGACAAGACCGCAGCCCCGTCCAAGAAGGACGGATCCAAGCAGCTCCCGAAGAAGAACTGACGTACCGTCGGCGCGTGCGCGCCGCAGTCGTTCTGGTTTCGGTCCTGCTCCTCGCCGCCTGTGGAGACAATCTCCAGGGGCAGATCACCATCGTCAGCGATCCGCAGTGGCAACCCGCCCTGCGTGAGATGGCAGAGCTGACGCCCTACTCGGGAATCTCCGTCCGCAACGAGGATCCCGCCGGGTTCCAGATCGTCGTCGTCGATGATCCGGCGATCCCGCTCGAGGGCTTCCAGCTCACGCTCGACCCGGGCGGCGAGACGATCCGCGTCCAGGCGCACGATGTCCTGGGAGCGCAGTACGGCGTGGCTGCGGCGCTCGAGGGCATGGGCTTTCGGTTCCGCCATCCGTTCGATCCCTACGTTCCTCGCGTGCCCGTGGTCGGTGCGATCGACGAGACGCTGCACACGCCCGACATTCGCGTCCGCGGCCTCCAGCTCCACACGCTGCACCCGATCGAGGGCTACTTCGCGTTCTGGGAGCCCGGCAAGGGCTCGACCACCGATGCGCACCGGATCATCGACTGGGTGATCAAGAACCGCGGCAACTTCCTGCAGTGGGTCGCGCTCGACAACATCATGAAGCCGGAGTTCCACGAGCCGTGGAAGGCGTTCACGCAGGAGCTCCTCGCCTACGCTCATTCGCGCGGCGTCCGGATCGGGCTCAACATCCAGCTGTTCGGTCAGAGCAACCTGCAGAACGCGTTCGACCTCTCCGATGACAAGACCGGGATGATCCCGCTGCGCGACGAGATCCACGCGCGGCTACCGCTGATCACGCAGGACCTCCCGTTCGATGTCTACACGCTGTCGTTCGGCGAGTTCTTCAACGCCGAGCCGCAGAAGTTCATCGACTCGGTCAACACCGCGTTCAACGAGCTGCAGGCGGTGGCACCGAACGCCGAGATGCACACGCTGATTCACGTCGGTGACAACCAGCGCATCGACTTCATGGGCGAGAACCTGATCTATTACTTCCTCGCGAAGTTCGCCGATCCGCGGATCATCACCGACGTCCACACGGTGATGTTCTACAACCTGTTCGAGGACGCCGGCGGCGCGTACCACCACGACAACTTCGTCGACCACCGCCTGCTCGTGCAGAACAAGATGTGCGCCGGCGAGCGCGTCGCGTACCAGCCGGAGACCGCGTACTGGGTCGCGTTCGACAACTCGGTGCCGCAGTTCTATCCGCTCTACGTCCACAGCCGCCTGCTCGACCTCGACATGCTGCAGCGCCCGGAGGGTCCGTGCGGCACGCTCGACCAGCACTACCTGTTCTCGACCGGCTGGGAGTGGGGCTACTGGCTCAACGATGTCACCGCGCTACGCGCGAGCTACGACCTCGTGACGCCGGAGACCGCGATCGCCGAGGAGCTCGCGCCGGATCTCGGCCCGCAGGCTGCGACCCTGGTCTCCCAGATGATGGAGGTCCAGCACCAGCGCGTCCTGCTCGGCCGCCTCACCGGCTACCTCGTCGGTCGCGATTCGGTGATCGACATCGGACGTCAGCTCGACATCATCTCGCAGCCCGATCGCGTGACCTTCGATCAGCTGGTCGCCGGCACCGGGCGAACCGAGGTGATCGAGATGCTGTTCGAGATGCGGCGCTATGCCGACGAGCTCGATGCGCTCGACCAGGATCTCGGCAAGCTCGTGCTCAAGGAGAACCGATGGAGCCGCGAGCTGCGCGATGGATTTGCGATCGATCGGCTGCGCGCGAAGTTCGTCGCTGCGACGTACGACGCCACGCTCGCCAAGATCGCTGGCGACACCGACGCCGCAGATGCAGCGTTCCGTGAGGCGGAGGATCTGATCGCGCAGGCGCGGATCGTCGTCGCGCGCCGCCACGGCGATCTGCACGACTCGATCGGCAGCCGGCATGTCGGAATCACCGCGAACCAGACCTTCTACCAGTTCGGTTATCTGTTCTTCGCGAACAACCTCTGTTACTGGACGCGTGAGCTCGAGCAGGTCGAGGGCATCCTGACCGGCACCACGCCACGGCCGCCGAGCTGCTTCTATCCACAGGAGCAGGCGCGCACAGGCGGTGAGGCCTCGAGGTTGCGGCAAGAGCCCCAGCGACTCGGCGAGTAGCCGGGGACGACTGTCGCGCGATCGGGGCGCCAAGATCCGCTCACTTGCAGCGGCACGCCGCGTGCTCGTTACACGGGCATGACGCGTCACATCCGGCTGTTCCTCGTGATCCACACGGCGCTGATCGTGCTCGCGTCCCTGGGTAGCTGAAAACCCTTGCCGTTTGCAGTGCGGTGACATCCGAGATTCCGGCCGGTTAGCTCCGCGGGTGCCAGGAAGACGTTCCGAGCGGCCGGATCGTGGTCCTCCGCACGTAACGACTCAGTCCGGGGCGTCGAGCTGGAGATCGAGAAGCACGCCGAGCTGATCGAACGTCGCGTCGAAGGTCCCCGAGGCGACCGCCGCATCGCCCGCACCGAATGGATTGTCGAGGCTGAGCTCGTCGCCGCCGCTGCGCCTGGTCGCGAGCGTGCGTGACCAGCCGATCGTGAAGGTGACGCCGCCCGCGGTGCCCTCGACCCCGAGCGCAACCGTGTGGCCGCCGAGGTCGCCGAACGTCGGCGATAGCCGTCGCTGGGTCGTGCTGCCGATCGTGTATGCGTAGCCGCCGGTCGCCCACAGAAAGCCCGGGATCAGCTCGACGTCGAGTGCACCCCGGATCGCGCCGTGGGTCCGCAGTGACAGCCGTGATGGCATGCCGACGAGATCGACGCCCACCGTCGAGGGATCGACCACGCGCACGCCATCGAGCGTCCACGACGCGCGACGCGCCGAGTGGGACGCCAACCACAGGTCACCGCCGAGCTCGAGGACGAACCGATCGCCGAGGTAACGCGCGCCGGCGCGGACCGAGACGGGTTGCTTGAACGCGAGCGACGCGTGCGGCGCGGTCAACCGCACGATCGGACCGCCCGAGGTCCCGGTCGCTCCGACATCGCCCTCGATCTCGGTGCGCGCGGTCCATGCGACCGAGACGGCGAGCTCCATCGGAGACTCGATCGGTGCGATCAAGAGTCCCGCGGTCAGGCTCGGGACGAACGCATCCTCGCCCGCCATCGCCAGCTCGACATCGCGCTTGGGATCGCCGACGTCGCTGATCCCCGCGAACCCTGCCCACAGTCGCCGGGTCTCGCTGACGCGCACGCGCGACCCGCCGCCCGAGACACCGACCGCGATCGCGTCGCCGAGCCGCCGCGCGACGCCGAGCGTCAGCGTGTCC
The DNA here is from genome assembly GCA_028287135.1 of Myxococcales bacterium. GTDB lineage: Bacteria > Myxococcota_A > Polyangia > Haliangiales > Haliangiaceae > JABFXX01. The sequence goes on from JAQBQE010000027.1 coordinate 69,304, forward strand.
CGGCGAATCGCTGCCGCGATCCCGGAGTAGCGGTACTCGAACGCAGCGTTGAGGTCCTCGGCGCGTGGGACGTCGCGCGGATCGCGCAGCGCGCGGTCGGTGACCCCGCTGGTCATCACGCCCGCACCGATCACCCACGACCCGATCGATCCGACCACCGCGACCAGCGGCAGCAGGCTCGGTCCGGACTGATCGCGCGCGATCGGACCGGCGGGGTCGACCGGATCCCACACGATCGAGTCATCTTCGATCGCGAGGCCGAGCTGGATCCGCGTCCCCTCGCGGCGGGCGATCGCCGCCGGGTTGACGAGCAGCGCACCACCACCGTCGTCGCCCACGGTGTTCGTCCCCGCCCGCCCGATCGAGCGCGGGGAGCCCCCGACGATCGCGATCCCGTCCGCGGCTGCCAGCCCGGTCAGGGCGGCGACCAGCCCGAGTGACACGCAGGCGCGGTGCACGCCGCGACTGTAGTGCATCACCGATGTGAGTAGGTCCAAGCGGGTGCCTCAACCGATCCGCCGTAGGCTACCGGCATGACGCAGCTCACTCGACGGCGTGTGCTCGAGGCCCTGGGACTCGGCGCGATCGTGGTCCCGTTCGGAACCACGCTCCTCGGGTGCTCCAGCGATGAGTCGCCGGGCGATCCGGTCGACGCCTCCCCCCAAAGCGACGCGGCGATCGATTCGCCGGGTGGTGACACCTGCGGTCCGGCGGCAGCCGCGTGGGCGATGGGCGGCACCGCCGCGATGACCGCGAAGGCCTGCTACCCCGAGCCGTTCGCGCAGGCGATCACCACCTGCCCCCTCGTGATGTGCGCGACGACAGCCGGCCCGTGCACGACCGCGACGACGCCCGCCCGCCAGGACGTCAGCGAGGGCTATCCCGGCCTCCCCGTCCGGCTCGCGCTCAAGATCGTCACCGCCGAGACCTGCGTCCCCGTCGCTGGTGCGGTCGTCGAGATCTGGCACACGCAGGCGACCGGCGTGTACTCCGGCGTCACGCCGTCACCGGGTTTCTGCAGTGGCGGCGATGTCGATGCTCCCAACCACGACTACTTTCGCGGCACCCAGACCACGGACGCGAGCGGCCGGGTCGACTTCGACACCTGCTTCCCCGGCTGGTATCCGGGCCGCGCGATCCACATCCACGTCCGCGTCACGGTCGGCGCGACCGACTACCTGGTCTCGCAGCTGTTCTTCGACCAGGCGTTGACCCAGCAGATCTTCGCAACGCACCCGACGTACATGCCCGAGGGACAGCCGAACACGACGAACAGCTCCGATGGCGTGCTCGCCGGTGCGCCGATCGGACCGTACGTGCTCGACACCTCGCGGATGTCCGACGGCGCGATGCTCGCGTCGAAGGTGATCGCGCTGCGGTCCGCCGCGCAGGCCAACTGCTCGACGTAGCTAGCTCACATGCAGCTGCAGCAGCGCTCGTGCGCCAGCTCGCAGCTCGTCGTGCCGCGCTGGCACTTCTCGTTCGCGTAGGCATCGTCGCCGCCGAGCTGCTTCGCGATCTCGCAGATCTTGCCGGCGTTCGAGCAGATCGAGTCCGACAGCGTGCACGAGTCCCGGCAGGTATCACCGGGCGCCGGCTTGCACGTCGGATCCTCGGCGACGGGCTTGATCGACATCGGTTGCGGCGCCGCTTCCGAGCAGCTCGCACTGGCCACGCACGCAGGGGGCGGCGCTGGCCGCACGCCCATCCTGGTCAGCTCGTCTTCGATCGCGCGATCGAGCGCATCGATCTGCTCGCGCGGGGAGCTGCCCGGCATCATGACCGTCTCGGGCCCACCGCTCGACGCCGGTGCGGGGGCCTGCGACGCCTGCTTGGTCGAGGCGCACGCGATCACGAACATGCACGAAGCGCCGGCGAGCCACCCGACGAACGCTCTCACCACAGCCCACCCTGCGGAGCCGTGTCGCTCGAGCCAGCGGTCGGCGCCGCATCGGAGCAGCCACAGCAGCGCTGCTTGGCCTCGCGACAGGATGCCTTGGCGCTCGTGCACTTCTCCTGCGCGAACGCATCGCCCGCACCGAGTTTGTCGGCGATCGCGCAGATCGACTCCGCGTTGTCACAGATCGCGTCGGCGAGGCTGCAGATATCACTGCACGTCGCGGACTCCTTCTTGTCTCCCTTGCAGACCTTCGCCGCATCGCGAACGGTCTTGCCGCGCAGGTACTGGACGAGCTGCGCGGGCGGATCGAGATCCATCTTCGCCTCGTGGCGCCAGCCGCGGATCTGCGTCCACAGGTTCGAGATCTGGTTGTGCTGGACCAGCCGCTCTTCCCAGCCGGCCGGCTTCTGGGCGCCGCCGCAGGCCACCGAGGCGACGAAGACCGCGACGAGCAACAGCCCGGCTGCGACGCTCTTCACCGGTCCTCCATCAGCTGCTTCTGCAGCTTCTCGTTGATCTGGATCGAGTGGTCGTACGCAGCGATCGCCGCGCGCCGCTCCTCGATCGCCTTGGCCTTGCTCGGCTCACCTTCGCCGTCGAGCTGCGCGGCCCGCGCCTCGTGAATCTCACCCTGCACCGTGTGAAGATTGGCGACGAAGAAGCTCTCTCGCTGGCTCTGCGCCAGGCCTTCCTGCACGGTCCTCATCGCTTCCTCGACCTGACCCTGGCTGACGAGCAGCTTGGCGAGCAGAGCGCGGGCGTCGAGCCGGACGTCCTCCGCTTCCGGCGCACCGGCCGGGAACCGGAGCGACAGGATCTGGCGGACCGAGGCGGTCGCAGCGGCGAGGTTGCCATCGCTCATGTAGACCTTGGCCTTGCGATGAAAATTCTTCGCCTGGGCCAACGAGACCATCAGCTGCTCGTCGATCACGTCACTGGGGTCGGCAACCCTGGTCTGCGAGGGCGCGCTGGCCTCCCGCTCGGACGAGCATGCAACAAACCCTGTGATCGCGATCGCGATCGCAAGAAGTCCTGGCACCGCGAGGTTCCTGATGCTCATGGCTTGCCTCCACTCAGACGACGTTCACGAAAGCCGTCGAGTCGATCCGCGAACAGGTAGTCGATGCGAGAGCTCGCATCGCCAGCGTGCTCGCGGGCGATCGGTCCGATCAAAGGATCCGCGGGACGCGAGGTCCAGCTCGTCGGCACCGCGGCCGCCTGGGGCGCCTGCACGACGGTCGTCGTCGGTACGCGCAGCCAGAGCAGCAGGATCGCAGCGGCCGCGACCAGCGTGCTCATCGCCGCGACCGTCCACGGAACCCACCGCTTCGCACGACCGCGCGCGATCGGCGTGACCGAGCCGCTCGTGCTCGCGCCGGTGCCGACGGCCTGGCGCAGAGCATCCTCGATGATCGAGCGCTGCTTGCTCGGAGCAAGCTCCATCGTGCCGTTCGCTGCGCGGATCACCGTCGCAACCTCGATCAGTGCTCGGTCATCCGCCGACATCGCCGCAGGCGCCCGTCCCGACAGCGTCTTGTCGACGACATCCGCAAACGTCTTGGCGTACGCACGCTCCGCGGAGGTTGCCTCGGCCTCGGGCTCGGGCACCGGGCCGGTCAGAAAGTCGTTGTCGTGGGTCGCCATCAGGTGTCTCCCCCGAAGTGCTTGCGAAACGCGCGGACGGCGCGGAACAAGAGAACGTCAAACGTCCCGATCGTGACGCCGAGCCGCTTCGCGCAGTCCTCGCGCGACAACTCCTGGATCAAGCGTAGCTCGATCGCCGTGCGATACCGCTCCTGGAGTAACTGCATGGTCTCGTCGATCCGGTCGCGGTGAGCCCGGCGCTCCTGGTCGGCCATCAGCTGTGCATCGGCGTGACTGTCGGGATCGGTCTCGGACGCGACCTCGTGGGCCATGGCGTCCGCGAGCTTGCGCGAGCGCTTGGACTGACGATGGACGTCGAACACCTTGTTGATCGCGATCTGCCGGAGCCACGGGTAGATCGATTTGCCCTGCCAGGTGAAGCGCTGGATCTTCTCGACCGCGGTTGCCAGCGTGTCTCGCAGGACTTCCTCCGCGGACACGGCATCTCCGAGGCGCGGCAAGATCACCGTGCCGTAGAGGGGCTGAGCGTAACGTTCGAGGATCGGGCGCATGGCGTCGAGGTTTCCCTGTTGGGCCTCCTCGACCAGTCGTTGCTCTGCTTCGAGCTCGACCTGTGTGGCGGGTTCGGAGGCCACGGACACCTATTCAACGCCCAGTGAGGTCCGGAGCTTACACGCCACGAGGGCGCCGCCCGTCGTAGCGGACCTCGACCAGCTCGAGCCCGTGGGCCGGCGCGGTCATCCCGGCCTGGGTCCGGTCGAGGGACGCAAGGATCTCGGCCACTTGGCGAGGCTCGCGGTACCCGCGGCCGACCTCGGCCAGGGTCCCGACCACGATCCGCACCATGTTCCGGAGGAACGCGTTTCCGCGGACATCGATGACCAGGAGGTCCTCCGGGGCCGCCGCGATGTCGATCGCCTCGATCCGGCGGCGGGTCGTCTTGGCCGCACAGCCGACCGCCCGGAACGCGGCAAAGTCGTGCTCGCCGACCAGCGCGCGCGAGGCGTCGAGCATCTTCGGGATGTCGAGCGGCAGCGGATGGTGCCACGCGCGGTCGCGAAGCCGGGGCGACCGATCCGTCCCTCGATAGATCGTGTAGCGGTAGTGCTTCCCGGTGGCCGAGAACCGCGGATGGAAGTCCTCGGCGACGTCCTCCACCGCGCGGACGGAGATCGAGTCCGGCAGCATCGTGTTGAGCGCACGCCGGATCCCGTGGACCGGAATCGTTCTCTCCGTCTGGAAGCACGCGACCTGACCGCGCGCGTGAACGCCGGAATCGGTGCGCGATGCGCCGGTCACCCGGATCTCGTGCGCGAACAGCTTCGCCAGCGCTTCCTCGAGATGCTGCTGCACCGTCGGCCCGTTCGGCTGGCGCTGCCAGCCGCACAAGGTCGTGCCGTCGTATTCCACGACGAGCTTGATGTGCCGCATCGCGCGCACCCTACTACAGGCCAAAAAAAACCGCCGGTGCGCTGGCACCGGCGGCCCGACTCACGCTCTCGCGGCAAGCTGCGCGAGTCGAAGACGAAGAGTCGTGCACACGCGTGTTGCACACCGGACGCCAGCGCCACGGCGGGCCACAAGGGATCGATAACCGTTCAGGTGAGCGGGCCTGCTCGCTGGAGAGGCGTGCTGTGTGGCGTGCGGAGAAGACTCACCTGCGACGAACTCGCCCGACCCCACCCCTTGTTAGACAGCGTACCGGACCAGACCCCTCAGATCCTCGCGGACTTGGGGTGCTGGTACGCCGGTTGCTCAATCAGAAATTGCGGCAAGCGGCCCTCGCCACTTGCTCCACCAGCAACCCCGCAATCAAGCGGAGAGGGAGAAATTTTATGCGCACGATGTCCAAGACTATCCTTTCTGTCCTGACCCTGATGACCGCCTCGACGGCGATGGCCGACGACGTGATCCCGGCGGAGCCCGCGGGCACCCCGGCGAAGACCGCGGCGCCGAACGACGGTGACCTGCCCGCGCCGCAGTCGGATAGCGACGTGCAGCCGGAAGTCGCGACCCCCGCGGTCGCGCTGCCCGACGGTGGCGTGGTCGAGCAGGCCGGTGTCGGTGGCGTCGTCGGCTACGGCCGCGCGGGCGTCCTCGAGCTCGGTGGTTCTGCCGGTCTCCAGATGTCGTCGGAGTTCCGCTCGGTGAGCGTCAACCCGTCGATCGGCTGGTTCGTCGCTGACAACCTCGAGCTCTCCGCCATCCTCGGCGTCAACAACATCAAGGCCGGCGACAACTCGGCGACCATGTGGTCCGCGGTGATCGAGCCGTCGTATCACCTGCCGTTCAACCGGAGCACGTTCGGCTTCCTCGGCATGGGTGTCGGCGCCGCGTACGAGCAGCAGCTCGGTGCGGGCCTCGCGGTTGCCCCGCGCATCGGCGCGAACTTCCTGGTGGGCCGCTCGGGCGTCCTGACCCCGTCGCTGCAGTACCAGTACATCACGCACAACTCGATGGTGCAGGACAACGTGACGGTCGTTGCTCTCACCAGCGCGCTCAGCGTGAACGTCGGCTACACGGCGATGTGGTGATCATCTGATCGCGACGACTGTTCCCCCGCGTGCGGCGGTGCTTCGGCACCGCCGTTCTGCATTCCGGAGCGTTCGATCAGAAGCTGCGTTCGAGACCGAGCGTCAGCGTGTGCTGGCTGCCGACCTCGCCGAACCTGGTGAGGAGCGCGGCGTCGTAACGCAGGTACGTCGAGATCGCAGGTGCCGGCGGGAGATGGAGGCGGACGCTGAGCGACGCCGCACCACCGACGCCAGTGCCACCGAGGTGCGCGCCGAGTCCACCACCGAGCTCGAGCCACCGCGCGATGCCGCGCCGCGCGAACGTGACCAGGAACCGGCCCTGACCATGGAGCCCGTCGACGAGCCACAGCGTCGACTCGGCGCCCAGCATGGTCCGACGTCCGACCTCGAGCCGTGCGCCGATCGAGAGTAGCGGTGCGCTCTCCTGATCCTGGATCGCGACGCCACCACCGATCGACGCAGCGATCCGGACCGCGCGACGACGACTACCGAGCGAGGTTGTCTCGGCGAGCGCCTCGTACTCTTCCATCGGTGACGAGGCATCCATGGTCGCGACGCTTCCCGACGCGGGCGCTGGCGCTGGCGATGGCGATTCAGCATCGGCCCCCTCGTCGTCCGAGTCCTCCATCGGGGGTGCTTCGCCACCCTCGGAGCGGCGCGTGTCGTCGATCGCGACCACCGGCTTGTTCACTTTCTTGGTGGGCCGCGCAGGATTCGCTGGCTCGTCCTGCTTGGTCAGCTCGTCGCCCGAGGAGAGGGTCGTGTCGAGCGTGGTCTCGCGCTTGACGTCGATCCAGCTCATCCCCGACGGGACGGAGACCGGGACTGAGACGCTGTGCTTGACGCCGCCCTCGACGACGACCTCGGTGCCGATCGCGACCAGCGAGGTGTACGGCGAGACCAGGCCGAACGAGAGCGCGTGTGCGGTGACGGCGTGCGGTGCGTGCGGGCCGACCAGCAGATCGTCGAGACGCACGCGCGCCCAGCGACGTGCGAGCGGTCCTGCCGTGGTGATGGCCCCGTCGAGCTTCGGCGACGGAGAGGTCGTCTCGAGGGAGAACAGCTCGCCCCGCGCGCGCGCGTTGGCCGTCTGCGCTCGCTTGACCCGGGCGAGGACCAGCATCGCTTGCCCGGCGCCGAGCCGCGGCAACATGCTCGGAACCACGTCGCTCGCGGCGAGTGTTCCCCAGCTCACGGTGAGTGGGGCCGGTGGGCTCGCGACGTCGGCGAGCGTGGCCTTCGCCGCGGCGGTGAGATCATCCGACGGTAGCGCAAACCGGATCGTGCCTCCGGTCGCGGCCGCGATCTGCGTGAGCAGCCCACGCGCCGGAGCCGGGCCCACGCCGATCACGTGGATCGCCACGCCGAGACGCTTCGCTGCGGCGATCGCGGCACGATCGTCGGCCACCAGGCCGTCGCTGATCAGGACGAGCGCCGCTCCGTCGGGCTTCGCTGCCTCGAGCACGCGCGTCAGATCGAACGGCTGCCCGGGTCGGGTCCAGGTCTGCTCGACAAGCCGCAACGCTTCGGCGGGCGAGCGCCAGGTCGCCGAGTCCGCGCCGAGCACCGCGATCCGGTCCGCCGTCCCGAGCGCTGCGAACAGCCCACGCACGAACGGCTGCACGACCACCAGCGCATCGCCCTTGATCGTGGCGGCGCGGTCGAGGACGAGCATCGCGCGGGTCGGCCCCTTGCGCGTGGGCGCAGCAGGCGCCTCGACCACGACGGCCGCATACCCCGCGGCTCCTGCAACCTCGATCCACCCGGCGGCCGTGCTCTTCGCACGCCACCGGATCACCGCGTCGTGATCGCTGTGCAGATCGGTGAACGTGAACGCGGACGCCTTGCCCGCGAGCTCGTGGGTCGGGCTCGTCACGTCGGTCACCGGCTCCACGAACGCGAGCGCGACCGTCGTCGCGCCTCCTGCATTCGGCCCGACCTGCGGGGTCACACGTGAGGCATCGGGCGCGCGGTTCGTATCGGGCGCGCGACCCGTTCCGGTCGTCGGCCGGCCACTCACGGTGCCCGGCACGTAGCGCGGAGCGACCACCATCGGCAACGCGAGCTCCCAGCGTCCGTCCGCGAAGCGCGCGACGGTGTCGTACCGCAGCGTGACCTCGACCGTGCCCCTCGCAGGGATCGCCGCGACGGTCTGCGTGAACACGTCGGGCCGCTCCTGATCGAGCACCGCGGCAGCGACGCCTTGCCGGACCGCCGCCTCGTACCGCCGCTGCGCATCGTCGCGCTTCTCGATCGCTCCGCGGATCGTGCGCGTACCGGTGGACAGCCACAACGCCGACACCGCAGCATCGACGGGCAGCGGAAAGATGTACGTCGCCTCGATCGCGCGATCGCTGCGATTGGCGAACTTCTGGGTAACCACGGTCTCGACGATCGGACCGCGAATCGTGACCTCGACCTTGCTGTCGAGCATCGGCAAGCTCGCCGCGGTGGTCGCTGCTCCGTTCGCGGTCGGGTACATCCCGATCCCACGGATCGCGCTCGACGCGTGCGCGGTCGCGACCGTGACGGCCAGCGCGAGCGTGATCACCAGACGCACCATGCCGTGACGAAGTTACACGTCCGGGCGGCCGGAAGGATCTAGCGACCCAACGGTCAAACAACGCACCGTGACCGGCTCGTATTTCGTGTCTCCATGTTTGTGTCCGCGAGGCCACGGGGGGTCTCAACTACGCGCAATCGTGGGATGTCGCGCCGGCATCCGCCATGCACGAGCACGCGCCAAATGACTCTCCAGAGCTGGCGCCGTGTGTTTCCTGCGAGCCTCGCGATGCTTCTCTCGTCCGCGGTCCTCAGCTGCGGTGGCACCCCGAAGGGCGACCTCCAGGTGATGTCGTACGCACCGCAGGGTCCGGTCGACAAGGCCGAGCCGGTCGAGATCCGGTTCGACAAGCCGGTCGTCGACGAGTCGATGGTCGGCAAGCCTGCGGATCCGAGCACGGTCACGATCTCGCCGACACTCGCCTGGAAGGGATTCTGGCAGGACCGCCAGACGCTGATGATCGAACCGACCGATGCCCTCGCGGCATCGACCCGCTACAAGGTGTCGCTCGCCGGGCCGCTCGCGAAGCGCACCGCGGGCTTTCAGTTCTCGTTCGTTCACCGGCCTCTCGCGGTCGAAGGTGTGTGGGGTGTCGACGCGATGTCGCTGGCACCCGACGGCGAGGTCCCGCTGTCGTTCAACCAGCCGGTGCGGGCTGCGGATGCGGCGGTGCACTGCAAGCTCGTCGGCCCGGCGGGCGACATCGCGCTGACCACGCCGTTCGGCAACAGCGACGCGGCCACGAACATCACGCTCAAGCCGACGTCCAAGCTCGTCGCTGGTCAGGCATACACGATCGCGTGCGCGGGGCTCTCGGGCGCCGGCGGCAACGCGCCGCTCGACAAACCGTACGCGCTCGCCGTGCGCGCACGTCCGCCGCTGTCGGTGACCAGGATCTTGCCGGCGAGCCAGGACGTTGCCGCCGACGAGGTCACGCTCACGTTTGCGTTCTCGACGCCGGTCTCGCTCGATGTGGCGCGCAAGGCGGTCACCAGCAAGCCCATGATCCCCGGCCTCGATCAGGGCTACCTCTCGGGCGACGGCACCGAGTACAGGGTCACCGCCGACCTCGAGACGGAGACCGACTACACGCTGGAGATCGCCGGGCTCGTCGACGTGTTCGGTCAGAAGATCGACAAGCCGATCGCGCACACGTTCCGCACCGGTGACGCCCGACCGCGGATCTCGATGGAGCGCGGCATCTTCGCTCTCGAAGCGAGCGCGAAGGGCTATCCGATGTGGTCGCGCAACATCACCAAGTTCGAGCTCGAGTGCGCCGCGATCCCGCGCGACAAGATCGTCCAGGTCCTGACCACGGACATGAACTACGACCCGTGGGGTGGCAACGATGACGACAAGCCGCTCGACTGGAAGGCGCTCGAGCTGACCGCGAAGAAACAGGCCACCACGACCACGGGCAAGAACAAGTGGCTGCTCAACGAGCTCGAGCTCGGCAAGACCTGTGCGGGGGCGCCGGGAATGCGCGGCATGTTCCTCGCGGAGATCAGCACCAACGACATCAAGCCCGACCCCGACCGCAGCTGGTGGAACCCGCGGCGCAATCGCGTGCTGGCGAACGTCACCGACATGGGCGTGCTGATCAAGACCGGCACCTCGTCGGGCATCGTCTGGGTGACGTCGCTGTCGAGCGGCAACCCGATCGTCGGAGCCAAGGTCGCCGTGTACTCGCCGCAGGGCAAGCAGGTCTGGGTCGACGTCACGAACAGCGACGGCCTGATCAAGATCCCGGGCAGCGCGCTGCTGAAGAAGCAGAAGCCTGTCGACGACGAGAACGAGGACTACGAGGACTGGGATAGCAACCGCAGTCAGCGCCTGATCGCGATCGTCGAGAAGGGCGGCGACCTCGCGGTCGTCGACGGCAACTGGTCGAACGGGATCCAGATCTGGAACTTCGGCTTGCCCGAGGATCGCCAGGGCGGCGCGACCAAGATCCGCGGGTTCATCCAGAGCGACCGTGGTCTGTACCGGCCCGGCGAGACCGTTCAGTTCAAGGGCATCGCGCGCGAGGTCGCGCAGGGTCTGCCGCCGCGCGTCCCTGCGAACGGTCGAGTCGTTCGGCCGGTCGAGATCGAGGTCCAGGACAGCCGCGGGCAATCCGTGCTGACCACCACGGCCAGGATGTCGAGCTTCGGTGGCTTCGCGTTCGAGCTGGCCCTGTCTCCCGAGGCCGTGCTCGGCGACTACTACGTCCGCGCGTCGGTCGCCGATCAGGTGTTCCGCGAAAAGTTCACCGTCGAGGAGTTCCGGCCGGCGACCTTCGAGCTCGCCCTCGCCTCGGCGCAGAAGTCACCTTACCCGGGTGAGCGGCTGACGTTCGATCTCGATGCGAAGTACCTGTTCGGTGCACCGGTGGCCGGCGCCAAGGTCGAGTGGAGCCTGCGCAAGCGCCCCAAGAACGTGCGGTTCGCGGGCTGGGACGAGTACACGTTCTCCGCGGATCCGGATCGCTGGTACTGGTACGAGGATCACGACGACTACGGCGAGTTCCTGTCCGACGGTGCAGGCACGACCACCGCGCAAGGCAAGCTCCAGATCGCTGCGCGAGACAGCGCGACGACGTTCGACGGCCCGGTCGATTACATCCTGTCCGCGAACGTGACCGACAGCGCCGATCAGACGATGGGCAAGAGCGTGATCGTCACCGCGCACAAGACGTCGCTGTATCTCGGCATGCACGCGAACGAGTACGTGCAGGCCGTCGGCATGCCGTTCGGCGTCAACCTCGTCGCGCTCGCACCCGACGGTGGCCGTGCGGCCGCGAAGGCGAAGCTGACCGTCACCCGGATGGTGCGGTCGTGCTCGTGGGACGACGTCGGTGCGCGCAGCTTCCAGCGCTGCGACACCGCCGAGAAGATCATCACCGAGCGCGACGTGGCGATCGCCAATGCCGGTTCACACACCGAGCGGATCTTCCCGACCGAGCCCGGTGACTACCTGATCAAGGCCGAGGCCAAGGACGACCGCGGCAACCTGGTGACGGTCGCCAGCAACATCTGGGTGATCGGGAAAGGGGAGGCATTCTGGAGCGGCGACGAAGGCGACCGGATGACGCTGATCGCGAGCAAGCCGTCGTACAAGCCCGGCGACACGGCACGCCTGGTTCCGCAGGCCAATCTGGTGGCGCCCACCGCGCTGATCACGATCGAGCGTGACGGCATCATCGAGGCGCGGGTCCGCAAGCTCGGCTCGCCGGCCGAGGGACTCGAGCTGACGATCGCCGACGCGTGGGCTCCCAATGTCTACGCGAGCGTCGCGATGGTCTCGGGCCGCCGCGGCAGCGGCGACAAGAACCGTCCGATGTTCAAGATGGGCATGGTCGAGCTCAAGGTCGCCAGCGAGCACAAGCAGCTCGACGTCGCGGTCTCCCTCGAGAAGGCGACGGTCCGTCCCGGCGACAAGGTCACCGGCAAGATCACCGTCACGCACAAGGGCACGCCGGTGAAGGCCGAGGTCTCGCTGTCGGCGGCCGACGAAGGCGTGCTCCAGCTGATCTCGTACGCGACGCCCAATCCGATGAAGACGTTCTACGCGTCGTATGGCCTCGGCGTCGATGCCGGCACGAGCTGGAACCGGATCGCGCGGCTCGCGGATCCCGAGAGCGGCGATCCGGACGAGGGCGGCGATGGTGGTGGCGACGAGGACGCCAATGGTCAGCGCGTGCGCAGCAAGTTCGTCGCCTCGGCGTACTGGGCGCCGATGCTGCTCACCGACGAGAAGGGAGAGATCGCGTTCACGTTCACCGCACCTGACAACCTGAGCGCGTTCCGCCTGATGGCGGTCGCCGCCGACATCGGCGACCGGTTCGGTGCGGGCGAGCTCCGGCTGACCATCAACAAGCCGCTGATGGCGGCGCCTGCCCTGCCCCGCTTCCTGATGACGGGCGATGCGGCGTCGGTCGGTGTGGTCGTCCACAACCGCACCGATGTCGCCGGCACCGCGTTCGTCACGGCGAAGGCCATCGGCGCCACGCTCGATGCGACGAAGAAGCAGGTCGATGTGCCGGCGAACGGCTCGGTCCGCGTGCGGTTCGCCGCGAAGGCATCGGAGAATGCGTCGGTGTCGTTCGAGTTCGCGGTCGCGCTCGGCAACGAGCGTGACGCCGTTCGCGTGACGCTGCCGATCGGTCGGCCCCGGATCATCGACAACCGCCTCCTGGTCGAGACCCAGCTCGGCAAGGAGGGCGTGTGGTCGGGCACGATCGGCAGCACGGCTGATGTGCTCAGGAAGGAGAGCGCGCTGATGATCACGGTCGATCGCAGTGGGGTCGGCGACCTCGCGCCGGGCCTGCGCTCGCTCGTCGAGTATCCGTATGGCTGCCTCGAGCAGACGATGTCGCGGTTCATCCCCCTCGTCGCCGCGCAGGACCTCGCGAACACGCTCGATGATCCGAGCCTCAAGGGTACGAAGGCCAAGCAGTTCATCCGCGCCGGGACCCAGAAGGTGATCCGCCATCAGCAGGGCGATGGTCTGTTCTCGCTGTGGCCGCAGTCGCAGACCTACCCGCACCTCGCAGCGTATGCACTGTGGGGGCTGACCGTCGCCGAGAAGTCCGGCGAGAAGATTCCGAAGGACGTGTTCGACCGCGGGATCGCCGCGCTGCAGACCTGGGCCAACGGCACCGGGACGATGAAGCCCGACGGTGATGGCGCGACGATGGCGATGACCGCGTACGTGATGGCGCTGCGCGGCAAGCCCGATGCGGGACTGAACGCTCGCCTGTTCGCGCTGCGCACCGGGCTGCCGAAGTGGGGCCAGGCGTTCCTCCTCCGCGCGATGCACCTCGCGAAGGCGGATCCGTCCCAGGTCGCGGAGCTCGAGCAGCTGATCGCCTCGAACATCACCGTCAAGGACGGGAAGGCGATCGTCCGCGAATCGTTCCCCGGCGAGCAGTACGAGATGTACATGACCTCCGATGTGCGGGCGACCGCGATGACGCTGGCGGCGCTGCTCGAGGTCGACCCGACGTCGAGCTTGATCCAGCCGCTGGTCGCCGGGCTCAAGGCCGAGCGCACCAAGGTCGGGACGTGGAATTCGACGCAGGAGAACCTGTGGTCCCTCGTCGCGCTCGCCGAGTACGGCCGGCGCGGTGCGACCGGCGAGTCGACGGCGACCGTCATCGTCGGTGGCAAGCAGGTCTACAAGAAGAAGATCATCGGGTCCCAGATCGCGAGCATCAAGGTTCCGCTCGCGGAGACCGCGGGCGACAAGGTCGACGTCAGGGTCGACAACGGTGGCCACCTCAGCGTCCGCGTCACCGAGGCGCGCGTCGATGCCGGCAGGTCGATGGCGAATGGCTTTGCGATCACGCGGCGCTACCTCGACGCCAAGGGCGCGGACAAGACCGCCTTCAAGGCGGGCGAGATGGTGACCGTCCAGCTCTCGATCACCGCGGACAACAGCCGCAAGTGGATCGCGCTCGTCGACCCGATTCCCGCGGGTTTCGAGGTCATCAACCCCAAGCTGCTCGCGGGCGGCAAGAACCTCGCGCAGCCCGCGCCAGCGTCGGGCAATCCATGGGCGCAGCGCCGCCAGGCGTACTGGAATGCGATCACCTGGGACCACCAGGAGATGCGCGATGACCGCGTCCTGTGGTTCGCCGACGACATGCAGCGCGGGTCGTACGAGCTGACGTATCAGGCGCGCGCGACGATCGACGGCACGTTCACCGTGATGCCGGCGACCGTCGAGGCGATGTACTTCCCCGAGATCCGCGGCCGCACCGAGATCACGACGGTGACAATCGTGAAGTGAGCTACCACGAATAGCGAGGAGGGACGAGGCGTTGGATCTCGCGTGACCCGGATCCGATCGAGCCTCCGAGCGTCCTGGCGCTACGGCCGCTGGGTCGTGGTCGCGACGCTGCTGCCGATCGTGGTCGCCGTGCAGGTCGCGATCGTGCTGCTGGTCGTGTGGCCGTTCGATCCCGCGGATCTGGTCGCGACCACCGAGCCGCTCGTGCTCGTCGACGTGCGCGGTCAGGAGATCGCCACGTTCCCGGCGGTCGGTGCCGATCGCACGCGGTGGACCCGGCTCGGCGAGCTACCGGCGATCGCGGTCAGCGCAGTGATCGAGTCCGAGGACGGGAACTTCTGGAACCACGGAGGCGTCGATGGCGCCGGCGTCGCCCGGGCGGTGTGGCTCGATCTCCAGGGTGGTCGGTTCGGCGGCTCGACGCTGACGATGCAGCTCGCACGGATGCTGATCACGGCGAACGAGCCGCGGACCTGGCATGCCAAGCTCCGCGAATCGATGCTCGCGCTGCGGATCGAGCGCGCGATCGACAAGCGGACGATCCTCGAGCAGTGGATGAACCGCGCGTACTTCGGCAACGGTGCGTATGGCTACGCTGCTGCCTCGCAGCTGTACTTCGACAAGCCACCGAGTGGGCTGTCCGACGCAGAGGCTGTCCTGCTCGCCGTGATCCCGCGCGCACCGACGGGCTACGACCCGCTGAAGCATCTCGACGCCGCGATCCGGCGACGCGATCGCGTGCTCGCGATGCTCGTCGATCACGGCGTGATCACCGCCGGGCGTGCGCAGGCCGCCAGGCTCACGAAGGTCGCGATCGGCCGGCACACGCGGCCCAATCTCGCGCCCCACTTCGCCCGCTGGATCGTCGATCAGCTGCCGGCGGACGTGCGCAGCGCGGGCGGGCTCGTGCGCACCACGCTCGACCTCCGGTTGCAGAAGACGCTACAAACCCGCGTCGCCGAGCAAGTCGCATCGCTTCGTCGCCGTAACCTCGATCAGGCCGGGCTCGTCGTGCTCGACACGCAGACCACCGAGGTCCGCGCGATGGTCGGCTCGATCGACTGGAAGGGTCCGAGCGGACAAATCAACATCACCACCCGTCGCCGGCATCCGGGCTCGGCGCTGAAGCCGTTCGTCTACGGCGCCTCGATCGAGAACGGCGCGTCACCGTTCTCGATCGCGTGGGACACGCGCGACACCAGTGCTGACTACTTCGCACCGTCGGCGGGGGTCGAGCACGGCCCGGTGCGATATCGCGAGGCGCTCGCGAGCTCGTACAACTTCGCCGCGATCGATGTGCTGCAACAGGTCGGCGTGCCGCGCCTGATGAGCGTGCTGCGCGCGGCCGGCGTCGGTGATCTCGCGGGCGCGCCCGACGACTACGGTCTCCGGCTCGCCCTCGGTGCGGCGAAGGTCCGGCTGATCGATCTGACGGCGAGCTACGGCTTCACGGTCAAGGGCGGCTTCGTCGGCGTCCCGCGCGGGATCGTGACCGCCATCGGCCCCGACGGTGATCGCTGGGCGCCGGCGCGTCGCTCGGAGCGCCGGGTGTTCTCCGAGCAGACGTCGTGGCTCGTGATGGACATGCTCGCGGATCCGGAGGCGCGTCGACCCGGCTTCGGGATGGAGCTGCCGTTTGATCTGCCGTTCCGCGTGGCCGCGAAGACCGGGACCGCGCGCGGCTTCGCGGACACCTGGGCGATCGCCGCGACGAGCGAGGTGATCGTCGGTGCCTGGGCCGGAACGTTCGATGGCTCGCCGACCCAGGGCCTGGTCGGCATGGACGCCGCCGGGGTGCTCGCTCGTGATGCGCTGCTCGCGGTCGCCGAGCGCGGCCCCCTCACCCTCCCGCCGCGCCCGGCGGGGATCGACGAGATCGAGGTGTGCGCGACCTCCGGCATGCTCCCGAGCGCACGGTGCCCGGTGATCCGGGACTACGTCGCGCGCGGCGATGCGCCGGCGAAGGTCGACACCTGGCACGACGCCGAGGGCAACGTGGTCTATCCCGAGCGGGCGCGCGGCTGGCTCGCGCGGCGCAGGCTGTCCGCCGCGATCCCGTGAGCCGACAGCAAACGTAAGCGCGAGCACGTGCGCTACATCAAGCGGCAGCCGCAGTAGCCAGCACCGTGACGCGTTCGTCTCGCTTTTTGGCGTACCGCATCGACGATTCGCTGCGTTGCGTCGTGATGAGCGCGGAACGGATGTTGCTCCAGGCGCGCGCAACCTAATGCTGAAGAATTGCTTGGTACTGATCACCGCCCTGACCGCGGCGTGCGCGCCTGCGAAGGACGACGCCAAGGGCGTCGTCGATGAGAGCTCGCCGCCCGACGTCCCGACCGAGATCGGCAAGGCCGACGAGTCGGCCCGCACGGTCACCGTCGACGTCCAGTCGGCCCACCCCTACACCAACAACCTCAACAAGGTGTACTCGGTCCCGCTGACCGGGCTGCCGTCGTGCGCCACCGACGTGCGCCTGCACTTCTCCGTGCTGCGCACCGAGACTAACTACGACTTCGTCACCGTCGAGCCCACCGGCGCGCCGGCCCAGGAGTTTGACGGCAACCTCGACAACACGTGGACCGAGTGGTTCCCGCGCAACGGCGCATCGGTCAAGGTTCGCCTCGAGTCCGACGACAGCGTCACGCGCCACGGCTTCGCCGTCGACAAGATCGAGTGGGACGGCGTCCCGGCGAACTGCCCGCTGATCCGGTTCCCGCCGTGCGGCGCCGGCACCGTCGATGTCACCCCGACGCCCACGACGTGTGCGTGCCCGGCGATTCCGCAGTGCGTGAACGTCGCCGAGCTCGAGATTCGCCACTCGACCCAGCGCGGCTTCAACTTCCGCTCGCACAACGTGGTCGGCTCGACCGCGAGCGAGACGCACCCGGGCCCGGCCGACGGTCCCGAGACCAACGTGATCGGCAGCGTCGATATCGCGCGTGTCAGCGAGCTCATCGATCGCGCAGCGAGCCTCGGCCTGCTCCACGGCCAGGGCTACGATCACCCGGTCTCGGCGAACGCAGCGCGCGAGGAGCTCGTCCTCACCGCTGGCGCGTACTCGGTCTCGTTCACGGCGAGCGAAGGCGCGCACGACACGAAGGTCAAGCAGCTGATCGCCGACTTCGAGGCGCTGTTCCAGTGCGGCACCCCGACCGGCTCGCTGACCTGCAACAGTGGCTACACCTGCGAGGAGACGACCTGCATCGAGGAGCAGAGCTGCGTGTGTCCCGCCCTGTTCGACCCGGTCTGCAGCACCTCGGGCCAGACGTTCTCGAACGGTTGCGCGGCAGCGTGCGCGAACGTCGAGGTCGCGCATGACGGCGCCTGCGGCATCCCCGGCGACAGCTGCGGCACGATCCTCGGCCTGTCCTGCCAGGACCCGAACAAGTGCCGGTTCGGCGCGTCGCAGTTCACCTACCCGTTCCCGGATGCCGGCGGCACCTGCGTCGCTGCCAATTACTGCGATGCTCCGGCCGACTGCAACGGCCTCGTCCACCCGGCGACCCCGGGCGCGTGGGCATGCAACACCAACGCGTGCGCGTGGACCGCGGGCTCGACGTGGAAGACGGTCGTCGACGGCCGGTTCGAGACCGCGCACCCGTACGCGAGCTCGACCAGCGTGTGGAAGGAGATTGCACTCCCCCCCGGCGCGCAGACCATGCGCCTCGTGACCGCTGCGGGCTTCGCGCTCGAGGCGAACTACGACTTCCTCGAGGTCTGGACCTGGGTCAACGGCGCGTGGGTGCAGAAGAAGCGCTACACCGGCGCCACCGGCCCGGCGGCGACCGACGAGTTCCCCGGCCGCTACCACTACCTCCGCTTCGTCTCGGATAGCTCCGTGAACAAGCAGGGCTTCCGCATCGACGCGCAGTACCGGTAATTCGAAGCGGCATCCCCCGCCGCTTGTACGTCCGGCCGAGAGCCCCACGCTCTCGGCCGTTTTTTTTGGTCCGCCGCTCAGCGAATCCAGGCGAGCGCGACCAGCTCCTGAAGCCGGGCCGGGTCACTCGCCGTCGTCTTGCACATGAAGCCGCTCTTGTGCGCGAAGTGGACGTCAGGCTGACCTTCGACGCGCGAGAAGTCGAGGCGCGGGTGATCTTCATAGCGGCCGATGCCAAACCCTTCGCCCCGGCGATCCGGGTAGATCGTCGCGGCGATCACGCCGTCGAGCTTCTTGGCGCGGATGTAGCCGCCGAGCATGGAGCTCGGCTCGTCGGCTGCTGCGTCGGCGCGCGGCAGGTAGAGCGCCTCGATGACGTCCGCACCACACGGGATGCTCCAGCGCTGGACGCGCGCAGCGACGTAGTCGAGACGTTCCCGGGCCTCGCGCAGGTAGTCGAGGAGGTCCTGGCCGACCATCTTCATGACCTGGTACAGCGGCTCGGCGGGCTCGAGCCGCGTCGCCTTCGCAAACCGCCGCAGCAGCGTGGTGTCGATCGGCGAGTTGAGCTGCGAGATCGCACGACGTGGAACGCCCAGCCACTCGCCGGTCTTCTTCGGCCCACGCGAGTCGAACCACTCCGCGGTTTCGAGCCAGTCGCAGAACTGCAACGCATCCTGATACAGCCCCAGATGATCGAGCACCAGGCTGAGTGCGCAGGTCGGAGGATGCTCGCGCGGGAAGTGGTGATGGTCGAAGTTCAGGCGCGCGGGATCGTGCGACCCGCCGATGTCGACCAGCGCGACCTGGGGATCTGCGACTTCCTCGGGGGTGGGGTCACGCCGGAGGACGGGACAGCCGTGCTGCGCTGCGAGCACACAGACGGCGAGGAAGTCGTCCTTGTGAGCGCCGCCCGGGTGCGTGACGATCGTGTGAACCATGATCCGCGCACCCTACTGCAGATCGTCGGCGGAGGCTCGCTGGCTAGTCCGCCGGCCTGAACGTCAGCGAGATCGTCGCGGTGATGTCGCCGGCCTTCGGCCTGGGGAACTCGATGGCCTTGATCACGGCCGCCACGCACGACTCGACGTTCTTGTTGCCGAGGCCGGTCGCGGTCGCCGACCGAACGAGCCCATCGCTGCCGACCGTCAGCGCGGCGTTCAGCGTGCCGTGCAGTGTCTTGTCGACCTGGAGCTGCTTCTCGTAGCAGTACTGGAGCTTCCCCGCGTTGTGCTTCACATGACGGCGGACGAGCGCCGCGTCGTAGGCGCCGGTCGCCCTGGCGACGCCGATCGACATCATATGCATCGGAGTCGGGCTCGGGCTCGGGCTGGTTCCATCCTTGCCGGCGCCGGCTGTCGTGCCGGCCCCCCACACGCTGGCCTTGCCATCGTCGGGGACCTTGCCGTTGAGCGGACCGCGGTAGACGTTGCCATCGTCGAACCCGCTCGACACGCCGCTGTTCCCTGTCAGCGAGGCGAACGAGCCCTCGACCGGCACGGACTCCACGGTGTCGGGCTCGTAGCGCAACGCGAATGAGACCTCGACGGGCTGCTTGTCCTTCGGCTTCGCGAACGTGACCTTCGACATCGTAGCGACGACGCACGCCGCGAAGTCCTTGACGAGCCCGGTCGCCGCCGCCGTGGTGACCTTACCGTCGCCACCGATCGTGAACGTCGCGGTCGCGAGACCCTCCAGCGCGGGTTCGCTCGCGAGCGCCTTCTTGTAGCAAGCGAGCAACTTGGTCTTGCTGCGCTTGATCACGCCGCCGACGACCTTCGCCTCGAGCGCGCCCGAGACCTCGGGGGTTCCGACCGAAAGCGTCGGTTTGCGAGCAGGAGCCGCGCTCGCAACGCCCGTTGCTCCGAGGACCATGACGAGGACCGACGACCGTGTGCGCATACGCGGCTTCATACGATTGCGGCGGATCGCTAGCAAGATCCATCTGGACGTCGATACGCGCACGCTCGTGCGGATCGTCGGGCGGTCTGTCGCTACTTCGTGGTCGCGGGCGCGGCGGGCTCCGCGGGCGCCGGCTTCATCGTCAGCGGAGAGGTCACCGTCACGTCACCGGTCTTCGGCTTCGGGAACTCGATCGACTTGATCACGCGCGCCACGCAGGACTCGACGTCCTGGTTGCCGAGCCCGGTCGCGGTCGACGAGGAAACGACGCCAGCGCTGCCGATCGTGAACGTTGCGGTAGCCATTCCCTGGAGGGTCTTGTCGACCATCAGCTCCTTCTCGTAGCAGTGCGCGAGCTTCTGCGTGTTGCGCCTGAGGTAGCGCCGGATGATCGCCTGGTCGAGCTCGCCGGTCACGGTGAGCTGTCCGACCGTCACCGTTGAACCGGTGGTCCGCCCGCGCATGCCACCACGGCCGTAGCCGCTGCCCGTGCCACCGTGGCCGATCGTGCCGATGTGGCCGAGGCCGATGGTCCCCTGGCCGGTGCCGCCGATCCCCCGGCCGCCGCGGCCGTAGAGAGACTTGTTGAAGTCGCCGTTCACGTCACCGATCAACCCGCCGTAGGCGTCGCCCCCGTCGCCGAGGTCGCCGGTCCCGGTCAGCGACGCGAACACGCCCCCGGGGGCGTTGTGGTCGAAGCTCAGTGGGTACGTCACCTCGACCGGCTGCCCGTCCTTGGGCTTCGCGAACTTGATCCTGGAGATCGTGGCGACGATGCAGGCCTCGACCGGGTCGGCGAACCCCGGCGCAGCCGCCGCCGTGACCTTGCCGTCGGTGCCGATCGTGAAGGTCGCGGTCGCGGTGCCCTCGAGACCGGGCACCTTCGCGAGGAGCTTCGTGTAGCAGCCGAGCAGCTTGGTCTTGCTGCGCTCGATCACGAGCCCGACCGCCTTGGCGTCGAGCGCGCCCGTCACGGTCAGCTCCCCGAACGAGAGCGTCGGCTTGCTCGGCGCGGCGCTCGCCATGCTCGCGCCGCCGAGGATCGTCACGAGAGCGGTCGGCCAGGTGCGCATGCCGGGTGTCATCCCATCGGAACAGTCAGCGATCAAGGACGAACACTCGAACCACTCGCGATCTATGCGCCACAACGTTCATCGCCGCAGCTCCATCCGCAGTAGAAGCTGGCGCTAGGCGGGCGCGTGGGTCACGACGCCGCGCGGTGAGATCGGCCGCGATGCCGCGAGCACACCGTCGGTGACCGCCAGCGCGGTCGCCGTGAGGTCCGCGAACGAGTCCGCACCCACCACGTCGCGGGCCGCGGGGTAGATCAGGATCAGGGTGTCGAGCAGCTCGATCACCAGGTCGCGCCGGCCAGCCTGCGCGAGCGTGGCGGCGAAGCCCGAGCCGAGGAGCTCGGTCAGCACACTCGGGTCGCCATACGCGCGCCACTGCTCGGGCAACGGCGGCGTGAGCGCGGCCGGCGACAGTGTGCTTGGCAGCTCCGCGGGATACGACTGCGCCATCCCGAACCCCGCACGCGCGACCTTCGCGATGTGACTCGCACGGTCGACGGCGGTGTCGCCCTCGAGCTCGTCACCACCACCCGCGCGCTTGAACAACATGTGCGGGAAGGCGCGATCGACCTCACACGCGACGACGCTGACCACGCCACCGATCCGGAACGGCCGATCGAGCGGGAGGAACGCCCACTCCCCTCGCCGCTCGCGCAGCGTCTCGAGATCGAACGCGGTGACATCGATGTCGTGCGTGTTGCGCGACAGCACGCCATGAACGACGCGGCGCTCGAATCCACCATCGCTCAGCGTCCACAGCGCCGTGCGCTGGAGCGCCGGGGTCAGGTGCGTCAGATCAGGCGCGGGGGACAGGCCGGCCGCGTCCGCAGCCGCACTCTGGGTCGAGCGACGGAACATCCCGCGTGATGCGAGGAAGGCAGCTCCCGCACCGAGGATCGCGAAGATCGACCACGCAGGCATGGGGGCAAGCTAGCACGCGTCACGCCCCTGGCATGGTCAGCCGCTCGTGCTCGAGCAGCCACTTCTTCGCAGCCATCCCACCCGCGTATCCGGTGAGCTCGCCGCTGGCGCCGATCACGCGGTGACACGGGACGATGATCGAGAGCGGATTCCTGCCGTTCGCGGCACCGACGGCGCGACTCGCGGACGGCCGCGCGATCGCGGTGGCGAGCGCGCCATACGTCCAGGTCTCGCCGAACGGGATCGTGGTCAGTGCACGCCACACGAGCTGCTGGAATCCGGTGCCGACCGGCGCGAGCGGCAGATCGAACGATGTGCGCGTGCGTGCGAAGTATTCCTCGAGCTGGGCCGCCGCGATCGCGAGGATGCGCGGCCCGTCACCCGCGGGCGCGCTCGCCGCGGGCGCTCGCTGGTCCGGAAGGTAGACGCCCGCGAGCTGGTCGCCGCGCGCGAACAGGCGCAACGCGCCGACCGGGGACTGCATCGTCATCATCGTCAACATTGGGTCCTCCCAGGGACGTCCACAGGTGCATCACCGCGTAGGAACGAAACGGTCGCCACGCCTCGGCGCGCGCCTCGGCTTCGCGTGGGGTGCCGCCGAGCGCCTTCTTGACGCCGAGGTCGGCGGCGGGAAACGCGTCGGGCACGTGCAGCGCGCGCATCGCGAGGTAGTGCGCCGTCCATGGGCCGATACCGGGCAGCTCGATCATGTCTGCGACGAAGCGATCGAGATCGATCACGCCTTCGAGGCGAATCGTTCCGGTCGTGATCGCGGTCGCGAGTGAATGGAGTGCGAACGCACGCGCCGCCGGCAGTCCGATCTTCGCGATCTCGGCGGGCGTGCGACGCGCGATCTCGGCAGCCGTCGGAAACCGGAGCACGAGCGCGTCGCTGTCAGCGTCAGCGCCGAGCGTCGTCGCGGGCCCGGGACCGCCGCGCCGGACCGGTGTCCCGAACGCGGCGGCAAACCGTCCCGCGAACGTGGTCGCTGCGGCGACCGAGACCTGTTGTCCGAGCAGCGCGCGCATCGACGCCTCGAACGGATCGATCGCGCCGGGAACGCGCAGCCCGGGCTTGCGCGCGACGAGTGCACGCAACACCGGCTCGCGCGAGAGCACGCGATGGATCGCGTCGGGCCGCGCATCGAGGTCGAACAACCGGCGCACGCGCGCGACCAGCGGCATCAACACGGCGATCAAGGTCGGCGCCAGATCGAGGCGCAGCGCGGACCGCTCGGCCCACGGCTGGACCTGGATCGTCCCGCACACACCCTCGATGTGGACGATCCGGCGATACGTGGCGGTCGTGACGAGCTCGACGCCGGGGATCGCGCGCAGCCGCAGAAACCCGACCACCTGGGCCCAGTCGTACGGCGCACGGTAGTCGAGCCGCAGCGTCAGCATCTGCCCGTCGCCGGTGCGCGCCACCTCGCTGCGGCGCAGCTTCGTCGGTGCGCTGCCCATCCGCTGCCCGAACGCGGCATTGAACCGGCGCACGCTGCGGAACCCCGCGGCGAACGCGACCTGCGTGATCGGCAGCGCGGTGTCCTGGATCAGCTGCTTCGCGAGCGCGAGGCGCCGGCTCAGCGCGAGCTCGATCGGCGCGACTCCGAGCTTTGCTTCGCTCGCGCGCCGCAGGTGCCGCGCGGTGACACCGAGCTCGGCCGCGAGATCATCGACCGAGCCGTCGTTGAGCGCGCCCTCCGCGATCCGCTGCGTCATCCGCATCACGAGCGTGTCGATGGCATCGACCGAGCCGGTGTCCGTGGATCCGGGTGCCAGCTCGGGCCGACAGCGAAAGCACGCGCGATACCCGGCAGCTTCCGCCTGCACCGGCGTCGCATAGAACGAGCACCGCGTGCGACCCGGCGTGCGGGCGGGACAGATCGGGCGGCAGTAGATGCCGGTCGTCGAGACGCCCACGAAGAACACACCGTCGAACCGCGGATCGCGGGTGATCAGTGCGTCGTAGCGAGCGTCATCGGTCAGCACCCACCTGAGGTACCACGCGAGGATCGAGGCGACTGGCCGGTTCCGGACCAGGCAGCAAGTTTAGAAGTTCTCGTACTCGATCGGCTCGACAGGCGCGAGCTGCACGATCGCGCCGGATTCGGGGTCGGGCTCGAGCTCGATCGGGATCGGGATCGGGCCGCTGCCTGCCGCGAACAGCATGTCGTCTTGCCGCGTGATGACGGCTACGAGCTGGGCCCGGGATGCAGCGTCGAGTGCTTGCCACTCCTCCGCCGTCATCCGAAAGCCAGCCACCGCAATGTCCCCCTTCATCCTGTTCACCTTCCACGCCACGGGAAGCGCGAGCAAGTTTTCGTGCGTGGGTCACGATGCTTCGTGCTAGCAACCTCGCGTGGGACGCGAGGTCACGCAGCGTTACGTCGATCCGCTCGCGCAGCTCTGGCTCGACGCTGCGCGCAGGATCGGCCTGCGCGTAACTCGTACCCCGGATACTTATGCATCCACGGATGGACGCGGGACGCTCGCGATCGCCGTCGATCGCGATCTCGATGCGGACGACAGCCTCGCGCAGATGATCTTCCACGAGCTCTGCCACTCGCTCGTCGAGGGGGAAGCGTCGTTCTCGTCCCCCGACTGGGGCATGGACAACACCGGCCCTGACCATGACTGGCGCGAGCATGCCTGCTTGCGTGTGCAGTGGGTACTCACGGGCCGGTTCGGCCTGCGCACGCTGTTCGCGCCCACCACGGACTTCCGCACGTCGTTCTGGGACCGGCTGTCGGGGGACGTGCTCGAAGATCGCACCGACCCATCTGTTCAGTCCGCGATCGCTGCCTTGCGCCGTGCCGAGCACCCACCGTGGGGCCCAGCGCTCCTCGAAGCGCTCGCAGCGACATCCCGGATCGCGACGGAAGCGGCACGCTTCGCCACGCCCGCACGCCCCGGTGCACCGCGGCCGCCGGGCGTGCCGATCGCAAGCGCGCCTGCAGCAGCACCGGAGCTCACACCGCTGTGGACCAGCATCGCGCCGGTGCCCGCTCCGCACCCGACCGGGCTACCACCGCGGGTCGCCGCAGGTGCACCGGAGGGAGCAGCGTGCGGCACGTGTGCGTGGCGCTACGACCATCGCGGCGGATCTCGGTGCCGCCAGGCCGACGCCACGATCAAGCTCGGCACGCGGATCGATCCGGCGTGGCCCGCGTGCGAGCGGTTCGAAGCGGCGCTGGACTGCCAGACCTGCGGCGCGTGCTGTCGCGCGGCGTATCACTCGGTCGAGGTCTCGCCGCGTGATCCGGTGATCAGGAAGCAGCCCGCGATGATCGTTCGACGCGAGACCTATCTCGAGCTCCAGCGCTCCGGCGATCGCTGCGCTGCGCTGCATGGTGGAACGGTCGAGGACGGCACGACCACGCGCTACCAGTGCGTGATCTACGACGATCGCCCGCGGACGTGCCGCGACTTCACGCTCGGCTCGGGCCATTGCCTGACCGCGCGCCGGCGCGTCGGCCTCACACTGTAGCTACGTCGCGATCGCATGCGCCCGCGCGATCCACGCGGCCGCATCGGGCTCGTCGATCTTGCGAATCCGATCCACGTGCGCGCGCAGCGGGTCAAACGTCCGCACCGCGGGGATCACGCGCACGAACCGCAACCCTGGTCCGTTCGGCCCGACCATCACGAGCAGTCGCGCGCCATCGTGCTGCGCGATCGTCCCGGGCAAGAAGTCCGCGGGCAAGCTGTGGTCGCCGGTGCCGCCCGGTGCAACGTACGTGTGCTTGCCGTCCTGCGGCAGTCCGCTCGCGGGATCGATCGACGCTGCCTGGTAGAACGCAAACGTCGACGGATACGAGCCCTCGCCTTCCTGTGGCCCGATACCACGCATCACATCGAGGACCGCCGGCGACGCCACCTCGGACGCCCCCAGGCGCGCCAGCGGCTCCGCGAGCGCCTCGGACAGCAACACGGTGAGCTGGCCCATGTCGACGACGCCATGCGCATCGACCGACCACACCTCGCGCAGCTCGGGGATCAGCACGACGAACCGCGCGTCGAACACGGTCTCGATCAGCAGCGACAGCCAGTGCGAGGTCTCGGTCGCGGACCCGATCGCGGCAAGTGCCGCACGGAACGCCGCGGTCGCCTGGAGCTCGCGCAACAGCGACGGCTGGCGCGCCCACGCGGCGACCGCGGGCCGGTACCAGGTCGACAGCGACAGCCACGCATTGAGCGCGTCGACATCCTCCGCGGCGAACGCCTCGACCGTCGCGCGCGACAGGTGGCGGTCACCGACCTCGAGTGTGTCCTCGCCCGGCTCATCCGGCAGCGTCGCCGCCCGATCGAGCAACCGCTTCGCGTTGACGAGCGATTGCAGCACCGGCTCCATCAGCGCGCGGCCGAGATAGTTCGCGGACGCACCGTGCTCGACGAGCGCACCGCCGACGACCGCGATGTGTGCACCGAACTCCGGGTCGGGATGCGCGACCCGCTCCACGACCCACTCGAGCAGCCGCATCCGGGAACGAGGCTCGTCGATGACCTCGCCGAATAGATCCGCGAGCGAGCCCATCGCGCGCTGGAGGTCGCCATTACGTAGTTGCTCGTTCGCGACCGACAGCTTCTGCTCGAGGTTCATCTCAGTGGTGGAGCTTATCCCGGTTGCGCGCCCCGTGTTCCGTGGCCGGAGATTGAACCGCAGAGCCGCAGAGGTCGCAGAGCAGAGCCGGGAGGCCTCGGGGCTTCGCCCGCCGCGACGTGTGCTCGGAGATCAACCGCCAGGCGCCAGCGACTCCAAGCCGAATGACTCTCCGCTTGCACAGGGGCGCAGCCCGAAAAGCCTCTCGGCTTTGCGTCCTCTGCGTCTTTGCGGCTCCATCCGGGCGCACGCGCGAGGGGGCACGCGCACCGAGGGGGCACGCGCACCGAGAGCGTGCGCCCACGAAGCTCAGCCCTCGCCGCCCGGACGACCGCGCGGGATCGGCGGCGGCGAGACGATGTGCGCGGTCGGCAGCTGCTTCTCGAGGCCCGCGAGGCGCTGCACCGCGGCAGCGACGTCGACCCCGAGCATCTGCTTGAGCTGCTCGGCGGTGACGGCGGCCTTGACCGCGAAGTTGCCACCGTTGGTCGCGAGCTCCTTGTCGATCACGGTGAGCTTGTTGATCGGCATCTCGCCGACCGTGCTCATCATCGTGCTGACCAGGCTCTGCAGCTTCTGCGCGACGAAGATCTGGCGCGCGCTGTCGCCCGCCTTCGCCCAGGTCTCGCCGAGCGAGCGAATCGCCGATGCGGTCGCCTTGCCGTCCTCGACGATCTTCGACGCTTCGCCGCGCGCCTGCGCGACCATCTGCGACCGCTTTGCCTCGGCGGGCTTCACCCGGTCGGCGATCAGCTGGTAGCGAACCTGCGCGAGGCGAGCGCGCTGGACCTGGACCTCGGCGGTCGCCTTCGCGAGCAGCGCCTGGACCTGACCCTTGGACTCGGCAACGAGCGCGCCCTTGCGCGTCTGCGCCTCGACCACACGACGCTGACCTTCAGCGCGCGCCGTGGTGATGTCCGCATCGATCTTGGACATCTCCTGGTTCATCAGGTTCGCGGCCTTGTTCTCGTTCGACAGCGCGTGGTTCTCCGCCTCCGCGATCCGCGACGTCTTCAGCAGCTCGGCCGTCTGCCGGCGGCCGATCGAGTCGAGGTAGCCCTTGTCGTCGGACACGTGCTGGATCATCAGCGTCGTCAGCTCGAGGCCGAGCCGTGCGAGATCGTGATCCGCCTCGTGCACGAGCGCACCGGCGAACTTCTCGCGATCCTGGTTGACCTCCTCGGGGGTCAGCGTCGACAGCACGCCACGGAGGTTGCCTTCGAGCGTCTCGCGCGCGACCTGCATGATCTGATCGCGCGACATCGTGAGGAACCGCTCGACCGCGTTGGCGAGCTGCACCGTCTTGCTCGAGACCTTGACGTTCGCGACGCCCTGCACGTTGAGCGGGATGCCGCCGCGCGAGTACGCGCCCTGCACGCGGAGCTCGATCACCATGTTCGTCAGGTTCATGCGATCGACGACCTCGATCAGCGGGATCCGGATCCCTCGACCGCCCTGGACCACGCGATAGCCGACGGTCTTGTCACCGTTGCCGGTCGCGAGCCGCCGATGACCGCCGGAGAAGATCAGCACTTCGTTCGGCGGGCAGATGTAGATGATGCGGGAGATGATGAAGCCGACGACGATCAGCGTCGCGAGGATGCCGACCGCACCGACGAGGATGAGATTCTGCATGGTGACTCCTTAGCTCCGCACCGGGTTGTTGCTCGTGCCGGCGGTGGGGATGCCGGTGATGACCTTCGCGATGTCGACGCCGAGGGTCTTGGTGACCTCCTCGAGCAGCCGGCCCATCGTGGCGGGGTACGACGCCGCGTACGCCGGGATGGTCTTGCCATCGCCGCCGTCGATCAGGTTGACCTCGCCGACGGTGATCCGCTTCGCCGCCTTCGCGACATCCCCGAAGATGTGATCGAGGTGCTGGAGGACGAACATGTCCATCGCCTTGCCACCGGAGTCGCGCCACGCGCCCGAGACCTCCGCCAGCGACTGCGCCATCGCCTCGCCGTTCGCGGCGATCGGTGCAGCCTGGCCCGCCGCGAGGTGCTCGCGAACGGTCGCCTCGACATCCGCGGGAATCGTGACCTCGGCCTCGAGGCGGAGCTGCTCGAGCTCGCCACGCATCTTCTGCAGCTCGAGGTCGGCTTCCGCGCGTGCCTGCTGGCCCGCGGCCTCGGCACGCACTTCCTCGGAGCGTGCGTCGCCATCGACCTCGGCCTTGATCTGCCGGAGCTCGTTCTGCTTGCGCTGCACCGCGCCCTGCGCGTTGGTCATCGCGACCTCGCCGCGTGCGCGAGCCGCAGCCTCGGCCTGCTCGGCCTGACGCACGGCATCGGACTCGGCGACCTCGGCCGTCATCAGGATCTCGGCGATCCGCTGGCGACCGATGCTCTCGAGGTAGTTCCGGTCATCGGCGATGTGCTGGATCTTCAGCACGTCGAGCTCGAGACCGAGCTTCTCGAGATCGGGCACCGCCGACTTCTCGAGCTGACGCGCGAACTTCAACCGGTCCTGGTTGATGTCCTCGGGCGTCAGCGTCGCGCAGGTGGCGCGCAGGTGACCCTCGAGGGTCTCCTTGCACATCCGCGCGATCTCGTTGCGATCCTTGCCGAGCAGCTGCTGGATCGCGTTGCCGACGAACCGTGGGTCCGTCGAGATCTTGATGTTCGCGATCGCGTGGACGTTGAGCGGAATGCCGCCCTCGGAGTACGCGCCCTGGACCGCCATGGGGACCGAGATCAGCGAGACGTCCATCTGGTGGACGGTCTCGACGACCGGGATCCGCATCCCGCGGCCACCGAACACGACGCGGTAGCCGACGGTGCGCCCGTCCTCGGTCTTGTGCTTGCGACCCGAGAAGATCAGGATCTCGTTCGGCCTGCAGATCCGCAGCAGGTACCTATAGAGAAAGATCAGCACGAGCAGCACGACGACACCGGCTGCGACTCCGCCGAGAATTTCAGGTGGGATCTTGTCCATGACGAACCTCCGTTAGCAGCAGACACACCAAGACCGCTGACGCACTTGCGCCGCGGCCAAAACACTCACTCACCATCCGTCCGTACGATCCTTCGGGATCGGGCACGGACGGGGTCGACGCTACATCTCGCCCTTGGCGACGAGCAACGATCCTCGCTCGCCTTCTGCGACGATCAGGACCGGCGCTCCCGTCGGTAATTCGCCGTTTTCGTCGATGAGCGTCGCTACGAAGTCCTCGGACCGACCCTTGATGTCGACGCGAACCTTGCCCGGCTTGCCCGGACCGACCGGGAGCGTGAGCGTGCCCGTCGTACCGACGAGCTCGGTCGTCTCGACCCCGGAGGAGACACTGTCCTTGCCGATCTTGCGGACGACGAGCACCGCGATCGCGCCGGCCGTCCAGCCGATGCCGAGCGCGCCGAGCGCGGCGACCAGCTCACTCGAGCCGAGCCTGGTCAGCGCGTAGCCCGCACCGCCCCCGAACGCGAGCAGGAACACCCAGAACCGCAGCGACATCACCGGTGCGAACGCGAGACCCGCGCCGACGTCGCCACTGTCGCCATGGTCGGTGTCCTTGCCCCCGAGCAACAGGGTGGCGAGGAGCAACGTGACTCCGAAGGCGATGGCGGCGAGATAGAGGGTGGTCAACAAGGGCTCCTGATTCGGATGCAGAGAATGTGATCACCGTTGCCATCCAGTGCAAGACAATCCGACCGTGACATTCTGATGACGCCGCGGTGCGCTATAGATCCGGCAATGCGCTGGGTCGTCATGGTGTTGCTCGCTGCCTGCGCTGGCACGACATCGCAAGTGCCCGTCGAGCGCCCCGCGTCCGTTCTCGGGAATATCGAGGCGAGCACCGACCTCGACGGAGCCATCGTCGGCGCCAGCGACGCACGCGCGACGATCGCGATCGTGTTCGCGTCGTGGTGCGAGCACTGCAAGACCGAGCTCGCCGTGATCGATGGCCTGCGATCCGCGCACCCACGCACGCGGATCCTCGGGATCAACGTCCGGGCACACGAGGAGTACGCTGCTCGCGGTAGTGCGGCCGCCGTTCGTGCCTATGTCGCCACGAGCGCACCGTGGTTGCGCGTCGTCCCGGCCGATGACGCGCTGTTCGCAGCCCTTGGCCGCCCGCCCAAGGTCCCGACGATCTACGTGTTCGATGCGGCCGGTGCGGTCGCCGCGCGCTTCGATCGCCGCGAGCGCGCGATGCCCGATGCCAGCGAGCTCGCCGCGCTACTCGCTCGCCTTGGCGGCTAGCGGGTCTGCGTCGCGACCCAGCTGTCGACGATCTCGCCGAGCACCGGCAAGGTCACCGCACCTGCGCCGAGCACGACCGCGTGGAAGCCCTTGAGATCGAACGCCGCACCGAGCCGCTTCTCGGCATCCGCGCGGAGCCGGAGCATCTCGAGCTGACCGACCTTGTACGCGAGCGCCTGGCCCGGCCACCCGATGTAGCGATCTACCTCGTTCGAGATGTTCACCTCGGTCAGCGCCGTGTGCTCGCGCATGAACGCCTCGGCCTCCGTGCGCGTCCACCCCTTCGCGTGCAGACCGGTGTCCACGACGAGCCGCGAGGCACGCCACGCGTCATAGCTGAGCTTGCCGATCCGATCGAGGTCCGACGAGTACAGCCCCATCTCGTCGGCGAGCCGCTCGGTGTACAGCGCCCAGCCCTCGACGTACGCGGTCGATCCATCGAGCTTGCGGAACGCGGGCATCGCGCCGAGCTCCTGCGAGATCGCGATCTGGGTGTGATGTCCGGGGATCGACTCGTGCCACGTCAGCGCCTCGAGCTCGAATCGTGGCCGGGTCTCGGGCTTGTACGTGTTGACGAAGTACTCGCCGGGCTTGCTGCCGTCGTAATGCGGCTGGCGGTAGTAGGCGATCGTCGAGTACGGCGCCTCGTACGTGGGGATCTCCCGCATCACGCAGTCGGTCTTCGGCAGCACCGAGAAGTACGCCGGCGTCGCGGCCTTCGCCCGGTCGAGCGCGGTCTGTGCGGCAGCGAGGATCTCGGCCCCCGACGAGAAGTACAGCGCCTTGTCGGTGCGGAGCCGCGTGATCGTCGATGCCAGATCCGGCGTGCCGAGCACCGTCTTGCCGAGCGCCGCGATCTCGCGATCGGTGCGCGCGATCTCGGAGCGCCCGAGCGCATGGAGCTCGTCGGGCGTCATCGGCAGTCCCACATGATGAAGGATCGTCGCCCGGTAACACGCCTCGCCATCGGGCAGGCCGGCGAGGCCCTCCGTCTCGGTCCGCGCCGCAGGCATCACGTGGTCGCGCAGGAAATCGCGCAGCCGCGTCATCGCCGGTGCGATCTGGTCGGTCACGGTCGTCCGCAGCTCACGGGTCAGTCGCGCGCGCGCGCCAGCGGGCCACGGATCGGGAGACGGTGTGGTCGCCCACGCCGGCGTCGCCATCGCCCACGCATCGACCGCCTTGGCCAGCTCGCCATCGAGCTGATCGATCGCGCGTCGCAGCTTCTCGGCCGAGGTCACGCGCCCACCTGTGAGCCCGAGCGTCAGGTTCTCGATCGTCGCATCGACGAGCGTGTCGGCCTGCCGCAGCCGCGCGACGAGGTTCGCCGCATCCTCGGGCGTCTTCACGGTGTGCGACTCGACGAGATACGACAGCTCACCGAACAGGCTGCCGCCGCCGCTGTCGACCGTCCACTCGTGGAACTTGCAGGCATCGAGTCCGTGCTCCGCCTCGAGCTTGCCGCGGAGCATCGCGTGTGTGATCCGATCGGCGCCACCGAGCGACCCCGGATCGATCGCCTGCGTGCGCGCGAGCAGCGCATCGCGTTCACGGGCCGCCTGTGCGATCGCCGCCGGATCACGCGGCGCCAGGCGATCGTCGTAGCGATGATCACCGAGCGTGGTGGCCCAGGTCGGAGCCCACTTCATCATGTGCTCCCAGTGATCGGCGACCACCGAGCGCAGCGCGGGATCGGT
>JAQBQE010000036.1 GCA_028287135.1 Myxococcales bacterium
CGCTCCGGCGCCGCCGGCTCCGGCCGCTGCCTACGCACCTCCCACCCCGCAGGCGCCGCCCGCGCCGATGGCGCCGCAGCCGCAGTTCGGCTCGGGCCCCGCGCCGATGGCCGGCGGTCCCGCCGCCTACGCAGCCCCGATGGCTCCCGCGCCGTCGGCGTACGCCGTCGGCGGTCTGCACAACCAGCAGTCGCAGGGCGTCCGCCCGCCTCCCGGCATGGCCGGTGGTGGCGCGATTGGTGGTGGCCCTGCGCTGTACGGCACCGCGACGGCTTCGCCCGCTGGGTTCCAGCAGGCGATGGCGAGCGAGGCAGATGACCTCGGTGGCGCACGCGCCGTCGAGATCGCCGCGATGCTCGGCGACTCCGTCGTCAACGTGAAGCACTGCATGGACCCCCGCGGTGGCAAGGTCAGCCCGACCACGTACGCGCTGTTCGCGATCGCCGCCGCGATGCTCGTGATGTCGGCCGTGTCGTTCTACATGGGCGTCGACAACGCGGCCTACAACAAGGGTCGCTACGACTACGAGACCCAGGTCCTGAAGAAGCCCGGCTTCTCGGTCCGTCCGCGCCAGCTTCCGTTCGCGTACGACTGGATGATGCTCGGCGGTCTGTTCGTCGGCATCGGCCTCGCGACGTACGGCATGTCGCGCCGCCACTCGGAGAAGAAGAGCCCGTTCTATCGGATCGGCACCGCGCCGGGTAACGAGTTCTCCACCGAGGGCGCGCCTTCGGCCGACTTCGCGCTCGTCTCGCCGCACGGCGACGACTTCGCGTTCAACTTCGCCCCCGGCATGGAAGGCGAGATGATCGTCGGCGGTCAGTCGACGACGCTCCAGGAGCTCGCCTCGCAGGGCCGCACGACGATCTCGCCGATTCCATCGGGCGCGAAGATTCGCGTTCGCGCCGGCAAGACCACGTTCCTCGTCTCCGCGGTTCCGCAGCCGCGCCGCCACGCGATGCCGCTGTTCGCTGCTCTCGAGAGCCGCGTGATGGCGTACTTCGCCGGCTCGCTCGCCGTTCACCTCGGGTTCTGGCTCGTGCTTGAGCAGATCCCGGTCGAGGACAGCGGCGCGAACATCGACCTCGCCTCGCTCGAGGACACGTCGACCCGCACCAACAGCGCATCGCAGGACGATCCGCCGCCCCCCGAGGAGGAGGACAAGCCCGAGGACGACAGCAGCGACGAGTCGGGCGGTACGGGTACGGCCATGGCCCTCGAAGAGGGCAAGATGGGCAAGAAGGAGTCTGACCGCGCCGAGGGTCAGTACAAGATGAAGAAGGAGCAGGAGGACCCGCAGCTCGCGCGCCAGCAGGCGATCGACCAGGCGCGGAACGCCGGTATCCTCGGTTCGACCGCTCTGCAGCAGGGCGGAGCGTTCGCCTCGCTCACCGGCACCGGTGACATCTCCTCAGGCTTCGACGACGGCAACATCTACGGCGGTCTCCTCGGCAACGAGGCAGGCGAGATGAACGGCGGCTTCGGCTTCGGTCGCTCGGGCTTCGGTCCTGGCGGCGGCGGCACCGGCTGGGGCACGATCGGTACCGGCCGTTACGGCACGATCGGTCACGGCTCGGGTACGGGCTCGGGCTACGGCGTCGGTGGTGGTCGCGGTGGTATGCGCGGTCGCTCGGCCGCGGTGCCGACCGTCTCGATCGGGCAGCCGAACGCGCAGGGTGACCTCGATAAGGCGATCATCCGTCGCTACATCAAGCGCAACATCCAGAAGATCCAGTACTGCTACGAGAAGGAGCTGCTCGCGAAGCCGGGCCTCGCAGGCACGGTCATGACGCAGTTCTTCATCACGCCGAACGGCAACGTGCAGCAGTCGTCGGGCTCTGGCGTCGACGGCAACGTCGCGAGCTGCGTCGCTGGCGTCATCAAGGCCATCGAGTTCCCGAAGCCGAAGGGCGGCGGCGGCGTTCAGGTCAACTACCCGTTCACGTTCCGTCCCGCGGGCTGATCGCTTCGTACGAGAAGCGGACAGCTGAACGCCAGCCACCGAGAGGTCGCTGGCGTTCTCGTTTTTCGGAGTGTCACTGCAAGCGTTTGCAGCATGAGATGACTGGAAACCAATGCCGAAGCGATTTACCGTCTCGCCCATGAAGCTCGGACTCCGTCTCGGCCTCCTGCTGGCACTCGTCGTGTCCCTCGCGGGTTGCCCCAACAAGTCGCGCAACGAGTCCGTCAAGAAGTCCAACGAAGGCACGAAGGCCTACGGACAGAAGCAGTTCGAGACCGCGATCGAGAGCTACCTGAAGGCTGTCGATCTGTGGAAGGAAAACCACGTCGCCTGGTACGGCCTGACCGGTGCGTACGTCGGCAAGAAGGACTGGGTCAAGGCATCGGACGCGATGCAGAACGCCGTCACGATCGCGCCCGAGCAGGCGATGTATCAGATGGTCTACGGCTACACGCTGTACGAGAAGGCGATCTTCCAGGCGCGCGAGGATCAGGCGCGCCGCGAGAACAAGAAGCCCGAAGAGGTCACGCCCGACCTCACCGCGGTCAACTTCGAGAAGCCGCGCCAGTACCTGCAGAAGGCGGTCGAGCTCAACCCCGAGCTGTGGCGCGCGCACTACTACCTCGGTCGGATCTATCGCGACACCGACAAGCCGAAGGAGGCCGCGGAGGCCCTGACCAAGGCGGTCTCGTTCGCGCCTTCGATTCCGGAGCCGTGGATCGCGCTCGGCGAGCTCTATCGCAAGTGGGACTACTCGGAGCAGGCGCTCGCGGTCGCGCAGCAGGGCGCTGCGGTCGTGCCCGGTGCGAACGAGGTCTCGGACATCTGGTACGTCGTCGGCATGGCGTATGACGACAAGCGCCTCGACGACAAGGCGATCGAGTCGTTCGACAAGGCGCTCGAGAGCCGCCCCGATAACCACAAGGCGAAGTTCCAGCGCGGCCAGGCGTACTTCCGCAAGGGCGAGTACACGAAGGCGAAGAAGGACCTCGAGGACTTCTCGAAGTCGGGCGGCGCGTCGGTCGAGTTTGCCAAGCAGCAGGCGAGCAAGATGCTGCTCGATATCGCGGCGAAGTCCTTCACGCAGCAGAACACGCCGGGTGGCGCGGAGAAGCCGTCGGGCCCGTCGGGCGCAAAGATGACCCCCGAGCAGATGCTCGAGGACGCGAAGGCCAAGAAGGCCGCCGCCGGAAATTGATCCACGGGCGCGCTCCGCGCCGTGATCGCGACAACGCCTCGGCCTCGGCCGGGGCGTCTTTTTTTGCCCGGGCGTTGCGGCATGGCGGAACCGCCAAGGCCCCGCAGCGCAGGGCGTTCCATCCCGGATTCCGGATTTCGCTCCTGGGAGATCAACCGCCAAGGCGCCGCGGACGCCAGCGGAACGCAATCCAGGCGCTCTCGGCGCGCCGGAGCCTCTGGATTGGATCGGCTCGAAGGGCCAGCAGCGCCACGTGTGCAGATCTCAGCAACCGGGAGCCTCTGTCTTCGATAGGGCTCAGATGGAGATCAACCGCCAAGGCGCCGCGGACGCCAGAGAACCGAGAGCCGAGTTGGATCAGTGGGCGCGAGCAGTCATCACTGCCGCGATCGAAGTTCACCGCGCGCTCGGGCCCGGATTTCTCGAATCCGTCTATGAGGACGCCATGATCATCGAGCTCGCGACATTGAACCTCGCGACCGAGCGACAGGTGGTCTTCCCCATCGCCTACAGAAACCGGGTGATCAGCGAGGCACGTCTTGATCTGTTGATCGAGGGAGAGCTCGTCGTAGAGCGCAAAGCAGTGAGCGCCTTGGTGCCGCTACACACGGCGCAGATGATCTCGTATCTCAAGGCCGGAGCGTTCCAGCTCGGGCTCCTCATCAACTTCAATGTGACGTTTCTCCGGCAGGGCATCCGCCGCGTGATCTGGAATCGCTGACGTTTCGATCTCAGAGCCGATCCTCCGGCGTCCGCGGCGCCTTGGCGGTTGATCTCAGAATCCGCGCGGTCCGGAATCCCAAAGCTCCTGCAGTGCACCGTCTCCTGGCGTCCGCGGCGCCTTGGCGGTCGATCTCCGAACCCGCGCGGTCCCGACCGATGATTGCTGCGAAACGCTCCCCCCTGGCGTTGCATCTGTCCTGGCGGTTGATGGCTCGGGGAGCCACGACGACGGCCTTGGCGGTGCGATGATGGCGGCCACGGGATCGGCGAGATCATCAAGGACTTCAAGATCACCAGCCTCCTCGGTCGAGGCGGGATGGGCGAGGTCTACGTCGGCACGCAGCAGATCGTACAGACCCGCGTCGCGATCAAGGTCCTGCGCGAGGACATCTCGAACGACCGCAAGCACGTGCAGCGGTTCTTCAACGAGGCGATCACCGCGAGCAAGATCAAGCACGCGGGGATCGTGAACATCTTCGACGTCGGCTTTCACGGCGAGCGCGCGTTCCTGATCATGGAGCACCTCGAGGGCGAGTCGCTCGCCTCGCGGATCAAGCGACCGCCGCGGATCGCACTCGGCGAGATCATCGACACCAGCGCGCAGCTCGCGAGCATCCTCGAGGCGACACACGCGGCCGGCATCACGCACCGCGACCTCAAGCCCGACAACATCTTCGTCACGACGGACGCCGAGCTCGCGAGCAAGCGCCGGATCAAGGTCCTCGATTTCGGGATCGCGAAGCTCAGCGCGACCGCGGCGGCCGGTCCCGAAGCGACCGCGATGACGTTGACCAACAGCTCGATGGGCACGCCGGCGTACATGGCGCCGGAGCAGTGGGTCGATGCCGCGAGCGCCGATGCGCGCGCCGACATCTACGCGCTCGGCTGCGTGATCTTCGAGCTGTGCTGTGGTCGGCCGCCGTTCGTGGCGAGCACGCACGCGGAGGCATGCGCGAAGCACCTCCACGAGGTCGCGCCCCGCGTCCACGATCTGGTCGCCGAGCTGCCCGCCTCGATCGACGCGCTGGTCGTGCGGACGCTCGCGAAGAAGCCCGACGAGCGCCCGCCGATCCGCGAGGTCGTCGCCGTGGTCGCCGCGCTGCGCGTCCAGCATGCGCCGGCGGGGAAGGGGGCCGCGGCCGCGGAGGGCGAGCTGGGGAGCGCTGCCACCGTGGCGCCGTCGGGCGCGCCGCAAGGAGGAGTCGATGCCCGTTCCACGCCACCCGCGTCGAGCGCCGTAGCGAACGCGGTCACGGCGAAGGGCGGACCCGACTCGCGGCCGGTCGGCGTGGCGGTCGTCGATGAGGGCAGCGCGGCGGCTGCGGTGACCGTGCGCGGAGGTGACGCCGATGGTGCTCCTTCGCGCGCGCCCGCGATGTTCAGCCGGTCGATGACGATCGCGGGGCTCGGCGCGCTCGCCCTCGCAGGTGCGGTCGTGTTCACCACGCTGCGCAGCCACGAGCGCCCGGCCCCGCCCACGCCGCCGACGAAGCCGGTCACGACCACGACAGCCACCGCCGGTTCGACGGGGACCGCGGTGGTACCGGTCACCGCGATCGATGCCACCGCGGCGATCGCGCCTCCACCGGGGTGCCCCGACGGCATGGTGCGGGTCCCCGCGAGCGAGCTCGCGATGGGCACGGACAACGGCATGGACTGGGAGAAGCCGGTCCACAGCGTCACGATCTCGGCGCCGTACTGCATCGATCGCACCGAGGTCACCGTCGGCGCGTACGCCGCGTGCGTGGCGCAGGGCGCGTGCAGGCCGGCGCCGACGGCCGTGAACATCGA
Organism: Myxococcales bacterium; assembly: GCA_028287135.1. GTDB lineage: Bacteria > Myxococcota_A > Polyangia > Haliangiales > Haliangiaceae > JABFXX01. The sequence continues at coordinate 5,676 of JAQBQE010000036.1, forward strand.
GACGATGGACGCCGAGAAGCACCAGAAGTACTCGATGTTCTGCACCGGCAGCCGCGAGGACCGGCTCGACCATCCGATCAACTGCGTCGCGTGGGAGCACGCGAACGCGTACTGCACGTTCGCGAGCAAGCGACTACCCACGGAGGCGGAGTGGGAGCTCGCCGCGCGCGGCACCGACGGGCGTCGCTATCCGTGGGGCAACGAGCCACCGAACGCGACCAAGCTCAACCTCTGCGGCGCGGAGTGTCGCGCGTATGCCAAGCGGATCCACGGCTTCAACTGGTACGTCGCCTACGAGGACGATGACGGGTGGGGTGGCACCGCTCCGGTCGGTAGCTTCCCGGGTGGGGCGAGCCCGTTCGGCGCGCTCGACATGGCGGGCAACGTCGCCGAGTGGACCGCCGACTGGTACGAGCCGTACGACGAAACGCCGGTGACCGATCCGCGGGGGCCGCGCGCCGGCATCCACCGGGCGGTCCGGGATACGTCGTGGCGCGACGCCAAGATCGACTTCGCTCGGTCGACCCACCGGATCCGTCCCCCACCGACGAGGATCGACGATCAGATCGGGTTCCGCTGCGCCCGCGCGACCGACCCTTGATCACTCGCCCACACATGTCTGCTGGGTCTTTCATTTCGGCCCTCGCGACCCCGCGTATAGACTGACAGGGATGAAGTCATGTTTCGCTGTCGCACTGTTCGGGCTCCTGGTCGGGTGTGGCGGGAAGTCCGGGGGAAACGTCGACGGCGGCGGCGATGACGTCGACGCGAGCGCGGCGTGCACCGACAGCTCGGAGTGCAGCGCCGAGACGCCGGTCTGTCACTCGAGCGGAAGCTGTGTGCAGTGCGAGACCAGCGCCGACTGCTCCGATCCGACACCGGTGTGCAGCAACACGACGTGCACCGCCTCGTGCGCGGGTACCGAGGTCGCCGCCGACTTCGTCACGGTCCCGTCGGACATCATCTTCGTCGTCGACCAGTCGGGGTCGATGAACCAGGAGACGCAGTACGTACAGGCGAAGATCAACGACTTCGCGGCGCTGATCAACGCGAGCAGCATCGACTATCGCGTGGTCATGATCGCCCGGTCCACCGGCGGCAACGCGATCTGCGTTCCCCCGCCGCTCGGTGGCCCGTCGTGTGGCAACAACACGCGGTTCCGGCTCGTCAACCAGTACGTCGATAGCAACAACGGCCCATCCCTCGCGATCAGCCGCTACTCGATGTACTCCGACTTCCTGCGGCCCGAGGCGGGCAAGCATTTCGTGTTCGTCACGGACGACAACAGCAACACCTCGGCCGCGAGCTTCATGTCCCAGCTCCAGGCGCTGCAGCCGGCGGGGATGTTCACCGGCGCCAAGATCCACGGCATCTACGCGTTCGGCACCGCGGGTGTCGGGTGCACCGGGGCGTTCGGCTCGGGCGCGGCGGACGGCACGGTCTACACGACGTTGATCTCGCAGACCGGCGGTGCCTCCGGCGTGATCTGCACCGGCGACTGGACGCAGGTGTTCAACGACATCACCGCGGCGGTCGTCTCGGGCTCGCAGGTGTCCTGTGACCTGACGCTGCCGACGCCGCCGATGGGCGAGACGCTCGATCCGACCAAGGTCAACGTGAAGTACCAGATGGGCGGCGTCGCGCCGGGCCAGACCCTGCCGCAGGTCCCGACCGCGGGTGACTGCGCGGCGGCCGGCGGCTGGTACTACGACGACAACACCACGCCGACGACGATCACGCTGTGCCCGGCGACCTGCACGAATGTGCAGAACGATCCCGCAGCCAACGTGAAGGTCGAGTTCGGCTGCTCGACCCAAATCTTCTAGCGGGCGGCCGGGACGATCTCGGCAGCTCCGGCACCACCCCGCGGGTGAAATCGACCTGCCGGGACGCCGCCTACCGTCGTTTGCCTAGGGAATGCTCGCGCAACGGGCTCGCCGCGAACGAATCGGGTTTTACCCCGCCCAGCGACGACGTTGGCGTGTTTCACTGAGGGCGCTACACGGCTTCTTCCGTCGCGGAGCGTGACGGATGTGGGGACCGCCGATCACGGCGAAAAGAAAGCGCGCGGCGCCTCCGCCAACTGGCTAACGTGCCGTGATATAAGCCTCAGAGGATGTGGGTAGGGGTTTTCTCTTTGTTTGCGGGAGGATAGTCCGCAGATGGATACGCGTACTTTGCTTCGGGAACGCCTGCGTAGATCGCGGGATTGGACTGCTGCAATTGATGAGCTGGAGAAGGAGCTGGAAGCGTCGGGCACGAAGCCCGAGCAGTCCGAGCGCCTTTGCGAGCTCGCCGCCCTCGTCGAGGATGTGATTCCGGAGCGCGATCGCGCGATCGGGTTGTATCAGCGTGCGTGGAAGCTTCACCCGGCGAACGTGCGCGCGCTCTCGCGTGCACGGGAGGTCTACGGTGAAATCGGTCGCTTCGAAATGGTCGCCAAGCTCGGCGAAATGGAGCTTCGTGATCCGAATTCTCCATCCAACCTCGCGCAGATCGTCGGAGAGGCGATGCTCGACAGTGGGCAGAAGGACAAGGCGTTGCCTGTCCTTCAGCGCGCGCTCGAGCTTGCCCCGGATTCGGTGCGCGTCCAGGACGCACTCCTCGCTCTGGACTACGACCCCGAGTTCTGGACCGACCTGATCGACGGCGCCCTCGAGAAAGCTAGCAAGCTCGATGATGCCGTGGCGATCCGCACCCTCGTGCGCGCCGCACGCATCCTGCGCATCGAAGCGCAGGACGATCCGCGCCTCGAAGAGATCCTGAAGCTGATCTTCACGAAGGATCTGGAAGAGCCGAGCGCGAACTTCATCTACTCGAGCTTGCTCGCCGGCACGCAGCGGTGGGACGAGATCGAAGCCCATCATCGCCGCCGCGCCGACAAGGCACCGGATCACGCAGCGAAGGTCGCTGCGCTCCGCACGTTCGCTCTCGAGTGGCTGCAGCGGTTCAAGGACCGCGATCGGGGTGCGAAGTTCTTCGCCGAGGCCGTCAAGGCAACGGCGTCCAACGGCGCTACCCCGATGAAGTCGGTGGTCGCGGCGTTCACGCTGCTCCGTCAGGTGCAGGGCGATCGCGGCGAGTGGAGCTCTCTGCTCGACATCGCCGAGTCCGTGATCGACCGGCTGACGGGCGAGGATCGGCTCTACGTCGCGATCCAGGCCGGCCACATCGCGTTCGACAAGGTCAACGACATCGTCCGCGCGCGGAAGTTCTTCGCGATCGCGTCCGCGGTCGAGCCGCAGAACCCGAACGTCCAGGACTTCGTCGAGGCCGTGGGTCTCGAGGACATGCCGGCACCGTCTGCCGCGGGCTCGATGCCTGGCATGCAAGCACAAGCTCCCGCTCCCGCGGATGACGAGCCCGAAGAGCTCCCCGCTGCGGCCAAGGCCAAGGCGAAGAAGAAGGGCAAGGGCGGCGCTGCTGCTGCTGCCGCCGAGGACGAGGAGGCCGCCGCGAAGGCGAAGGCCGAGCTCGAGGCTGCCAAGGCCATCGCCGACGACGAGGGGATGACGAGCGCGGCCGCTGCCAAGGAGACCGCTGCCCGCGCTGCCGAGGAAGCCGCGCGTGCCGAGGCCGAGGCCCAGCTGGCTGCGCAGGCCGCTGCCAAGGCTGCTGCGTCGGTCGCGCCGGCTCCCGAGCCTGCCGCCGCTGCGCTAGCTCCCGGTCGGGCGAAGAGCTCGACGATGACCAAGGCGCCGGTCTCCGGCGACCTCAACGAAGCGATCGCATCGGCGAAGAGCGCCGAGGCTGGCAACGACAAGGGCGTCGCCGCGTGGAAGGACGTGATCGCGAAGTTCCCGACGGAGCAAGCGCCTCGTCGCGAGCTCGCGCGCGTGCTGCGCACGAGCCAGGCGTGGGCCCAGCTCGCGGACGCGCTCAAGGACGAAGAGGCCAAGGCCGTGACCGCAGGTCCGGACAAGGCGAGCGTCCTGCTCGAGCTCGCCGAGGCGTACGGCAAGCTCAACAACGACAACCAGATGATCTCGGCGCTCAACGGCGCGGTCCAGCAGGACCCGTCGAGGCTCGAGATCTATGATCGGCTCGCCGCGCTCTACGAGGCGAAGAAGCGCTGGCCCGATCTCGTCAAGGTGCTCACCGAGAAGGCGGAGCGCGCGGAGACCCAGGACCAGAAGGTCGGGATCTTCCTCCAGATCGCGAACCTCTATCTCGAGAAGTTCTCGAACCAGGCCGAAGCGATCAAGGCGTTCGAGCGCGTGCTCGAGCTCGATGCTCACAACCAGCAGGCGATCGAGCATCTCCTCGCGGTCTACGAGAAGCGGCGTGACTGGGAGAAGCTGATCAAGCTCAAAGAGGCCGAGGTCGAGCGCACGCCCGAGCACGAGCGTGCCGCCAAGGTCATCGACGTCGCCAAGATGGCGGCGACCAAGGTCAAGAAGCCCGAGATCACCACGTTCTGGTGGGAGAAGGTTCTCGAGTACGACCCGACGTTCGAGGAAGCCCTCGTCGAGCTGTCGAAGCTCTACGAGCGCAACAAGGAGTGGGACAAGCTCGCCGATATCTGCAGCCGCCAGGCGGATGCAGCGACCGACGACAAGGTCCGCGCCGACGCGCTCCAGCGCCTCGGCCTGCTCTACACCGAGAAGGTCGAGAACAGCGCGAAGGCGATCGCCGCCTGGCAGCGCCTGCTCGCGATCGACGAGAACAACCGCCGCGCGCAGGACGCGCTCAAGAAGCTCTACGTCACCGAGGGTCGCTGGACCGAGCTCGAGGACTTCTACCGGACCCGCGGCAAGATCGACGAGTACATCCGCGTGCTCGAGCGCGAGGTCGAGGCCGGCAGCGAGCAGCATCGGCTGCCGCTCGCGATGAAGATCGCGGTGCTCTATCGCGACGAGATCCAGAAGGCCGATCGCGCGATGCGCGCGTTCGAGAAGGTCCTCCAGCTCGACGAGAATAACCTCGAGGCTGCCGAGGCCCTGATCCCGCTGTACGAGACGGGCAGAGATCCGCGCGCGCTCGTTCGCGTGCTGGAGATCCAGCTGCGCGCGACGGCGCCGGATGATCAGATCACGCGCCAGGAGCGCATCAAGCGGCTCGCCCAGTACAACGAGGAGAAGCTGCGCGACAAGGGCGCGTCGTTCGGCTGGTGGATCAAGGCGTTCGCCGAGGATCACGAGTCCGAGGAGATCCGCGCGGAGGCCGAGCGCCTCGCCGGGGAGACTGGTGGCTGGAGCTCGCTGCTCGAGTCGTACGCCGCGGCACTGCCGAAGTTCGCGCACAAGGCCGATGCGTTGCCGCTGATGCTCGTGATGGCGAGCATCATGCAGGAGCAGGGCGACGTCGACGCCGCGCTCGAGATGAACCGTCAGATCCTCGCGATCGACGACGGCAACGAGCAGGCGCTCAACGCACTCGAGCGGCTCTACCTCGGCAAGGGTCAGTTCGAGCAGCTGCTCGGCATCTACACGAAGAAGCTCGACCTCACCAACGATGGTGACGAGCGGATCGCGATCCAGTCGAAGATCGGTCAGCTCTACGAGGACGAGGTCAAGGACGACCAGAAGGCGATCGCCGCCTATCAGGGCATCCTCGACGCCGCCGGCGACGAGCCGGTCGCACTGCGCAGCCTCGACCGCGTCTACCTCCGCAACTCGATGTGGAAGGAGCTCGCCGACATCATCGGTCGTCAGCTCACGATCGTCGGACCGGACGAGGACAAGCTCGGCCACACCGAGCTGAAGTTCCGCCTCGGTCAGGTCAAGGAGAAGAACCTCGATGATCCGCAGGGCGCGATCGACGCGTACCGCGACATCCTCGACATCATGCCGGCGCACGAGCGCGGGCGGAGTGCTCTCGAGGTTCACCTGCGCCAGGGCGATAGCAATCGCCTGACCGTCGCGGGGATCCTCGAGCCGGTCTACGAGCAGCTCGGTGAGTGGGGGCCGCTCGTCGGTGTCCACGAGATCCAGCTCGAGGCCGAGAAGGACTCGCTGCGCAAGACGTCGTTGCTGCTCCGCATCGGCGAGCTGCAGCGGACCAAGCTCCTCGATGCCGAGAAGGCGTTCGATGCCTACGCGCGTGCGTTCGGTGTCGATCCGGCCACCGAGGCTGCCAAGGAGCAGCTCGAGGCGATCGCGGCGCTGATCGAGGACGGCTGGGCCCGCCTGGTCGCGCTCTACGAGAGCGCGCTCGCCAAGGGCGACAAGGACAAGGATCTCGATCCTCGCCTTGCTCACGAGCTCGCCACCAAGGTCGCTCGCTCGTACGAGGATCGCCTCGGCAAGACCGACCGCGCGGTCGAGTACTACCGCAAGGCGCTCGTCATCGAGCCTGATGACCTCGGCGCACTGACCGCGCTCGAGGCGATGTTCACGCGCGACGCGAAGTACCCCGAGCTGCTTGACATCTATCGTCGGCGCACGGACATCGCGCAGGAGCCCGACGAGCGGCTCGACTTCCTGTTCCGGATCGCCTCGCTTCACGAGGAGATGCTCGAGAACCAGGACGAGGCGATCGCGACCTACATCGAGATCCTCGGCCAGTCACCGGATGACATCAAGGCGCTGCGTGCGCTCGACCGGCTCTACGTCGCGCGCGGTGCGTGGCGTGATCTCGGCGACAACATCAGCCGCCAGCTCACGCTGCTCGAGAGCCCGCACGAGCAGGTCGGTCTGCTCGTTCGCCTCGCCCAGCTGCGCGAGACCCATCTCAACGAGCTGGGTGCCGCGGTCGAGACCTATCGTCAGGTCCTCGATCACGAGGAGCAGAACCGTGATGCCGTCGCCGCCCTCGAGCGGTTGATCGGAACCACGGAGCACGAGCTGACGATCGCGAACATCCTCGAGCCGATCTACAAGGCACGAGGCGAGTGGACCAAGCAGATCGGCGTCTACGAGATCATGGCGAAGCACGCCTTTGATCCCGCTCGCAAGATCGAGCTGCTCCACCAGATCGCCGAGCTGCACGAGATCGGTGGCGATAACTCGGAGAGCTCGTTCGCAACGTTCGCGCGCGCCATGCGCGAGGACCCACGCAACGAGGTCACCCACCAGCAGCTCGACCGTCTGTCGCGCGGCCTCTCGAAGTGGGCCGATGCGGCGACGCTCTACGATCAGGTCGCGACCGACGCGCAGGAAGACGACCTCAAGGTCGCGCTCCTGTTCCGCCGCGCCCAGATCCAGGAGCACGAGCTCCGTGACGACAAGGCGGCGGTCGAGACCTACGAGCGGATCCTGTCCGCTGCGCCAGGCACCGTCGAGGCAGCCACCGCGATCCAGACGATCCACGCCCGGACCGCGGACTACCCGAAGCTCGTCGACGTGATGAAGCGCAAGGCGGACATCCTCACCAACGTGGATGAGCGCAAGGCGCTGCTCTATCAGTCGGCGCAGATCGAGGAGGAAGTCCTCGGCAATGCGGACGCCGCGATCGCGACGTTCCGTCAGGTGCTGTCGATCGACGACGTCGACATGGTCGCGATGGACGCGCTCGAGCGGCTGTACGTCAAGCTCGCTCGCTGGGAGCCGCTCAAGGACGTCTACGCCAAGAAGGCCGACCTCGCGAACGACCCGTCGGACAAGAAGTCGATGCTCTACGTGCTCGCGCAGGTCTATGACCGCGAGCTCGGCGATGTCGGCAAGGCGATCGAGACCTACCTCGGGATCCTCGATCTCGATGCCGACGAGCTGCCCGCGATCCAGTCCCTCGACCGGCTGTTCGGTCAGGCGGAGCGCTGGTACGACCTGCTCGCGAACCTCGAGCGTCAGGTCGAGCTGTCCGAGACCGGCGGCGAGACCGTCGCGCTCAAGTACCGCATCGGTCACCTCTGGCAGATCCGCCTCGGTGATGTGGCGCGTGCGATCGAGAGCTATCGCGAAGCCCTCGAGATGGATCCGTCGCACGCCGAGACGCTGCATGCGCTCGACGGGCTCGTCCACGGCAAGACCGAGCCGGTCATGGCCGCGCGCGTCCTCGAGCCGATCTACGAGACCTCCGGCGAGTTCCCGAAGCTCGTCGATGTTCTCGAGGTGATGGTCTCGCACAACGACGATCCGCACGCGCGGGTCGAGCTGTTGCACCGGATCGCCACCCTGCACGAGCAGATGATCGGCAACGCGATGGCGGCGTTCGATGCGTACGCTCGCGCGCTGCGCGACGACGCTGGCAACCAGCTCACGCTCGGTCACATCGAGCGCCTCGCGGAGATCACGAGCTCGTTCGAGCCGCTCGCGAAGCTCTACCAGGCAGAAGCCGACAAGTCGCTGGACGTCCCGCGGCAGGTCGATCTGTACAGCCGCCTCGCGCGCGTTCACGAGCAGGAGCTCGCGGACGTCAGCAAGGCGATCGCGACGTATCGCAAGATCCTCGAGGTGTCGTCTGATCCTGGCGACAACAAGCCGGCGGTACTGGCGCTCGATCGGCTGTACTCGGCGACCGCGCAGTGGCCGGAGCTCACCGAGACCTTGCGTCGCGAGATCGATCTCGCGGACAACGACGCCGAGATCGCGACCCTCCAGAACCGGCTCGGCCAGGTTCTGCAGAACCAGCTCGGCGACCGCAAGGGCGCGGTCGATGTGTATCGCGAGATCCTCGTGGCGCACCCGACGCACGAGCAGACACTCGCGTCGCTCGAGGAGATGTTCCACGCCGGTCACCTCCAGATGGAGATCGGTGCGGTCCTCGAGCCGCTGTACGAAGCAGCGGGCGAGTACGCGAAGCTGCACGGCATCCACGAGGTCCAGCTGACCAAGCTGTCGGGCCCGGATCGCAGTGCGATGTACCAGCGGCTTGCCGAGCTGGCCGAGGGCCGGCTCTACGACCAGACCAAGGCGTTCACGTGGTGGAGCGAGGCTCTCGTCGAGGATCCACGCTGGGACCGCGCGCTCGAGGAGAGCGAGCGCCTCGCCGGGGAGACCGGCGCCTGGGATGCTCAGGTCAGCGCGTACACGCGCGCGCTCGAGCGGACCACGGACAAGGACCTCAAGCGGGTGACGTTGCTCCGCATGGCGCGTGTCCACGAGTTCGAGTTGCAGGACGCAGCGCGGGCCGTCGAGACGCACCTGCGGGTGCTCGAGCTCGAGACCAAGGATGCCGACGCGCTCGCGTCGCTCGACCGCCTCTACCTGGCGGCCGGGATGTACGAGGATCTCGCCGAGATCCTGCGCCGTCGCATCGAGGTCGTTCAGGACAATGACGAGCAGCTCGAGCTGTACTTCCGTCGCGGCGCGATCTTCAGCGACGCGCTGGGTGATCTCGACCAGGCGCTCGGTTGCTACTCGGCCGTCCTCGATCAGGAGAGCCGGAACCGGCGCGCCCTCGAGGCGATCGAGTCGATCCACTTCCGCCGCGAAGCGTGGCAGAAGCTGTTCGACACCTACGAGAAGCTGATCGACGTCGCCGAGGCCGATGCGGAGATGGCCGACATCTACGCGCGGATGGCCCGGATCTCGTCCGAGGCGCTGGCCAACGAGGACCGCGCGATCGAGCTGTGGCAGCGCGTCCTCGACATCCGTGGCGAGGAGCCGATGGCCCTCCAGGCCCTTGGTGAGCTGTGCACCCGCCGCGAGCGGTGGGAGGAGCTCGTCGAGATCCTCGAGCGCCAGGTCGCGGTCGCGCAGACCGACCAGGAGCAGATCCGGCTGTACAAGCAGCTCGGTGGCATCTGGGAGATCAAGCTGTCGCGCGAGCGCAACGCACTCGATGCGTGGCTCGCGGCGGACCGGATCGATGGCAACGACCTCGAGACGCTCCGTGCGCTCGCGGCGCTCTATCGCTCGACGCAGGCATGGGACGAGCTGTCCCAGACCCTGCGCCGGATCATCGACGTCGGTCAGCTGACCGGCGCGGTGGGCGAGGGCGAGACGATCGAGCTCTACGCGCAGCTCGGCCAGCTCGAGGGCGATGTCCTCGGTCGGGTCGAAGAGGCGGTCACCGCGTGGCGCCATGTCGTCGCGATCGATCCGTCGGACTTCCGCGCCCTGGCGGCCCTCGAGGGGCTGTTCACGCGCGAGGGTCGGTGGGAAGAGGCGATCGACGTGCTCGAGAAGCGCGCGCTCGTCCTCGACGACGAGGCACAGCGCCGCGAGACGATGCTGCAGGCCGCGTCGACGTGGGAAGAGAAGGTCGAGGACCTCACCCGCGCCGCCCAGGTCTACGAGCGCGTCCGTGCGTCCGACCCGGCGAACAAGACGGCGTCGGATCGTCTCGAGGCGATCTACGCGCAGCAGTTCAAGTGGCCCGAGCTCGTCGAGATCCTGCTCGAGCGCAGCGAGCTGGTGCCGGTCGTCGAGGAGCAGATCCAGATCCTCAACCGGGTCGCCAAGATCTACGAGGCGGAGATCGGTGATCAGGAATCGGCGTTCTACGTCCTGCAGGCCGCGTTCAAGCGCGACTACTCGCATGACCAGACCGCGAACGAGCTCGAGCGCCTCGCGTCAGCGACCAATCGCTGGCAGGAGCTGCTCGACGAGTACACGAACCGCGTCAACGAGCTCGAGCGTGAAGACCGTGGCTCCGCCGCGGACCTGTGGGTCAAGATCGGCCGCTGGTACGCAGAGCACCTGTCTCACCTCGAGTACGCGATTCACTCCGTGCAGCAGGCACTGCGCATCGATCCGAGCCACACCGGTGCACTCGGTGGCATGGGCGAGCTGCAGCGCAAGCGCGGATCGTGGAGCGAGCTGATCGAGACGTTGCAGCGCCACGCTGCGGTCGAGCCGAACCCCGAGAAGAAGACCGAGCTGTACATCCAGCTCGCCGACCTGCTCGAGCGGCAGATGCAGGACCTTGGTGGCTCGATCCACGCGTATCAGCAGGCCCTCAACTTCGGTCCGTCGTCGACCACCGTGCTGATCGCTCTCGATCGGCTGTACCGCCGCGTCGAGCAGTGGGAGCCGTTGATCGAGGTCCTCAACAAGCGGGCGTCGCTCGACACCGACGAGCAGAACGTCGTCAAGTTCCGGCTCGAGGTCGGTACGATCTGGGACCTCCGTCTCTATGACGCGGGTCAGGCGATCACCGCCTATAACCAGGTCCTCCACGTCGATCCGACCAACCTGTCGGCGCTGCGTGCCCTCGAGGGTCTGTACGAGAAGACGAACCAGTCCGAGAAGTACCTCGAGGTCCTCGAGGCGCAGCTCGACGCGTCACCGTCCGATGCCGAGCGCGTGCCGCTCTACGAGCGCATGGCGGCGGCGTGGGAGGAGCGGTTCGGCAAGCTCGACCGCGCGGCAGAAGCACTCGAGAAGATCGTCGCGATCGACAACCGGAACTATCCGGCGTATCGCGAGCTCGCGCGCCTCTACCAGCAGGCAGGCCGGTGGGAAGCTCTCGTCGAGACCTATCGCAACCACATCATGTCGACGTCGGACGTGCAGCAGCGCGTCGACCTCTACGTGGCGATGGGCGTCATCTACGACTCGAACCTGCAGGACGTCGATCGCGCCGTCGAGGCGTACAGCGACGTGCTCTCGTTCGATGCAGATGAGCCGCGGGCGCTCGAGGCCCTCGGTCGGCTGTACGAGAAGATCAGCGAGTGGGACCGCGCGATCGATGTGATGGCGCACCTCACCCAGCTGACGGGCGACACCAAGAAGCAGGTCGACCTGTTCTTCCGGATGGGCCGGATCCAGTACACGCAGCTCACCGACCCCGAGTCGGCCGAGGCGAACTTGCTCCGTGCTCTCGCCATCGATCCGGCACACGTGCCGACGATGGAAGCGCTGACCAAGCAGTACTCGGATCGCGGTGACTGGCTCAAGGCCGCCCAGATGATGGTGCGTGCCGAGAGCTACACGGCCGTCGCCCTCGACAAGGTGCGCCTGCTGTTCGAGGCCGCGAACATCTACCAGTACAAGCTCCGCCAGGACGATCAGGCGAAGGCGCTGTACGCCGCGGTCATCTCGCTCGATCCCGAGCACGTCGAAGCAGGCCGGCCGCTCGCCGAGCTCTACTTCAACGACCGCCAGTGGACCGAGCTCTCGCCGGTCATCGACATGCTGGCGCGCAAGGTCGGTCAGCTGCACGCGGATCCGAAGGAGCTCAACGAGCTGTACTTCCGGGCTGCCAAGACCGCCGACGAGCTCGGCGACTTCCAGCGCGCGCTCGGCTACTACAAGGCTGCGTACGACATCGACTCGACCTATCTGCCGACACTGACCGGCCGCGCCGATCTGTTGTTCAAGATGGGCGACTTCGACAACGCTGGAAAGATCTACCAGACGATCCTCGTCCAGCACCGCGACGGTCAGGACGAGGCGGATGTCGTCCGCATCTACAACCGACTCGGTGCGGTTCGTCAGGCCCTTGGTGAGCGCAAGAAGGCGCTCAACATGTTCGAGAAGGCCCTCGAGATCAATCCGAACCACCGCGAGACCCTGAACGCGGTGATCGAGCTCCAGACGCAGCAAGGCGACTGGGAAGCGGTCGTTCACGCCAAGCGTGGCCTGATCAACACCGCGAACGAGAAGGAGAAGGTCGAGCTCCTCGACCAGATCGCGACGATCTATCACGACAAGCTGCAGAACCCGCAGAAGTCGATCGCGGCGTACCAGGATGCCCTCGAGGTCTCTCCCGAGGATCACCAGCTGCTGCAGAAGGTGCTCGATCTCTATACCGAGCAGAAGCAGTGGAAGAAGGTCGTCGAGACGATCGATCGGTTCATCGCGCTCGAGTCCGACACCGTTCGCAAGGGTGCCTACCTCCATGCGTCGGCGACGATCTATCGCGACGAGCTGAAGTCGCTCGACGAGGCGGTCGACTACTACAACAAGGCGCTCGACAGCTTCTTCGCCAACCCGGCGAAGCTGCCCGAGGCGATGATCCCGCGCGCCCTGAAGTCGTTCGAGGCGATCGACAAGGTGCTGACCACGAAGCGCGACTGGAAGGGCCAGGAGCGTGCGTATCGCGACATGGTCAAGCGCATGCCGAAGGAGGTCAGCCCGACCTTCCACAAGATCCAGGTCGGTCTGTTCGACGGTCTTGGCGAGATCTATCGCTCGCGCCTCAAGCACTACCAGTCGGCGACGCAGGCGTACGAGATCGCGCAGCAGCTCGATCCCAAGAACGAGCTGCGGGCCGATGGAACGGATCGCGCCGAGATCCTCGCCGAGCTCTATCTCGTCGCGGGTCCGGACTACACGGACAAGGCGATCGAGCAGCACATGCGGATGCTGCGCAACGAGCCGTTCAAGTACGACTCGTACAAGGCCCTGCGCCGCATCTACATGGACGCGCACCAGTACGACAAGACCTGGTGCGTCTGTAACACCCTCGCGTTCCTGAAGAAGGCCGATCCGGACGAGCTGCAGTTCTACGAGCAGTACAAGCCGCGCGGCCTCGTCAAGGCCAAGAACGTGATGAGCCCGGATACGTGGGCCAAGCTCGTTCACCCCGACGAGAACCGCTACATCAGCGCGATCTTCGGTGCGTCGTGGCAGGGCGTCGCCGCCATGAAGGCGTTCCCGCACAAGGACTTCGGCATCAAGCGCAAGGACAAGCGCCAGCTGCCGGGTGATCCGTTGATGTTCTCGAAGCTGTTCTACTACGTGGCGCAGGTCCTCAACGTCCCGCTCCCCGAAGTGTTCCTCCTCGAGGACAACAAGCCGGCCGACATCCAGCTCGCGAATGCGATCGAGAAGAACGAGCTGTGCCCGTCGTTCGTCGTCCGTCCGCATCTGCTCCAGGGCAAGAGCGAGCGCGAGATCGCGTTCCTCTCCGCCCGCCGCCTGACCTTCATGCGGCCGGAGTACTACCTGAAGATGCTGCTGCCGACGAACACCGAGCTCAAGGTGGTCGTGCTCACGGCCATCGTGATGGTGCAGCCGCGCTTCCCGGTGCCGCCGGACATGGCGCAGCTGGTCCAGCAGTACCTGCCCGAGATGCAGAAGCGGATGCCTCCGCAGGTCATCGAGCAGCTCGGTGCGGTCGTGTCGCGGTTCATCCAGGCAGCGCCCGAGATCAACCTCGCGAAGTGGGGCCACGCGGTCGACGCCGTGTCGCATCGCGCCGGCTTCGTGGTGTGCGGTGATCTCGAGGTCGCGGCGCGGATGGTCTCGGCCGAGCCGGTCACCGTCGGTGGGCCGCAGGTGAAGGACAAGATCAAGGAGCTCGTCCTCTACTCGATCTCCGAGGACTTCTTCACGGTACGCGCCCAGATGGGCCTGACGATCGCCGGCTGATCGATCACGTTGGTGACCTCACGGCCTCGGCATCTGCCGGGGCCGTTGTCGTTTGGTGGCGCGAACTGGTCACGCGATGTCGCATCGTGGACGCGACCCTCCCTGGGAGGCCTTCGTCCGGACCGACATGAAGATCGCTGGCATCCTCCTCATCCTCGCCGCCCTGATCGGAGGCGGCATCATCCTCTCGGACACCATCCCGGGCTGGATGCGCAACCGTGACTACCTCACGCGCGCCCGCGCCGAGGCTGCAGTGAAGCAGCAGAAGCTCGAGTCGCTCGGCCCCACCGCCAACGAGAGCCAGATCCGGAACGCGATGTCGTCGGCGGAGCACGCGGTATCGAGCATCCGCAGCGCGGAGGACGGCATCGTTCGTCGTCGCAACGAGACCCTGCTGTTCGGCGGCGGCGCGCTCGCCGTGCTCGCGCTCGGGGCGGCCTGACATGTTCCTCGACGGGAACCGGTTCCTCGCGCTCGCTCTCTCGCTGTGCGTCGTCACGGGCTGCAAGGACGGTGACGACAAGGCCGGCTCCGAGGCCGCCGAGGCCGTCGAAGCGCCGTCGCCGCCGCGAGCCATGGGACAGGGCTGGACACTCCGGCAGGAGGGGACGCAGTACGTCGCATCCAACGACGCGTACTCCCTCCGCTTGCCGACCAAGCCTGACGTCAGGGCCACTGCCACCGAGCTCCACGTCCGCAGCAAGAGCGCGGACGGCAAGACCGAGTACGGCTTCTACTTCGCGGTCGCTCCGAAGGACCGCCCGTTCGATGGCGATCGCGCGGCCGAGATCGGGATCACGGCGTTCGGTCAGACCTTCGATCTCATGCTCGGTCCGGCGGCGGAGAAGACGAAACGACTCGGCGTCCCGGCCCGCGACTTCAACGGCGCGTACTCGGGCGGCGGTGCGATGCAGGAGATCCACGGCACCTCGCTCGCAGATCCGGCGAGCAAGACCGTGCTCGTGGTGTTCGCGTTTCGCCCCGAGAAGACGGATCCCAGCACCACGCAGCCCTTCCTCGACTCGCTCGCGGCCGCGACCAGGCGCCCGTAGCGTCGTTTTCCGTCAGCGCCGGGCGCGGATCTGTTCGCACAGCGCTGCCGGTTCGCGAACCAGGGGAACCCGCGTGCCGATGTGGGCGCCCAGCGTGAACGGGTTCTCGCGTGGCACCACGATGTAGCGGTCGAGGCCGCAGTGGAGGATCTCGGGGGAGACCTCTGCATCGAGGCGCGCGGTCGTGGTCACCGAGCGACCGTGGACATCGACCACATGGACCGGGGTGCTCGACGACGTGGTCGCGCAGCCAGCGGTGACGGAGGCGACGAGGGCGAACAGGAGGGTGCGCATCCCTCGAGTATGCGGGACCCGCGGGCCGGGCGGCGAGGGTGACGTTTCAGGACCTCCTGACCACGCGAGGCCCGACCTTCTCGGTGCGACAGGGGCTAGCGAGGCTTCTTGGCGCCGGCCCGGGCGACCCGCTTGGGAGCCGCTCAGCTCAGCTGTTGGTCGGGCCCGACCACTCGCCGGGCGTCGGAGTCTGGATATTGCGGAGGCCGGTCACGCGGAACACCTTGAGCGCTTCCGCTTTGCCCTTGACCTTGACGGGCGGCAGCTCTGTCGCCTCGACGCGACCTGCGACGTGCTTGTACGTGTCCTCGGAGACGATGATGTCGCCCGAGCCGGCGACGTTGACGAGGCGCGAGGCCACGTTCATGGCGTCACCGATCGCGGTGTACTGCAGCGCGCGGGTCGAGCCGATCGACCCGGTAATCACGTTACCGGTGTTGATGCCGATGCCGATGCGAATCGGGGTCTGGCCCTCGGAGGCGCGCGTGCGATTGAACTCCTCGAGCGCCTGCATCATGCCGATGCCGCACGCGACCGCCTTGAACGGCGCGTCGTCGATCGCGATCGGCGCGCCGAACAGGCCGATGATCTCGTCACCGACGAACTTGTCGAGCGTGCCGGAATACTTGAAGAGGATGTCGACCATCACCTCGAAGTACTCGTTGAGCGTGTTGACGATCTCCTGCGGCGGGCGACCGTCCGACATCGTGGTGAACCCGCGAATATCGGAGAACAGCATCGTCACCTCGGTGACGCGGCCGCCCTTCTCGATCACGAGCTCGCCCTTGAGGACCTGCTCCACGACCGACGGCGGGATCAGGCGCGAGATCTGAGCGCGTGTCTGCGCTTCCTTCTCGATCCGGCTCGCGAGCCGCGCGTTCTGGATCGAGATCGCGGCCTGCGCGGCCATGCCGGTGCAGATCTGCAGATCCTTCTCGGTGAACGCGTTCGAGGTGAACAGCGAGTCGAGGTGCATGATCCCGAGCAGCTCGTTCGCGTGGAGCAGGGGGAGGGTCATCGTCGACCGGATGCCCTGCATGATGATCGAGTGCGCGCCGGAGAACCGGGCGTCCATCGTGGCGTCGCTCGACAGCACGGCGGCCTTGTTGTTTACGACCTCGGCCATCACCGTCTTCGACAGCACGATGTTGGGATCGCTCTTGCCCGAGCGGGTCTTCACGAACCGCGGCTGCAGCTCCTGGGTCTTGTCATCGGAGAGCAGGATCACGCCGCGATCGGCGCCGACGAGCTCGAACGCTTTGTCGAGGATCTTCGGGAGCAGCTTGTCGAGATCGAGCTCGCTGCCGACCGCGCGCGCGAGCTCGTGACCGATACGTAGCCGCTCGTAGTCGCGGCGCAGGTTCTTGTCGTCGGAGATCTGGCGCTCCGGCATGAAGTCGCCGGTGTTCGCCTGGATCCGGCCGCGGATGTGGCTCTCGGTGAGACCCGGAGCGATCGTGACGCGCTGGAGGACGTCGTCGGCCTTCGGCTTGTCGACGAACACGATGCGGGTCGAACCCATCGTGAATTCGTCGCCATCGGTGAGGAAGTGATCGGCCACGCGCTCACCGCGCATGAACGTGCCGTTGAGGGAGCGAAGATCCCGCAGCAGGTAGCGGCCGTCGGCGGCGCGCTGGATCTGTGCGTGCTCCTTCGAGATGATCCGGTCGAGGATCTGGATCGTGTTGTCCGGATGCCGACCGATCGTATTGAAAGCAGCGAGCTCGAACTCCTGCCGCTCCTCCCCGGAGATGACGATCAGCTTGGCCATCGAAGACTCAGAACCGCTCGACGATGGTAGACCCGACCCCGGCGATGAGTAAAGCAACGATCCAGACCAACTCCTTGCCCTAATTCGGAAAACTGCGCCGGGAGTGGTGGGGATCCAACAGCCCCCTCTTGTGATCCAGCCGCTCCTGTGGCATTTGTTTCGCCCCGACCAGCTGCCGGTCGGGACCACACGCGATCGTGGCGGAATTGGTAGACGCGCTGGTCTCAGGTGCCAGTAGGTAACTCTGTGGGGGTTCGAGTCCCCCCGATCGCACCACGGGGAGTGAAGTAACCCTTCACTCCCCGTTCTTTTTGCCCGATGACTGACCTCGTCCTGATCGGACTCCTGCAGGGGATCGCTCTGGCGGCGGTGGCGGGCAGACTGGTCTGGGATCTGCGCCGGCTCCGGGGGATCGACCGGGTCGATCTCGCCGGGATCGCGCGGCGCTGGCCCGGCTGCGAGCTGGTGGAGGTGCGCCTGGCCACGACATCGTCCTGGGCGGCCGACCCGGCCGGAACCAGGGTCGGCCGCTACGAGGTCGCGACCGCGCTCACGGGAGTGCAGATCATGGTTCCTCCGGACGAGCTGGGTGATGCCTCGACGGCACGATCGCGGGGAGCGCGGCGAGCACACCGGCGACGAAGCTTTTGCGAACGCGTTGCGCGCGCAGTGCACCTTCGACGAGCGACTTGACGCCCGTCGCCAGCGCATCACGACCACGCGCCAGACGTTGCAGCACGGCGGCCTCGCTGATCGCGAGGAGAACCGCGATCTCCTTGGCCGATCGCTGCTCGCGGTACTACAGCACGAGCACGTCGCGATACGTCTCCGCCACCCGGCCGAGCGCATCACCGACGAGCCGCTCGGCCTCCGATGCGCTGGCAGCCTCGAACGGATTGTCGGTCGCGACGAGCTCGGGCTCCGCGGTCAACGTCTCGCGGTCGCTGCGCCGCTTCGCCTTGCGGGCGAGGTTGCGTGCGATGCCGCACAACCAGGCCCCGAGCTTGTGAGGCTCGCGGACCTGGTCGAGCGTTCGCCACGCGGCGAGGAAGGTGTCTTGCGCGACATCCTCCGACAGCGCGTTGTCCCGCGTCCGGCTGTAGCTGACGGCGCAGACCGCGCGCTGATAGCGTTCGACGAGCTCCCCGAACGCCTCGCGCTCGCCGCGCCTGGACGAGGCGAGCAGCTCGGCATCGGTTGCGATCGTGTGTCCCATGTCGTCCTGCAGTGCCGCGGCGGGCCGTTCACATGACAAACAAAAGGTGGCCTGACCCCATTTTCAGCGCTCGTGGAGGAACCGGTACGCCCGCGGCCCGATTCCGAGCTCGCGCTCGAACGCGCGCTTCATCCGCGCCGGGGACGTGAAGCCGCAGGTCGAGGCCAGGGTCTTGGCCGGGAGCTCGGTCGTGGCGAGCAGGTCCCGGGCCCGCTCGACGCGCAGCTTGTCGAGGAGCTTGGCGGGCGTGGTCGACAGCTGATCGAGGCACCGGCGGTGAAAGGTCCGGACCGAGAGCCCGGCGCGATGGGCGAGGGTCTCGATGTCGGCCTTGCCCAGGTTCGCGCGGGCCCACGCGATCGTCGGCCCGAGCGGATCGGCGCCGGCGCGCGCGACCAGCGCATCGCTCCACTGCGACTGATAGCCGGGGCGGCGCATGTAGAGCACGAGGTTGGCGGCGACCGCATCGGCGACCTCGCGACCCAGATCCTCCTCGACGATCGCGAGCGCCATGTCGATGCCGGTGGTGACCCCGGCCGACGTCCAGACCTGGCCGTCGGTCACGAAGATCGCGTTGCGGTCGACGTCGACGGCCGGGAACATCGTCGCGAGCCGGTCGCACGCCGACCAGTGCGTGGTGGCGCGCTTGCCGTCGAGCAGGCCCGCGGCGGCGAGCACGAACGCGCCCGAGCACACCGAGCCGATCCGGCGGACCGTTTTCGCCGCGCGGCACAGCCACGCCCGGAGCTGGCGATCGGCGACCGCCGCGACGATCGCCGCGGACGGCCCACCCGCGACGAGCACGAGGTCGTCGCGGTGGGGGCGGAGCTTCCGCAGGTCGCGGGTGCCGATCGGTACGCCGCACGTCGTCCGCAGGTTTCCGCCGCCGATCGACGCGACCTCGACCGTGTACGGACGATCTGCGTGGGCGCGCGCCGCATTGGCGAACACCTCGGCGGGGCCGGTGACATCGAGCGTCTGGACGCCCTCGAACACGACGATCACGACGCGGGCCATTGGCAGAAATTAGATGAAAGTTGTCATGGCTGCCACTCGCATCGAGCGCCACGATGCCGGCATGACGATCCACATCGGCCTGCTCCTCTATCCACGGCTGACCCAGCTCGACCTGACCGGTCCGTACGAGGTGTTCCACCGCATCCCCGACGCCCAGGTCCATCTCGTCTGGAAGACGACCGAGCCGGTCCACGCTGACTCGGGGCTCGGCCTCCTGCCCACGACGACCTTTGCCGACTGCCCGAAGCTCGACGTGCTGTGCGTCCCCGGAGGCTTCGGCCAGCGCCTGCTGATGACCGACCCCGCGGTGCTCGGATTTCTTCGGGCCCAGGCCGAGACCGCGCGCTACGTGACGTCGGTGTGCACGGGGGCGCTGCTGCTCGGCGCCGCCGGCCTGCTCGGTGGATACGCGGCGACCACGCACTGGGCGTACACGGATCTATTGCCGATGTTCGGCGCGACCCACCGCCCCGGGCGTGTGGTGGTCGACCGCACCCGGATCACCGGCGGCGGCGTCACCGCGGGCATCGACTTCGGGCTCCGGGTCGCCGCCGAGCTCGCTGGCGAGCAGGTCGCCCAGGCGATCCAGCTCGGCCTCGAGTACAACCCGGCGCCGCCGTTCGCGTGCGGCCACCCCGATGTCGCCGACCCGGCGCTCGTCGCGCTGGTCCGCGGCCGACTGCGCGGCGCCGACGGTTCCGTGCTGGCCGACTGACGCGCCGGGCGGCGGCGAAAATATCGTCATCAAATTGTCACCCTGGCGATCTAGGATGGTCGCCACCGTGGTCACCGTTCGAGCTGTTGTCTCTCGCGAACCGTCTGCTTGCTGGCGCGCCTTCACCGATGCCGCCCTGTTCGGAGCATGGGTTCCCGGTCTGCGCACCGCGCGTGTGATCCAGGCAGGCGCCGATGGCCTGCCCACCGAGATCCTGTTCGAGTTCGGCGCGTCGCGGACGTACTCGCTTGTCTACGACTACGACCTCGCCGCGCGCGAAGTTCGCTGGCATGCGCGCTCGGGCAAGCGCGATGCGGTCACCGGGTTCGCTCGGTTCGATGCGCTGGATGACGGCACGAGCGTGACCTACGGACTCGAGCAGAACGACGGCCGCGTCGAGGAAGCCGAGGTCGAGACGATGCTCGGCGCGTTCGTGCAGTGGATGCAGACGTCGCAGCGCCGGTAGCGGCGCGATCGAATCGATAGCAGCGGCGCGTTCGCTTTACCGCCGCGCTACCACGGAACCGGACGGGATTCGACTCCCGCTATCTCCGCGTTCAGCTGGCGCAATTTGCGTCAGCAACTCTGGCCCGCCGCCACCGATATGCGGGTGACCAGTGAGCGTCACCAGTCGTAGGATGAGCAGGAGGGCGGGGGATGGGCGACTACGACGATCGTGATCGCGCGCGTTCTGGCGAGCAGGCGTCGCATGGTCCCTCGCGCGGATCAGCGAGCGCCACGCCCGGAAAATCAACGCGTATCGAGCCTGCCCCGGATCCGATCGAGGGTTCGCAGCAAGCGACGCCGGCGAACGCCGCCATGGCAGCGTTGTCCGGCGTCCCGGCGCCCTCGGTCGCGAACACGCAACTCAAGCGCCTGCAACTGGGTCGCGGCGGCCGTCGTAGCCCCTTCGCGTTGTACCTGTCCATGCATGGTGGCGGTCTCGGCGCAGCGATCCGAGAACACTTCGCGGATACGCAGTGGCCCGATCCCGCCGCTGATGTACCGTTTGAAGCCGGCGGCGATCGACTGTTTGCTGCGTACCTCGCCAGCTCGATCCGCGATCAGCTCGATGACGGTGACGCAATTCCTGCGTTGCTGCATCCCAGCACCATCGTCGAGCAGCTCCGTCAGTTCGTACCCGATCTCCATCGCAAGCGGCCCTGGTCGCCGGAGTTCGGGCGGGTGCTCGGACAGCTCTCCGAGCGAGCAGCCATCGCGTCCTTGAAGAGCGTAGGAGCGCGATACCGGTCTGCACTCGCGCAGACCGTTCGCCTCCCGACCGCAGACGATCTCCTCGCGTCTCATCCAATGGATCTGCTCGTCGCACGAGCTCTGACGCAGCCGACCGTCGTGGACAATTCACGCGTTGCTCAGACCGAGCAGCGCAACAAGCCGGTCGCCGTGAAGGCCCAGTGGCTGGGACGCAGCCATCCAGAGCTCTGGAACTTCGTGAAGGTCACACCGGCAACTGCCACGACGGAGGACGTGGCAGTTGCTGTGTGGGGAGATCCGAAGAAGGCGGCAATGGCCTTCGCGATCCGTAAGTACGGCGACGTCTTCCGCATCGCGCCTTCCTATGCACGCAAGGTGCTCGCGCAGCGCTACCGCGGCGAGTTGGTGGGAAGCACGGACACAGACGCGAGCAATGCGACGCAAATCCTCGCGCTCGCTCGTTCCAGTCTCGGTCAAGGAGATGCGCCCGTCCGGCAGTTCAAGCAGGACGGCGCACGGGGACACGGCGCGAAGGGCAAGGAGCCCCTTGCGGCCGGTGCAGCGCCGACCGTCGAGCAGCTGATGGGAATCGAACGTTCGATCGGTGCCCTGCTCGACACCATCCGTTCGCTCATCACTCGCCTTGGCATGGCCTCCGATCTGAATCCCGCCTACGGCGCGCGAACGACCCGCGTGATGTTGCTGAGCGATGCAGACGCCAAGACGCGGACCGAGTGGCTACCCGTGCTCCAGTTTCAGCACACGCAGCTCCTGACCATCGCGCCAAAGATTGCGCCGATCGTTCAGCAGCTGCAGCCGATCAAGTTCATGCCCGCGGTGACGCTGGATGCCGCCAAGCGGCAGCAGCGCGCACAGCTCGAGCGCACGATCACCGCCATGGTGCAGGCAGCCGCGGTTTCGCACCTGCGGGACGAGAGCACCTCGATTCTCCGAGGAATCGTCGATGCCGAGCGAGCGGCGGAGCAAGACCGGCTCGACGCCGCACAGGTGGACCTCGATGAGGGGACGCGCGAGGCGATCTCGACTCCGCAGGGCTCGGTTCGGGGTGCGCGCGAGGCAGGCCAACGTATCGCCCAGCAGCGGCAGGACACGCTGAACGCCAAAACCGTTGGCAAGTCGCCGTACGAGCAGCAGAAGGCCATCACACAAGCCGGCGCCGTTGCCTTGAGCTCGCGGATGCGTGCGGCAGAGCATGGCCTGGAGCAGCTGCGCGCCGCAGCACTCGAAGTTTTCGGCGACCCCGAGGCGCTGCGCAAGCTCGTGCCGAAAGCAAAGGCGTGGCCCGAAGTGATCCTCGACGTGAAGGATCATCTCGCGGATGTCCAACGGGCGTGGGACGCGGGAGAACGTGATGGAACGCCGGCGGTTCAGAGCGATCCGAACGCTCCGGATGATTGGGCGGAGTGGCAGGGCAAGGCCGCAGGTCTGAAGGCTGCGCGCGAGGCATTCGCGAAGATTGCGGGTGATCAGAGCCTGGTCGACTTCTTCAATCAGGTCAGATCAAAGATTGCAGATCAGCGGATCATCAACGCTGTTGTCTCGTTCGCTGCAACACTTCTGATTACCCTCGGTACCGGGATGGCGGCTGCCGCTCTCGGCGCCAGAGCGGCAGGGATGCTGGCGACCGAAGCTTCGAGTCTTGCCGCGCGTGGCTTCGCGTTCGCGGTGGATGTTTCGATCAACGCTTCCATCAACTCCATCGTGCAGCTCGCGCAGGCCGACACGCAACAAGGGTCGTTCGGCTGGGTGATGCTCGAGAACACACTGATGGAGATGTTCACGCGCGGTCTCATGAAGCCGCTGCGCGACGCAGAGCAAACGGCGCGACTGCAGGCACATCAGCTGGCGCAGTTGCCACATCTGGCGCCTGCCGAGCGGCGCGTTCTGATGGCCGTGGATGTGGCTGGTCGAAACGTGATCGTCGAGATGGTCGGCAACATGGCCACGCAGTGGACCGCGCACAGACTGGTCCAGGTTTTTCACAAGGATCCTCAGCAGGTCTCGGAGGCGTTTGCACTGACCGTCCTGCAGCAGGGCGCGGCAATTGGTCTGGGCAAGTTCTTCCATGGCCGACTCGAAGGCTGGAAGAAGTACCGCGCGGCCTTGGCCAAGACGCGCGTCGGAGGGCTGCCGGAAGCGGCGGCATTGTTCGCCGCGCGCGACGAGTTCTTCGCTCTTGCAGAGCATCTCGCCAACAGCCCCTCACCGAATCCGGCAGAAGCTACTCGGTTGCTCGAGCTTCACAACACGCTGCTCGCCCAGGAGCGCGCGCTGTTCGAGGGAGGCCTGCAGCAGGGTGCTCACGCAGCCCCGCATCCTGCCGGCTCACGCGAGGTCGCGCCGCATGCCGGTGCGGGTGATGCGCCCGTCCACGCCGTTGCGCCTGCGAGCAAACGATCGGGTGGAGGCGATGGACCTGACAACACGCCACACCCAGCGACTGACAATGCCACCGGGGAGATTGCGCACCGAGGCCTCATGTTCGCCGCATCGGTCGGGAACGCCACGTACGAACGCGGCGGCTTCTTCCGTATCGGGACCGCCGATGGTTCGTTGCTCGTGGAAGTGCAACGAAGCAGCCGTGACGAGCCGCATCTTCGTCGCAAAGGCGAGCATGTCATCCTCGAGATCCCGCGCGGCCTGACCGACGTCGAGCTCGAGCGCGCAGTGGTCGGGAAGCTCACCGAGCTTCAGCATCAGGAGCTGCGCCGCGCGCGCGGTGAGAAGGCGACCGCTGCGTCTGGGCTCGGAAAGAAGGGAACCGGCGAGCGGCTGTCGCCTGCAGATATGGGGCACGTCGCCGAGCTGCGCGTGCTGCGCGAGCGCGCCGCCGAGCAGGACGCTCGCGGTGCCGCGGGGCACGAGCAGGGCGCGGCGCTGCGCGCGGAGATCTCACGGCTCGAGGAGCGGCTCGGGCTTTCGGGTGATTCGGAGAATGCGCAGCGTCGCAGGCACGCGGTCGAGGTTCAGGTCGCTGTCCAAGGCGATGCGACTCGGCGCGCGCGTGTGGCAAAGGAGCTGAACGGGGAGCGTGGCCATCCCGGGCTCGAGCTGCACAACCACTTCAACGGGATCGTTCAGGCCGAGGTGTTTCGTCAGCGCGCTGCCACGGCTGATGGCGGCAAGGACACCGGGTCGTGGATTCCCCTCCTGGAGCGGATCGCCTCGTTCCGTGGCAAGGAATTCGAACACGCTCACAAGGATGGGACGATCACGACGCGGGCGACGGCAGGGGATGCGGTGCGCATCGCTAAAGAAGCGCGACGTCAGGTCCATGAGCTGCTCGGCCGGGCCAACGACCTCGACGTTAGCGACGTCGATCGAGGAGCCTTTCGTCGCGCTGCCGAGGCTGTCGCGACCGAGGCTGGCCGCGTCGCGCTAGTGGCGTCCCCGGAGACCGACTTCAACAGCGCGTACGAGGTGCGGGATCAGCTTGTGAAGGAGACCTTCGGCGGCGAGGCAAAGCCCGGGGAGCGCGCCGATGTGGCGAAGCAGCGCGCCTACGACGACTACATCCGCGAAGCGATCCTCCAGCTCGCGGCGGATGGCGTCGGCTACTCCGAACAGTCCATCAGCGTGAAGAAGCTGGGCGGCGTCCTGAGTCCGGAGCGGATCGAGATGGTCATCCAGCAGCTGATTGCAGAGGGCAAGATCGCGCCGGGCGAGATCGATATCCGGGTGCTCGGCATGCTGCACACGGCACAGTTCGGGGAACGCGACGCGGATCTGCCGTCCGTGGAGACGCCGGAGCGCTCAGAGCCCGCGCTCAAGCGCGACACCCGATCCACGAAGCGTCAGATGGGAAAGCCAGGAGTCGTGGGACGGGACATCGCTGGGCCAGAGCAGCTGCACTTCGACGAGCGAGGTGGCGAGGCACTCGAGAACCTGTATTACCAGGACCTCGCCGAGGCGAAGCGGACGGGGACTTCCAAGATCTTGCGTCCGCATGTCGGTGAAGGCGCTGTCGATTCGATCGAGGGAAAATCCTTCCACACCGACAAGGACCGGGTGATCAGCAGGGAAGGCGAGCCGTCCCACTACGCGCGTTCACGCAGCAACATCGACGTCGTGCTCGCAGCTCTCGAGCGAATTCACGCCAAAGGTGGGCTAGATTCGAGCAAGGTGATCGTGCGGTTCGGGCACGTCACGCACGCAACCCCCGCGCAGGCGGCCAGAATGGCCAAGCTGGGCGTGGTCGCAGAGGTCAACCTCGGCTCCAACGTCGCGAGTGGCGCAGTCAGCCAGACCGAGGGCGTGCATGGTAAGCGCGCCTCGGTCGAACAACTGGACGAGCACTCGTTCGCGACTCTCCTCTACTACAACGTCTCGATCGTGCTCAACACGGACGCTGGCGGCGTGATGAGCACCAGTCTGCGAATTGAATATCAACGTGCCCGGCAAGCGATCGAGGACGTCCTCGCGGGTGCGAGGCCCATCCGGGTCCAGAGCAATGACGCGCAGGTTGAGCTTTCGGCTGCGGACCAACCCGCGAGGATGCGAGGGCGCGAGGTCCCGGGACGTCCTGATCTCCGCGAGCTCGGGATCGGCGACCTCACTCCGTTCGAACGCGATCGGTTCCTTCATGGCTACGAGAAGCTGTACGCGGATGCCGAGAGCTACTACCTGCGGCGCCCGAAGCCGCGTGGAGCCACTGGGAACCCGACCACCGCCGCTGCGCCGTTTGGCGGTGCGCACCACATCAAGCTTGCCTCCGACCATGGACTGATTCCGAGCAAGGGGACGGCGCTGCTCGAAGGATCGGGTTCCGACGTGAAGGCGGCGGCTCGTGCATACCGTCGTGGCAGCTATGGCGTGACCGAGACGGAGCTCGCTGGCGGTGTCGTTGTGGTGGAGGTGCGCTCCTCGGACGGCGACTTCCACATGACCCTTCGATCGTGGGCCGGCGACGCGCCCGGGTACCTACCTGTGCACGACGCGTCGGCGCTCGACCGCCCGAAGACCGGCAAGGAGGTGAGGTCCTGGTACAAGGAGCAGGTCAAGCGCGTGTCCGCGCTGAACCAGGATTGGGTCACGTCGGGCGTCCCACTCGCGGAGCGTGCGCGGCGCGCCTACGAGGTGCGTCGACACGCCCGGCTCGCAGCACGCGAGCAGATGCAGAGCTCCGGTGATGTGCAGTCGCTGTCGGCTCGCGACCTCCTGGAATATGGCCAGACCGACGGGCCCACCTTCGAGCAGCTCGTGGACCAACAGGTCGCCAGTGGGACGACGCTCGAGCAAGCGTACGAGTCGATCATCGACTCGTCACAGCGTTCGAACAAACGCTATGATCAAAAGCACGGCGGCGCGGGGAACAAGACATGACCGAGGTACAGAACGAGTCGATCGGCGTGGCGCGTGATTCCCACGAAGTCCACGTCTGTTTGGAGATCCGCGGATGTCCGAACTGCCGCTGCCGAGACATCGGGTGCCAGACGTCGGACTACTGGCGCGACGAGCACGACCGACAAGTCGCGTGCTTCGACCTGGTGTGCCCTGGGTGCGGGAACGAGCGACGGATCGAATTTTTCCGGCACTCGGAGTACGACAGCACGAAGCCTGACGGTCATCTCGGCGGTCCTGAACCGTCGATGTTGATCGAGCCCCACGAGCTCGTGATCGAGCTGCTGTACGACTTCGCGGGGATTGCAGAGGCGCTAGCGGTCGTCCCGCCCCCGAAGGGATGGGGACACTTGCTCCAGGTGGCTGAGGAGTGTCTGAACGAGCTGCGGAAGTTCTTCCCCGAGGGCGCCGACGAGATTCCGCTCGAGTACTTCCGCACCGATGCCGCGAAGGCGGCGCGCGCCGCGCACCCGGAGTGGTTCCGGGTGTCGTATCTCGAGGAGCAGGAGCAGCGATTCAAGGAGCTGTGGGAGGCGGGGCAGCGTGAGGTCGCACGCCGCGACGCTGCGGGTGAGACGTCCCAGGAACCGCTTCCTCCACTTGTCGCCCCGCTCAGTCCAGCTTCGGTCACGCTTCACGCAGCCTGGCTCGCGGACAAGGAGGGCGGCCAGCGTCTCGAGGTCAAGGGCATCGACGCGACCGGCAAGCGGCTCTCGGCGATCGATCTGACGGGCGCGACGTTCGAGGACGTGACCCTGGATCGCGCGGACCTGTCCTATACGCATCTGCATGGCGCGACGCTGACGGACGTCCGTGCGAGGGGCGCGGGGTTCGCGAGCACGATGCTTGCCGGAACGACGATGATGCGCTGCGACTTCACCGCTGCCGGCATGCCGATCGCGAAGCTCGGCGACGCCACGATCGAGGACTGCCTGTTCACGGGCGCGAACCTCGAGCGCACGACGTGGTACCGGTCGACGGTCTCGCGGACGTCGTTTGCGGATTGCGTGATGCACGACGTCGGAGTCGACAAGGCGGTGTTCACCGACTGTGATTTTCGGGGCGCGGACCTCGGTATCGTGAAGGAAGGTCTGCTCGGGACGACCATGGACGCCGAGTTCATTCGGTGCGATCTCCGCGACACGAACTGGCAAGGCCGCGAGCTGTTCCGCGTGCGGTTCATCGAGTGCAAGCTCGCCGGCACACGCGGGACCCCGCAGCCCGAGAAGACCGTGATCGAGCGACCGGATCTGTCACCGAAGGGCGATGGCAGCACCATTGGGACCGATCGCGACGTGTTCGCATTGTGGAGGTTTGACCCGGACGCGCCACCGCCCGCGCCGCCGCCACCGACGCATCGCGAGCTCGTGTACGACCTGACCGATGACGAGGGCGACTACCTCGAGGACTTCCTGAAGGTCAAAGGCTTCTCGGTGGTCAAGCGGATGTTCCGCCGCGGGACCGAGCTGCGGTTCGAGCTGCGGACGTGGGAGCCGCTCTCCGAGCCGATCGCGCCGCTGATCGAGACGCAGCTCGCGAAGTATCGATACGTGCAGGACCGCCGGCGTGCCGAACCTGACCTGTACGTGAATCCCGATGGGAGCACCAAGCACTACGCGCAGCTGGTCGCCGAGGATGCGATCGCGCGCTCGATCGATAGCGGGGAGACCGTCGACCAGCTGGTAGCGCGTCTCGTCGGCCTCGGCTTCACGCCTGAACAGGCGCAGGAGGCGATCATCGACCCGTCGAAGGCGCGGCGGTGAGAGTGGCTACGGCGTGAGCTTGCGCGCGAGCACGATCGCCCGCGATGGTCGCTGATACGGATCGGCCATCTCGAGCACGAGCTCCCATCCGAGCGCCTGACCGGTGCGCGCTGCATCGGCGGCGGGGCCTGCGTGATGACGGTTGAGCCCGAGCTCGACGCGCTCACCGTCGCGTTCGACGATCAAGTTGGCTGCCGACAGATTCTGGCCATCGGTCATGTGCGCGTACACCACGTGGTTGATGTCGATCGTCGTGCCGTCCGGCAAGCTCGCCGGCGTGCCCTCGGTGATCTCGAGCTTGATCTGAGATGCCGCGATGCTCGACGACCGCTTCACGTTGGACCCGGCGGGCTCTCGTGGCGGCGGCGGCTCCGCGGGGGACGAGCCACTCCAGCAACCGCCGATCAGGATCACCGCGAGCAACACGCGCTTCATCCACTCACAGTAGCAGGCCGTCGCAGCGCGATCGCGCACGGAGCGATGCGCGGTGCACGAACTGCGCACGGTGCTGGGCAGGATGCGCAGCGCGTTGCATCTCGTCGAGATCATGCGGTCCGGCGTCCGGACGTTTGATGTGTGCCGCGTTCACTTCACGCTTGTTTCGTCGACGAGCGAATCAGTACGGTGCGCGCGAGGGAAATGACATGACGCGAACGTTTCGACAGGTCGTACTGGGTGCGGTCGTGATCGCTGCTGTGGGTTGCGGGCCCGGAGCGCGAAGCGGTGGAGGTGACGACGTTGGCGGTGGCGACGACGGTCCGGGGACGTGCCCGGTGTGCAGCGACGACAAGTCTGCCGTCGTCGACTGCGACGGCAACGCGGTCGCGTGTCCGCTCGATCAGCAGTGCAACGCCGGCATGTGCATGAACGCGTGCGAGGCCGCCGAGAAGAATCACTCGTCGGTCGGTTGTGACTACTACGCGGTCGACATGGATGCCGCGCAGGGCCCGCCGATGGATGCGTGCTTCACGGTGTTCGTCGCGAACACGTCGCCCGCGCAGGTCCACATCGATGTCGAGTGGAACGGCCTGGCCCTCAACCTCGCGCAGTTCGCGAAGCTCCCCGTCGGCGCGGGGCAGAACATCACGTATGCGCCCTTCGATCCGGTCGCGGGGCTCGCGCCGGGCAAGGTCGCGATCCTGTTCCTCGCGTACGCGCCGGGTGGCGGCGGTCCGCTGATGCCGAACGTCAACTGTCCCGTACCCGCCGCGATCGGCACCGACGCACAGATCAGCGGCAACGGCTTTGGCAAGGCGTTCCACATCACGACCGATCTTCCGGTCGTCGCGTATCAGATGCTGCCGTTCGGTGGCGGGCGTGCTGCGGCGACCGGCGCATCGCTGCTGCTGCCGACCAGTGCGTGGGGCACGCAGTACGTTGCCGTCAGTGCCTACGATCCGCCGGCGGGCAGCCAGCCGCCGATCCAGGTCGCGCAGGGCCCGTCGTACAACATCGTCGCCAAGGAGGACGGCACCAACGTCACGATCCGGCCGAACCAGGCGATCATCGGCGGTGGCGGCCTGATGTCGGGCACCGCGAACGCGCCGTACTCGGTCACCCTCGACAAGGGTCAGTACGCGCAGATCACGCAGCTCAACGGTCTGTCGGGGAGCCCGGTCACCTCCGACAAGCCGATCGGCATGTTCGGTGGGCACCAGATCATGTCGATCGATCGCTGCTGCGGTGATCACGGCGAGCAGATGCTCGCGCCCGTGCGCGCGCTCGGCTACGAGTACGTCGCGGCGCCGCACGCCGATCGTCGCGCGCCCGGCGAGGCGCGGATCTACCGGCTGTTCGGCGCGGTCAACGAGACCCACCTCGTGTACGACCCGCCGGGCATCGGGCCGCCGGTCCTCAACGCCGGCGCGTTCCACGAGATCCGCAGCGCGACGCCGTTCACCGTGCGCAGCCAGGGCTCGACGCATCCGTTTTCGATGTTCACGTACATGAGCGGCGCCGGCGATCAGGGCGAGGGCGGGCAGGGCGATGCCGACTTCGTGCGGCTCGTACCGCCCGAGCAGTTCCTCAAGCACTACGTGTTCTTCACCGACCCGACCTATCCGTTCACCACGCTGACCGTCGTGCGCAAGGCGAACAACGGCGCGTTCGAGGACGTCACGCTCGACTGCATGGGTGGCCCGATCACCGGCTGGACCCCGGTCGGCACCGACGGCCAGTACGAGATCACGTTCGTGAAGACCGTCGATCACTTCACCGGCATGAACGGCTGCAACAACGGCGTCCAGGTCATGAACAGCCAGGGCGGCTTCGGCGTCTGGGTCTGGGGCTGGGGCAGCGAGGACACCTCGACCGGCTGGGTCAGCTACGGCTATCCCGCGGGCGAAGGCGTGCTGCCGATCAACGACGTCGTGATCTTCAAGGAGGAGCCGCTGCCGCCCCCGGCGATCTTCACGCCGGCCGACGAGGTCGGTGACGTCTGGATCGACGAGCTCTCGCCGCGCGCGACCTGGTGGACGAACGCGCCGGATCTGCTCCGCGACTAGCCGGACACGCCAACCGTGTGATCGCAGCAGCTTCGGAGTAGGGGGCAGGCGCACGTTCCGCAAGTTCGGACATGGCAGTGCACGTAGTGTCGGACCCGCCGCTTGTGACTGCCGCGGGCGCAGGCGACGCTGGGGCCATGGACGACGACGACACGTCTCGGGCATCGGTGCGGTGGATGACGCCGCCCGAACGCGTGAGCACGGTGGGGATCGAGGAGATCGTGGTGCCGGGGCAGCGCTACCAGCTGGGCGACATGCTCGGGCGCGGCGGGATGGGCGAAGTGTTCGACGCCGAGGACAAGCAGATCGGTCGCGGCGTGGCGATCAAGCGGCTGCGGTCCGAGGCGCCGAGCGAGAAGCAGATCGCGCGGTTCATGCGCGAGGCCCGGATCCAGGGGCGGCTCGAGCACCCGGCGATCGTGCCGGTCCACGAGCTCGGTCGCGATGCCGATGGCCGGCCGTACTTCGCGATGAAGAAGCTGGCGGGCACCACGCTGGCGGACATCCTCAAGCTCGGCGACGGTCGCGATGCGAAGTATCCCCGCCAGCGCCTGCTCCGTGCGCTCGCGGACGTCTGCCTGGCCGTCGAGCTCGCGCACACCCGCGGGTTCGTTCATCGCGATCTCAAGCCCGACAACATCATGCTCGGCGACTTCGGCGAGACCTACGTGCTCGACTGGGGTGTCGCCAAGGTCAACGGCGAGGATGACACCACCGATGCGTCGAGCGTCGACGAGGGCGCATCGACGCTGGTGACCGCGGCGGGCGCACTGGTCGGCACGCCGGGCTACATGGCACCCGAGCAGGTCCACGGTGTGCGCGACATCGACGGGCGCGCCGACGTCTACGCGCTCGGCAGCGTGCTGTTCGAGATCCTGGCCGGCGAGCGGCTGCACGCGACCGGCAAGTCCGCGGCCATGTCGACCACGGTCGCCGGCATCCCGAGCCGACCGTCGCTGCGCCGCCCCGACGCCGAGATCCCACCGGAGCTCGACGAGCTGACGGCCGCCGCGCTCCACGTCGATCGCGAGGCACGGATCGCGACCGCACGTGCGCTCGGCGAGCGGATCCAGAAGTACCTCGACGGCGATCGCGATCTCGCGCTCCGTCGATCGCTCGCCAAGGAGCACCTCGACCACGCGACCGTCGCGTTCGCGGGCGGCGATCGGAGCAGGGCGATGCGCGAGGCGGGCAGGGCGCTCGCCCTCGATCCCACGCTGCATGCCGCCGGCGAGCTGATCACGCGGATGATGCTCGAGCCTCCGAAGATCCTGCCGCCCGAGGTCAAGAAGGCGTTCGATCACGAGAGTGCGGACGTCGTGCGACGGACCACCACCGTGGGTGCGATCGCGAGCGCGACGTACCTGGGGTTCGTGCCGTTGCTCGCGATCGTCGGCAACGCGACTGCGCTCCAGCTCGCGATCATCACGTTCGCCGCCGGCGCCTCGGTCGTGATGCTGCTGTGGATGCGCCGGCCCGGCACCAAGTTCATCACGCCCGCCCTGATCGCTGCGCAGCTCCTGCTGCTCGTCCTGATCACGCGGCTGTTCTCGCCGTTCTTCCTCGGCCCCGGCCTCGCGGCCGTCACCGCGATCGGCTTCATGACCGGACCGCAATATGCGAAGCGGCAGGCGAGCTGGGTGTTTGTGGTCACCGCGCTTTCCGTGATCGGTCCCTGGCTCCTCGAGCAGGCCGGCCTCGTCGCCTCGACGATCACCGTGTTCTCCGGTGGCCTGACCGTCCACAGCTCGCTGGTCCAGTCCGAGAGCTCGTTCTACATCGTGATGATCGCGTACACGCTGACCCTGATCTTCTCGGGCGTCCTGCTGACCCGGGGCCTGCGACTCGCCGAGCGCCACGCGCGCCAGCACATGCACCTGCAGGCCTGGCAGCTCAGCCAGCTCGTCGCGCGCCAGGCGGACTAGGAGCGAGGGACGCTTTCCACGTTCTCAACTCTCGATCCGCAAGACGGCGAGATCACGGACGAGGCCGGGGACGGTCTCCACTTTTTCCGCGGTTCGCTGTGGCGACGCTCGACGTTGGAGTCGCTCCCACATGCGGCCTGTAGTTCGGGGAGCGAGGGACGCTTTCCACGTTCTCAACTCTCGATCCGCAAGACGGCGAGATCACGGACGAGGCCGGGGACGGTCTCCACTTTCTCCGCGGTTCGCTGTGGCGACGCTCGACGTTGGAGTCGCTCCCTCGTGCGGCATGTAGTTCGGGGCGTCCGCGCAACCTGGGCCTCCCTGGTTCCGCGAGACCCTCGTTGCTCTCGAGACAGTGGAGACCGTCCCTTTCTCACTCAATCGTTGCGCGGGGTTGGCGCGCGAGAGTTGAGAGAGTGGAAAGCGTCCCTAGGCGGCTTCGCGGTTGCTCGGGGCGTCGACGGTGGTGACGAGCGCCGAGGTGCTGACGACGGTGTTCGGGGTGGCTTCGCCGGTGAGGGCGGCGAGGCGCGCGAAGTGGGCGCGATGGAAGATCGCGGGGAGGCCGGGGGAGCTGGCGTGGTAGCTCGCGAGACCGCCGGCCGAGACGCTGAGGGTGCGGGACGCTGCGATCTCGTGGGAGTCGGCGAACGCGGCGAGGAGGTTCTCGACGTGCGCGGTGGTGAGCAGCGGATCGCCGGTGAGCAGCGGCTCGTCGCAGCTGGTGAGCAGGAGGCCGTCGCAGCCGGTGCGCAGGGCCCAGGCGACGGCGCAGCGGATGGCGGAAGAGGGGCCGTCGGCCCAGAGGACGTTGGTGACGATCGCAACCGGCAGGCCGGTCATCGCGGGTGCGATCGAGCCGGCATTGGCGCCGAGCACGACCGCGACGCGTTCGCACGAGGCCGCGCAGATCTGCGTGGCGAGGGCGCGGAGCTGTGGCGGCGTCGATGTTCCGGTGGCGAGGAGCGCGGCAACGACGCGCGGCCTCACAGGGCAGCCACCGCCGCGAAGATCGCCGAGGGGCGGCTCGCCACCGGACGCTCGTGATGCGGCGTGATCTGCTCGCGCATCCGCGGGGTGGCGATCGCGGCCTGTCCCTGCGCGATCATCGCGAGTGCGAGCTCCTGCGGGGTCTCGCCCTGATCGACCGCGTGGATCCGGGCGTCGTCGTCGAGATGCAGGTCCGTCAGCATCTTGAGCGCGCGGGTCTTGGGCCCGAGCACCGCGATGTGGCGGACGCTGGTGCCGAGCAGCATGCCGAGATGGCCACGCTCGAGCGCGATGTCGTGACCGATGACGACCGCGAGCGCGCGATCCGCCTCGTTGATCCGCGCGGCGATCTCGGCCGGCGAGCCGACGAGGATCTCGTCCGCGGTGGCGAACCGGTCGCGCAGCGAGAACCGGGGCTCGGTCGCGCAGATCACGACCTCCCAGCCGACCTGGTGCGCGAGCTGCGCGACCGGGACCGCATCGTGGCCGGCGCCGAACACGAACAGCCGCGGCGGCGGAGCGATCGACTCGATCAGCACGTCGATCGATCCCTGCGGCGTGGCATAGGTCCGGTTCGCCGAGACGCCGGTCTCGAGCACGATCCGGAGGTCGGCTTCCATCGAGCCCTGCACCGTCGGATCGATCGCCCCGGACTCGATTTCCAGCTCGCCGCCTGCGATCAGGCCGAGCCGCGCACCGACGCGAACGCCTGCATGCTCGGAGCGGAACACCGTGATCACGGCGCCGCGCTTCTGCGTCTTGTAGCAACGCGCCGCGAGCTCGAGCGCATCGATCCGGCCGGCCATCCCGGCACGCTCGAGCAGCACCTCGACGGCGCCGTCGCAGCCAAGACCGAACGCCGAGCGCAGGTCCTCGTCGACCGTGGACGTCGGATCCGCGGCGTCGTAGCGCACGATCACCGGCGCTTCCTTGGTCCGCGTCCAGCCGGTGTTCGAGATGTCACCCTCGAGCACACCGCCGGTCACCGTGCCGGCGACCCAGCGAAACCGGGTCAGCAACATGCGCGCGCCCGGGCGCCGGTACGCGCCGCCCTGGGTCGAGACGACGGTGGCAACCAGGTACGGCTCGCCATGACGACGCAACCGCGCAGCCGCCTCGATGATCGATCGCTCGGTCATACACGACTCCTGTAGGACGTGACGGAAGAGGTCTCGGGACGCCACGACACCGACGGCGTCGCAGCGATGTTGGAATTTGCGCTCGCCGCAGACGCGACCACCAGCCGCCGCCGGATCAGCAGCTCGGCCGCGGCATCGAGTGCCTCGGCCAGGTTCTGCGCGGTGTGACCGACGCGAACCGCCGCGCCGCCGCAGATCACGAACACGGCATCGCCGCCGCTGCGCGCCGCGTACAGCGTGGCGGCGGTGGCGATGTCGCCCGCGAGCCGGTCGGTGTACGCGCCGAAGTCTTCATCATCCGCACGAAACGACCACACACCACGCTCGCCGAGGACGATCAGCTCGGTGCCGAGGCTGCGAACGCGCTCGCGAATCGCCTGCATACACTTCGCGTCGAGCGAATCGACCGACCAGCTACGTGCAAAGCAGAGGACGCGAGCGTCGTCTGCCGAGAACAGAACAGGGGAGGTCATCATGGGCGTTCCGCGGGGATGACGAGCTGGGGTTAGAGCTTGATGACGCGGATGTAGTTGTAGGGGACGTCCTCGCCGCCGCCGCCGTCGGCGACGAACACCTTCGAGCCGTCGGGCGACACGCAGAGGCCTTCCATCGCGTAGAACTCCGACGCCAGCCGGTTGTCGTCGTCGATGTGACCGGCGGTGCCATTGCCCGCGATGGTGTCGACCGTGGTGCCCTGGATGCGGCGGACGCGGAAGTTCTTGGTGTCGGTGACGAACATGTCGCCATTCGCGGCGATCGCGAGACCCTGCGGGTTGTTGAACATCGCCGCGCCGGCCGCGCCGTCCGCGAAGCCCGCGGTGCCGCTACCGACGAACGTGCTGACCGTGCCGTCCATGCCGACGACGCGG
Organism: Myxococcales bacterium; assembly: GCA_028287135.1. Taxonomy (GTDB): domain Bacteria; phylum Myxococcota_A; class Polyangia; order Haliangiales; family Haliangiaceae; genus JABFXX01. Next base: position 41,648 of record JAQBQE010000036.1, read on the forward strand.
AGGCGGTGGTTCTCCCAGTCGGTGACGATCAGGCTGCCGTCCGCGCGCTGGACCATCGAGTACGGCTGCGCGAACTGCGCCGACGTGCCCTGCGCATCGACCATGCCCTTGGCGCCCGCGCTGCCCGCGAGCGTCGAGATCGAGCCGTTGCCGGGCTCGACGATCTTGATGACGTGGCTCTGGTAGTCGGCGAACGCGATGCGTCCATCCGCGAGCGCCGCGAGGCCGCGTGCGCGACCGATGTTCTCGGCAACCACGGTGGCGGTCTTGGCCGACACATTGACCTTCCAGATCGTGCCGCTGATCGGCAGGTGCTGGCCCATCGTGTCGTTGTCGGTGCCGACGTAGAGGTTGCCGTCCTTGCCGAACACCATGCCGAACGGGCGGCGGAACTTCTCCTGCGAGATGAGGGTGCTGGTGGAGCCGTCGTCGGCGTCGACCACGCGGATCTTGCCGTTGTCGAAGTCGGCGACGTAGACGTTGCCGTCCTTGAACGCGCAGTTCACCGGGTTCGCGAACCGAGCAGTGCCGCGCTTTCCATCGACATACCCAGGCTCGTCGCTACCGGACAGCGTGCTGACGCCATCGGTGAACGGAGGGGCGTCGTCGCCGCCGCCGCCGTCAGAGCCACCGGGGTCCGACGTGCCACAGCCGACAAGGCCCACAAGGCCCGAGAGAAGGAACAGAGCTGCGAGGTTGATACGCGACATAGTGGTTTCTCTTGTTGGTTGGAGAGCTACGGGCCCAGCTAGTAGCAAGAACGTTGCCTGCAGTACCGAACGCGGAAGTTGCGAAAATCCCTCGAGGTTCCGTGCGCGGGCGCCCACTGCGGGCAAACCGTGCTGCGCATCCGCTCACCGCTGAGCGGCAGCCGCGCGCTTGCGAGGCTCGATCACGTTGAGCGAGGCCAGGTGGTCGTGAATCTGGGGCGAGGTCAGCCGGGTGAGATCGCGCAGCACCTCGTCGACCCGGATCCCGTGGCGGGTCAGCCGGGTCTCATAGGTGTGGAGGTGCGCGAGCATGGTCGGGCTCGCGACCAGGATCACGTGGTCAAAGCCCTGCGAGGTCGCGATCGTCTCGAGCTCGCTGACCACCTCGTTCGCGAACTGGGCGTCCTTGGTTCCGCGACCTGCATCACTGAGCCGCTTCTCCTCGACGAGAGTCGGCAGATCCTCATCGACGCGCTGGTAGGCATAGAGCCGGGCGCTGGTTCCGTCGACGATGGCAATGCACGCGCGATTCATGGGGCTCCGAGGGGTCGGGGCCGGACACTGCAACCCGTGAGCCCCGTTTTGCGCGGGATCTGAACCGAGTTACCTGCACGACGAGCAAACCCGCCCGCGCGCTGTCGCACGGCGGGCGCCGGTGGTCAGAACGAGGCGTCGATCACGGGCAGCACGAGCGGCGCCGGATCGGTGCGCGACTGCACGAACGTCTCGCGATAGCCCTCGGCGACGACGCGCGCGAGCCCGACGATCATCCCCGCATAGACGAGCCGCGCCGGGATCTGCCGCCACCCGGTCATGCACCAGCCCTTGAAGATCTTCACGACGTCGTTCGCCGGGTGAAACAGCACCACGTCCTTGGCGAAGTCGACCCACAGGCCGGTCGCGAACACGGTCAGCCCGAGCCGCGCGTACGGATTGCTCGGCCACGCATCCGTGAACACCAGCGCGGCAAACCCACCGAGCAGCAGCGCATCCGTGATCTTGGGCGCCAGGTAGAAGAACTGCTTGTCACTCCGCGTCTTCAGGCCGCGGACGTACGTCCAGCCGAACCGGAACTTGTTCGCGCGCGGATCCCGACCGGGCGGAAAGATCCGCACGCTCATCACCTCCGCGCCGACCAGCTTGGCCGCGAGTGCGTGACTGCCCTCGTGGAGCCCGACGCCGATGATGTACGTCGGCGGCGCGAGCGCGAGCCCGACGTAGAACAGATCGCGATGGTCGGGCTCGGCGTGCGCGGGACCCGCGAGCAGCACGAGCACGATGAGCCAGGCCCGCACCGCGTTGATTCTACCTGTACTGATATGGTCGCGCGGCGATGCCCCGTGGAAAGAACAAGAAGCCGCGCTCCGAGCGCAAGAAGCAGCAACCCGTGCTCACGGACGAGCAGCAGTACCAGATGGAGCTGCTCGAGAACCTGTGCTGTCCGACCGCGACCGCCGAGCGCGTGGTCGAGGTGGCAGGCCTGCAGGTGGAGGCGTTCACGCTGCTCAACTCCGCGAGCTACGTGTGGCGCGACCAGCCCAAGCACGCCGAGATCCAGGAGGTGATCGTCGAGATGCGGCGCCTGATCGAGGTCAACCTGTCGGCGATCGTCGAGCTCGGCAAGAAGGCCGGCGACCTCATGCAGGCGGAGACCGAGCACGAGGACCTCGAGCCCAAGGACGTGGTCGCCCGGCTCGAGCCGATGTTCAAGGAGATGGAGGCCGAGCTAGCCGCTGACGGGGATAGCAACCCATAGCTCGTCGACCGCGTGAAACCCGAGCCGGGCGGCGAGCCGGAGCGAGGCGATGTTGTCCTCGGTCGCGCCCCACACCGGCTCGCGACCGGGGGAGCGTTCCGAGTGAATCAGCTGCGCCGCGACGATCGTCGCGAGCCCGAGCTGGCGGGCGCCTGGTGCGGTGTCGACGCCGATGTCAAACCAGCGCTCGCTGCGCGACGCCGCGTACGCGAACGAGACGGGTAGGCCGTCGACCCACGCGGTCCACACCGTGGTGTGGGTCAGCGCGTACGTGATCTCGGCGCGGAGATCCTCGGGCAGGTGCGTGAGGTCGGTGCCGGCGGGCAGCGGCTCGGCGCCCTCGTAGTCGGGGAGCTCGGCCGGATCGGTCAGCGTGTGGAGGATCGCGCGCACGCAGATCCGGGGCAGGGCAGCGACCAGATCGTCGCGCTCGCTTGCGAGCAGCAGCGTGTGATCGGGGAGCTCGGCGGCGAGCGCGATCACGTCGGCGACCGGGGCCTCCCCCCAGACCACGATCACCGGATCGGGACCGGTGCTGTCGCCGATGCAGCCGCCGGCACCGAGCGTGCGGCGCCAGGCGTGTGGATCGGTCGACAGGCCATGGGCCTCGACCCAGCGCGGGAGGTCGGGGAGCCCGTCGATCACTTCGGCTTCTTCTCGAGTCCTCTCAGCGCGCCGATCGCAGCCTTGGCGTCGTCGATCAGGCACGGATTGAACGGCTTGCGGTTCTTCGCCTTCTTGATGATCGCGCGCTCGAGCGGCTGAACGGCGCGTGGATCGTTGAGCGCGCGCAGCTTGGCGACCGCCTCCTTGCGCAGCTCGCACGATGCTTCCTGCTCGAGATCGAACGCGTAGGCGACGAGCAGATCGACCTCGCCGACGAGGTTCAGCTTCTCGATCACCTCGCGCACCGCATGGCGACGGTTGAGGTCCTGGCTGATCGCGGCCTTGAGCAGCAGCGGCTTGGCTTCCGGATCGGTCGTGTGACCGGCCCAGACCTCGAACGCGTCCTTGACCACCGCGAGGTCCTTGTCGGCGCCCATCGCGCGGAGGTTCGCGCGCAGGGTGGGATTGGCCTCGAGCCGCGGGTCGTACTTGAGCGCGGTCTCGTAGGCGAGCAGCGACGGTCCGCTCTCGTGGCGCGCCGAGTACGCGTGGCCGAGGATGAGCTGCGCCATCGGATCCTTGGCGATCGCATCCTTCTCGGCCTCGAGGATCGCGATCGCTTTGCTCGGATCGCCCTGATCGACGAGCGCGATGTTGGCCTTGCCGGCCGGCGTGTTCGGATCGAGCCCCGGCTCGCCGGTCGGTCCCGACGGCCGCGAGGTCAGCACCGCGATGATCACGCCCGCGATCGCCGCGGCCGCGACGATGCCGCCGTAGATCGCCCACTTCTTCTTCGAGCCCGCGGCCTTGACCCGGCGCATCGAGCCCGACGCATCGGGCTCGAGCGAATTGGCCACCCCCGACTCCTTGCCGATCGCCTGCGCGAGCCGCTGCTCCGGCGTCAGCCCGAAGATCGGCTCGCCGGTCGGCCCGGTGTACGGCAGGCCGAGGCCGACGCCGCCCTGCGGGATCTTGCCCGACGGGCGCGAGCCCTGCGCGAGGCCGGGTGGGAGCCCCTTGGCCGGCGTTGCAACCTTCTTGTGGGTCGCCGACGACAGCTCCTCGTCGATCGCCGACATGATGTTCTCGGACGCCTGCTCGTCGACGAAATCCGACGATCCGGTGATGTGGACCTCGCCATCGACCGAGACCAGCGGCTGGCTGCCGGTGTCCTGCGACTCCGGGCGCTCGAACTGGACATCCGTCCGGCCGCCATCGGGCGTGTGCAGCGCTTCCTCGACGGCGGCGAGGAAGACATCGGCGTTCGCATACCGATCGCTCGGCTTCTTGGTCAGCCCCTTGGCGATCAACCGCTCGATCGAGCTCGGCACCGGGCGGCCGTTCTTGATCAGGCGCTGGCGCATCGGCGGCACCGGCCGCGCGGTGTGCATCGACATCACCTCGAGCTTGTCGTCGCTGTAGAACGGCGGCTGGCCGGTCAGCATCTCGAAGCCCATCACGGCGGCGGCGTAGAGGTCGGCGCGGCCGTCCATCGGATTGCCGAGCGCCTGCTCGGGGGCCATGTAGATCGGGGTGCCGAACGCCATCCCGGCCTGGGTCAGCTTGACGCCGTCGTCGAGGTCGGCCGACGTCATGCCCTTGGCGATCCCGAAATCGAGGATCTTGGCGAAGTCGAGATCGTCGCCCTGGCGGATCAGGAAGATGTTCTCGGGCTTGATGTCGCGGTGGATGAGGCCCGCGTTGTGGATGTGCGAGAGCCCGCGGAGGATGTGGCCGAGGATGTGGAGCGCGCGGCCGGGGGCGAGCTGGCCCTCGGCCTCCATGACGTCGGCGAGCGACTTGCCGTCGAGCAGCTCCATCGCGAGATAGAGCGAGCCGTCAGGCAGCCGGCCCGAGTCGTAGACCGAGACGCAGTTGGGGTGGTCGATCTTGCCGACCGCGAGCGCCTCGCGCTCGAACCGGTTCCGGACCTCGGGGGAGGCGGCGAGCGAGGGGTGGAGGATCTTGACCGCGACCTGGCGGCGCAGGCCGACGTGGTGGGCGCGGTAGACCAGGCCCATGCCGCCACGGCCGAGCGTACTGTCGAGCCGGTAGCGGCCGTCGACCAGCATCCCGATCAGCTCCTCGCCGTCGCCTTCGACGGGAACCGGCGTGTCGCGCGGCGAGGCCATGCTGCGCGCCTATTGTGCCATCTGGAGGGCAGCCGTCCCACCGGCACGGGGCGTAGAAATATCGGGTAGTTGGATCGAGCGTACGAAGAGGAGATCGAACGCGCGCCTGCGAGTTGCCAGGTGAGGGGCGCATGTGTAGATTCGTCGCCCCAACAAGCCCAGATAGCTCAGTTGGTAGAGCAGGGGACTGAAAATCCCCGTGTCGGCGGTTCAACTCCGTCTCTGGGCACCACGGAACTAGCGGAGATCGCGGATTCCTCGACGGAATTCACGATCGAGAGGGGAGCGGAGGCCGTGCCTCCAGCGGCTCCGTTGCCATGGTCCGGCACGTCGCGCGTTACACCGGCGTGCGACCCACCCGGCAGGCGCGCGATCGCGTCGGCGAGGACCGCATCGTCGAGTCGTCCGTACACGAGCTCGACCATCCGCGTGCTCGCGTGACCGAGCAGCGTGGCGACGACCCAGAGGCTGACGTGCTTCTGCACGAGCCACGACGAGAACGTGCGGCGCAGGTCGTTGCACGTCACCCGGGGGACGCCTGCGCGGCGACACGCGGCGGTCAGGTCGCGGGTGATGCTGCCCCACGGTTCGACCACGGGCCCTGCCAGCCGGCGCGCTCGCCCATCAGCTCCAGCCACGGCAAGAGCTCGTCCGCGATCGGGACCGAGCGGCTCACCGTCTTGCCTTCGGGATCTGCAGCCGCTTGCGCTGCATGTCGACGTGGTCACCCCACCGCATCCGCTCGAGCTCGCCGCGGCGCGGGCCGACGAACGCGATCAGCATCAGCTAGAAGACGCGCCGGGTGCGAGCCCTCTTCGATCCGGGTCGCGATGTAGCGCTCGATGTTCTCGCGCGTGAGGCTGTCCAGCAAGCGATGCCCAATCACGCGCGGGAAGTGCCGCGCCTTGTTGCCGTAGCTGTCGCGTGTTCCTTCCGCCTTCACGCCATGTGGGTCATCCGGCCGAGCCCGCTCGACATGCTCCGAGATGCCTAACGCTCGCCAACGCGGCTCAGCGTGCGAGCGCTTTGATGCCGGTCGCCGGCGTGGCCCTGGCGAGGTCGTACTGCGTCTGTAGGTTCATCCAAAACTCTGCCGACGTCTTGAACGCCGCAGCGAGCAGCTTGGCGGTGTCGGCCGTGACCCCGCGCTTACCCTTCACGAGCTCGTTGATGCGCTGCACGGAGACCTTCAGGTGCTCGGCCAGCTTGGTCTGCGGAATCTCCAGAGGGACGAGGAACTCCTTGAGTAGAATCTCGCCGGGGTGGGTTGGGATGCGGTTCTTGGGAGTCATAGTGCCTCCTAGTGGTAATCAACGATTTGAACTTCGGTGGGACCAGCATCGGTCCATACGAAGAGGATGCGCCACTGCGAGTTGATTCGGATGCTGTGATAGCCGGCGCGGTCACCCTTGAGTGCCTCCAAGCGATTGCCCGGTGGCATCATGAGATCGGTCAGGAAGTGCGCCGCGTTGAGCATATCGAGCTTGCCGATAGCAGCGACGAGAACATCGTTGGGCAGGCCGCGAACGCGAGCATTCTTCGTGCCGTGGAAGACATCTTCCGTCGTTGCGTCTCCGAAGCTCTGGATGCCCACAACCAAAACTTAACTGTTACACGGTATCCATGCAAGAGTTGATTTACGTCAGGCGAGAGCAGGCTACGCCGAACGACCAAGCGCTTCAGGGACAACCCGTCTCGCCATGCCCGCCCCGCATGCATCGCTCCCAGCCCGGGCCGCATGCGCTGCTGACGATCGAACCTTGCGCGAGCGACACCGTATGCGCCGCGTTGACGTCCTGCTCACGTTGCAACAAATCGGCCTCGTCTCGATCGAGGTCTGCTTGTGACAGCACGCCCTGCTCCGTCAGCGCGCGGGTGCGGGCCGTCGAACGGGCGGCCATATTTCGCGCGGTCATGGCTCGCGTCTGATTGAACTCCGAGACACGTAACGAGCTGGCTACACGCAAGCATTGCTCGCTCCATGTAACAGCCGTGGGTGCGACATGGTCGCCTACCCTGGCCGTTTCCGGCGTCGTCGATTTCTTGGAGCACGCGACGAAGAGCAGCACGACAACGAGAGCAGCCTGTCGCATCGGGTGGACGCTACCAGATCGATCCGCCACCGCCACGACTCCACTGCGTCGGAATCCCGCGGCGATACGAAGACGGAGGCGGGTGCCTCCAGACCCTCAGTGCATCGTGGGCTGCGGCTGCTCCGGGTGCGAGGGTTCCTCGGCTTCCGCCCCCCCATCCGGACCTACCGTTTCCGGCGCGAGCAGCTTTTGCTTGTCGCGTGCCCGCTCGAGCGCCTGATCGATGCTGAAGCTCGCCGGTTTCTGTCGCGGCGGAAACTCCTCGAACGTCTGCAGGTACTCCGCGACGATCGCCTGTGCCGGCACCAGGACGAACGCGTGATCCATCATCCACTTGTCGTAGTACATCGAGGCGTCGACATCGCCGCGCTCGAACGGATCTGACCGCAGGTTGAAGAGCTTCGGCACGCGCAGCGCGACCATCGGTTCGCGCCAGACGTCCATGCCGTGGGCCCGCTGCTCGAGGAAGTGAACCTTCCACTGGTCGACGCGTAGCGCCATGAGGTCGCCATCGTCGCTCCAGTAGAGGAAGCCTCGACGAGGATTGGGTGCTTCGCCCGCGAGGTGCGGTAGCAGGTTGTAGCCGTCGATGTGGACCTTGAACGTCTTGTCGCCGACCGTGTGCCCCTGCTTGAGCTTCTCGACGATGTCGGGCTCGCCGGCGACCGCGACCAAGGTCGGCAGCATGTCGACGTGGGAGAACATCTCGTTCGACACCGTGCCGGGCTTGATCCTGCCGGGCCACCGGATCGCACACGGGACGCGCCAGCCGCCTTCCCAGTTCGTGTCCTTCTCGCCGCGGAACGGGGTGGAACCACCATCCGGCCAGGTGAACACCTCGGCACCGTTGTCGGTCGAGTACATGACGATCGTGTCGTCGGCGATGCCGAGCTCGTCGAGCTTCGCGAGCAATTGCCCGACGTGTGCATCGTGCTCCACCATGCCGTCCGGGTACACGCCGAGCCCGGTCTTGCCGACGGACTCCGGGCGCAAATGCGTGTTGACGTGCATGCGGGTCGCGTTGAACCAGATGAAGAACGGCTTGCCGTCCTTCTGCGTGCGGTCCATGAAGTCGAGCGTGGCGGCAACGAACTCGTCGTCGACGGTCTCCATGCGCTTCTTCGTGAGCGGCCCGGTGTCCTCGATCCGCTGCGTGCCATCGGCGTTCGCGTAGGTGTGCAGCACGCCGCGCGGACCGAACTTCTTGCGGAACTCTGGATTCTTCGGGTAGTCGGGCAGCTCGGGTTCCTCTTCGGCGTTGAGGTGGTAGAGGTTGCCAAAGAACTCGTCGAACCCGTGGGCGGTCGGGAGGAAGTCATCGCGATCGCCGAGGTGATTCTTGCCGAACTGCCCGGTCGCATACCCGAGTGGCTTCAGCAGATCGGCGATCGTCGGGTCCTCCGCCTGCAGTCCGATCTTGGCGCCCGGCAACCCGACCTTGGTCAGGCCCGTGCGGATCGGGGACTGGCCGGTGATGAAGGCTGCGCGCCCGGCGGTGCAGCTCTGCTGCCCGTACCAGTCGGTGAACCGCACGCCTTCCGCCGCGACCCGATCGATGTTGGGCGTGCGATAGCCCATCGCGCCCTGGTGGTAGCAGCTCGGGTTGAACCAACCGATGTCATCGCCCCAGATGATCAGGATATTTGGTTGTTTCGGTTTCTTGTTCATGACCGCGGCGGCTGCACAACGCAGACCCGCGCCTGCGTGGCGCACCCGAGGGGGCGGCCGCTCGTGCGCGCGCTGCGATCGCGCGGTGCGGGTTGAAGCGCGCGCCGACGCCGAGCGACCGCGGCGCACACAGCGAGCGGCCTAGCGGTCGCGGACGACGCAGCGGAATCCGAGGTGACACGTCGCGGTGTCGATCGGCTGCGCCATCCGCGCGTCGGGCCGATCGCGATGACAGTGGCTCGCTGCGCACAGGAACGAGCCACCCTTCATCACGCGGCGCGGAATCGGGATGTTCGGCATCCGCGGATCGACGCTGTTCTCGGCCGTGCCGCCGCGCGGATCGTGAACGGCGCAGCATCCACGAACGCGCCGTTGTGCCTTGTACCAGTCGCTCGTCCACTCCCAGACATTGCCGATCGTGTCGTAGTCCTCGGCGCGGACGGGAAGCTCGACGTGTCCTCGACGAACCGCGCGAACTGCGCGTTGGTCACCGCGTACGGATCGATCCAGAACGCGCGCACGCTCACGCAATGCGCCGGTGCTTCCTCCGCGTAGTGGCGGTCGGAGCCCATCAGAAACTCGCTTTCGGGGATCCGGACCAGGTCGTCCTTCATCACGATCGTCGCTACAGGCTCCGCGCCACGCAGGCCCCACCGTTGCACCGCTACGGACAAGGTCGTGATGACAACGCAGCCCTCAGGTGATCTCGAAGACCCCCATCCGTTCTCGCTCGCCGAGGGTCCGTTCGTCCGCGTCCTCGAGCGCTGCCATCTGACGCGCGCCGATCGAACGCCGCGTGCCTGGGTCTTCGTCGTGGTCGCCTGGGGCCCGCTGTTCGTGGGCGCACTCTACAAGTACGCCGTCGGTCAGCCACCGGCGCGGATCCTCCTCGACCTCTCGGTTCACGTCCGACTGCTCGTCGGCATCCCCCTCGTGATCCTGGCGGAGCGACTCCTCGAAGCGCGCTGCCGGGGCTCGGTCCGTCAACTCTACGACGGGGCGTTCGCGGACCCTGCGCAGCTCGACCCCATCCTCCACCGCGTCGAGCGCCTTCGTGACAGCCGCTGGATCGAGCTGGCGATGCTGGTGGCGGTAATCGCCGTCGCCCAGAGCATGTTGTGGGGACTCATGGCGCCCACCGGTTTCTTCTCGGGGGTGAAGGACGCGGGATCGCTGTCGTTCGGGCACCTCTGGTACGTCTGCGTCGCGTTGCCGATCGCGCAGTTCCTGATGCTGCGCTGGCTGTTCCACTGGGTTCTGTGGTCGTACATCGTCGTGGGGGTCTCCCGTCTGCCGCTCGCCACGATCGCGACCCACCCGGATCATGCGGCGGGACTCGGGTTTCTCGCGTCACCCGTCTCGGCATTCGATACATTCGTGCTCGCGGTGTCCGCGACGATCGCGGGTGCGTGGGTGACCCAGCTGATCGCAGGGACCGCAGAGCTACCGCAGTTCGTGCCCACCTTCGTCGCGTTCGTCATGCTGGTCGCCCTCGTGGGCCTCGGTCCCCTGCTGGTCTACGTCCCTGTCCTCTACCGGGCGCGACATCGCGAGCTGAGCAAGTACAACGGCCTGGCCCTCGACTACGTCCGCGAGTTCCACCGCAAGTGGATCGAGACGCGGCGGGATCGCCGTGACCTCCTCGGAACCCAGGATCTGCAGGCACTCAACGATCTGGGTGGCTCGTTCGAGACGCTGACCCGCGTGCGACTGGTTCCGTTCGGACCTCGACCGCTCGTGGGGATCTGGGTGGTGGCGCTCCTCCCGATGTTGCCCCTGGTGGCGACCACCATGCCGCTCAACAAGCTGCTCGCCACCATCGGTCACGCACTCCTCGGCGGACTGCCCGCCTAGAGCAAACTGCTAGGCTGCGGGAGCCCCCATGGGATTTCGCTGCCGATGGCTCGCCACCCGAAACCGCGATCGCGACGACGTGCTCGGTCAGTTGCGGTTCAAGGTCGTCGGCGAGCTCGTCGAGGAGGTCTACGACCCGGGGCTCTACGCACTCGAGGTCGACGACTGGCTGGTCGTGATCGGTGACGGCTTCGACCACATGGACAAGGTGAAACGAGCCGCGGCGGCGAAGCTGTCCGAGGGTGGCGACGTTCTCTATCTGTTCACGGACGACGCGGCGATGGCCTTCGAGCTCGCCCTGTTCGGAGGCGGCAACGAGCTGTGGTCGATCTCCTACGAGGGCCGCGATGGGGTCACAGCGCCGACCTTCGAGGGGGCCGTGCCCTGGGGGGCGCGCACGCTGCTCGCGAAGCTCGAGAAGGAGCAGGCGAAGGCAGGCGGCCCGAAGGCGGACGTCGATCACATCTACGCATTCGCGCCGACGTACGCGATGGAGGTCGTGGGGTTTCGTCACGACGAGACGTTGGCCAGCGGCGAACACGTTCCGATCTGGCAGATCGCTCCGAAGCGTTAACCGCGCAAGTTCTCGAGCATCGCTGCGATCCGCTTGGCCCGGGTCTCTGGCTTCTTCGCGTCGGTGATCGCCTGCACGTGCTCTTTCTGATGCGTGTACGCCAGCGCGTCGAACGTCTTGCGCAGCTTCGCCTTGGCGAGGGCCTTCGCCGCGTCGTCGGGCACCTCGATGGTGCGGGGGGCCTCATCGAGCTTGATCGTGGCGGCGACCGTATCGCCGATCTCGACGCCGAGCGCCTCGCGGTTCGCCCTCGAGATGCCGATCAAGTTTTGCCCGCCCATCACGGCGAGCCGGAGGCGAACGGTCTTCTTCCCGATCGTCACGGTCACGGCCGCGCGCTTGCCACCGCCCAGCTCCTCGACCTGGGCATCGGTGAGGATGATCGCGGTGGCGGGTCCCCACGGCTTCAGCGTTTGCTTGACCTTCACGAGGCGAGACCTTCGCACGCGAACACGTGGCAGGTCGTCATGCATGCTCGGATGAGCATGGCGCTCACCGCGTCATGGCCAGGTGCTAGGCTGCTTCACAAAGCCGCTCAAGGCGCAGCCTAGCACCTGGCCATGACGCGGTGGGAAAAGATCAATTCGTCCGACCACTTACAGACCCGCCTTCCGTATGCACACCGCATGTCTTAGGCTAGTAGCAGACGCCATGGCTCCCAAGGTCTACGACCCCGCCGAACGTGCCCGCGAGAAGGCTGCTTCTCGTGCAGAGGACGCCCGAGCGATTGCGTCCGGCGAAAAGAGTTCCCTGGCTGTTCGTCGCGACAACGCGTCGTTCGCGTTTCCTGACGCTCGGATTCGATTCCCCGCTCACGAGCGGTGAGTCCCGCGGCACCGCCGCCCCCTCTCACACCCGAGGACACGCGGGTTGTCTTAGGGCAACTCGGCGACCTGATGGAACGCCTCGTGCTGGTCGGTGGGCAAGCGCTGTCCTTCTGGGCGGAGCACTACGCTGCGAGATTCGCGATCGGCGAGCCGGTCAACAGTACGGACATTGACTTCTGCGGCTTGAGCGACGCCGTCAACATTGCAGCGGCGCGATTGGATGGCGAGGGACGCGTGCCCAAGCCATTCTCGAACACCCCGAACACGGGCATCGTCGAATTCGTGGATGCGAACGGTTACGCCCGGGTCATGGACTTCCTCTTCGATCCCTTCGGTCTTCAATACGACGAGGTTCACCATTGGGCTGTGAACGTCGATGTCCCGCATCTTGGGGGTACGCTCTCGTTCAAAGTGATGCACCCGGTCCACTGCCTGGAGTCTCGCATTGCGAACGTGGGTGGCTTGCCCGGATACCAGAGTGCTCACGCGATCCGGCAGGCGCGCGCCTCTCTGCTCTGCGCAAAGGAGTATCTCCGGGACGTCCTAAACTCAGGTAGTCCGCGGGCTCCTCGAGTGGTGCGCCGACTCAATGAAAGAATTTATCGCTTCGCGTGGGGCAAACTGAACGCGAAGGTCGCGTTCCAACAGTATCAAGTCGACGCGTTTGAGGCAGTCCTAGTCGACGACGCTCTGGGGCATGAGTTTAACCAGATCCGCTATCCGCAGATGTGCGCAAACCTCGAAAGGAAGCGCGTACGCTGGGCATCGCGTGCATCGACAGTGACACCGGCGTGACACCCCCTACCTGACGATCAGAGTTTACGGCTGTGCAGCCGGCAGCTTGAGTCCCTTGGAAGGGGACTGAAAATCCCCGTGTCGGCGGTTCATCTCCGTCTCGGGGCACCACGAAGCGGCGCTCAGGCGAGGGCGGCGGTCCGCGCCGCGATCACGTGGCGGACGATCTCCTCGATCCCGACCGCCTTGGTGACCTGGGCGAAGATCGTCGGACCGTCGCCGCGCATCGCACGCGCATCACGATCCATCACGCCGAGGTCGGCCCCCACGTGGGGCGCGAGGTCGGTCTTGTTGATCACGAGCAGGTCACTCTGGGTGATGCCGGGTCCGCCCTTGCGGGGGACCTTGTCGCCGCCGGCGACATCGATGACGTAGATCGTGTAGTCGACGAGCTCGCGGCTGTACTGCGCGGCGAGGTTGTCGCCCCCGCTCTCCACGAACAACAGATCGGGTTTCACGGCGGCCATCAGCTCCTCGAGCGCGAGCAGGTTCGGGCTGATGTCCTCGCGGATCGCGGCGTGGGGACAGCCGCCGGTCTCGACGGCGCGGATCTGGGTGGCGGGTAGCGCCTCGTTGCGGGTGAGGAACTCCGCATCCTCGCGGGTGAAGATGTCGTTGGTCACGACGCCGAGCTTGAGCTGATCGCGGAGCGCGCGGCACAGCGCGAGGAGGAGCGCGGTCTTGCCGCTGCCGACCGGCCCGCCGATCCCGACGGTGAAGGCGCGCCGGGTGAAGTCACGCCGGTGGTGGGCGTCGCGCTCGTGGAAGTGGCCCGCGTGCTCGAGGTGCTCGTGGGTGTGCGGGTGTTCGTGATCGTGGCCCATGGTGTCCTCCGTCAGCTCTGGAACAGGCGCGAGTAGAGTCGGTCGTGCGTGCCTTGCACGAGCTCGGTGATCGGCGAGGTCTGCGCGAGGTCGTCGAGGGTCGCGGTGCGTGCGAACGCGAGCGCTTCCTCGAGCGCAGGATGGAGGGCGTGGTGAACGCCTTGTGCCTCGGTCGGGCCGAGGGCGCCGAGGCGGACGGCGGCGGAGAGGAGGCTGCGGAGGGTGAGGTGGAGGTAGCTCGCGAGCGCGTCGTCGCGGGTGACACCGAGGGTGGCGGTGACAAAGCCGAAGCACGGGGCGAGGTGACCGACCAGCTCGTTGCGGGTGAGCTGCTCGCGCGCGGTGATTAGTGCGGGGAGCTGGAAGGCGCGGGCCGCGGTGTCGAGCAGCGATCGGCCCTGGCCGCGGCTCGCGCGCACCGCGACGTGGCTCCACAGGATCGCGCTCTGGAGGGCGTCGAGCTCGACGAGGCGGGCGGGTTCGGCCTGGACGGCTGCGACGAGCGGGAGCGATCCGTGGGCCGTCTGCATGATGGTCTCTGCGCAGAACGCCTCGACCTCGCGCGCGCCTTTGAGCTCGCCGCCCTGGATCATCGCCTCGAGTCCGCCCGAGTGCGCGAAGCCGCCGGTCGGAAACGCGGAGTCGGTGAGCTGGAGGACGAGCCAGGAGGTCATGTCAGAACAGCGAGTAGCGCTGCGCGAGCGGCAGCACGGTGGCCGGCTCGCAGGTGAGGAGCTCGCCGTCCGCGCGGACCTCGTAGGTCTCCGGATCGATGTCGAGCTTTGGCAACGCGTCGTTGAGCTTCATGTCGCGCTTGCCGATGTTCCGGCACCCGCGCACGACGGAGAGCTGCTTCGTCAGGCCGAGGGCGGTGACGTTGCCTTCGTGGGACGCGCGCTGAGAGATGAACGCGATCGAGGTCGCGCCGAGGGCCCGGCCGCGCGCGCCGAACATCGGCCGCATCCGCACCGGCTGCGGGGTCGGGATCGACGCATTGGCGTCGCCCATCTGCGCCCACGCGACGAAGCCACCCTTGAGCACGAGCTCGGGGCGGATCCCGAACAGCGCGGGCTTCCACAGCACGAGGTCCGCGAGCTTGCCGACCTCGACCGAGCCGATGTCGTGCGACATCCCGTGCGCGATCGCCGGATTGACGGTGTACTTCGCGACGTAGCGCCGGATCCGCTGGTTGTCATGGTCGCCGTGCTCGCCCGGCAACCGGCCGCGCTGCTCGCGCATCTTGTGCGCGGTCTGCCACGTCCGGGTGATCACCTCGCCGACGCGACCCATCGCCTGGCTGTCGCTCGAGATGATGCTGAGTGCACCGAGGTCGTGGAGGATGTCCTCGGCCGCGATCGTCTCGCCGCGGATCCGGCTCTCCGCGAACGCGACGTCCTCGGGAATCTCGCGATCGAGGTGATGACACACCATCAGCATGTCGAGGTGCTCGTCGAGCGTGTTGATCGTGTACGGCCGGGTCGGGTTGGTCGAGCTCGGAATCACGTTGGGCTCGCCGCACACCCGCATGATGTCGGGGGCGTGACCGCCGCCTGCACCCTCGGTGTGATAGGTGTGAATCGTCCGGCCCTTGAACGCCGCGATCGTGTCGTCGACGTAGCCCGATTCGTTGAGCGTGTCGGTGTGGATCGTGACCTGGATGTCCTCGTCGTCGGCGACCGACAGACAGCAGTCGATCGCGCTCGGCGTGGTGCCCCAGTCCTCGTGCAGCTTGAGGCCGATCGCGCCGGCGCGGATTTGATCGACGAGGCCGTTGGCCAGCGACGTGTTGCCCTTGCCGGTCAGCCCGATGTTGACCGGCAACGAATCGGTCGCCTGCAGCATGAGCTCGATGTGGCGCACGCCGGGCGTGCACGTCGTGGCCTTGGTCCCGGTCGTCGGCCCGGTGCCGCCGCCGACGAGCGTCGTCACGCCGCTCGCGATCGCCTCGTCGGCGAGCTGCGGACAGATGAAGTGGATGTGGGTATCGATGCCGCCCGCGGTGACGATCAGCCCCTCGCCGGCGAGCGCCTCGGTCGTCACGCCGACGATCATGTTCGGGCTGACGCCGACCATCACCATCGGATTGCCGGCCTTGCCGATGCCGACGATCCGTCCGTGCTTGATCCCGAGGTCGGCCTTGAAGATGCCGGTCCAGTCGATCACGAGGGCATTCGTGATCACGAGGTCGAGCGCCTCGGCGTCGTCGGCGCCCGCGAACTGGCCCTGCCGATCGCGCAGCACCTTGCCGCCGCCGAACTTGCACTCGTCGCCGTACACCGTGAAGTCGTTCTCGACGGCCGCGACGAGGTTAATATCGCCGAGCCGCACGCGATCGCCGACGGTCGGTCCGTACATCGCGGCGTACGCACGGCGATCGAGCGGGTGACTCACGCTACTCTTTACCTACGAGCCGGACGGTCTTCTGCTCGCCGGGCTCGAACCGGACGGCGGCGCCGGCGGGAATGTCGAGCCGCATGCCGGTCGCGGCGTCGCGATCGAACGCGAGCGCGCGGTTGGTCTCGGCGAACGGGTAGTGGCTGCCGACCTGGATCGGGCGATCGCCGGTGTTGATGACGGAGAGATCGAGCGTGGGGCGGTCGGCGTTGAGGAGGATGGGGTCGTCTGCGAGGAGGAGCTCGCCGGCATGCAGCGGTTCAGGTTTCTCGGTGAACGGCGGTGGGACGGGGAGGAAGCTGCCGTAGAGCGCGAGCTCGAGATCGCCGTGGTCGGCGACGATCGGGTGGTGCACGGTGACGAGCTTGGTGCCATCGGGGAACGTGCCCTCGACCTGGACGTCGTCGATCATGTCGGGCACGCCGTCCATGACCTGGTAGCGGCCGAGCAGGGTGCGGCCGAGATCCATCAGCTCGGCGACCGAGCGGCCGTCGCGGATGAGCTCGAGCAGCTGGGTCGCGATCAACGCGATCGCCTCGGGGTAGTTGAGGCGAAGGCCGCGCGCGAGCCGCTTCTGCGCGAGGAACCCCGCGTTGTGGAGGATCAGCTTGTCGAGATCGCGAGGGGCGAGCCGCACCGCCCGTGGGTACCATGATCGGTCACCACTTGCGGGACCACGGATCCTCGCCGGCGAGGGTGCACGCGGGAGCGAGGAAGGCGCGGAGGGTGGAGACGACGCGCGAGAGGTCGGTGCCGGCGATCCGGAGGATCACGCCGTCGGCGAGGGGGCTGGCGGCGATCACGAGGTCGCGATCGAGGGAGGTGATCTGGGGGAGGGTGGAGGCGAAGCGCGGGCCGAGGAGGAGGGCGGTGCCGAGCGCGGTGAACCGGCGCATGCGAGTGGCGTGGTCGAGGACAACGCGATCGAGCAGGCGGGTGGTGCCGGCGATCGTCAGTGTGAGCTTGGTGTCGATGCGGGCGGCGGACCAGCGCTCGCCGAAGGCGATCCGGCCGGCGGTCAGGACGTCGGCGTAGACGAGGGAGGTTGTGGCGTCGAGGGTGAGGGAGGTGGTCTGGGTGAAGTGGGCGTCGCGGTAGGGGACGACCGGGTCGGGGAGGATGAGGACGGTGGCGTCGCCGTGGGCGCGGACCCTGAGGTGCTGTCGCGAGGTGCCGCGGTAGACCTTCGTCGAGGATTGGGTGGTGAGCAGGGCGGTGGCGCCGGGATCGACGGTCACCGCGAGGGAGACGTCGTCGCCATCGACGAGGCCGCTGCCGAGGCTGCTGGTCACGATCCAGGCGGCGCGTCCCGCGGCGCGGGGGAACAGGAGGCGCAGCGGGCCGGCGCTGCGGGCGCGGTGGACGTCGCTGCGGCGGTCGCCCGCGCGGACGACCGCCGAGGCGATCGCAGGAGCGCGGCGCGCGGAGCGTTCCAGCGGCGCTACCATTTCCCCGGGGTAGCCCGGCCATGCGCTGACTTGCCGTCCATCACACTCAATAGCCCGACCCGGCGCCGCTGAGCCGCTGACGTTGTTCAGTCTCAATGATGCGTTTACCGTCGACCAGTACCAGTTTGCCTTTGCGCTTCCGGAAGAAGAAGAGTGACATGCATTCCCTGAACATGAGTGGGAATGAAAGCCAACGCTCCATGTCGCAGCCTTTGGCAATCAGAACGGGACGTACTCGCCGAATATCGCAACCGTGATACTGATGATCGCACAGATTGCGCGCGAGATTGTAATAGCGAAGCATCTGCCCGACAGCGCGATCGTCAACATCGCCAATCTTCACTTCGACGACCACAAGTTCGCCGTGGGACGGCCGGCTGAATCCAACGATATCGAAATAAGAACCCCGGCGTCGGATTTCCATCACAACATTCTGGGCGAAACCAGATGAGGACTCGCTTGCGTCACATTCCAGGTACTTCTCGCCCAGCCTTATCGGCTCTTCGTCGCCCCAGAGGTCGGGTTCGTCCCATGCTGCGTATAAATATAGATGGAGGTGTTCCTCCTTCTTGAGGACCCCACGCTCAAATGCTGTCGCTAGGAACGCACCGATTTCCCTTCGTTCCGGATCGGACACCTCCGTCTTCAGCGCTGCTCGGACCCCCTCCAGTACATGCCCCAGGTATTCCGCATCACGCAGAGTGACCTCGGCACCCGCTGAATACAGACTCCCACAACTCGCGTGAGAAAGTAGATTCTCACCATCGGTGAGCGGTCGGCTCGTGCGTATGCAGATCCGCTTCCTGGCCGCTTCCAATACGCGTTGAGGCAGTAGGATCATTTCGAAGCGAGAAGTAGAAACTTAACCTTCTCTACCTCGCCGCCAAAATCGGGATAGTTCAGGGTGATCTTGACGTCAGCAGTTGCCTCTACGAGTTCACTCCCCGAAGGCAGTTCAAGGTTGAACGACGCCATTCTACGTCCGATGTCCGGGTAGGATGGGTCTTCATAACTTTGGTCCCAATCTAGCTTTGTGGGCGCTAGTTTCTTTGCAGCCTTGGGAATCAATTGCTTCCAGTTGCTGTCGATAGAGAGCATTGGTGGTTCATCGACGTCCACCGCCTTGATTGCGTCGTAGAACACGCGAAACGTCAGAATGCGTTTAGCATCGTCTAGTAGTGAAATCTTATGCTGGGTGTCGCCTAGTTGGTGCCATTGCCCATCGACCTGAATACGAAACTCAGGACGTCGGACGAGATCCAGCTTTCGGCAGAGATAATCGTAGAGTTTGTTGATGTTCTTGGTCTGAACTTGCAAATTCAAGCCGCCATCGTTGGTCTTGAGTGCAATTGGGACGTCGCCAGCGTGTGCCGAGAGCAAATCCTCATTCTCGGCCTGGAAGAACTTGCCGTTTGAGCCGACCAGGAGGTCGTTCTGGAGCCGGTCGATGACGCTGTTCCAGGATGGAAATCGGCGGATCAGCCGACCGATGCGGAAGAGTGCCTTAATCGTGCCGTTGTTGTTCGCGAGGTCGACGTGCCTTAGCGCTAGGTTGGTTGTCCTCGCAGCCGCACGAGCAGCCTCGAGTCGCTCGTCGGAGCCTACCGGGTTCTCTGCATCGAATTGCGACTCAACTGGTTTGATTACTTTTTGGTACAGGTTCCTGAACGGTGCGTAGTCTTCGTCCTTGCCGTCTTTGTCTAGATCCGCGCGCACTCGAAGAGTGGTGAGGGAGAGTAGAAATGCACAGTAGTACTCGGCCATTTCGTCGCGTGCGTCGGAGTCATCGCGCGCGAGTTTGATCTCGTCCGAGGAGAACATCTCCGCGATCGATGCGACGAAGACGGACATGGTAAGTAGGGTGTGTTGTGTATTTTGATTCGACGAAACCTCGATATTGTTTTCGAGGATTCGGTTCTCTTGCATGTCGCACGCAAGAATTGCGTCCTTGAGCGCGCCGATGGGGCTAGAAACGTCTAGTTCCTTCTGTTTCGCAGCCGAAATCTTCTTTTGCTTTCCGTTGAGTTCCGAGAAGAGCTCCTTTTCGCCCTGGAAATCTAAGTTGTAGATTTCAACGGAGAACTCGAAGTTCGGTCTGAACAGCGGGAAGGTGAGGTTTGCTTCCTTGTCAGATTTGTAAGCCCGCACAGCCTCGCAGATTCCAAAGTGCCGATGAGCGGAATCGGTGAGGTGGATCTCGGTAGTGTCAATGACAAGCCTCCACTTTGGGGGCTTATTTTCGATTTCCTGTTTGGCGACGGAAAGCACAGCCGGTGGCCTGATGTTCCAAACAAGTGTGCCCAGGTAGATTCTCGGCACCGTGGCATTTTTCTCTTGCAGTAGAATTGACTTGATCTCTCCGATTTTTGCCGCGTTTTGACCGTGGTATCCATTGGAGTCATCACCGCGTTGAATCTTCGGATCGATCTTGATGAGTGAAGTCCCCAGCGTCTTGAACGAGGCACTCTTCTTGGAACTCTCGCGTTCGTATTGAAACCACGTCGCCAATTGCTCTGCGGTGACCTTGACGATCCATTTCTTGCGAACCGGTTGGTTGGGGCCGGTCTCATCATTGATGGTGCCGAGGAGAGGAAGATCAAGTTCCATTTCGAACTCCAATGTTGCGGACGCAATTTCAGACGTAGCGAGTGGATGTGCAGGCCGTTCTGCCGGCGGCGGCGTTCGCGCTTATAGAGGCGTGGTCGGCATCTGGCGGCAGCGTGGCGCGCGTCGGCTGGGCTAGAGGAACTAGCCCAGGGGGCTGACATACGCCACGAGGGGCCAACCGGCTGGCGACGCGGGGCGGCCGAACGGGACTGCAACCCACCACCCCAGACTGCATAGCGTTTCCAGTATCGGTGTATTGATCCGCGATGCCAAGCCATGGGGCCGATATCCCACGTGCCGGTAGCGCGTCTAGGTCGAAGCGGGGACCAAGAAGCGGAGCACGTAGCCCGTTCGTGCTTGGAGTCGTAGTGCGTTTTGAGGATGCCCGTTCTCGAGCAGAAATCGTTGGAACCAAGGCTGCTTATTCTGGCTCCGTTGCGAGCAGTGCCTGGAGTACCGCCTCGAAACGGCGAAGACTCGCTTCATCCGCTCGTTCGAGGAGCGCCACGATGCGCATGTACTCCGGCGCCCGATCCCGCGGCGCGATCTCGGACCATCCAAGGAGTTGGTCAGGAGTTACGCGGAGCACGGTCGCGATATTTACGAGGGTGATAACGCTGGGCATGAACTCGCCACGCTCGATGCGGCCGTAGACCTCTGGAGCCATCCCCAGCACCTCCGCCACCGCGGATTGCGTCAGCCCAAGGCTGGTGCGCGCGTGGCGTGCCGTTTGGGTGATGGCTCGTCTAAGTCGTAGTTCGGGCGCCTCTTTATCACCCACGCTTGTAGTTGACGGTGCGCGTGCCGCGCGGTAAAGGATGTATCACGGGTGCTCGCGGAAGGATGTGCAGCGTCCTTCGAGGTGGGCAGGTCGAATTCAGTTCGGGCCTCGATCCCGGCCAGCTGGGCCGGGTGTCACACCAAGAAGGTATCGAGGGGGTGGAGGTAAGGCATGCGCTCGGCGATCGTCCTCTTAAGTGGTGGTCTTGATTCAGCGACTGTAGCGGCCGTTGCACGTCGCGACGGCTACGCCATCCACGCGATCAGCTTTCGCTACGGACAACGGCATGCGGTCGAGGTCGCAGCCGCGGAACGCGTGGCCCGGCACCTTCGCGTGACAAGTCATAGGACGATCGAGTTGGACCTTCGGGCGATGGGGGGCTCGGCACTGACCGCGGACATTGACGTGCCCAAAGGCCGAAGCGGTGACGAGATGTCCAACAACATCCCGAGCACCTACGTACCAGCACGGAACACCATCTTCCTCTCCCACGCACTGGGGTTTGCGGAGGTCATTGGAGCGCGAGACATCTTCATCGGCGTGAACGCGCTGGACTACAGCGGCTATCCCGATTGCCGCCCGGCATTCGTGTCCGCCTTCGAGCATCTCGCGAATCTTGCGACAAAAGCCGGCGTAGACGGCTCGGCGTTCAAACTGCACGCACCGCTGATCTCCATGTCGAAAGCAGAGATCATTCGACTGGGCATCTCGCTCGGTGTCGACTACGGGGTCACTTCGAGTTGCTACGATCCGACCGCGGACGGGAAGGCTTGTGGTCAGTGCGACTCGTGCCACCTTAGGCTTCGAGGCTTTGCTGAGAATCAGCTCGCAGATCCAATCCATTACGTCGGGCGTGCGGCATGAGGTACGCAGTCAAGGAAATTTTTTACACGCTGCAAGGCGAAGGGATTAACGCTGGTCGTTCGGCGGTCTTCTTGCGGTTCAGTGGCTGCAATTTGTGGTCGGGACGGTCAGAGCATCGCGACAGCGCGATCGGATCATGCAGTCGATGGTGCGATACCGATTTTCTTGGCATGGACGGGACGAACGGAGGTCGCTACACGCTTAGCGAACTCACCGACGCTGTCGACTCCTGTTGGCCGCACGCTGACGGGAAACGGTTCGTCGTCTGTACCGGCGGCGAGCCCCTGCTACAGGTGGACGAGCCTCTAATCGAAGCTCTTCACGCTCGCGGCTTCGAAATTGCGGTTGAGACCAACGGTACCATTCAGGCGCCGGCAGGGATTGATTGGGTGTGTGTCAGCCCAAAGGCCGGCACGAAGCTCGTCATGAACCAAGGTAACGAGCTCAAGTTTGTTTACCCTCAGGTTGGCCTCGACCCCGAGACCCTGTTGAGCCTGGACTTTCAACACTTCATCCTGCAGCCCATGGACGGTCCGTCGCGCGAAGAGAATTCGCGCAAGACCCTCGACTACTGCCTGTCACATCCATCGTGGCGACTCGGCGTTCAAGCTCACAAGGTCCTCGGGATCAGATAGGGACGATCGTGAAGATCTACAGAGAATTCAGGTTCGAGGCCGCGCATCGCCTTCCCAACGTTCCGCCGGACCACAAGTGCGCTCGGTTGCACGGCCACTCATTCCGGTGCGAGGTGCACGTCGAAGGTCCCGTGGGTGACAAGACCGGCTGGGTTCTAGATTTCTCCGACATCAAGGAGGCGTTCGAGCCGATCAACGAGCGGCTAGATCACAACTTCCTCAATGAGGTTGAAGGACTCTACAACCCGACGAGCGAGAACCTGGCGCGTTGGATTTGGCGCGAGTTGAAGCCAAGGCTCCCACTACTTCAACGCGTGGTCGTGTCGGAGACTTGCAACTCGGGCTGCATCTACGAAGGCGAGGACGAACGATGATGGATGGTTGTCCAGTGCGCGCGAGCGTGGAGTTGTGTCGCGGCTGAACGATGGCGCCATCGCTCCACATAGTGGCGACGTGCAGTGACAGGAAGAGTCAGCCCGCCGCGGTTCGACTCCGCGACGCACGTGGAAAAACGGTCGCGGAGCGATTCTCGTCCTGGCGCACCGCCATTCGCGATGTGAAAGGACAGCGAACCCGCGCCCAGGATCTCTATCAGGGCGGCTACTGGTCGATCGTTCGCGAACTTCCTGATGTTGCTGCTTCGATGGGATGGATGCCGAATCTCTGGATCTCGTCCGCCGGGTACGGGGTCGTCAGCAGCACCGAGAAGCTCGTGCCCTACGCGGCTACCTTCGCGGTCGGTCACGCCGACTCGGTTACACGGGCAGCGCCCGACGACGCGACCATGATGGACTGGTGGAGATGTGCCACGTCGGGGCGCGGCGCTCTTGGGAAGTCAATCTGTTCGATCGCTACGTCGGACCCCGGCTCCACCATTCTGGTCCTCGCGTCCCCGATGTACCTCCGAGCGATGGCGAGGGATCTCGCGGAGTCGATGGCGCTGTTCCGCCGTCGTGGCGCGCTGTTCATCATCTCAAGCAAGGTCCCCGCTTCGGAGCCTGCCCTGGAAGCATGTTGGCTGCCGTCGCGTGCCACGCTCCAAGCGACCCTGGGTGGCGGGCTCGTTTCTTTGCACGCGCGAGCTGCGCGGCACCTGCTCGGCGCGGTACGTCCAGGTGACTTCGTGAAGGAGAACCGCTCGATCATGTCCAAGGAACTAGAAGGCGACGGACAGGCGCCGAAGAAGCGCGCTGCCGGTTCGGGGATGTCCGACGCCGAAGTCATCGCATTCATCCGTACCCACCTTTCCGCCAACCCCAAGGCGTCCCACACGGCTCTCCTTCGGCAACTTCGTGAGAGCGGGAAAGCCTGCGAGCAGAGCCGGTTCCGCGAACTCTTTAGGCAGCAGAAGCCAGGCCGATGACCAGAGGGGCGACGCTACAGGTCAGTGCGTTGCGGGTGGTCCAGGATCGGAAGCATCCGCTGTTCATGTTCGTTCTCACCGCGAATCAGCTCGGGGAGTTGACCGAGGTCTCGCGGCTTGGACGGACCGCTGACGGCGATCTCGAAGGATACCAACGCGGTGAAGTTCGCCGTCATGTAGGGGCCATCACCGAGTACCTGAACTCGAACCGAGGGTACGTCCTGTTTCCTCACGCCCTGATCCTCGCGCTCACCAAGCCGGTGGAATTCACCGCTGCGAGCGGAGTAGGGAAGGGAGACTTGTCGCAAGCCGGTCTGCTGACGATTCCGTTGGCTACGAAGCACGGCAAGTCAGCGTTGCTCGTGGACGGCCAGCAGCGATCGCTGGCCCTGGCCAAGGCGCGTCGCCGAGATTTTCCAGTACCTGTGTGCGCTTTTCAGGCGACCGACCTCGATACTCAGCGCGAGCAATTCCTGCGCGTGAACAGCACGCACCCGCTGCCTCGCGGTTTGGTGGCCGAGTTGCTCCCTAACGTAAAGACCACGCTGCCCGCACGGCTCGCCGCCCGGCAGGCGCCTGCCGCGTTGTGCGAACTTTTAAACCGCGATCCGCGGTCGCCGTTTCACGGCCTGATCCGCCGCCCCTCGTACGCTGCTTCGGTCCGACGTAGGGCGGTTGTCAGCGACACGGCCCTCATGAAGGTGCTGGAGGAGAGTTTCAGCACGCCAGGCGGCGCTCTGTTCTTGTATCGGAACCTCGCGACGGGCGAAGTCGATATGGAGGGTGCAGCGAAAGTCTTGTTCGCGTTCTGGAACGCTGTGCGCGCAACGTTTCCCGACGCGTGGGGCCAGTCACCGCGAGAAAGCCGGCTGATGCACAGCGCTGGCCTCCGAGCGATGGGCAAGTTGATGGACCGAGCCATGGCCACCGCGAACACCGACGATCCGAAGCTCGAGCAACGGCTGAAGCGTGAACTGGCCCCGCTCAAGACGCGCTGCTCTTGGACCTCCGGCTCCTGGGAGGACTTGGACGGGCTCGATTGGAACGGGATCCAGAACCTCCCGTCCCACGTTCGGATGCTCACGGACTTCGTCCAGAGGGTTTACCTGGCTGGGTAACCATGAAGTACTTCATGCCAGACAGCCAGGATCTGGTCGATCCGAGCTTCGACTTTGATACCGAGCGGCGGTCGACGTCTCGTTTGCGCCAACGCGACGACCTCTATGCTCACGAGCTCTTTCGTGAGCGCATGCTCGACGGGATTCTTGTCTCGAAGGGCATTGTGGATGGGGTCGGTTCCGGTGGCCGCTACACTAACGCACAACGTCAGCGGCTTCTGCGCGTCGGTGCGCGCGAGTTCTTTCGCACTGAAGGAACCGCGTGGGCGCCGATTCCATTCATCGGCGACTGCGGTGCGTTTACGTACGTTCGTGAGCCCACGCCGCCGTACAGCATCGAGGAGGTCGCCACTTTCTACGTGGAGTGTGGCTTCGATCTCGGAATCTCCGTTGATCACGTGATCCTTGAATACAACGCTGCCTGGGACGAGTCCCCGCGCGAGGTGCCGGCAGCTGTCACCGAGCGGCAATCCATCACACTCGAGCTCGCCCAGAAGTTCTTCGCGTTCCATCGCTCGGAACGGCTGCCGTTCGAGCTCGTCGGCGTTGCGCAAGGATGGAGTGCCAAGTCATACGAACGCGCCGTCCGCGAACTGCAAGCGATGGGCTACCGCCACATTGCCCTCGGCGGAATGGTTCCACTGAAGACCCCGGAGATCATCGCTTCACTGCGCGGCGTGGCTCGTGTACGCCGCAAGGACACCAAGCTCCACCTCCTGGGAGTCACGAGGACCGATAGTTTGCAGGAGTTTGCGTCCCTCGGCGTCACCAGTTTTGACAGTACGTCCCCGCTGCGTCAGGCGTTCAAGGATGCGACCGACAACTTCTACTCGATGGACGCCGAGTACACCGCCATTCGAATTCCACAGGTCCAGGGCAATCCATCGCTTCAGAAAATGATCTCGTCCGGACGCGTGGTCCAGGAAACGGCCCGCAAGTTGGAGCGAGCGGCCTTGGAAGCGATGAAGCGATTTGATGCGGGCGCGATGAAGGTACCGGCAGTGCTCAGTGCACTTCAGGCGTACGAGGACCTGTACTCGCCTGGCAAGTCGCATTATGAGGCGTATCGCCGGACCCTCGAAGACCAACCGTGGAAGTCATGCAAGTGCGACGTATGTCGCTCGCTCGGACATCACGTCATTCTGTTCCGGGGAGCCGAGCGAAATCGCAGGCGCGGGCTCCACAACACGTGGACCTTCTACCGCCGAGTGCAGCGAGCAGCATCTGCCGTTTTAGTTCCCACCGAAAAGAGCCGACCTGGCACGCGGTCGCGTCGGCCTCTCAAGACAGCAACGGGAGACGTTTGACCATGGCCAAGACTCTTCGGGTGCCGGCAATCGAGGTTCGACAAGGCAAGCGTACGCTCTATACGCTGGCCATTGACGGCAAGTGCGTCCACGAGATCGCGACGGTATCGCGGATCAAGCGCACTCAAGACGGAACGCTCGGCGGGTATCAGCGTCCCGAGGTGCTGTCTCACATCGATGAGATCCGCAACTACCTCGAGAGCGACTCGCCGATGATCCCGAATGCGGTCGTCATCGCATTCGACTCGCGCGTTACGTTCGTGGCCGTGAAGGGCCCCCAGACGACGTACTCGCGCATCGGCGAACTCGTCATCCCGATTGATCCGACGTGGGCGCCCGAGGATCGTCCCGGCTTCATCGTTGACGGGCAGCAGCGCCTGGCTGCGGTACGCGAAGCGCAGATCGACTCATTTCCGATCTGCGTCAGCGCCTTCATCACCGATGACCTCACCCAGCAAACTGAGCAGTTCATCCTCGTCAATTCCACTAAACCCCTTCCCAAGGGGCTCATCTACGAACTGCTGCCAGGAACAGAAACTCAGTTACCCAGCCTGCTAGCGCGACGTCGCGTGCCCGCAGCGCTCCTCTCTCGTCTCAACCGTGACGAGAATTCTCCCCTCTACCAACTCATTCAGACTGCCACGAACCCCGACGGGATGATCAAGGACAACTCGATCCTCAAGATGCTGGAGAGCAGCTTGAGCGATGGCGTCCTCTATCGGATTCGTCACGGCATGGGCGACGATCTCGAGTACGAGCCGATGCTCGGAGTTTTGTTCGCGTTCTGGAGCGCTGTGCAGGAGGTCTTTGCCGCGGAATGGGGGCTACCTCCGAAGAGGTGTCGGCTTCTCCACGGCGCCGGTGTTGCGTGCCTTGGGCTAATGATGGATGCGATCGCCGAACGCTATCGCTCGAAGGGCCTGCCGACGAAGGCTCAGTTTGCTCGCGACCTCGCCGCAGTAGCCCCTGTGTGTCGTTGGTCTGAAGGCTACTGGGACTTCGGCCCGGGCCAGCAGCACAAGTGGAACGAAATCCAGAACACCTCGAGCAGCATCAAGCTGTTGAGCCACTACCTCCTCGTTCAGTATAAGGGATTGGTCTGGAACAAGAGTTCCGCGAACGGTCGCCAGCTAAACCTTGCGTAGAGTCGGGTGTCAGAGAACGAACGATGATGGTCTCGTCGTGATCGGTGCGCGCCATGGCACCCTCGGGCGACCAGACTCCCAGACCCGGACGGTGATATCGGACAAGTGGGTCGGGCTCTAGCGACTCGCGGCGCGCGAAGATCCTCCTCGGACTCCACATGCTTTGCGAAGTGCATGCGACGATCGTAAGCCAAGTGGACAAACTCGCGTCCCTCTGGACGCGGAACCTGTCAACGAGTTTGAGACACCGGCACGCATTAGTTTAGTGAGCTGATCTCGATCGGGTCAGACGAGTCCAGTTGATCGGCAGATGGTTCCGGCTGATCGGCGGTGGGCTTGTTGATCCAGACCGCGGTCGGCAGTGGTGGCGCGTGCGGGACGCCGTGCACGAAGCGCTCGGGCCGAGCGGCGTGAGCTGCGGCGAGGACGAGTTCGCGGTCCTCACGGCGCTGCTCCGAGGGCGAGACAGGTCTCGTCGACGCCGTCGATCTCCGAGCTGTCCTCGACGATCTGCATCATGGCTTCGTCTCGCTCTCGGTCTCGAGCGGGATCCCGAACAGCTCCGATACTTTTTTTGGAGCTCACACAGGCGCTCGTAGCGGTCACCTCGCGCTTCTGCCCGGCGGAGGCTGCGCTCGGGCTCGGCGATCTTCGTGTCGCGAGGATCCGCCGCCACCGCCACCGGTCCGCGCTTCCGCGGCGTCTTGCCGAACTGGCCAGCGTCACGCTGCTTGCGCCAGCTCGGCAGGTACGGGGAGTACAGCCCCTCACGCCGCAGTAGCGCGCTCACCCCACCGGTCTCTGGGCGGCGGCATCGGGCTCGCGCAGGATCCTGATCTTTTCGGCCGTCGTGAATCGGCGCCTGCGCGCCTTCGACGAGACCTCGGTCGGCTTCACCATCAGATTTATCGTCGTGCATACCTCGACCACCCTCGACACTGATCTTTGGGGAGGCCGGTGTCTCAGCTACGTTGGCAGAGAGGGCGTTGCTCTTGCTCGCTAAGCTCGTCTCGAGGGACGCGTTCATAGACAATCGTAGCAAACGACGTCAACATTCCATGGAACGAGCCACGACGCAGCGCCTCGTCGCACACTGATCGTGAGTTCGGCGTGTCGTGGAGTGCCACCGCACAGTCGGCATGACCCCTGATGCCAAACCGACGAAGTGAAGGTCAACTGCCGCAGCTGACTATGGGGAACCCGCGGCGGTACGAGGCTCAATGCACCGGCGATAATGGGTGAGAGCGCCTCGTGCGAGCGGCGATAGCTCATCTTTCCCTGATTGCAAAACCTGCATACGACTCTGATGTTGTCGAACTCAACAGAGCCGAAGCCTAATCTGGGAATCTTGTGGTCGAGCGTCAGTGTTGTGAAACGAGCCTTGCCAAATCCCAGCGGCTTTATAGGATCTCCGATCCGATTCGGGTGTGGCGAGTTTGCAAAGACACAACCGACGCGTGCTATTGCGGCCTGACGATCTGCGCCCTCAACATCCGTGCTCTGGAACCAGTAGCCGCAGAGTTCGCACCGGAGTTCGGCGCCGAGGTTCTGCGTTGCCTGTCTCTCAATGAGGCGCTCAAAAACAGCTACTGGAATGCCTGCCTCGTTGCGCCATTCACGGGAGATGCTGTACAGAGAGCGTTTTATATAGGCGCGCAAGCTTGCGCTTTGTGACCCTGTCAGCGCGAGAAGTCGTTCGTCGATGACACGATCGGCATCACCAATACGCGCGTCCCAGTATTCTGCTAGCAAAAGCAGCGCAGGATCTGAAAGGACGAAAGCCTCCACCGCGCGCAAACCCATCGACAAGACCCCACGTATGAACGATTTCTCTGTTGGAATGTCCAAGGTTGCGAGGCTGTGTAGCAAGTCATCAAGCTGCGCGTCGTCGACCGCGTCAAGCGGAATGAATTCGACCAAGCGATCGATAGCCGTCACTCATCATCCTCCCGAGTGGCATCGAAGATGGATGCCCGCGCGTGATATCGCTGGCCCTTCTGAGTGAGGTCAAAAGCTCGCTCCAGTTCATTCCAGAGGTCCTCGCGGCCCGCATCGTCGTCGAGGCTCTTCTTCCATGGCTTGGTGAACACTCGCACCGGAACACCCTTCTCAAGGAACCACTCGGTGACTTGTGTCTTGAATGCTGCAACGCTGGCGGGAAGTGCTAGTGATTGGACCCGCTTCTTGATGTGTTCCGCAGCCAGGTCCTCACCGAGTTCTTCCCGAAGGACATCCTCGATGGCTCGAACCTTGCCGATGCGATCGACGGCCTTAGTGACAAATAAGGTTTGAAGAGTCCGCAGACCCACAGCCTTTGTCAGGTTGGTCTGCTCATCGGAGGTCCAGAGCGGCTTCTTCTTCAACTGCGCTGCTTGGTCGTTGTAGAACTCACCAATGCACTCCCAAAACGCGAACCAGTAGTCGCGCCACTTGCCGCCGGCCCAACTGTCCCATTCCGCACGGTTGGGAAACGTCGGCTGCACGTAGGTCTCATAGAATTCGTCGTCGGCGCGCCACCCGCGAGTGCCTCGCGCTCCGCCTTCGATCAAAAGTCTGATGGTCAGATCAGTGATGAATGGCTGGATTCCTGACGGGGCGTTCCCCTCAAGACGCACCCGCACGAGGTTAAAGAACGGGCTCGACGGGTCACGATTGGCGATGGTCGCCGCGATGCGAGGCTCGACATTGACGTTTGCTCGCCCCAGTCGATTCCGTAATCCGGCCTGTTCCGTTTGAGAGAGAGAGCTTCCGAAAATGTCTGTGAGGAGAGAAGTCTCGACTCGTTGCGCCTTCTCGTTGATTACGACGAACTGATAGATTTGTTCCATCCAGCTCGCGTTGGGGATTGCTACCACGGGAAGCGTGATCGGAATTGCCGCATTGGCAGCGCCCCACAATCGGTGCTGCCCATCGATAACCAGTGCGGGACGAGAGATGGCTTCCAGCGCCACGTTCAGGCCGCGCAATTCTTCAGGCTCGATCGCGTTGGTGTACACGAACCACTGAGGATCATGAATCATCTGAGTCAATTGGAAGGCGAATTCGAAAACATAGTCATGCGAGGTTGGGGGCAGAGGCTCCTTGGGAGCCGTCTCGAACTCCTCGTGAATCTTCACCTGGGCTTTGGACAACCGACGCAATACTCGCGGCCGGACGATTTCGGCCAGCTTCGCTAGGTTGGCCACTGGGTTGTCGGCGAAGTCGATCGCCGGCGCGTGATCAAGGACGAGTTTGTTGCCGACGATAGTCGGCTGATCCTGGATGCCGATGATGATTGCAGTGGGGCCAAGGATGAAGCGTTCACCCGTCTTCGGCATTCCGGCCGCGTCCCAGAATTCCTTTAACTCGCCCTCGCGAACTTCGGTGAGCCAGCGCTGGTACAGCATCCGAATGCGCCAGCCCTTACGCGGAATGCCAGCCCACTTGGAAATGTCGGCTGCTGTTGCTGCGAACATCAGGAGTTCGTCGTCCGTTTCCAGTGACCCGAATTGGTTGAAGCGGATGAAGTCTACTGAGGCCATGCAGCACCGTAACACGCAGCGCGGACGATGCGTTTGCTGCCATGTGCGTCGAGGGGTAGTTGGAGCGTTGGTCGAGATCGCTAGTGCAGCGCAGGATCCTATTCAGGAACCAACACCACTGGAGTCGTGACCGATGACCTGTACACAATGAACGCGTACGCTGCCGCACTGCGTTGTCCAACAGCGTAATTGGCGTAGCCAGACCTGGCGCCGCCGATGCTGGTGCGTTTCGGCGAGCACTCGGTGTCGTCAGTCGCGTTCGACCTGTCACCGCCGCCGCGTGAATCCGCCGTGTGTTTCTCGAGCCTGTTCTCGCGGGCGCCCCATCGCCTTTGCGAGAACGACGCGCCGACGCGATGCGGAACGCGGATCCATCGGACCACGCAATAGGTCAACGCTGTTACCAGGGTTCGCCGCGGCGCGGCGGGCTGGTGCAAGTTGCGCCATTGCTTGGCGCGGCGATCATCTGGCCCGAGCGGCGTCCGTATGATCGCGAGCACAGGAAGCCCAAGTTCAGCGCTAATTTCGGCGTGTAGGATCGCATGATGAGCAGAGGGTTTCTGATCGGAATCGGTTTCGTTGTGTTCGTGGTTGTCGGCTTGCCGCTCCTCGGGATGCGGTGCAAGCGAGTGCAGGACGAGCAAATCGCAGCGGACCGGCGAAAGGCCATCAAGGAACGTGATGCCCAAGTTTCGAATCCGGCGCCACCTGCTCGCGGCGGCTTCGAAATCAGGTCTTCTGGCGGTGCGGTGGTGAAGCACTTCTGGTCCGCGACGGCGTGCTGGGAGGAGTGGGATGGCTCGTACTCGCTGATGTGGGAGGCCCAGACAGAGAAAGCGATCACGACTGAGAACCAGAAGGGTTGCTGGTCTGGCAACAAGCGCGCTCCGAGAACGGCACCTGCTTCGGAGTCCTTGCCCAAGTACAGGAAGCGACGCGAGCGCGAAGCACAATGATCGGCGTCCTGCCGTTCGTCCACCGTGGATTTGACTTGCAGTCTTTTTCGAAAGAGCGACCTTATCGGTCGCATCTGCCACCAGAGCCCCGCTAGGAATAGCTCGGTGCCAGCGGTCATCCGAGCTCGACCGAGACAACGATGCCCAGCACCGGCAGGTGGATCCACATCGACACGACCGGGATTCCCATCGCAGCGGTGATCACGCGCGCGTACGTCGCGAGTTGGCCGGAGTACTTCGGCAACCGGGCCAGCGCGTCATCGAGCGATCCTGGAAACGTCTTGTGATCGACGAGGACGAAGCCGGCGGCCGTGCGGGCCACGAGATCCGCCGTCCCACCGACTAGCGTGCCGTCGGCTGTTCGCTTCCCGACCGGCCACTCACGATGCAGCCGCGTCGCGCCTAGATCGGCGGTTAACCAGGTCCACAGACGGGTCGCCGCCGTCGCAACCTCGCTGGGGTCGAGATGATCAGCGACGCCGTAGCTGCGAAGCAGCGCGGTCGCGCGAGCGGTCCGGTCGGTGGCCGGATGCTCGGCACGATCCACCGCAAAGAACGCGTGCATCGCATCGCCGAGCAGGCCCATCTCCGGCGCTCCGCGGAGCGTCAGCCGCGGACCGAGGGTGACGTGCGTGCCGAGGGTGCATGGCACGCCCTCGACCGTCGACGGCAACAGGCGGGCAGGGGGATACGTGCGCGGCGGACGGCCGATCGCGAGCTCGCCTGGCGTCGATGTCTGCTCGAGGCCCACGACGCCCGCCTTTGCCTGCACGCGGATCGGCGCGGCGTGACCGCCCCACGTCACCGCCACATCGCCGCCCGGCTGCGCGGGTGGTTCCGCGATCAGGCCAGGGACCAACCGTGAGATCGTTCCGACCAGACCCTTGAGCAACTTCCCCTCCGCAGCCGCGAAGATCAGCCGATCGCGCGCGCGGGTCCATCCGACATAGAGCAGCCGCAACGCCTCGCGCTCGGCGCGCTCCTTCACCCGCTTCAGCTCGTCGCTGCCGGCGTACGCCGTCATCACCGGGCCGAGCTGGTTGGACTTCGTATACGGATTGGGCCAGTAGCGCAGCCAGCGCCCGGCGAGCGGGGCGGCGAGATCGAACCCGGCCGCGTCGCTCTCGACGTGCATCCCGAACGCGCGCGGTTCGCGCAGCGTCTCGAGCCCATAGAGGACCGTCACCGGCCACTCGCGACCCTTGGCGGCGTGCCACGTCGATACCGTGACCGCGGCGGCCCCGGCGAGCAGCGCCTGGTCATCGGTGCGCGACGACCGCCAGCCCCAGACCTCGACCATCGTGTCGAAGTGGGCGAGCAGGCCGACGAGGCTCGGGGGCTCGCGACGCGAGGTCGCCTGGTGAACGTACGCGATCGCGTGCGCGCGGAGGGCGTCGAGGTTGGCGTGGCGCTGGGCGGTGTTGCCCCAGCCGGCACACAGCTCTCGCAAGCCCGCCGCATCGATGATGGCTGCGACCACCGCGGCCGGATCGAGATCGGGTGCGGCGTCGCGTGCAGCGACGATCGCTCGCACGATCGGATCGCCGGCAAACGCCTCGTGCCCGGGCGCGGCGAGCGCACGCGCCACGAAGCCGTCCATGTCCGTGGCGTAGCTGACGAGCCGCGCGATCTGGGCGGCGGCGAGCGCATCGCGGCCATCGATCCACAGCCGCAGTCCCGCGGCGACCACGTGGCCTTCGGCCGTGTCGAACAGCTCGAGCCGCGGCACGACCGCCGCAATATCGAGGGCGGCGAGTGCGTCCGCGATCAGCTGGCACTGCTCGTTGGTTCGGCACAGCACGGCGACGTCCGCCGCAGTCGCATCACGTGCCTTCCCGGTCCGGCGATCGCGAACCTTGGTTGCCGTCTGCAGCAGGTCCCGCACGCCGGTCGCGGCGGCGGCCGCGAGCACGTCCTTGTTCTCGCGATCGGGGAACGTCAGCGGCCAGTACTCGAGGATCGGCCCGAGGCCCGCGGGCTCGTCCTTGAGGAACGGCGCGAGCCGCGTGCGATCCTCGGGGATGCCGTGCTCGACGAACGCGCGGGCGAACAGGTCACTGGTCAGCTCGACGAGCGCCGGCCGGCTTCGATACGAGGTCGACAGGGTCTCGCGCTCCCCGGCGTGGCCGAGCGCGCGGACCGCCGAACTGACGAGGTCAGGATCGGTGGTGGTCGAGGTCAGCGACTCGATCATCGCGTCCATCAGCGCCGGATCGGTGCCGCGGAACCCGTAGATCGCCTGCTTCTGGTCGCCGACCCACACCGATTCGCGCGCGAGCGACGCGAGCTCGAGGAAGATCGCGAGCTGGAGCGGGCTCGTGTCCTGGAACTCGTCGATCAGCACGAGGTCGAGCTGCCCGGTCAGGGCCTCGCGGATATCGGGGCGACGCAGGAGCTGGAGGGCCAGCGCTTCCTGATCGACAAAGTCGATGACGCCTCGCTCGCGCTTGTGGTCCTGGTAGGCGGCTAGCCCGTCCGCGGCGACCTGGAACAGCAGCTCGATCAGCCGATGCATCTCGGTGCGGAGGCCTGGATGCTCGAGATGCCGGGCGGCGACCGCTTGCACGGGGGCGGCGTGCGCGAGCGATGCCTTGGTCCCCTTGGCCTTCGTCAACATCGCCCAGTCGCCCCAGCGCAGGCGGTGACGAAGTAGATCGCGCCTGGCATCCTGGAGCTCGTCGACGTAGGTGGCGGTGCCCTTGGTGGTGTCGACGCTGAGATCGATCGCAGACAGCGCCGTGTCGATCGCCGCTACCAGCGCCTGGTCGATCTGGTCCGCGGTCTCGGCCGCGACCGGGCCGAGGCAGGCGTCGAGGCTCGTCATCGAGCGGGTGGCACACGCGCGCAGGCCGTGCGCATCGAGGGCGTTCGAGCGAGCGGCCTCGATCAGGCGCCGGACTTCCTGGTGCCAGTTGAAATCGTCGTAGAACCGCTTCGAGAACCGGAACAGCTCGTCCGAGATCTCTGACGACACCACGCCCGCCAGCGCGCGCTTCTGTTCGAGCTCCGCCGACGCCTCGTCGAGGACCCGCAGCGACGGCGAGAGTCCGAGCTCGAAGGCAAAGTCGGTCACCAGCGAGCCGCACACCGCATTGACGGTCCCGATCCTCGCCGCCAGCAGCTGGTGGGCCTCGCGGCCACGGCCGCTCGCGAGCAGCCGACCACGTGCACGTTCGATCAGCTCGGCAGCGGCGTGGCGCGTGAAGGTCGTCGCGACGATCGCCTCGGGGCGGACCCCGCCGGAGCCGATCGCTTGATCGAGGACCTCGGACAGCCGCGTGGTCTTTCCGGATCCCGCACTGGCGGTGATGATCTTGATGCTCACGTGCACCCGCCTTTGCCGCACAGCGCTCCGTACGAGCAGTACTGGCAATCGGGCGCGAGGTTGAGGCGGCCGCCGCCCATGTGCGATTTGTGCTCGGTGGCGTCGGCCGCAGGCGCATGCAGGTGACCGGCGGCGAGCTCGGTCCGCCGCGCACCGATCGCGACCAGCGCGCCGTTCCAGGTGTCGCGGGGAGCGGTGGTGCCGACGACCTTGGCGCGCCTCAGCGGCGTCCCGGGCGGTGCGAACAGATCCTGGGACTTGAGCGAGAAGAAGGCCACGTCGGGGGCGATCGCGCCGGGCGAGCCGAACATCTCGGCGTACATCGCGAGCTGAAGCGCCGTGCCCGTGCGGAGCTTGTCGTAGTGCGACGCCACGCCCCACTTGAGATCGATCACCACGTCGGGGCCGGTCAGCAGCAGATCGGCCTTGCCGGTCAGCGCGATGCCGCCGTGATCGCCTTCATGCGCGAGCTCGACGCCGCGGACCGACGCGCCGCTCTCGATGAGCAGCGCTCCCAGCTCGTGTGCCGAGTCGAGGATGGCCTTGCGCACGGCCGTCCGCTCGACCTGGTAGCGCGGCAACGCGAGGCTCTCGGCGAGCGAGCCCAGATCGCGGTCGAGGATCTCGTGGGCGCGGGCGAGCGCCGTTTCGGCATCCAGCACACCGGCGCCGAACACCTCGGCGAAAACGTGGTGCGCAAGATTGCCGTAGAGCAACGGAGAGGGCGCACTCGGACCGGCGGCGAGTCCGCTCCGCAGCTTGCCGTGATACTCGAGCGCCCACGACAGCGAGCAGCCCAGGAGCTTGTTGAGGCTCGTGTGGGACTCACGCGTGCGCAACGGAAGCGCGGAGCCGGCCGTGACGGTCACGGTCGGCGAGGGCAGGGGACGGAGCGTGGCCGTCTGCCGGACGGCGGACGCGGGCCTGGTGAGACGCGTCGCGACGAGGATCGATGCCTGATCGGAATCCGTCATCGCCGCGCGCAGCTCGTCCCACAGCGGATGCGGCGCGCACTCGTCACCGGTCTCCGTGGTCCGCGGGCAGACGAGCACGAGCGTCTCGGTCGTCAGATCGAGCGGCCGCCGCCACCGGCTCGCTTCCCCTTCCATCAGGAGACCCGGATCCGGTGGCGTCACGCCCAGCCGCAGGAGCTCCGCGCGCTCGGCGTTGGACAGCCTCATCCGGGGCAAGCTCGGTGCGCTCTCGCGCGTGAAGTTCCACCAGAGGATCACGCGCGCGCGGGCGAGTACGGCACCGGGCTCCGTGACCGAGGCGAGGCCCGCGTGAGCGACGGCCGGGATCCCGCTCGACCGATCGAGGTCGTCGCACAGCCGCCGGAGCTGGACGAGCGAGAGCTCGGTGGCGCCATAGCGGGCGAGCAGCGAGCGTGCTTCGACGGTGAGCGCCGCGATCGCGGCGAGGCTCGGGGTGTTGAACAACCGGCTGCGCGCCCAGGTCCCGAGCAGCGCGAGCCGGCGGTCGAGCTCGACGGCCGTGAGCATGCCGTCGCGACGAGCTGCGGGCATGACGAGCGTCTCGATCCGCTCACGCACCGCGGTGCGCCGGTCCTCCTCGACGAGCTCCAGGCCGTCCTCGAGCGCCTTCTTCCACTCCGCGGTGCGGCGTCCTGGAAACCGGGAGAGTGCGTCGACCAGGTTCGACGCGATCGGTCGACGGATTGGACCGGGCCACAGCGTGAGCAGCGCGTGGAGGTCCGCGGGATCCATCGGCTCGAACGCGGCCTCGATCACGAGCCGGATCAGCGCGGAGGAGGCGGTCGGTCGCGTCGCTGCGCCGACACAAGGCAGACCATGTCTGACGAGCGCCGCGTCGAGCACATCGTCGGCGCCGATCACGAGCACGCCGTCGAGCGACGGCATTGCCGCGAGGCTCGCGGCCACCTCGTCCGCGGCAGCCAGTGGTCCGTGCGGACGCAGCAGGGTCAGGCTGCCATCACCGGTGGGGACGAACCCGGCGCTACGTCCGTTCGCAAGGTCGCCGCCCGCAGTCGCCGTCGCTCGGGCGCTCTCGACGATGCGGACGCCCACCATCCCGAGCTGCGCGAACAGACTGCGCCACGCAGGGGCGAGCCCGTTGATCGGTGATACCAGCTCGATGCACTCGATGTCGATCATGCGGCCCGGAACGAGCGCCGACGTCACCGCAGCGAGTCGGTCAGCAAAGCCCGGCTTGGCATCGCTGGTCGCGGTCCACAGCGCAGCCAGCCGATCGCTCGCTGCCTCGCCGCGCCATCCCCACAGGAACAGCAGATCTCGGTCGCGGAGCAGGCGCTGACACGTCCCGAGTGGATCCGCCTCGTACGACGCTCGCCACCAGCCGGTTCGCGTCGCGAGCTGACCGGCAAGCTCACCCGCGCGCTCGAGCGGCGTCGTATGAACGGCACCGAGCCCGAGCTCGGTCTCGAGCCGTGCAAGCAGGCCCACCGGTCCGAGCCACAGCTCGCCGACAACCGCGGACCGGCCCGCGAGTGGTCCCGGCCACGCGCCTTGATCGATCGCGGGGTCCCAGACGATCCGCAACCCGCTCATGCCCGTGGTCCCCGACAACAACGAACCATCCTATCGCATCGCTCTGTCATCGCCGCAGCGGAGACCCGCCCGTGTCCCTGGAGCAAAAAGCGCCAGGCGCTGGACTCATCCGCAGAGCGGCGTGTCGAGGGGCGAACGCTGTCCACCAACCTCCACGGAATGATGCGCCTCGTAGTGTCGCGACCGATCTATCCGAGCTTCTGGCAATGCTTGCAGCGTGGCTGACCGTTGGTGCCGCTGCGTCGGTTGGCCTGTGGGATCTGCTGCCCGGACGGACAATCGCTGTGGTCGTGATGGACGTCCGCGTCAGTGGGGTTGGTCGAGTAGTACGGAGAGGTTTTCATGGTGGGAGCCCTTTCTGAGATCACTGTCGATCACGACCGCATCGGCCTGCGCTGCGGTTGCGCGGCTCGTTGCCCGGGATCGACCTCCAGTGGGCTAGACACACGAAGAGACACAGGGCGCGTGAGATCGAACGGAAGTTGGACCCGTCCGATGACACCCGACGCGCGCGTCTATCCGCTACGAAGGTTGTGGGCGGCTCCGTCTCACGGCTTCGCTCTGGCGCCACTCTGTGGCCTCGGCGGCATCCACGAACGACAGCAAGTCACCATGCAGCGTCGCGATCGCTTGCTTGGCTGCGGTCGGTGTCACCATGAAGAACTCCTTGTGCGTGTTCGTCAGATTCACGCGGTGGTCTTCAAAAGCCCGGTGCAGCGCGGACTCCAATCCGACCGCGTCCTCGCTGAATACCACCGCGTGAACGTCGAAACGGAAAGGGACAGACGCGTTGTGCAGCTCGCGGATGCGTTCGTATGGCTCGAGGCGGCGAGTCAGTCCGATCTTCACAACCCCTTCGCCGAATGCACCTACGTTCGAGATCACGTACACGAATCCGGCGCGTAGGTTCGCCGCGCGCGCGATCGCACCATCGAGCATCTGCTGGATCTCTGCGAGACGCTGCTGGCGCATCTCGATCGCTGCGTGGTCGCCGCGCGCTTCGAGGGACGCGATTGCGTTCTCGTACTGCTGCCGCTCCTTGTCCAGCAGCGTTTCGAGTCTCTCTTGCTCGGCCTCCTGTTCCTTTCGCGCTTTTTCCTCGTCCTTGAAGCGTTCACGTTGAGCGCGAAGTCGCTCGCGTTCGTCCTCTTCCTTTTGTCGGAAGTCCGCCGTGAGCCGCAGTTCCTTCAGGCGAAGCTCGTGATACGCGGGCGTGATCGCGAGCTTCATGCTTGCGCCAAGCTTCGCGATCGTCGCGCGAAGTTTGTCGAGCCGAGCTATAGCCGTGTCCAAGGTGTGCGGCTTGAGCTTCTTGATCACGTTCTCTGCTTCGCTGTTGTAGGTGCGAAGCATCAGCTTTGCGAGGTCAGCGACCATCTTCGCCCCCTCCTTCTCTGATCCGTTCACTGCCCACTTCTGCGTGGTGCTCACCGCCCCGCCGGCCTTGATCACGGCGCCGTACTGCTCCTCGAGCTGGTCCAGGCGCTCCTTGTACGCGGGCGCGTCGTCGAGCGGGTGCGCGAACTGATAAATCCCGACCTCCTGCAGGAGCATCGTGTTCGACGTCTGTACGATCTGCCTGGATAGCTCGAAGTTCTCCGCGCGAAGTTGCTTGAGCTTCAGTTGCAACGCGTCGAGCTCTGCAATCGCAGCGGCACGGATAGCTGGATCGACGGCGGGAGCTTGAGTCCTGACATCTGGCTCCGGACCGAGGCGCGCGACTTTCGGTGTCCACGCGCTTCCGTCCCACCATCGTAGCAAGCTCGATTGTTGCGGGTCTGGATACCAGCCGGCTGCCACGGTCATGACGATGCCCACTGTTCATCGGGGGTGATCGGCGCCACCTCGCTCAGTCCCGTGGTCTTCTTGAACGTCATGCGGTGTGGGAAGTTTTTCATCGCAGCAGATGGGTCGATCTCGTCGAGGTTGAGGCGATCGAGATCCTCGCGCGCAACGTGAAGGGCCAGGATCGTCGGGCGCACCATGTGTCCGGTGCTCTCGTCGAGCATGGTGCGCGCGATGTTCACGATGGCACGGCGTACAGGTAGGACCGCGAACGTCTCGAGTGCGATCCGCAACGCGCACGAGCAGACGTGATCCTGGTAGATGCTCCAGTACCTGCCTGCAGGGATCGCCTTCGTCGAGAGCTTGCCGGTGGCGGACATCTTGAGCTCCTCCTCCGGCACGATCTCCCCGTCCCGGATGAGCACAGACAGTGTGGCGACGTCCCCGGTGACGCTTTCGAGCCTGACCGAGGTGCCGAAGCGCTCGATGTCATCGAAGGAGCCCGCGTTTTTCAACGCAACCGCGCAGGCCTGCGGCTCGAGCCGCAACACGTTGGGGGCGAGCCGTATATTCGCATCCCACAAACGGTGGTCTTCCTGATATCGCGCGTACGCTGCTTCGTTCCGCTGGGCGTCCAATGCGATGGCGTGGGCGAGCGCGGTTTCGAGCTGCGCCCGGGTGGATTTCGCGCCGCCCAGCAGGCGATCGAAGAAGCCGGGTTGATAGCTCTCGAGCGCCGCTCGCGCACCGGCCTCGGCGGTATGGGCCGGGGAGGGTGCGGTGGGGGGAGGCGTCTGTGAAACTGCCTGCCAGTTCCAATGCGCGCCCCACTGGGTGTGAAGCGAAACGAGGGCGTCCATGTACTGCTCGAACTGTGCTGCCTCGCCCGACTGCTGTAGCCACTTCTCCTCTTTGGCCCACTGCTTCTGTCGTCGGGCAGCCTCGCGCGCTGACTCGGCAGCCTGACGCACAAACTGTCGCTGCCGCTGCTGTGCCTCACGTTGCGCACGGCGTTGAGCGACTTCGACGCTCCTCACAAACTGCTTCCAACTCATGTGCTCGTCCTAGGAACGGTTGAAGGGCAGCGCATGGACGAGACGTTAGCGGGACCGCTCCGCCGCCGAAAGCGTGTGGCGGCGCTCGTCATTGATGTCGCGTGGCGCAAATTGCACCAGGCGCGGATCGAACCCCATCTCATGGGTGCGGCTGGATGGTGGATCGGCATTGATCGCGCGCTCGCCCCCCCGAATGGATCGGTGCCAATGCGCGCGTCTTCAACCAAGGCCCGAGGCTCGGTGTCTAGATACGTGTTCGCCACGGTCAACACGCTATCCAGGAATGCCAGCCGCAGGAGCGGCTCTCTCTCGCACCGCCACGCAGGCCGATGCGGTTACGACGAACCTCCAACCGGTCCGGCCCGCTGACACCCGTCGCCTGATTCGGTCAGCACGCATCTGGAGGCGACGGATCAAACCCGAAACCTCCTCGGTCGCTGAACGATGGCATCCCCATCGACGCCTGTAGAAAACGTCATCGTGCCGCAAGGTTTCTTCACGTTCGCGGTCGGCGTGCCCGCGTAGGGTGAGGCCGCGCTGTACACGGCCGTGTTGCTCGCGCACTCGTGGTTGCGCTGGATCGTCGTCGCGTTCGCGCTGTGGGTGATCGTTGCGTCCCTGCGGGCCGCGCGCGACTGGCAGGGCGCGACACCCCGCGCGCGGCCACGCTCGTCGGAATCGCCGACCTCCAGATGCTGCTCGGGCTCACGCTCTGGCTATGGCTGTCGCCGATCGGCGGCGGCGGCGTGGCGCGGCGGCTTCGGCGAGCCAATCCTGCTCGCGTTCAGCCTGGTGCATCCGGCGCTGATGATCGTTGCCACGATGGTGCTCCACGTCGGTCACGCCCGCGTGGCGCGCGCGCCGAGCGACCGCAAGCATCGGGTGCTCGCGACCACCGTCATGACGTGGCTCGCGATCGTCGCGCTCGCGATCCCGTGGCCGATGTTGCCGTGGGGGAGGCCGCTCGGGCGCGTCGAGCTCCCCGCCACCGCGCGTGCCGCGGCCCCCGCCACGTGGGCACGCTGCGTGGCGTGTCACGGCGCGACCGGCCATGGTGATGGGCCCGCGGCCATCGGGCTGTCGCCGCGTCCGCGCTCGTTTGCCGATCGCGCATGGCACGCCCAGGCGACCGATGCGGGCATCCGTGACGTCATCCGCAGCGGAGGCGCGACGCACGGCTGCAAGCGCGCCGGTCTTGCACTCGCCGCCGCTATCGCTCGGCCCGCCAGCAGGTCTCGCGCCACTGCCTGAGCGCGTCCTTGCGGCGCCCTCTTGGTTCCACGCCGGGTAGCCGGGCTTCGACGGCCGCGAGCACGCGGGCTGCGTACTCGGGGTGA
This sequence comes from Myxococcales bacterium, assembly GCA_028287135.1. Classification (GTDB taxonomy): domain Bacteria; phylum Myxococcota_A; class Polyangia; order Haliangiales; family Haliangiaceae; genus JABFXX01. Next base: position 83,677 of record JAQBQE010000036.1, read on the forward strand.
ACCCTGACGGCGGAGAGGATGGGCCAGAACGGCTCCTGGTCGAAGAGCAGGAGAGCCTCCTCGAACGAGGCGACGCGCGGAGAATTGCGGACCACGCCCGTCGCGCCGTCGTCATCGGGGTAGGGCATGTCGCTCAGTGTCACGAAGTACGCAAACCCGTCGGCGGTCCGTTCGCGATACAGGCCGTACGACGCACCCTCGGTGCCGACCTCTACCACCACCTCGGTCGCGAGCCTGTCCATGTTCGCGAGGGTACATGACGACCGATCACGAACCGCCACAGCCGGCGAGGCGGTATCGCGCACGCGTGTCCGGATGTCGGACGGATACCGCATGATGGGAACTGTCAGCCATCACCGTTGATCGTCTGCACCACGAAGGAGCTCGATGAAGACCATGTGCGTGGATCTGTGGGCAGGGCAGGTACGCGGGAGTCGCGAGAACTTTGGAACGCGGATCGAGCGGGTGCCGGTCGGCCTGCGCCATCGTGGCCTGCGCGAGCTGTTCGTCGGCGCGTACGCCACCTTCGCGGATCCGTGCCGTGCGGTCGACGAGCCGGGGCTCGCGCTGGTCGCGGTCGACGAGGTCACGGGCCGCGCGACGGGACTCGCGCGCGTCCGCGCCCGCGTCGATCGTCATGTCACCGCGATCGTCGGTCGCCACGATGCCTGCGACCTGTTCCTCGACGCACATGCCAGCCTCGCGTTGCGTCACCTCGCCGTGATCGTCGATCCGGTCACGAGCTGGCGACGTGGCGATGCCAGCGTGCGCTATCGCATCCTCGATCTGCGCACCACCGACGGCTTCGTCGACGAGCACGGCCGGACCCTACGCGGCCTGCGCTGCGAGGGCCCCGCGCTGGTGCGCTGCGCCGGTTACGCCGTGTTCCTGCTGCCGCTCGGTGATCCCACGGACTGGCCCGCGTCGGCGGACGACGCGTGGGCGTTTCTGCCCGAGCGCGTCTACTTCGACGAGAAGGTCGGCATCGCGGTCGGGACCTCTCCGCGCGTGCAGCTGGCTCGCCCGGATCGCCGAGCGACGTTGATCCGCACCACCGGACCGCGCGACCACACCGGGGTGATCGAGCGAGGCGACCTCGCCGGGACCCTCGAGGTGATCGGCCCTGCCGTGAGCCGCACGCTCCGGGTCGGTCATGCGGCGCTGGCTGACGGCATCCTGCTCGGCCGCTACGCGCGCTGCGACGGGACCGCGATGGACGACGACAACAACGTGTCGCGCGTCCATGCCCTGCTGATCCAGCTCGCCGACACGCTGATGGCGTTCGATCTCGCGAGCAGCAACGGGACTTCCGAGCCGGGACAGCCCCCTGGTCGCGTGTTCAGCGTTCGCAGCGGCACCGAGCTTCAGCTCGGGGATGCCACGCTCGTTCGCTGGCGGTGACGACGATGCGCGCTCACCCACCCGTGGATGAGCGCTTGGCGAGCTCGAGCACCTCGGTCTCCGACATCTGCTCGGTGTTCATCAGCGATCGCTCGCAGCGCACCTCCACCGCGCGCCCATTCGTCAGCACGAAGAACTGCCCGGTCGACTGGTTCGCGAGCCGCG
>JAQBQE010000040.1 GCA_028287135.1 Myxococcales bacterium
CACACGCGAGCGATGCGATCAGCTCGTGCTCGCTGTCCTCCGCGGGCTCCGCCGCGAACGCGGTGCCATTCGCCCACTGCACGAGCGGCGCGACGTACGCGCGGTTCGCCTTGCTGCCGGCGGGGCATACCTTCGCGCGCAGGTGCTCCTTCGCATCGGGCAACAGCGGCAGCTGCTCGAGGAGGATCCGCGCGGACACGCCGGACCCGCGCACGATGTTGCGGAGATGACCGAGGAGGCCGAAGCCCGTGACGTCGGTCGCCGAGGTCACGCCATGGCGGTGGCCGACGCGAGCGGCGCCCTGGTTGAGCGTGGTCATCGATGCGATCGCTGCGGCCATCGCCTGCTCGCTCGCGATGCCCTTCTTGATCGCCTGACCGATCACGCCGGTGCCGAGCGCCTTGGTCAGCACGAGCGCTTGACCGGCGCGTGCGGTGCGATTGGTCCACAGCGCTCCGGGCTCGACCTCACCGGTGACGGAGAGACCGAACTTCACTTCCGGATCGCGCACGGTGTGACCGCCGACGACCGCGACGCCGGCCTCCGCGCAGATCCGCGCGCCCCCGGCGAGGATCGCGTCGAGCACCTCGATCGAGAGCTGGTCGTCGGGAAAGAACACGAGGTTGAGCGCGAACCGCGGCTCGCCTCCCATGGCCCAGACATCCGACAGCGAGTTGGCGGCCGCGATCGCCCCGAACGCATCGGGGTCGTCGACGAGCGGTGCGATCACGTCGGCGGTGAGCACGAGGTCGCGCCCGCCGGCGTGGTGAACGATCGCGGCGTCATCGGAGAACGCGTGATCGACGACGACGTCCGGACGCGGCTCTCCCGATCCACCCGGCAGGTGGCTCAGGACGTGTGCCAGCTCACCGAGCCGGAGCTTGGCGGCTCAACCACCGCCGCGCGCGAACTGCGTCAGACGGATGGCGGCCTTGGCTTCGGGGGTCATTGCTTCAAGGTAGCAGGAACCGAGATGCCGCTCTGCAGAAGCATCATCGCCATGCTCGCCGTCATCGGTTCCTGCTGCATGGCGACCATCGGGATATGGACCGCCACGCCGACCCGGTAGCCCGGACCGATCACGGCGGTGACCATGTGCATGACCTGTTGCCCCTGGAGCGTACCGCCGAACACGGCGAGCCCTCGGTTGCCGAGCTGCTTGCCCTCGGCGCTCGCCAGCATGAGCCCGGTCTCCTTCGCATACGCGCGCGCAAGTACGACGAAGTCGTTGCTCTTCTCCTCGATCGGGAACGCGAAGATCGAAACACCTCGCGCGTCCTGGGCATGGAAGGCAGCGGAGGTGGCGGTCTTGATCACGAACCCGCCCTCCGGGATCTTGATCTTCACCCCCTGCATCACCGGCGTGAAGTCCGAGTCATGGACCGGATGCGGCAGATCCGGAGGGTCATCGTTCCCGTCAGGCGTCAGCGGAGCGGTGGGGACCGGAACGCCTGCGCCGCCGTTCCAGGGATCCTGCACACCGGAGGGCGACTCACTCGAGCCGGCCGCGTTCGAGCCGGCTACCGTGACCGCCTGCGATCCAGGACCCGACCCCGATCCTCCCTCGGCCCATGGATCGGGCTTGGTGTCCTTGCGGAGGGCGAGGTACAGGCCGACGCCACCGCCGGCGAGCACGAGCATCGCGAGGATGATCCACAGCGCCAGGTTGCTACCGCCGCCGGGGGCCGATCGCGCGATCGGACCCGTCGTCGGCTGCGGGTGCGGGTTGTACGGAGGTGCGCCGGCAGCCGGCGCTGCATAGGCGGGCGGCGGCCCCGCATGGTGGGGCACCATCGATGGGGGCGGGGGCTGCGCCGGTGCGAACGCGGGTCCCGGCATCTGAGGCGCGTTGGGGAGCGCGGAGTACGCAGCGGGGGTCGGAATGCTCTGCGCACCGGTCGGCCCGGCGACGGGACGCTGCGCGGTGCCCTGCCCGGTCTCTCCCGGCAGCGTCGCGAGCAGCGCTGCGATCTGCTCGCCGAAATCCTCCATCGTCGCCGGCCGGACCTTCGGATCCTTGGCCATCGCCGACAGGACCAGCTGATCGATCGCGGGCGGCAGCGCGAGGTCGGGCCGCCGCGACGAGGGCGGGACGATCGCCTCGAGCAGGTGCTTCGAGAGCAGCGACATGATCGTCGGCGCTTCGAACGGCAACCGCCCGGTGATCATCTCGTAGAGCAGACAGCCGAGCGCGTAGACGTCGGTGCGACCGTCGATCGTCTCCGCGCGGATCTGCTCGGGCGCCATGTACTGCGGCGTCCCGAGCATGTCGCCGGCCTGGGTCATCGCGAGGTGCGACTGGCGATTCTCGTCGCGCAGCTTCGCGATCCCGAAGTCGAGGACGCGGACGACGTCCTTCTCGCGGCCGCGCTGCTGCATCATCACGTTGTCGGGCTTGAGATCGCGATGGATGATCGAGCGCGCATGCGCATCGGTCAGCGAGGATGCGACCTGAAGGCCGATCGAGAGCGCCCTGCGCAGCGACAGCGGCGCCTCGCGGTGGATCACCGAGCGCAGCGACTGACCCTCGATGTACTCCATCGCGATGAACAGCGTGCCGTCGGAGTCCTGCCCGAAGTCGTAGATGTTGACCGTGTTCGGATGGCTGAGCTTGGCGACCGCCTCGGCCTCCGCGTTGAACCGGCGGAGCAGCAGCTGGCTCGACGCGACCTCGGGACGCAGCAGCTTCACCGCGACCGTGCGCTTCAGCGAGATCTGCTCGGCCTTGTAGACCGCGCCCATCCCGCCCTCGCCGAGCTTCGCGAGGATCCGGTAGCGCCCCGCGATCTCGCGGCCGATCAACGCAGGCGCCTCGGCGAGGTTCGGATTCGACGTGGGCTCGGTCGTCGAGGTCGCGCGGCCGCACGATCCGCAGAACCGCGCGTCGTCGGTGTTCGGGGCCGCGCAATGCGGACAGTTCACGGCGTGGTCTCCGTCAGCGCGAAGATCGCGTAGAGCGGTGACGTTCCCCCGCGCAGCACACGGACCTCGATCCGATGATCGTCGAACAGCGCGACCAGCGCGAGGGCCTCGCCCCCTTGATCCGGGATCGCGATGAACGACAGATAGACGCGGAGAGGAGCGCCTGCGAAGGTCATGTCGGCGAGCGCATCCGCCTCGGCGCCCGCGAGCGATTCGAGCGCTGCCCCGGTCACCACCCCGTCGATCGAGAGCGTTCCGCGCAGCCCGTGCGCGTCGATGTCGGCGATGTCGAGCTCGGCCCGCGCGCCAGCGCTGACGCCGACGCTGACGAGCGGCGAGTCGCCGACCCGCGGCCCGTGCCAGTCCCCACGAAACTCGCGCAAGTCACTGCAGCCCCCCGCGGCCATCACCGCGATCACGACAACCGTGGCCCAGCGCACGGTCCGACGGTAGCACCGGCTGGGAGCAGTGCGCTACGTTCACGGTAGATGCGGGTGACGCTCGTCGTGGTGCTGGCACTCCTCGCCACAGGAGTGAGGCACCGCGCTGCATTCGCGCAGCCCGCCACCACCGAACAGACGTCGTCCGAGCCGATACCCGACGATGCCGGATTCGGACCGGTGATCACGATCGAGGCGATCGAGGTGTTCGGCAACACGACCACCCAGACCGAGCTGATCCGACGCACGTTGCCGATCGCGCCCGGTGACGTGATCCAGGCGAGCGACAAGCGACTTCGCGACGCGCGGTTCAGGATTCTCGCGCTCGGATTCTTCCGCGATGTCACGCTCGGGATGCGCAAGGGCACCGCGCGCGGTCAGGTGATCGTCGACGTCCGTGTCGTCGAGCGCGGCACCGTGGTGCTCAACCGGTTGTGGTTCGGGACGAGCAACGTCTCGCCGTACTGGGTCGGGGCGGATCTCGGGCAGCGCAACCTGCTCGGGCTCGGCGTCGCCGTCGGTGCCGGCTTCATTTACGCACCGCACGGTGACGTCGATGGCGGACGCGATCAGTGGGCGGGTGAAGTGCGCGCTTCCGATCCGTCGCTGTTCGGCACCCGGTGGGGAGCGAACGCCGCGTTCACGCTCGTGCACGGCAGCGAGCCGTACCGGGTGACCGGCGATCCGCAGGACGTCGAGGCACGCGACCTGCGAGCGTTCTCGTACCGTCGGTTCGGTGCGCGCGCGGCGTTGACGTACGACCTCACGGCGCTGTCGCGGCTGTCCGGAGGCCTGCGCGCCGAGTCGATCGTTGCGTCGCTGCCGGTAGCACCGACGCAGGAGCTCCTCGACGGGCGCACGACCGCGATCGATCTCCACCTCGAGCCCGGCGAGAGCCGCGTCGTCACCGCCGGCTTCACGTTCGACCGCGACACCCGGCCCGATCCGATCCTCCCGCACCAGGGCGGTCACGTCACGATCTCCGCGGAGCTCGGCTCGTCGCTGCTCGGCGGCAGCTACGAGTTTGCGACGCTGTTCGGTCGCTACGAGCACTACTGGCCGCTGTTCCGTGGGCGGCACACGATCGGTCTCAAGATGGCAGGCGGCGTCGTGATTGGCGACGCGCCGCGGTTCGAGCGGATCCACATCGCCGACGTCAATCGCATGCTGACGCCGCGCGCGCTCGGCCTCGTGCTGTCCGCCGCCGCACCGCTCGATATCCTCGGCACCCGTCCTGACAAGCCGACGTACGGCGACATCGGTGGCAGTGCGAACCTCGAGTACGCGTTCGAGCTGTTCCGCGGCACCGGCAAGAACCGGGTCTACGGCGGTGATCTGTTCTTCGGCGCAGGACTGTGGGGGCTCAGCGAGCGCGCGGATCTGCGTGCGCGTGACACGAGCCTTGGCGATGCGCTGCCGATCGACGTCTACATCGACGCCGGCGTGCGGATCGACACCGACGTCGGCGTGTTCGAGGTCACGATCGCGAATGCGCTGGGGCGGCTGCGGTGACCCGACGATCGCTGGTGATCACGATCGCGATGCTGCTGGTCGCCTCGACTGCCCGGGCAGACGACGAGAAGCCCGAGGTGATCAAGATGCGCTTCGTCGAGCGCGGAGACCTGCTCCACGCGACGACGAAGATCGGCAAGCTGTTCGACCGGGCGGCGTACGAGGCACTCGACAGCGGGTTCACGTCGACCGTGGTGATCCGGATGTGGATCTACCCGCGCGACTCGACCGAGCCGGTGGCGTTCAACCTGCTGCAGCGCCAGGTCCTCTACAACCTGTGGGACGAGGTCTACGAGCTCAGGTTCGATGATCCGAGCGGCCGCAAGGTGTTCAAGGAGAAGCGCAAGGCCGAGGCCCTGACCCGGCTGACCAATCTCGACAACATCCCGGTCGCGCGACTCGCCGACCTCCCGTACCAGAGCGTCTATCTGCTCGCGATGGAGGTCGAGCTCAATCCGGTCTCGAAGGAGACGCTCGCCCAGGTCCGACGCTGGCTGAGCCAGGGAACCGGCGGTGGTCTCGATCGCGGCGGGGCGTTCTTCGGCTCGTTCGTCTCGGTGTTCGTCAATCCCAAGATTCCCGAAGCGGACCGCGCGCTGCGCATCCGCTCGCAACCGTTCTACCGGGCCCGCCCATGACGACCGATCGCCGCCGACGCGTTCCCCTGGTGCTCAAGCTCAGCATGCTGCTCGTGCTGGTCGTGATGCTGCCGCTCGCCGTGGCATACGTCCTCGTCGGTCAGCTCGGTGCGACCGCGGCGAACGTCGCTGCCAGTGATGCGTCGCTGCGGATCGAGGCGATGGACAAGGCGATCCACCGCTATCACGACCTCGTGAACCTGACGAAGCGCCTGCATGGCTCGATGGCCGAGCGCCTCGGCCGCAGGTTCCTCCGGGAGCCCGAGCTCGCGACACCCGCGGGCAACGCCGAGCTGCAGAAGATCATCGACGACCCGGCGCAGGCCGGCCTGCGTGCGATCGCCGTGCTCGGTCCCGATGGCCGCGTGATCTCCGAGGTCCAGCGGCCGGTCTCGGGCGGCGAGTGGCGCGACAAGGTCGTCGACGAGGCGATCGGCACCGATGGAACGACGCTGCGGCTGACGTTCGAGGTCTCGGCGTCCCTGCAGCAGGACCTCCAGGAGCTCAAGGAGGCGATCGACGGTACCCGCACGGTCTCGCAGATCCAGAGTGCGTTGCCGGAGAGCTACCAGTTCACGTTCCTGTTCGTGATCGGGCTCGCCGGACTGTCGGCGGCCGCGATCGGCATCCTGATGTCCCGGCTCTACACCAACCGGATCGATGCGCTGGTCGCGACCGCCCGCAAGGTCTCCGATGGTCAGCTCGATGCGCGCGCCGAGGTCCGCGGTCGCGACGAGCTCGCGGAGCTCGGGACCGACTTCAACACGATGCTCGACGACCTCGACGTCGCGCGCCGCCAGGTCGAGTACCTCCAGCGCATGGGGGTGTGGCAGGACGTCGCGCGCCGGCTCGCCCACGAGATCAAGAATCCGCTGACGCCGATCCAGCTCGCCGTCCAGCAGTGCGTCTCGTCGTACAAGGGCGACGATCCGAAGTTCAAGAAGCTGCTCGGCGATGCCGGCGAGATCGTCGAGGAGGAGATCGAGGGCCTGCGCCGCCTGGTCGATACGTTCCGCACGCTCGGTGCGCTGCCCAAGGTCGAGGCCGCGCCGATCGAGCTCGGCGAGGTGATCGAGGAGCTCAAGCTCGATCCGACCGTCGCGGCACGGCTGAGCCTCGAGCCGCCACCCACCTCCGTGACGGTGCGTGCCGACAAGCTGTTGCTGAAGCGCGTGCTGGCGAACCTCGTCGAGAACGGGATCCACGCCGGTCAGGAGGCGGGGCATGCCGGCGACGTCGTGATCCGCTGGACCAGCGATCCGTTGCGCGATGTGGTGACGATCCACGTCGATGATCACGGCAAGGGGGTCGCCGAGGACAAGCGCGAGAAGATCTTCGAGCCGTACGTGACGACCAAGGCCACCGGCACCGGCCTCGGTCTCGCGATCGCACGCAAGATCGCGATCGAGCACGGCGGTGAGCTCGCTGTTGCTCCCGACCGCGCTCCCACCGGCGGGGCTCGTTTCGTGGTCTCCTTGCCGCTCCGTGGTCCCGATGCGTCGCTTGCGTGAGCTGATCATCCTCGTGGCTGTGACGGCGTGCTCGAGCTCGAGCGCGCCACAGGCACCCCGAGCACCGAGCGTGGCGGATCAGGCCCCCGAGTCGGCCGTGCTCAATCGAACGTGGATCGTCGACAAGCACATCATGGTCGAAGGCTCCGCGCTGTCAGAGGACGACGCGAAGGGCTTCCACGGTCGCACGGTCGAGCTCGACGCGAAGGGCTACATGAGCCCGTGGCACGGCACCTGTGCAGAGGCCACGCGTACGCTCACCCGCCGCCCGTTCGTCGATGTCGTCGACGAGCTCGAGGTCGAGGACGCCGACCGCTCGAAGCTCCAGACGTTCGGCTTCGACGACGACGTCGCCGAGTTCCGGCTGACGTGCAACGACCGCCCGAACCCACCGCCCTTCCTCGTGTTCGTCTCGAACGGGAAGGCGATGACGTGCTTCCGAGGCGCCTGCTACCTGCTGATCCAGTTCTGACTTCGATGCCACTTTCTCAGCGTGCACGTGTCACGTGTCACGTGCTCGTGCTCGTACACGTCGACCAGCAGCAACGGGGTCCTCAGCGCGGCCAATAGGTGCCTCCTTCGAGGACACCCGCGTTTGGGGCCCCACGACTGCGAGCCGCGATGTGGTGCCGCTGAACGCCAACAACCACCACGCAACTCTCCTCGCTTGGTACCCGTTGAGTTCCCGGTGATCGTGGAGGTGCACGTGCACGTGCACGTGCACGTGGCACGGAGCTACCTGGCTCTAGCCGGGCGGCGGCAGCAGCCGGAACAGCAGCGCATCGTTGTTCTGGGCAGCGGCACCGACGCACTGCTTGAGGTCAGCAAGCGCGCGGATCGCGGTCTCCGCGAGCATCCGGCCGTCGTCGCGGCGGCGCGGTGCATCCGGGTTCGACGCGATGTACTTCACGAACTCGTCGTACTTCTCGAGCAGCTTCTGCGGGTCGTACTCGGTCAGCATCGGGATGAAGTGCGCCGGGTTGACGACGACCCAGTCTCCCTTCCCGATCTCGAGGACGTTGCGATCGGCGTATGGCGTCGTGAGCTGCTCGTGCGGGATCGTCCCGAGGAAGCCCTCGTCGTCGGCCTGGAACTTGTGCGGCACGACCTCGACGAAGAACGCGAACAGCTCGATCCCTTTGCGGAGGTTGCCGAGGTCATCCTCGTCGAGTGGCGGGAACGCTTCCGGCATGCCGACATGGAGCGCTGGCATCACGACGCGCTCGAGGATGTCGATCGCGACCGGTGCGGTGGCGCGGCGGAGCGCGACGATCTGGGCGATCGCCTCGAACAGACCGCGATCGTTGGTCTGCTTCGCGATCGCTTCTTCCTGCTTCGCGCGCGAGATCGCGGCGACGACCTGCTCGACGATCTGCGTGTTGCCCGGGCCGAGGCGGGGACCCGCCTCCTTGATCGCCTCGATCAGCTTGGAGACGGGCTCCTCGTTCCACAGCTTGGCGAGCCGGGCGAAGTCCATCGACATCCACTGGCCCAGCGGGACCGTGTGGAGCCGGATGTAGTGCTGCGCGAGGAAGCGGTCGAGGGAGCCGCCCTTGTCCTTGTCCTCCTGATCGACATGGACCTGACGGATGCGCTCGATCTCGCTGACCATCTTGCGGGTCGCGCCCGAGCCCATGCGCAGCAGCTGCTCGCTGAACACGAACGGTGCGATCTCGAGGAATACCTTCGAGAACCCGACGCGCCACGTGTGCGGGTCGTCGCCCATCATCAGCCAGTGGCCACCGTGGCGGCGGCGCATCGTCTCGCCGATCCACGCGCCGAACGAGAACCAGATCTCCCAGTGGTCCTCGGCCTTGAGGTCGAGCTCGTCCTTGTCGCCGATCTGGCCGAACAGCCAGGTATCGAACGTGATCAGCTCGAGGGATTGCGCGAGCGAGACGGCACCGGTGTCGCCTTCGACCTCGGCGATCGACGCGACGGTCTCCCCGTCGGGATCGATCAGCTCCTCGATGATCAGCTCGGATTGACCGCGCGCACGCGATGAGAACCGGTAGGCCCCCTCGCGCAGCTCGTTCATCGCCTTCTCGAAGCGCTCCTTGGCCTGCTCTTCGGCGGCCGCGAGCTGCTTCTGGCTCTCGCTCTCTGACTTCTTGCCGGACTCGGACACGACGGGCAGGATATACGCGTGTCGGCCGCCGACAACGGGTCGGGGCCCGGTTATTACGAGCGAGTTCGTCGAGCGCTTCGGGGCGGCGTGGGCGCGAACGTGCTCCCGATCGGGGAAGCGCTGCACCCGGTGGCGCTCGGGGCGATGATCGTGCTGGTCGTCAACGACTGGGTCCTCAAACCTCGGTTGGGCCCCAGCGCCATCACCGGCAAGCTCAGCGACCTCGCGGGCCTCGCCGCGGCGCCGGTCGTCCTGACCGCGGGGATCGGGCTCGTGCTGCTCGCCCTGCGCGCGGTCGGCGCCCCGGTCGATCCGAAGCTCTCGCACCGGCGCCTGGTCCTCGCGATCGCTGCGACCGGCGTGGTGTTCGCCGCCATCAAGCTCAGCGGGCGCGCCGCGCAGGTGTTCACCGACGTGATCGGTGTCGTCCGGCCGGCACAGGTCTACCTCGACCGCACGGATCTGCTGTGCCTGCCAATGCTCGCCGTCGCCTGGTGGATCGGGCGGGACGAGCTACGGCGACTGGGTCGCGGCTAGAACTGGCCCGACAGCGCCACGCCCGGCGAGCGCACGCCCTGCGACGACATCATCGTCGGAGCCACGGTCAGCGCACGCGCAGCCTTCTCGTTGGTGCGGCGCGCTGCCCGACCCGCGTCGTAGAAGTCATAGAGCGTCGCGCCGAGGATGATGGCGCCACCGACGAGCATCGCGGTCTCACCGTCGTTGTTGTCGTTGTAGTTGCAGTCGTATTGGCAGTCGTAGGCGTAGTTGCTGGCCTGCTCCGCGCCATAGACCATCATGAGCAGGCCACCCGTGCGGAGCAGCGACATCTTGACCGCGCGACCGTTCTCGCCCGCGTAGAAGTGACCGGCCGACGGCCCGATCAGGGCCAGCGCGATGCCGGCAACGCCGAGGTTCTCGTTGTCCTCCTCCACCGCGACGTAGGTGGCAGCGAGGCCCGCCGCGGTCGCGCCGATCGCGAGCCAGGTCGCCGTGGACTCCGACTTTGCAGGTCGGATCGCGGGCTTCGTGACGCCACCGACCGGCGCGTACGCCGGGTACGGCTGAGGCTGGTAGCCCTGCTGGTAGGTCGGGTACGGCTGCGGCGCGGAGTACGGCTGCGGTGGCGCGTCGCCCTGGGGCGGGTACGGCTGCGACGGAGGTGGTGGCGTCACCTGCGGTGCGGGAGCCGGTGGCGCGTAGGTCGGCTGCGACGTCGGTGCCGGTGGCGGTGGTGGCGGGCCGTAGCCCTGCTGCGGGTAGTCGGCGCCGGGCTGGGCGAGCGCGCTGGTGGTGGCGAGGAGGAGGACGGCGGCGGTGGCAGCGAAACGCATCGCTGCGTGCCTACAGCACGCGCCGCGCCAGCTCGGGGTCCGACGGATCTCGCGAGCTTGCGCACGGCACCGCCACGAATCCCTGACGGTGATGTCGTGATCCGCCGTGCATTTCCGAGACACGCGGCCGATCGATCAGGTCGCGCGCGAGTCCCACAGCGGCTCGGGCTGCCCGTCCTTGAACGCGCACCAGCGGCCCCACACGAACAGCGCATCCGAGAGTCGGTTGAGGTACTGGATCTGGAGATCGCCGCCGATGTCCTCGGCATGCGACAGCCCGACGACCAGGCGCTCGGCGCGCCGGGTCACCGTCCGCGCCAGGTGGAACGCGGCCGACGCAGCCCCTCCCCCCGGGAGAACGAACGACGTCAGCGCCGGCAGGTCGTCATTGACCGCGTCGATGTCGCGCTCGAGCCCATCGATGTGCCGCTGCTCGATCCGGGGCAGCTTCTCGCGCCGCGCGGGGTCCGGGGCGGCGAGCTCCGAGCCGAGGTTGAACAGCTCGTTCTGCACGCGCTCGATGATCGGCACCAGATGCGAGCCCGCGGCCGACGTGGCGAGGGCGACGCGCACCAGGCCGAGCGTCGCGTTGACCTCGTCGATCGTGCCGTAGCATTCGAGCCGAGGGTCGGCCTTCGAGACCCGCTCGCCACCGATCAGCGAGGTCTCGCCCTTGTCGCCGCCGCGTGTGTAGACCCGATCGATGCGCATGACGCGTGACGTACCACGTCAGAGGTCACGACGATCGCCTTTGCGGGCGCGCGTGAAGCTCTCAGATCTGGGACTTGCGGACGGACCACACGAACGCGTCGTACCAGAAGTGCATCAGCGATATGACGATCGTGATCGCCCACAGGGTCGTGATGTCGGGGTCGAGCAGCTGCACGGCAAATCCATAGACCGCGACGCTGCCGAGATAGATCACGAGCGCGATGCTCGGCCTGCGTGCGAGCCGGAACCGTTCCGCGATCCGCTGCTTCTCCATCGCCCACACGAGCGCGAGGTACTGCACCCCGTGGAACAGGTTCATGATCAGGAACGCCTGGCCCCACGAGTTGAAGCCCCACGTGTAGATCGAGACGAACCCGGTGGATGCGACCAGCCAGATCTTGAGCCACGGCGGCTTGTAGCCGCGCTGCGCGAGCCGCCAGTACACCATCACGTACGCGACCAGGAACGCCGCGCCCGCCGCGAGCACGATCCATGTCAGCGTCCCGCGAATACCCTCGACGTGCGCCGGCACCGACGAGAACAGTGCATCCCCGACATCGGCGAAGCTGTCGAACGAATCGACGTGATCCATCAGCGTCGCGCCCGCAAGGATCGGCCCCGCGTACATCAGCTGGTTGAGCCAGAAGTCCATGCGGCGACCGAGCTCGGGCGCGGTGCCGTGATTCCGATCGTAGATCCGGGCGAACCCGAACGTCTGCGCGCCGGAGTGCCAGACATCCCAGAACGTCGCGACCACCGACGAGGCAACGGCGATCCACGGCGAGACCACGATCGCGAGCCACAGCATGACCGGGATGACGAAGAACCGGATCGGATAGAGCTTGCGGATGCTGGAGTTGCCGTGACTGCGGAAGCCCACGGCGACGAGGTGCGCGTGGATCACGGTGCCGATGAAGAACCCGACCAGGGTGTCGCTGCCGCCGACCAGCGTCCACTCACCGTCGACGAGCGGGCTATCGACGACCAGGATCCCGACGAGCAGCGCCAGCATCGGCGAGCCGAGAAAGAACGCCCAGTCGTACGCCTTGCTGACGATGTACGGACCGCGCGGCTTCATCGCAGCATCCTTCGCTGGGCGACGAGCGCCACCAGCGCGAGGCTCGCGCCGACCAGCTCGAGCGTCTCCTCGACCCAGTCGATCAGCGCGTAGCCGAGGCTGTCGGTGCCCGCACGCTCGGTCCACCAACCCAGTGGCAGCTCCATCACGAGCGCGCCGCTGACGAACACGATCGCGGCAATGATCAAGCGGCCGCGCGCCGGGGAGCTCAGCGCGCGCAGGAACGGCAGATAGATCACCGCGAGCACGGCCACGATCAGCGCGGCCCAGATCACCCAGTCGAAGTAGAGGATACCGCCGACATGGACGTGGCCGCCGAGGTGCTCGTGCAGCCCCACCGCTTCATCGAGCGAGACCCAGCCGAGCGCGACCGCGATGCCCCACCAGTGGCGGCGCCACGGCGCGCCATGCTCGATCCGCGTCGCGATCGCCGCCGCCGCGACCGCACACGCGAGCAGCAGGCTCGACGCAAACCACGTCGGCACGTTGGCCTCGGCGCTGAGCGAGAACAGCGACCACATGACATTGGTCACAGCGTCGTCGGGTGCGCGCAGTGCCCACATCTCGACGACGAGCCCGAGCGCGGCGACCACGCCGACGGCGACGAGCAGACGCCCCCGTAGCACCGCGTCTGCTGTCGAACCGCGCTCCACCCGCGGTGATTGTACCTGGCCAGGCGGTCGGAGGTGTTCTGAGGTTATGATCGCATTCATGCTTCGCAAGCACGCAACCCTGCTGATCGCGATGATGCTGCTCGTCCTCGTCGCGACGGCCTGTATCGTCCGCACCGGACCGCGCCGCGGGAACGGAAACAGCTATCGCTCCTCGCCGTCCGGTGATCACCGCGGCAACGGCAAGCACAACAAGCACAAGAAGTCGAAGTGCTGGGGCGAGCGCTGCCGCTGAGCTAGCTACGCGCGACGGGCAGTGACGGGCCCCGGCGAACCGGGGGAGCGATCGCCGCCATCGACTCTGGATCCGCAGGAACGGTCTCACCGGACGCGAGCTCGAGCTCGAACCCAGCGTCCTTGATCATCTGGTGATCGTCGTGGACCGTGGCGCCGCCGGTCGTCAGGTAGCCCTGCGTGAAGATCGAGTTTGCGGGATACAGCGCCATCGCCTGCAGCGCACGCAGCGTGATCTCGCGGCCACCGGCAACGCGGAGATCCGTGCGCGGGTGCACGAATCGGAACATGCACAGCGCACGCAGCGCGTAGCCCGGCTCGACGAGCGGATAGCCGGCGAGCGGCGTTCCCGGCCGCGCATCGAGGAAGTTCACCGGCACGGAGTCGACGTCGAGATCGCGGAGCGCGAACGCGAGATCGAGCAGATCGTCCTCGCTCTCGCCGAGCCCGACGATGCCGCCGCAGCAGGTGTCCATGCCGGCGGCCTTGGCGAGCTGGATCGTCGAGACGCGATCCTGCCAGCTATGGGTCGACACGATCTTGTCGTAGTGACGCTCGCTGGTCTCGAGGTTGTGGTTGAACCGATCGACGCCCGAGCTCGCGAGCCGCTGCGCCTTGGCCTCGGTCAGGAGGCCGAGCGATGCACACAGCTCGATGTCCATCTCGCCCTTGATCCGCTGCGCAGCCTCGCAGATCGTGTCGAGGTCGCGCTGCGACGGCCCGCGGGTGGCGGTGACCATGCAGTAGCGCTTCGCGCGTGCGGCGTGCGCCTGGCGCGCTCCGGCGACGAGATCGTCGACCGTCTTCATCGGCGCTTCGCCGCCGGGCGAGGCGTACTTCGACGACTGCGAGCAGAACCCGCAGTCCTCCGGGCACGCGCCCTGCTTCGCGTTCTCGAGCACGTGCAGCGAGACCCGACGTCCCCAGTGATGACGGCGCACGCGGAACGCCGCATCGAGCAGCGTCAGCAGCTCGTCGGCCGGCGCATGCAGCACCGCCCGCGCGTCGTCACGGGAGATCGGCGTGCCGGAGAGCGCTCTGTCGGCGAGCGCCGACCACATCGATGACATGGCCGCGACGCTAACGAAAACGCTACTTCGGCGCCAGCTTCATCAGCTGGTTGATCGTGCGACCGGTCGGATCACTCTTGCGGCGATCCGCGATCGCGATCAGCACGCTGCCGTTCGCCTGCGCGGCCCCCGTCGTATCGCCCACCCACGCGAGCCCGCTCTCCTCCGCCGCCTTGGCGTCGGCGGCAGACGGGTACACGCAGAGCAGGACGTCGATCGCGCCCACGGTACCGCTCTGGCAGTCCTTGCCGACCGGCACGGTCGCGGGCGTCATCGCGGACGGCGACAGCCCGCCCTTCTTCCACGCAGCGATGATCTCGTCACGCGAACCACCGGCCGCGCCGCCCTTGTCACAGGCGAGGACACCGACCAGAAGAATGGGCCACAGCTTCCTCATCATCGACCTCAGCGGTGCTTCCACTTCTTGTGCTTGTACTTGCCGTGGCCGCGACCGCGCTCCTTGATGTAGACGGGGCGATCGCGAACGATCACGCCCGGGCTACCGATCCCGATGTTGACGCTCAGGCTCGGCATCGGGACATGGACCTCGGCGCCGATGGCCACGCCCGCACGAACACCCGGCCGCACGATCGTGGCCGGCCGCTCGTTGACGACGACCGCAGGTCCGGCGAACCGAACACCGATCCAGCCGCTCGGCGGCTCGACCTCGATCACCGGCCGCGTGTACGCGATTGGCGTGTACATCGCGTTGACCTTGATCATCGCAGGGCGCGCCTCGATGTACGCGGGCGGCGGCTCGGCGACGTAGAAGTACGCGTCACCGGAGACCTTGAAGTCGGCCTCGATCGTCGCCGCCGGCGTGAACGAGTGGTAGTGCGGGCCATCGAGGTAACAGAACTCGAGGTCCTCCTCGGCATCGCCGACGACCGCGTCGATCCGGATCGGGTGATTTCCGCGGTACGCATGACGCGGACCGTCGTAGCCATAGGCGACCGGATCACCGACGAACGTGTTGTGGTTGCGGTGGTCGCGATACTCGAGCTTGTTCGCCGCGAAGATGTGGACGTGCGGGCCCTCGATGTAGCAGAGGCCGCCGCCCTCGGACTTCGGGACCGGATGGATCCCGAGATAGCGAACTTGCTTGCCGCGCTTGTCGGCGCTGGCGGGCTGAACCGCTGCCGCCGCCAGAACCATCGCTACCAGGTAGATGCTGCGCATCGATCGGCCTCCCAAAAAACGGTTCATCGATGAACCGCGTCGGCCATTGTGATCGGTCTGCGGGCTGCGGTCCACCCGACATGGGCGTACCTGCGGCGCGACGCTGTGCAAGGATTGTTCAGTTCGCGTCGACCTGCGCGGAAACCGTGAAGATCCGGACGATCTGATCGAGCTCGGCCGTGAGCTTCCCGCGCAGTGTCATCGGTCCTTCGATCGCGAGCTCGAGCGGTACTTCGACCACGACCGCCGCTCCCGCGGGGACATCGCGGAACAGTGGGACCTCGCCCGTGGAGACCGTCGCGCCTTGCGCGGCGAACGTGTACTCGAGCCTGGTCAGCCGCATCGTGCGCTTCGCAGGATTCGTGACCTGGACGAACACGACCTCGCGGCGCGGCGCGGGACCGAGCTTCTGGTTGACCCCGAGCACCCGGACTTCGGGCCCCTTGGTCGAGGCGCACCCGCCCCCACCGGCGAGAACGAGCGCACACACAACGGCAACTGCGAAGCGACGAGCCATGAGCGATCGCGATCGTGTGCTGCTTCCGTGCCAGCGCGCAAGTTCTCGCAAACGCGTCGTTCCCTGTCGGGATCAGAGACAGTTGGTTCACAGCCCCGGACGTTGATGTCGCGACTCCCTCACGTGTAGCCTGCTCACGTGAAGATCGAGAAGGGACGCCGAGTCACGCTCAAGGTCGACCTCTCCGTTGCCGGAGGCCAGCAGCTCGAGAAGAACCAGGTCGAGTTCATCTACGGGTCGGGCGCCATGCTCTCGGGGCTCGAGGCCGTGCTCTCGGGGCTCGAGAAGGGCGCCAAGCGCGACGGCGTGCTCAAGGCCAAGGATGCCTTCGGAAACCCTGCGATGCACCCGCTGAAGAAGATGAAGCGGTCCGAGTTCCCGAAGGAGCTCGACCTCAAGATCGGCGAGAAGCTGGTCGCCAAGGGCGTCAACGACATGAACGTCATCATGCAGATCGAGAAGGTCTCCGGTGACGAGGTCGACGTTCGCCTCGTACATCCGCTCGCGGACAAGGACATCAAGTACGCCGTCGAGGTGGTGCAGGTCAGTGACCCACGCCCACCGCCGATGCCGGCCGCCGCGCTGGAGCTCGAAGAAGACAAGTGATGCACCCGCGCCGGCTCTACGCTCATCGTGGGGCGTCGGCGGAGCAGCCGGAGAACACGCTCCCCGCGTTCGAGCGTGCGATGGAGATCGGCGTCGACGTCCTCGAGACCGACGTCCACCTGACCCGCGACGGCGTCCTGATCGTTGCCCACGATGACAACGCTGCGCGGATGGCAGCCGTGCCCGCCGCGTGGGCCGCGATCGATCTCGCGGAGGCTCGCCGGCTCGACATGGGCTGGGGCTTCGTCGCGCCGGATGGCAGCCGGCCGTTCGCGGGCAAGGGCATCACCGTGCCCACGTTCGAGGAGGTGCTCGCCGCATTTCCAACGGTGCGGATCAACGTGGACATCAAGGGCGAGCGCGCTCTCGACGCCACGCTGGAGCTGGTCGAGCGCGCGAACGCTGCCGATCGCGTGACCCTCGCGAGCTTCGCGACCCGTACGTCGGTCGCTGTACGACGTCGCGGCTATCGCGGCGAGACCGCACTGTCGCAAGGCGAGGTCGTCACACTGCTCGCGATGCCTGCGCTGCTGTGGCGCCAGCTCCCGCTGACCGGGACGGCCGCGCAGATCCCGGTGAATCAGGGTCCGATCCGGTTCGATCGCGCTCCGTTCATCGCGAAGTGCCACAGCCTCGGGCTGCGGGTCGATTTCTGGACGATCAACGATCGGCAAGAAGCGGCACGCCTGCTGGAGCTCGGCGCGGACGGCATCATGACAAACGATCCTGCCGCGCTGAAGCCGCTGTTCGCGTGACCTAGGCGCTCGACGAGAACCTGTCGAAACTTCGACACAACAGTGTTTGCCGTCACGTTCGGTCCCTTCCTATGGACAGGCACGCGTGCGTGGTGCAATTTCCAGCTTTCTTCAACAGCTGGAGTCTGCACATGCCCCTCAAGAAAGGCGTCGACGTCAAGGCCGCGAGCGGGAAGCTCGGCATCCTGTTGCCAGGCATGGGGGCGGTCGCGACAACCTTCATCGCGGGCGTCCAGGCGATCCGCCAGGGCATCGGCAAGCCGATCGGTTCGCTGACCCAGCTCGGTCACATCCGCATCGGCAAGCGCACCGACAACAACTCGCCGGCGATCAAGGACTACGTCTCGCTCGCGAAGCTCGACGACATCGTGTTCGGCGGCTGGGACATCTTCCCGGATAACGCCTACCAGGCCGCGATGCGCGCCGGCGTCCTCGACGAGCACAAGCACCTGCTACCGATCAAGGCCGAGCTCGAGGCGATCAAGCCGATGACCGCCGTGTTCGAGCAGGCGTACGTCAAGAGACTCGATGGGCCCAACGTCAAGAAGGGCACCTCCAAGATGCATCTTGCCGAGCAGCTGATGGAGGACATCACCAACTTCAAGACGACGAACGGCTGCGATCGCCTGGTCGCGGTGTGGTGCGGCTCGACCGAGGTCTACCGCAAGCCGACC
>JAQBQE010000041.1 GCA_028287135.1 Myxococcales bacterium
GACGAGGGGTGCCGACTACTTCTGGTGCCAGCCGCGCCCGGCCGCCTTCACGGGCACCGGCACGAAGCGTACGCACGCGCCGTCGGACTACCACCCGGCGCTGAAGACCTCGGCGCTCAGCCGCCACGCGTTCGAGTAGAGCGAACCGCGATCTCGATCGTCTGACGTGTCCACGGCAACGCGGGCCCGTTTTTCCGTATCGGTGATGCTACGCTACGTGCTCGTGCGTACCCTGATCCTCGTCGCAATCCTCGCCACGGCTACTGGCTGCAAGACGGACAAGAAGGCGCCATCAACCGGCTCCGGCTCGGCTGGCTCCAGCGCGGTTGGCTCGGCCACCGTGGACCCCGTACCGGTCGGCTCGGGCTCGGCGAACACCTCCGTCGCCGACCCCGCGCCGGCGCCCATCAAGCTGCCGGCAAACACCGGCACGCCGCCGAACAAGACCACCGCGCAGCTCGATGATGCGCAGGCCGCGAAGATGGTCGCGCTCGAGTTCCCCGGGTTCAAGAAGGAGGTCCGCAACGACAAGGCGCTCGGGATGGACGTCCGGTACCGCACCGAGGCGCGTCCCATCCTGTCGATCACGGTCAAGGCGAGTCGCTGCATCGATTGCAAGCCGATGAAGGTCGAGGCGTGGGACAAGGACGCGCTGCTCAAGGATCTCGTACCGATCGAGGTCCTCCGCGACAAGCGGACCACGTTCGAGCTCGGTGCTACCGATCTCAACGGTGCTCCGGCGATCTTCGTCTACCAGCTCGGCTCGCTGACCGAGAAGGACGACGATCAGAACACCGCGGCTGCGTACACGAACGCGTACACGCTGTTCTACAACGACGGCGTCAACATGATCCGTGTGATCGCGTCGTACAAGGATCAGGCGCTCGACGTCGAGAGCCTGCAGAAGGTCGCGCCCAAGGAAGACCTCGAGCGCGTGGCGAAGGCGTTCATGGACTCGTTCACGCACGCCTGGTGATCTCGCCGCGCTGACATGTAGCCGGGCTCGGTACCGGACCGTGCGTTCGCGCGCACCATGCCGACGACTCCGTGAGCCACGTCTCGACGTGAGGTCAGCGTTGGGGCCGGGGCAACGAGGGTGAATCCGTTACGCTTCGAAGGGGCACCTTGCCCCGTTCGATGCCCACCACCGCCGACATGGCCGTTCCGATCCTGATCGAGGACGTCGCGACGCAGCCGATCTCGATGCGCGGTCAGATCCTGATCGTCGACGATGTTCCGGCGAACCTGATCGCGCTGGAGGTCGCCCTGGCACCACTCCAGCGCCCCCTGGTCAAGGCCGGGTCCGGGCGCGAGGCCCTGGCGCATCTGCTCGAGAAGGACTTCTCGCTCGTCCTGATGGACGTCCAGATGCCCGACATGAACGGGTTCGAGACCGCGGAGCTGATCCGCGGGCGTGAGCGCACCCGACACCTGCCGATCATCTTCGTGACCGCGGGCGAGCAGGATCCGGCCGCGGTGCTGCGAGCCTACCAGCTCGGCGCCGTCGACTTCCTGTACAAGCCGCTCGAGCCCGCGATCCTGCTCGCCAAGACGTCGGTGTTCGTGACGCTCCAGGATCGAACCGAGGAGCTCGCCTCGGAGCGGTTCCAGCGCGAATTCGATGCTGCCCGCCGCGACTACGAGACGGAAGCACTGCGCAAGCAGATGGAGCACGAGCACGCGGCGAAGGAGGAGCTCGCGCGGCTCAACACCGCGCTCGCCGAGATCGATCGCAGAAAGGACAGCTTCCTCGCGATCCTCGGGCACGAGCTGCGCAATCCGCTCGCGCCGATGCGGACGGCGATCGATCTCGCCCGCGAGAATCCCGATCTGCCGCTGAGCGCGCGAACGCTCGACATCCTCGACCGGCAGACCCACATGCTGACCCGGCTCGTCGAGGACCTGCTCGACGTGTCGCGGATCAATACCAACAAGATCGAGCTCCGTCCCGAGCCCATCGATCTGCGAACGGTGGTCGCCGACGCGATCGCCACGAGCCGACCGGCGATCGAGCAACGCGGGCACGTGCTGTCGACGGTGATCGCCGAGGCCCCGATCCGCGTCGTCGCGGATCAGGTGCGCCTGATCCAGATCATCACGAACCTCCTGAACAACGCAGCTCGCTATACCGAGCGCGGCGGCGCCATCGAGGTCGTCTGCGGCATCGAGCGGGAACGTGCCTTCGTGCGGGTCTCGGACAGCGGCATCGGCGTCCCGGCCGAGCTGATGCCGAAGATCTTCGACATGTTCGTGCAGGAGCGCGTCCGCTCCGATGGCTCGGGAGGCCTGGGCCTCGGGCTCGCGCTGGCTCGCAAGCTGATCGAGATGCACCGTGGAACGATCCGCGCGCACAGTGCGGGCCGCGGCGCCGGGAGCACGTTCGAGATCATGCTGCCGCTCGAGGGCTCGGACGATGTCGTGGTCGCCCGCACGCGGAGCGAGGCGATGAAGCCGCTCGCGCGTGGGTCGTCGCCGCAGCTGCGCACCGTCGTGATCGATGACAACGAGGATGCACGCGAGCTGGTCGCCGATCTGCTGAGGTCGCGCGGCCACGCGGTGATGACGGCCGCCGATGGCTACCGCGGGCTCGCCATGATCCGCGAGCACCGGCCCGACGTCGCTCTCGTCGATCTCGGGCTTCCCGGGATCGACGGGGTGACGCTCGCGCACGAGCTACGCGCGCAGTGTCCCGAGCTCACCACGCGGCTCGTCGCGCTGACCGGGTACGGACACGTGGGCGATGTGGAGCGCACGAAGGAGGCCGGGTTTCACGCGCATCTCGTGAAGCCCGCCACCCTGGCGGCGATCCTGGCAGCGCTCGCGCCGCCGACCGATCTCTGAGTCAGGACGCGACCGGGTGGGCCGGTTCGTGACTGCGCCGGTACACGACCTGGACATGCGTGACGTACTGGATCAGCGCGTCGGCCGCCTCGCGTGCGGCGGTCACCTCCGAGGCGGAGGCAGCGCGCTCGAGATCCGCGATCAGCTGTTCGAGGGTTGCGAGCCCCAGCTCGCGCGCTGTCGACAGCAGCGCGGTCGCGGTGCGCAGGATGACCCGGGGCTCGTCGTCGCGGAGCGCCTGGATGATGGCGCGTGCGCCGGCGTGCGCCTCGCTGAGGCACGTGGGGATCTGGTCGGCAAACCACGGATCGGCGTGCACCGGCTCGAACCGCTCCCACCTCTGCGCCGACATCCGCGACGGCTGGACCAGCGGCGCATCGCCTTCGATCCGGTTGCGCCCCTGCGCCTTGGCCCGCAGGAGCGCGGCATCCGCGACCGCGATCAACCGATCCATCGCGAGGTCACCGGTCGCCCGGAGCGAGGCGAAGCCAGCGGTGATCGTGACCACCGGCGCGCACGATGACGCGGCATGCGGAATGCCGAGTGCCTCCACGGCGACGCGCAGCCGCTCGGCAACGATCTTTGCGCCGACGGCGTCAGTCCCCGGCAGTAGCGCGATGAACTCCTCGCCGCCGTAGCGCCCGAGCAGATCGGACGGGCGACGGAGACAGTGGACCATCGCCTCGCACACGCGTCGCAGGCACTCGTCACCGCCGAGGTGGCCGTACTGCTCGTTGAAGGCGTGGTAGCAGTCGAGATCGATCATCACGACACCGAGGGGGGCCTGATCGCGCGCGGAGCGTCGCCACTCGGAGTCGAGCAACGCGAGCGTGTGCCTCCGGTTAGCCACCCCGGTCAACGGATCCACGCACGCCCCTCGCTCGAGGTTCGACTTCTCGCGCTGGAGCGCAACGATCCGCTCCGACTTCCGGCGCTCTCGATACACGCGATGCCGCACCTCGGCGCGATCGCGGAGCGCAGCGCGGATCCGACCGAGAAGCTCGCGTGCTCGGACCGGCGTCGTCACGCACTCGGACGCACCGGCGAGCAGTACAGCCTCGATGTGACGCTCGTCGCAGATCACGACGAGAGGGAGCTCGCGCACGATCCGTGCGAGCCTCTGCAGCCGCTGGAGATCCGCCCCGACCAGGTTCAGCACCGCGACGTCGAACGCACCGGTGGCCGCGCCGGCATCGAGGAGCTGCACGGCCTGGTCGTACCCCGCGGTCTCGATGTCGACGCACCCGGCGTCGGCCAGGGCGGTTCGCACGTCGGCCGAGCTGGTCGCATCGTCGTCGACGATCAGTGCCTTGAACACGTGATCAGCTCCAGCTCAGCATGGCGGCCCCGTTGAGGGGAACGTGTTGATGCTGTCCCTGGTGGCCGTTGGGACGCGTGCATGGCACGCCGAATCGAACCGTCGGGCAGGGATCCTCCTCGGTGGGGACAGGCGGTGGCTCCGGCGGCACGGGTTCGCTCACCTCGGATGCGCTATCGAGGCATGCACCCGACGTGCCCCCGTCGGCTTTCCCTAACTCCGTGACACCTCGTACGGTATGACACGTAGGCCTGGCGCAAATCTGTCGCACCGCGCGCGGGCGCTGCGGCCAGGCCTGTACGGTGTCCCCGCATTCGGCGGTCGTGCACCTTGCCGGCGTCGACCAGGTCCACCGTCGCCGATCTCTCGTGATCGAACGAACGACGCGAATCGACGACCGAAAGTGAGCCGCGTCGCCCCTGGCGAACGAGCAGGTATTCGTGTCGCCGATGGGAGGGATACGGTCTTTGCATGGGTGCTCACGCGTGGATCAGCCATCGTGGATGTTGCTCCGGGTCGCGCTCGAGACCCGCTCTCACCACGCAGCCGCCGATGCCGATCGTCTCGGCATCCTCCAGGAACCGAGCGCCGCGAGGTGTCGGGGCCTGCTCGGGCGCATCTTCGGATTCGAGGCTCCCGTCGAAGCAGCGATCGCGCACACGCCGGGGATCGATCCGGCCGTGCTTCGTGGACGCAACCGGATGTCGCTCCTCGCGCGCGATCTGGTCGCGCTCGGGATGACCGCGGGAGAGATCGTGGAGCTCCCTCGGCTCCACCTCCCATCCCGATTCTCCACCGCCACGCGCGCGCTCGGCTGGCTCTATGTCGTCGAGCGCAGTGCACTGGTTCACGGCCTGGTGCTCCGGCACCTCGTGAGCCAGCTACCTTCCACGATGACAGGTGCGCGCGCGTACCTGGCTGCCTACGAGGGCAGTGCCGGTGAACGCTTGCGAACGCTTGGCCTCGCGCTGGGCGAGGTGGCGCGGGACGCCGGTGCCGCCGATGCGATCGTCGAGGGTGCGAAGGAAGCATTTCACGCCCAGCACCGCTGGTTGACGGTGCTGCGCGCCCGCGGTGAGCTCGCACCCCAGCGCGCCGCCGGCTAGAGGTCGATCTGCAGACCTCCATCCTCTCGCGCCTCGCGGTCTCGACCCATGCTCACCACGCGACCGTCGACCGCCTCCTGTTCGGCCCGCTGGCGCAGCCCACGGTGGCGGCCTATCGCGCCTACCTGACCAGCCTCTATGGATTCGAGTCGCCGTTCGAGGAGGCACTCGCCTTGTCGGGCCACGTCGCGCTCGGGTTCGTGGCACCCCGGATCAAGACCGGCCGGATCGCGGACGACCTGCTCGCGCTCGGACTGACGGCTGCAGACTTCGTACGGCTGTCGCGACGCCAGCACATCGATCGATTCTCGAGCGCTGCCCAGTCCCTGGGCTGGCTCTACGTCATCGAACGACTCACGCTTCACCACGGGGCGCTGCGCGACCACCTCGCAGCCACACTCCCTGACGAGCTTGCAGTTGCCGGCTCGTATCTCGCGGCGTACGACGGTGACACGGGTGATCTGTGGCGCGAGCTCCGGCTCGAGCTCGAGCACGTAGCAAGGTCTCCGGCGGCAGCCGATCGCATGGTCGCCGCGGCCCACGAAGCGTTCGCTTGTCAGATCGCGTGGCTCGAGCAGGCCGAGGGCGACGGCAGCGTTCTGGTCATGCCGCTCCACGCGTGAGGTGAGGTCTGCTGTCGCGTCCGCGAGCGGGTGATGCTCCGGACACTCCGGACAGCGGACGACCGTGTTTCGCGCGGTTACGACGGCACGCGCCTCGGATACGCAACGCGTAGCCGAACGCAACGATAGCCATCGCCCACTGCCACGCCGGAGGACCTCGTGACCTTTGATAGCAACGCCACTCAATCCCTCGCCGCCGATACCCGACGCGCGGGGATGGTCGTCGGACTTCGATCCACCCGCGACGGAGCCGAGCACCCGCTCTCGATCACCTCGCGGCGCTGGGTGCTCGGCTCCGGTGAGAGCTGCGACCTCGTGATCCACGACGCATGTGTCTCGCAGATCCACTGCATCCTCGAGCGCCGACCGGGTGGCGCGATCCTCGTGCGTGATCGCGACTCGCGCAACGGAACGTACATCGACGGCAACGCGGTCGAGGCAGCCGAGCTCCGCGTCGGCTCCTATCTCTCGATCGGGCGGACCACCCTCGTGGCGATCGCAGGGCCCGGTCCGGATCCGACGAGTGCGCTCGAGGCGCTGCGCGGTCACGATCCGGCGCTGCGCACGACGATCGATCAGGCACTGCGTGCCGCGCAGAGCGATTGCAACGTGATGATCGTCGGTGAGACCGGCACCGGCAAGGATCTCCTCGCGCGCGTGATCCACGAGGCCTCGCGCCGGGTCGCCGGCAAGTTCGTCGCGGTCAACTGCGGCGGCATCCCACGCGAGCTGATCGCGTCGGAGCTGTTCGGGCACGAGAAGGGCTCGTTCACGGGCGCGATGAACGACCGCGATGGCTACTTCGTCGAGGCTCACGGCGGAACGCTGTTCCTCGATGAGATCGGAGAGCTGCCGCTCGAGATGCAACCGCACCTGCTGCGCGCGCTCGAGTCACGGCGGGTGCGTCGGGTCGGCGGCGGCAGCGAACGAGCGGTCGATACCCGGATCGTGTCGGCGACCAACCGGCTCGACGGGCTCGGCACCGAGTCGTCGAAGCTGCGGGTCGACCTCTACCACCGCCTCGCGACCGTCATCCTCTCGCTCCCTCCGCTGCGCGAACGCATGGGGGACCTCGTCGGGCTCGTCGAGGGGATGCTGCGCAACCTCGCGCCCGAGCACGGCGAGAAGCACGTCACCGAGGACGCCTGGAAGGTGCTCGCCGGCTACCCGTGGCCGGGCAACGTTCGTGAGCTGCGGCATGCCGTCGATCGTGCGGTCGCGCTCGGTGGGGTCGAGCTCGGGCCGGCGGACTTCTTCCCTCAGCTCCGGTTCGGTCGCGATCCTCAGCTCGCGCAGATCGCCCAGATCGCGAACGGCAGTCCGGATCAGCTCGTCCCGTACCAGGCGATGTTGCGCGGCGCGATGGAGCAGGCGCTCGCACGGCATGGCTCGATCCGCGCGGCGGCCAGTCATCTCGGGATGGCCAAGTCGACGTTCGCGGACAAGGCCAAGGCGTGGGGCCTGATCCCGCGACCGAAGCTCCGGCTGCCGCGCACCGGCACCGGGTCTCGCTGATGCGAACTGCACCACCACGACATGCGGTGGTCCGGGGGGGCGGCTCATCTGCCTCGTTGCCGTGGTCTGGCGCGGTCCGGTCACGTAGGATGCGCGCCATGCAGCGACATCGAGCGGTGGTGGCAGTCCGGAACGTCGGGCTCATGGTGATGGGATTGCTCGGGCTTGCGTGCACGGCTCCGAACCCGCGGTCGTGTGCGGACGGTTCGTGCGGTGATCCGGCACTGCCGTTCTGCGATGTCGATGGCGCGCTGGGTGGCACGCCTGACACCTGCATCGCGGTGGCGTGTACGCCGAGCGAGCACGCGGCATGCCGCGACGACGTCGACGTTCGCTGCAATGCCGACGGGACGAACTACGATCTCGTGCAGTGCTCGCTCGGATGCAGCGACGCGGTCGACGGCTGTGTCACGTGTCAGACCAACGCGGAGTGCACCGAGGCCGCGCCGATCTGCGATCAGGACGACCACCAGTGTCGTGGTTGCACCGCAGACGCCGAGTGCGAGAGCAAGGTCTGCGATGTCGACGTCGGGCGCTGCTTTGCCCAGAGCGAGGTGCTCTACGCGTCGGCTACCGGGCCGGGTACCGCGCCCTGCACACAGCTCGCACCCTGCTCGCTGCCGCAAGCCTTCATGCTGGCGTTGTCGAACGGTCTGCGCTCGACCGTGCGTCTCGCGCCAGGCAGGTACGTACAGGAGCTCGCGATCGCGAGCGGCTCGGTGACGCTGGTCGGGGAGGTCGGGGTTGTGCTGGCGGGCGACGCGAACAAGAGCGCGACCGTCATGATTGGCCGCGGTGGCACTCTGACGATGCGGGACCTCGACATCGACCTCTCGACCAAGGCTTTTCTGTGCGGCGGCTTCGGTACCTCGGGACCCTACCTGCTGGGGGGAGACCTGACGATGACTCGCGTGAAGGTCTCGTCTTCTCCGTCGAGGGCCCTCTACCTCTACGACTGTATCGCGACGATGCGCCGGGTCTCGTTCACCGTCGATCAGGCGAATATTGCGATGACGTCAAATGCGGGAACGACAGTCGATGCCGACCAGCTCGTGATCACCAGTACGGGTGCTTCACCGGCGCGAGTGCATCTGTATGACCGCACCCGGATCACCAATTCGGTATTCTCGAACGCTTTCCTCTATCTGCGAGGCACTGGAGATCAGGTGAACATTGCGTTCAACACCTTCGTTGTCGCTCAAACCGCGATCTCGTTTGACTATGAGGGTGACTACGCGATCGAGAACAACGTGATCGTCAGTACCTCCGGGAATGTGGCGGTCAACTGCTCGACCTGCCCAAACCTCAACCACAACATCCTCTATCCGACCGCCGTGACCGCACCGGGGACGACCAACCTCATGGTCGACCCGCAGCTCGTCGATCCACTTACCCGCAACTACCACCTCAAGCCGACGAGCCCGGCCGTGAATGCGGCGATGCCGTCGGCGGGGCTCTCGACCGATCACGATCACGACGGCACGCCGCGTCCGCAGGGCCCCGCGCTCGACATCGGCGCGTTCGAGCTGACGCCGTAGTCGCTACCAGCCGTGGGCGAGCAGCCACTGCTCGATCCGGGCCGCGAACACGAGATCGACCGCGCTGAACTGCGTCGCCTCGGGCCGGATGACCAGGCTGAGCCGGGGGAAGTCGATCGTGATCTTCGGGTGCTGGTCGGTCTCGTCGGCGATCGCGGCGGTGTGACTGACGACCTCCGCGAGCCGCGCCATCGAAAGATTGAACAGCTCGAGCCGAAGCTCGCCCGCGACGATCGTCCACCGCTTGCCGAGCTGCTTGACCTCGCGCGCGAGGTCGTCGACCCCGAGGGCGTTCCGGCTGGCGCTGGAATCCGACAGCCCCGCGACGACGAATTCGTCGGACGCGGGCTCGACCCGCGGCGGGATGGTGATCGTCTTGGTCCGGCTCGTCACGCTTGCGAACGCGTCGAGGGCACCGCGGACGTCTCGCATCGACGCGTAGCGGTCCGCCGGATCCTTGGCGAGCAGCTTGTCCGTGATCATCTCGGCCAGGCCGGGCGGCGCATCCGCGCGGTCGATCGATGGCGGGATCTCGCCGAGGATCCGGTGCAGCAGGGCGTGGGTCGCGTCCAGGTCGCCGCGCGTGCCGACGAACGGGAACGGAACGCTGCCGGCGAGCATCTCGTGGAGGACGACACCGAGCGCGTAGATGTCGGCGCGCTTGTCGACGCTTTCGGGGCTCGTGATCTGCTCGGGCGCCATGAACTCGGGCGTGCCCATCGTCATGTCGCCGAGCGCGGTGCGATCGCTCGCGGCGAGGAAGCGCGAGATGCCGAAGTCGAGCACCTTGACGTGATCGAGCATGTCGTCCTTGTCGGTGACGAACACGTTCTCCGACTTGAGGTCGCGGTGCACGATGCCGGCGCTGTGCGCGGCCTCGAGCGCGGACGCGATCTGCGCGGCGATCCGCAGTGCGCGGCGCACGGGCAGGGCGCCGACGCGACCGACCTCCTCGGTCAGCGATGTGCCATCGACGTACTCGAACACGATGTACGGGATGTCACTCTTGGTGAACCCCATGTCCGTGGCCTCGACGATGTTCGGGTGCCCGAGCGTGCCCGCGGCGAGCGCCTCGTTCATGAACCTGCGGATCATGTCCGCGTCGGTGATCAGCTCGCGGTGGAGGAACTTGATCGCGACGCGCCGCTTGATCAGCCAGTGCTCGGCGAGGAACACCGAGCCCATGCCCCCGCGGCCGACGAGCTGGAGGATCTTGTACCGGCCCTCGACGACCTCGCCGATCTCGACCGGATCAGCGGAATCGCCCACGCCACGAGGGTATCAGCTCGGGCGTGGCCAGGATCGGCGTTGGAGTTTGCCCGGAAATCTGGGGCGCCGAAGACGTAGACGTGGTCGTGGTCGTGGTCGTGGTCGTGGTCCTTGACGGCGACGGCGGCGTGGACGTCGCCGCTCACGTCAGCCCGGCCCCCCCTCAACACGTCTGCGACGCGGCGCATCCCATCGCCTCGCCACGAGCACTCTGTAGTGCTTCGAGCTGGTCGGCGTCAGACCACCCCCATGCGCCCCATCTCCTCCACGGTTGCGTCCGGATTCGGTCAACGATCTTCCGACCAGGTCCACGCCGCCGTCGCCGTCAAGGTCCACGACTACGACGACGTCTACCTCGACGTCTACGAAGTAGGGACAGCCCCTAGCCGCCCGCGGCAGCCACGGCGCGCTGTCGCAGCACGTACTGCAGGATGCCACCATGGATCACGTACTCGACCTCCTGGGGGGTGTCGATGCGCGCGATCACGGTGAATGTCTTGTTGTCGGCCTTCACGGTCAGGCGCTTCTTGGGAGCGATCCCCGACATGATGCCGTCGATCGAGAACACCTCGTTGCCGGTGAGGCCCAGGGTGGTCGCGTCCTCGCCCGGGTTGAACACCATCGGGATCACGCCCATGCCGATCAGGTTCGAGCGATGGATGCGCTCGAAGCTCTTCGCGATCACGGCGCGGACGCCGAGCAGCAGCGTGCCCTTCGCCGCCCAGTCACGCGAGCTGCCGGTACCGTACTGGTCACCGGCGATCACGATCAACGGCACGTTCTCCGCCGCGTACCGCATGGCTGCGTCGTAGATCGGCAGCTGGTCGAACGCGCTGCCGTCCTTCGGCATGTGGCGGGTGAAGCCACCCTCGACGCCGGCGAGCATCAGGTTCTTGAGCCGGATGTTCGCGAACGTGCCGCGCACCATCACCTCGTGATTTCCGCGGCGCGCGCCGTACTGGTTGTAGTCCGCCGGCTTGACGCCGTGCGCATCGAGGTAGCGCGCGGCGGGGCTGCCCTTGGCGATGTTGCCGGCGGGCGAGATGTGATCGGTGGTGACCGAGTCACCGAGGATCGCGAGCACGCGGGCGCCCGCGATGTCGGTCAGCGGCTTCGGTGTCGGGCCGAGGTCGTCGAAGAAGCTCGGCTTGCGGATGTACGTCGAGGCGTCATCCCACGTGAACGTGTCACCGGCGGGAACCTGCAGGGCACGCCAGTCGGCGTCGCCGTCGAGGACCGCTGCGTAGCGGCGTTCGTACTGCTCGCGATGGATCGCCTTGCGCATGGTCTCGGCGACCTCGGCGGGCGACGGCCACACGTCGCGCAGGTAGACCGGCTTGCCGTCGCTGCCGATGCCGAGGGCTTCCGTCTCCATGTCGATGTTCATCGTGCCCGCGAGCGCGTACGCGACGACGAGCGGCGGTGACGCGAGATAGTTCGCGCGCACGACCGGGTTCACGCGACCTTCGAAGTTACGATTGCCGGAGAGCACGGAGGTGACGACGAGGTTGCCGTCCTTGACCGCCTGCGCGATGTTGTCGTGGACCGGGCCGGAGTTGCCGATGCACGTGGTGCAGCCGTAGCCCGCGAGGAAGAAGCCGAGCTTCTCGAGCTCCGACATCACGCCGGCTTCCTTCAGGTAGTCGGTGACGACCTGCGAGCCGGGCGCGAGCGACGTCTTGACCCACGGCTTGGTGGTCAGGCCCTTGGCGACGGCCTTCTTCGCGAGCAGGCCCGCAGCCA
Source organism: Myxococcales bacterium (assembly GCA_028287135.1). Lineage (GTDB taxonomy): Bacteria > Myxococcota_A > Polyangia > Haliangiales > Haliangiaceae > JABFXX01. The sequence continues at coordinate 11,954 of JAQBQE010000041.1, forward strand.
TCAGCACCGAGGGGTTCGAGGTATTCGTGCAGCTCGTGATCGCCGCGATCACGACCGCGCCGTGACCGAGGTCGAACGTGCCCTTGTCGGTGGTGACCGGGTGGGTCACGCCGAGATTGCCTGGCGGCATCGCCGGTGCGGCGTGACCGCCTTCGCCCGACCACGTGTCGATCGCCGCGGCGTCGGCGCCGCTCTTGTCGCCGAGCAGACCGTGGACCGCGCGACGCCACGCGCGGCGCGAGCCGGCGAGCGGTACGCGATCCTGCGGGCGCGACGGACCCGCGAGCGACGGCTCGACGGTCGACAGGTCGAGCGACAGCGAGTCGATGAACCGGAGCTTGGCGCTCGGGTCATGCCACAGCATGTTCTCCTTGCAGTAGCGCTCGACGAGCTGCACGTGCGACTCGGCGCGACCGGTGAACCGGAGGTAATTGAGGGTCTCGCCGTCGACCGGGAAGAAGCCCATCGTCGCGCCGTACTCGGGCGCCATGTTCGCGATCGTCGCGCGGTCGGGGAGCGACAGTGCGCTGATGCCCGAGCCGTAGAACTCGACGAACTTGTCGACGACGCCCTTCTTGCGGAGCATCTGGGTGACGGTGAGGACGAGGTCGGTCGCGGTCGCGCCCGCGGGCAGCTGGCCGGTGAGCTCGAACCCGACGACGTCGGGGATCAGCATCGCCATCGGCTGGCCGAGCATGACGGCTTCGGCCTCGATGCCACCGACACCCCAGCCGAACACGCCGAGGCCGTTGATCATCGTGGTGTGCGAGTCGGTGCCAACCAGCGAGTCCGGATACGCGATCGTGACGCCGTCGCGGACCTCGGTGAACACGACCTTCGCGAGGTACTCGAGGTTGACCTGGTGACAGATGCCGGTGCCGGGCGGCACGACCTTCATGTTCGCGAACGCCTGCTGGCCCCACCGGAGGAACAGGTAGCGCTCGTGGTTGCGCTGGTACTCGAGGTCGACGTTCTTGCGGAACGCGCCGAGCGTGCCGTACTCGTCGATCTGGACCGAGTGATCGATCACGAGGTCCGAGGGCCGGAGCGGGTTGATCGCGTTGCCGGGCAACCCGAGCTTCACGAACGCGTCGCGCATCGCGGCGAGGTCACACACGGCGGGAACGCCGGTGAAGTCCTGCATCAGCACGCGCGCGGGGCGGAGCTGGATCTCGTGCTCGGAGCGAACCTTGGGGTTCCAGGACGCGACGCGCTCGATGTCGATCGGGTTGACCGTCTTGCCGTCCTCGTAGCGGAGGAGGTTCTCGAGCAAGATGCGCAGCGAGTAGGGCAGGGTGGCGACGTCGCCGACATTTGCCTTGATGAGTGCGTCGAGGCGATAGAGCTCGACCTTGTCCGAGCCGACGGCGATGTGCGCCTTGCTTCCGAAGCTGTTGTGCATCGTCATGTCCTTGGGGCGGAATCTACCCTGATGTCCCGCGCTTGTTCGTGCGGGGTGGGTGGTATCGTGAGTGCGTGATGCCGGTCGCCGATGAGGCTGAGGTCGCGGCGATCGCCGCGGCCCTCAGTCGCGCGCCACTTGCGACGTTCGATCTCGAATTCCTGGCGCAGGATCGGCTGGTTCCGACGCTCTGCCTCGTCCAGGTCTCGTGGCTGCCTCATGACTCCCGGTTGGATGTCCCGGCGACCGTGATCGTCGCGACCCCTCCGACGGTGGCGATCCTCGATCCCCTCGCGGTCGACGTCGGCCCCGTGATCCGGGCCCTAGCGGCCCATCCCTGCGTCGTGGCCCACGCGCCCCGGCAGGATCTCGCGTTGCTCGCGACGCGGTTCGGGGTGGCGATGCCGGCCGTCGTCGACACCCAGCTGATGGCCGCGTTCGCCGGGATCGGCGATCAGGTCGGCCTTGCCTCGCTCGCCAACGAGCTGCTCGGGCTGGCGCTCGGCAAGGAGCAGCAGTGGACCGACTGGGGACAGCGCCCTCTCTCGGATGCTCAGCTCGCCTATGCGGATTCAGATGTTCGGCATCTCCCGGCGATCTGGGCACTCATGCGAGACCGGCTCGGCGAGCGGATGGCGTGGGCCCTCGCGGAGAGCACGCTCGTCGCCGCGGACGCGGTCGCGGCCACCCAGGTGACGCCGGAGACCGCATGGAGCCACCTCGGCAGCCTGCGCGGGCTCGATGTCCAGGGCCTCGCCGCGGCGATCTCGCTCGCGGCCTGGCGGCACCGCACGGCGGTCGAGATGGATCGGCCGCTCGGTCAGGTCCTCCACGAGAAGGTGCTCCTCGAGCTCGCGCGCACGCGGCCCCCGCACGCGAATGCCGTGCGCAACACCAAGGGCATGTCGCCGATCGCCAAGCAACGCGCCGACGAGCTGGTCGCAGCGCTCACCGCCGCGCGGCCCGCCGACGTCCCGGTCCTCAGCCTCTCGCGATCCCCGAGCGCCCGCGCGCAGCGGTGGGCCGAGTTCCTGATCGCGATCGTGCAGCTCGTCTCCGATCGCACGCGCGTCGCCCCCCGGCTCCTCGTCACCCGCTCCGAGGCCGAGGAGTTCGCACGCACCGTCGACGAACGTGGCCTCGAAGCCGCCGCGGCCCTGCCGGCCCTCGCGACCTGGCGGCGCGAGGTCCTCGGAGCCCTGTGGGTCGGCTGGCTGTCGGGGACCGTCGCCTTCGTGGGCGATCTCGCCGCCCCCTCGGGCTTCGCCCTGAGATAGGGACGCTTTCCACTCTTTCAACTCTCGTCGGCCAACCTCGCGGAACTACAGCGCCGAAAGGGACGGTCTCCACTTTCTCGGGCGAATCCACACGGGCGAGACCGCGATCTCGGGTGGTGCGTTGGACAGGAGTGATGAAGCTCCGCTCGACGCTCCTTGCCCTGTGTGTTGCGTGCACGACCCGCGGAGAGGGCGCGCCCGCGCCGCGGCCGTTGCAGAAGCCGACGTCCGGTCCGGTGGCACGCAAGGCGGCGCCGCCGGCCCCGACCCAGGTCGCGGCGGTGACGTTGCCGCAGATCGCGACGTCGTCGCAGATCGCGGGTGAGGCGCAGGAGGCGCCGTGGTCGCTGACCGCGACCGATGGCTCGGGCCTGCTGGTGACCCGGGTCGAGGCGAAGGCCGTGCTGCAGGGTCCGCTCGCGTTCACCGAGCTTCACCTCTACTTCGAGAACACCGAGAACCGGATCCGCGAGGGGACGTTCTCGATCACGCTGCCGTCGGGTGCCGCGGTCTCGCGGTTCGCGATGCAGAACGGCGACACGTGGATGGAAGCGGAGGTGGTCGAGAAGCAGCTCGCGCGCCGCGCGTACGAGGACTTCCTCCACCGCCGCCAGGATCCGGCCTTGCTCGAGAAGGCGGCTGGCAACCAGTTCAGCGCACGCGTGTTTCCGATCGCCGCCAAGGCACAGAAGCACCTGGTGATCTCGTTCAGCCAGGAGCTGCCGGGTGCACGTTACGTGCTGCCGCTGCGCGGGCTCCCGAAGGTCGAGCGCGTCGACGTGTCGCTCGATGCGACCGGTGTCGATGGTGTGCGCGCGATGCAGACGCTGTCGAAGCGCAACTGGAAGCCGGATGTCGACTTTGTGTCGGGCGCCGCGACCAGCGCCGAGGCGTTGACCGCAGGCACGTATGTCGTCGCGCAGATCTCGGCGTTCGATCAGGCGCAGGTCGCCCGGGACACGCCGGCTGCGATGACCCTGCTCGTCGATACCAGCGCCTCACGCGCCCTCGGGTTCGAGCGCTACGCGCGCACGATCCGCGATCTCGTCGGCACGCTCGCGAAGAGCTACGGCGGCGCGATGCCGATCGAGGTGCTCGCGTTCGATCAGGACACGCAGGCGATCTATCGCGGCGCGGCGAGTGGCTTCGGTGACGCGCAGGTCGCCACCATGATCGCGCGTGGTGCGGCCGGTGCGTCCGACCTCGGCCAGGCGCTCGCCACGATGCGGACGCCGAGCGCTCGCGTCGTGGTGGTCACCGACGGCGTACTGACTGCGGGCGCGAGTGGTGCTGCGCTCGTGACGCAGACCAAGCAGCTCGCGACCTCGAAGGTCGAGCGGATCGATATCGTCCTCGCCGGCGGCATCCGCGACGAGCATCTCGCGACCTCGCTCGTCCAGGCCGGGTTGCCGCGCACCGGTGCGGTGCTCGATCTCGATGCGGGCCTCGCGGACGTCGCGAGCGGCCTCGGCGAGCGCGTGCTCACCGATGTCGCGGTCGATGTGCCGGGCGCCACGTGGGTCTATCCGCGCACGATCAAGTCAGCGCGTCCGGGCCAGCGCACGATGATCTACGCGCGACTCGGGGCACCGGCGAAGACCATGGACGTCTCGATCGCCGGCAAGCGGCGGTCGGTTGGACTCGCCAGCGGAACGCCTGCGCTCGTCGAGCGCGCCGCTGCAACCGCGCAGATCGCGGAGCTCGAGGATCGCCTCGGGACGGCGAAGGCGGAGCAGATCAAGCCACTGCGCGCCGAGATCGCGAAGCGCTCGGTGTCGGCACGCGTGATCTCGAGCCAGACGTCGCTGCTCGTGCTCGAGAGCGATGCGGACTATGCGCGCTACGGCATCGATCGCCGCGCACTCGGGGACATCCTGGTCGTCGGCGCGAACGGCCTCGAGCAGACCAAGCGCGCAGCGCAGCTCGCGATCGCGCAGCCGACGACGACGACGACGACGACGACCAAGACCCCGGTGTCGAAGAACAAGCTGGAGGAGTCCAAGCCCGCGAAGAAGCGGGTCGCGGCGGACGACGACGGCGAGTCGTTCGAGGGTGAGATGGACAAGGCCGACATGGCGGACGCCAAGGAGTCGATGAACCTCGAGGAGGAGTCGCCGAGCGATCAGCGGATGGTCGCGACGGGAGCGGCCGCCCCGTCGCCCGAACCGGCGCCGCCGCCGCCGGCTCCGATGCGCAGCGACAACCGACCGCGCCCGGCGTCGGTCACCACGCCGTCACCGGACGCCCGCGCCCGCACCCAGCGCGAGTCTCGATCCGAGGTGAGGGGAGGCGAGGCGGGCGGTGTGGTCGGAGGCTCGGTCGGTGGCGTCGCTCTCGAGCAGTCGCGCGACCGCGCCGAGCAGTGGCCGCCGCCGGGCGCCCCCGCGCCGCTCAAGGGCAAGCTCGCCGAGATCGATCGCGCGCTCAGGTCGCGCAACATCGAGGGAGCACTGGCCAAGGCGCGTGCCTGGCATCACCAGGAGCCCGGCGATGTCCTCGCACTGATCGGCCTTGGCGAGGCGCTGGAGGCCAAGCGTGACTTCGCCACCGCCTCGCGGATCTACGGCTCGATCATCGATCTGTTCCCGGGTCGCGCCGATCTGCGGCGGTTCGCCGGAGAGCGCCTCGAGCGCATCGGTGCAGGATCGCGCACGCTCGCGATCGATACCTACAAGCGCGCGGTCGAGGAGCGTCCCGATCACCTCACCGGCCATCGCCTCCTCGCCTACGCGCTGCTCCGCGACGGCAAGCTCGCCGAGGCATTCACCGCGATCCTCGCCGGCCTCGACCAGAAGTATCCCGACGGTCGGTTCGAAGCGGGGCGTCGCGTGCTCGAGGATGACGCCGGTCTGATCGGCGCCGCGTACCTGGCGAAGTTCCCGGCGAAGCGCGCGGAGATCACGGCGCAGCTCGCGCAGCGCGGATCGTCACTGCCGACGCAGGCGTCGACGCGCTTCATCATGTACTGGGAGACCGACGCAAACGACGTCGACTTCCACATCCAGGACGCGAAGGGTGGTCACGCGTTCTTCAGCAACAAGACGCTGCCGTCGGGTGGCGAGCTCTACGCGGATATCACCACCGGCTACGGCCCCGAGTGCTTCGCGATCCAGGGCACGCCGAAAGCCGGTCCGTACCGGCTCTCGATCAACTACTACTCGCAGGGGCCGATGGGCTACGGCATGGGACTCCTGCAGATCGTGAAGCACGACGGCAAGGGCACGCTGACGTTCCAGGATCGGCCCTACGTGATCATGGCCGACCACGCGTACGTGGATCTCGGCACCTATCAGTAGAGCGGTCGGAGCAGGTCGACTACGACCAACCGACCCAGTAGTAGACGAGCGCGTGGAAGTTCCGCTCGCGGTGCGCCGACTCGAGCGATGTCGGCACCGTGCCGCGGTCCGTCACCTCGCCGACCACGCCCGGCCACGGATCGATCATCACGAGATCCTCGTCGCCCTTCGGATCGAGCCGGTCGATCGTCAGGCCCACCGCGTGCGCGACGGCGTCATCGTTGACGTCCTTGCCGGCGGAGCCGGGAGTCGGATGCAGCTTCTTGAAGCTGGTGGGCAGCATCGCACCGCGATAGCCGCGGCCCGCGCGCACCCAGTCCATGATCGCCGCCGTGGGTGTCGCGACCCGGCGGCACTGCAGGCGGTACCCGAGCTCGTGCAGCGAGGACACCCGGCCGGAGAACCAGCGCTGGACCTTCTCGATCGAGCCGCCCTCGCGCGAGGTGTTCAGCTCGTGAAAGATGATCTCCTGGATGCCGGGCGCGTAGGCACCGGCCCGGTAGGCGATACGACGCAGGAGGTACGCCGTCGCGGCGCCCGCGCACGCCGTGGGCGTATGAAACACGGGTACCAGGAACCGGACATCTTCCGGTTTCTGGATCTCCACATCGTCGCGACTCACCGTCATCACCACGAGCTCCGCGCAGCGTACACGAGGAGGGAGGCCGGTGCTCGCGAGGTGCGGCCGATTTCCAGCGTGCACGCATGTGCGCGAACGGTGCACGACGCACCACGGCGATGCGCTCTAGCCCGAGACGCAGCTCGGCCCATGACTCCGGCCATCCCTCTGATACGCGCGCCGATGCCCTCGGCTTCCCCACGCCGTCGTCGTGACCCCGTCCTCGCGCCACGCCTGGCTCGGCGTCGACCGCGCGCCGACCTGCGAGGGGACATGGGCGGAGCTGGCGTGGAGCTGGGCTGGACCCGCGGGCGGCTGGGAGCTCGGCGCGACGGCGGACTCCGGGTTCACCGCCGCCACGCACACCGACTTCGTCGCTCCGCACGCTCCCGCGACCCGCCACGTTCACGATGCGGCGCGGGCCTACGAGCACACGCACGACGTCGCGGCGGCGCGGGTCGCGATCGAGCGCGCGGTCACGGCGGCTCCCGACGACCCGTCGATCCGGTTGATCGCCGCCTGGCTCGCTCACGAATCCAAAGCTCCGGAGCGAGCGATCCGTCACGTGCACGCCGGTCTCGCGCTCGAGACCGAGCCGTATCGTCGCGGCCAGCTCCTGCTGTGGGGAGCGCGCGCGGCGACCAGGATCGATCCCGCACAGGCGCGTCGCTGGCGTGACGAGCTCGGTCGACTCACCGGCGAGGGGCTCGACGAGCTTCGCGCGCGATCACGCGACCGTCACCGTTCCCGGCCGCATCCAAACCTGATGATGGTGGACGCTTACTGAGGCGCGCGTTGAATACCTACACCGAGCCGTTCTAGGATCGGTCGATGGGATATCTCCTTCCGTTGCTGTGCATCCTCGGCGGCGTTCTCGCGGCTTCCAGCATGATCGTCGCGAAGCGCCCCGAAGCGCGCGATGTGATCGCCAAGCTGCAGCCGTTCCAGGCGGTGATCGGCGCGGGGCTGCTCGCGGCGGCCGTGTACGTGTTCCTGATCGAGGTCGGCCCGGTGACGATGTTCAAGGCGTTTGCGGCCGCGCCCGTCCTCGGCCTGTGCCTGTGGGCCATGGTGCTGGCGGCCATCGCACTCGGTGTGATGTTCGGGATGCCGATCGTGGCCAAGCTATCCGCGGGAGGCGCTGCCAAGGGCGAGGAGATGGCTCGCACGATCGCGCCGTTCCAGGCGCTGATCGGCCTCGTCGCGATCGGCGCTGGTCTGCTCGGGATCGCGCTCCAGCTCGGAATCGTCAAGCCGTTCTGAGGTACGATCGTCGAATGGACCTCATCGCGCCACTCCTGCTGATCGTCGGCGGCATCCTCGCCATCTCGAACTTGATCGTCGCGAAGAAGCCCGATGCGAAGGCGATGATCGACAAGCTCGTGCCGTTCCAGGCCGGCATCGGCGTCGCGCTGCTCGCGTTTGGCCTCTACAACGTGATCACCGGGTTCACCGGGACGCCGTCGGTGTTCGATTTGATCAAGTACGCGCCCGTCATGGGATTGACCGTGCTTGCGGTCATCGTGGTGTCGATCCTGCTCGGCTTCATGTTCGGCATGCCGCAGATCGCCAAGTGGATGCCCGGCGAAGGCAACGCCGAGCAGAAGGGCATGGAGCTCTCCAAGAAGCTCGCCCCGTTTCAGGTGATCCTCGGCCTCGTCGGGATCGGCGCGGCGCTGCTGTTCCTGCTGTTCCGCTTCCGCATCCTCGGCTTCATGTGATCTAGACGGACCGGACGGGCGGTGTCGGCGCGACGCCGGCCTGCCCGAGAAGCGCGGCGGCGATCCACCCACGCACGAGCATCAGGTGCTCCTCCTCCTCGACGAGTGCCGCCTGGAACTGCTTCGAGAGGTCATCGAAGTCCAGAGCGTCCGCGAGACTGGTCAGCAACATCCAGCCGTCGCCGTCGGCGAGCTCGGCGATCAGGATCACGTCGAGGCACTGCGTCAGCGTCGTCCTCGGATCGGTGAGGACCTGGATCCAGCCGAGTCCCGCCACGCCGACGACATCCGCACCCGGTGTCATCGCGGTCGGATCCGCGCCGATGTGGAGCATCGCATCGCGCAGGATCCCGACGTGGCGGTGTTCGTCGTCGCGGATCTTCTCCAGCTCGGCACGGGTCGGGCCGCCCGCGTGGACCTCGGCCACCTCGAACTTCGCGAGCAGCGCTTCGTAGAGCCGGGTGCCGGTGCGCTCGAACGCGAGGCGCTCGCCGAGCTTGTCGATGAACACGGTCGGCTTGTGACCCTGGAGCCGCTCGACCAGCGTCTTCGCCATACCCTTGACCGTCGCGGGCGGTGGAACCGTCCCCACCGGACCAGCGTCGCGCGAGCGTGCGATCCGCTCGACCTCGAGGGCGTGGCCGTTATGGGCCGGCGACGGTCCTGCGCCGGCGGCCTTCGCGGCTTTGATCGTTCGCTGGCTGTCGATCGGGGATGTCGCGATCCCCGTCCGGTTCGTTCCGATGTCCGTGGGCTTGGTAGGCATGGTCGCTCCTCAGTGGATGGGCGGGACGATCACGTTCTCGAGCTCGGTGCCCGGCGTGAACTGGTAGTCGCTCGTGATCAGCTCGGAGGGCGAACCATCGGTGTTCACCTGAGCGCGGTACTCCATCGAGAGCTCGCTCTCCTGATCGAGTGGAACGAAGTCAGGCCCGTTGGTCCGCAGGTCGACCTCGTTCGCGAGCGTCTTCCGCACGAACTCGCGCTGACTCTCGTACTTGATCGGATCTGGCAAGCTCTCGGGGATCAGCATCTCCGGATCTCGCTTCTCGATCTGGCGCATCAGATCCATCACGAAGTGCATCTGCCCGAGCTCGTACGCGAGGAACCGGTCCCACACGCTCTTGAGCAGCGGGTTGGACTCCTGGCCGAGACAACTCCAGTACGTGTAGACCTCGTTGCACTCGTGGAGCAGCCACTTCTCGAGCCAGGTCTCGTCAGGGTCGGCGAGGCACTCGTACTGCGTGACGTGCTGCTCCTCGATGGACGCGATCTCGGCGTACAGCATGCGCGCGACCGGGTCCGCGAACTGCGGTCCGATGTTCATGTAGTAGTCGTGGACCTGGTGCTCCGCTGACACGATCGTCAGCGCGTTGAGCTTGCTCAGCAGCGACGCGGTGTTGCGGTTGTACGGCCGGCGCAGCTCGTCCTCGGGCGCTCGATGCTCGACGCTCGTCGGTCGCCCGGGGCGCACGTCGGTGTACGACTGCAGGATGTTGTTCGAGTCCTGACCGGTGACACGATCCATCAACGCCGAGAACCGATACAGGTGGTCGAAGTCCTCGAGCATCCCGAACCGATAGACCTGCGCGAGGTACGGATCGGGCTCGGCCTGAGCGACCCACGCCGTGACCTCGATCGCCGTCTGCTCGTACCCGATGGTGGTCTCGAGCGGCGACTGATCGGCAGGATTGAGCCAGTTGACGAGTGTCTGCTGATGGTGCTCGATGCGACGGACCCGTGCGAGCGGCAGCTGCAGATCGCGATTCATCCGTGCGCAAGCGTGACTGAACCGGACCGCCTCGGCTTCGACGCCGTTCATCAGGATCACGCGTACGCGCGCGAACGCATCGTCATCGAGCTTCGAGTAAGTCGGGCCAGCGAGCTCGCGCCAGGTGAACACCTGACGCTCGAGGGGAACGCCTTTTTCATTTCGTAGATCCAGGCTCACGGGGACTCCTGTGCGAGAGGGTGCTCGCGTCCGGTGCAAGCACCGAGCCTTCCGTGTGCGATGCAGACCCACGCCGTGACGCCGCGAACGTTCGCCCGTGCGTCATACGACAGCGGCGCGCGTGCGCCGGCGCAATCACATGCGCGCGGGAGCTAGCGCGAGCCGTAGTTGTGCGCGGACGTCTCTTCGTTGCGATCCGTCGCCGGCGGAGGATCCGGAGACAGCGCGCTGATGCGCGCGCGCGTCGCGGCATCGAGCTCGAGCGTGTTCGCTGCGAACGACGGCGTGAGCTGCTCGACGTTGCGGCCGCCGACGAGGACGCTCGTGATCGCGGGGTGCGATGCGACCCAGGCCACCGCGAGCGTGACGGGGTCGTGGCCGAGCTCGGCAGCGAGCTCCCGGAACCGATCCGCGGTCGCGTAGAACCCGGGCTCGGCGTACCGCACCGTGTACATCTTGCTGTCGAGCAGTCTGCCCGAGCTCGGCGCACGACCGGCCCCGTACTTGCCGGTCAGCAGGCCGCCACCCGTCGGTGAATACGCGATGACGCCAATACCCAGTGCCTGCGCCATCGGCAGGATCTCGATCTCTGCCGTGCGCTTCACGAGGTTGTACATCGGCTGGATCGCGACGAGCGGAGCCAGCCCGCGCGCGGCCGCGATGCCGAGCGCGTGCGCGACCTGCCACGCGGCGAAGTTCGAGCACGCCGGGTAGAGGATCTTGCCGGCGCGGACGAGATCATCGATCGCGCGCAGCGTCTCGCCGAGGTCGGTCGCGTCGTCGAACCGGTGCAGGTAGAACAGGTCGATCCGATCGGTCTGCAGGCGCCGCAGGCTCGCCTCGACCGCGCGGACCAGGTGATAGCGCGACGATCCGCGATCGTTAGGCGACGCGCCCATCGGGAAGTACGCCTTGGTCGCGAGCACGATCTGATCGCGCTCGCCCTTCATCAGGCGACCTGCGATCTCCTCCGAGCGTCCCTCGTTGTAGACGTCGGCGGTATCGACGAGGTTGATGCCCGCATCGCGCGCGGCCCGCCAGATCGCTCCGGCAGTCGCCTCGTCGGCGTCGCCCCCGAACGACATCATGCCGAGCGCGACGCGCGAGACCTTGACGCCGGTCTTACCGAGCCAGCGCACGTCAGTGGCTCAGCGCGGGAACGCAGCTTCGATGCGAGTGAGGACCTTCTCCTCGTCGCCCGAGACCTTGCCGAACCCGAGGATGCCGCCGGCAGCAGCGGCCACCATCTTCGCGAACCCGACGATCTGGTTCTTGAGCAGGCGGTTCTGCTCCTCGTTGAGCTGGCTCGCGAGCGCCTTGATGTAGGCCTCCCACGCGACGAACAGCTCCTCGGTGGGCTTCTTCTTGAGCCAGGTCTGGAGCAGCTCGTAGCCATCCGTTCCAGCCTCGAGGCCCTTGCCATGGGCGCCCTGCAGGATCGCGGTGCGCTCGTTGTCCTGGATCGTCCCGTCGGCCCAGGCGACCTGGACGAGCGGAACCAGCGACAGCGCGGCGATCGTGTTGGACTGCAGGCCGAGGGCGACGAGCCGGTCGAGCACCGCGTCGTCGCTCATCCCCGAGGCCTTGCGCAGGTCCTCGCGCGAGCGCTGCGAGTCGAGCTTGCCCTTCATCGCCTCGAGCTTCTGCTGGTTCTCCTTCTCGAAGAATTGATCTTCCAGCGCTCTTCCACGTTCTTCGAGGGTCACTTCGGCCACGGGCGTCTCCTTGGTTGAGAGGGGCCAACCATACAATCCCTCCGGCCCTCGGAGGAGGGGCAGGCGCGCCTCAGTTTCGACAGGTGCTTGTCACTCGAATGTGCTTGGCGGATTCCCCCTGCGTTGGTACCAACCGGCCGTGAATCGCGCCGGAAGCCTCCTGATCGTCCTCGCGGCCACGGGTGGCTGTGCACGCGGATCGATGGCGGACAGCGGCTCGGATGCCGCTCTCGACGCGCCCCGGGGCCCCGTCATCGACGCTCCCGCCGGGACCGCGATCGATGCTCCCGACGCATCCCCGATGGTCGATGCGCCGTCCGGGGGAACCGCGCTCCCCCTGCTGCTCACCGAGGTCGTGCTCGCCCCGTCCGCCGGCGAGTTCATCGAGATCGCCAATCCGGGCTCGAGTCCGGTCGATCTGTCCTCGTACTATCTGACCGACGCAGGCGGATACTTCCGGCTTCCCGGCGGTCCACCGACCCTCGAGGCCGGCGACTTCATCGTCAGGTTTCCGGCCACCGCGATGATTCCGGCGAAGGGCGTCATCACGATCGCACTCGACACCGCCGCGAGCTTCACGACCGCGTATGGCGCGGCACCGACGTACTCGCTCGCGAGCGGGACGATGACCATGGTGGTGACCAATGGCGTCGCGAGCCTGACCAACGGCGGCGAGCTGATCGCGCTGGTTCGCTGGGACGGGACGAGCGACCTCGTGCGCGATGTCGACATCGTGATCGCCGGCGCGCCGACGGTCGCCAATGGTCTGGTCGACAAGAGCGGCATCACGCTCGACGGTCCTGACTCGGACACGACCGCGACCGCGTACAAGACCGATGCGCGCACAGTCGCCGCCCAGGCGACCGCGCCGGCGTCGGGACGGTCGACCAAGCGCACCGCGCTCGAGACCGGGTACGAGACGCAGACCGGCGCCGGCAACGGCCTGACCGGCGATGACGAGACCTCCGAGAACACCGCGATGACCTGGGACACGACGTTCACGCTGCCCACCCCGGGCACGGTCCCCACCGGCCTACTGCCCTGAGGTAAGGTGGCGCGCGTGAGTCCACGCCGCCGCGGCCGTCGAGCGCAGCATCGCAGCGGCATGCGCCTGTGGCTGGTGCCGATCGCGATCCTGGGTGGGATCGCGCTCTCCGGGTTCGCGCTGTTCTACTTCGTCGATCACTACGCCACTGGCGGCGCGCCGAATCCAGCCGAGAGCGGTCTTGGACGGCTGTTCAAGTTCGAGCCCGCGCTGATCTCCGATGCGCTGTCGGGGCTCGCCGGCATGACCGCCGCGGTCCTCGGCATCGTGATCACGGTGGTCTCGCTGCTCGTGCAGCTGACCTCGGATCGCTACACCGGCGTCGCGCGGATGTTCCTTCGCGACCGCACGAACATCGCGGTGATGGGCTACTACGTGATCACCTGCGTCGTCGGGGTGTTCCTCAGCCTGTCGCTGCACTCCGAGTTCGTCCCGCGGGCAACGGTGTTCGCGATGATGGCCGCGACCGGCTTTGGCATCGTGATCATGCTGCCGTACTTCGCGTACGTGTTCCGGTTCCTCGAGCCGGTGAACCTGATCGCGCGGATCCAGAGCGAGGCCGCCGCGGATCTGACCGCCGCCGCCACGACCCGCGACTCCGAGACGGTCGCGGACGGGCAGGGGCCTGCGATCGCAGCCCTCGAGGAGATGACGGACATCACGTCGAACTCGATCTCGGGGAAGGACAAGATCATCGCGAGCCGCTCGGTGGATGCGATCAAGGACTTCGTGATCGGCTACCTCGCGGTCAAGGGCCGCGCCGACCCGGGCTGGTTCAAGATCGGCGAGCACATCCGTGGCAACCCCGACTTCGTCGCGATGGATCCCGAATCGCTGCGCGAGCTCGAGGCGGATCACACCTGGCTCGAGTGGAAGGCGCTGCGCCAGTACCTCGGCATCTACGCCGAGGCGCAGAGCGACATGCCCGATATCAACTACCTGATCGCGATCGACACCCGGTATGTCGGCGAGGCGGCGCTCGCACGTGGCGATCGCAAGGTGGTCGAGCTCGCGTTCCGGTTCATGAACAGCTATCTGCGCGCCGCGCTCAACGCACGCGCGGTGCGCACCGCGTACAACGTGCTGAACCAGTACCGGCTGCTCGTCGAGTCGATGATCCGCGGTGCCGCTGACGACCTCGCGATCGCCGGCGTCCGTCACATGATCTATTACGGCCGCACGAGCTACGACATGCAGCTTGGTTTCGTGACCGAGACCGTCGCGTATGACGTCTCCGCGCTCTGCGAGTTCGCTCACTCGCACAAGCCGATCATGACGACGCAGGTCGTGCACGGACCCGGGGGCGGGCTCGACAACGAGATGCTGTCGATGTTCCTCGAGCTCGATCAGCCGCTGCGGGCCAAGCGCCAGGAAGCCGGGCTCCAGGGCATTCGCAAGGCGCAGATCAAGCTCGCCTGCTACTACCTCGCCGCGAGCGCCAACGATCGCGCCCAGAAGATCGCGCTCGACATGGCCGGCGAGGATCGCGATCGCCTTAAGGTGATCCGCGAGCAGCTCGGGCGCGTCGAGTCGAAGGAGTTCTGGGAGATCATCGATCGCGGCCGCAACTTCGAGTACATGCCGCCGCGCCAGAGGGAGCAGATGGACACGTTCTTCGGGATGCTCCCCTCCGTCGCGCCTGCCACCCGCCCACCGACGTAGCCACCGGGGTCGCGTGCGCTACCCTGGATCGTGACGATCAAGGTCGGCCTGTGCGGATGGACGATCGCAGCGCTGCGGTACGTGGAGCGATTCTCCGTCCTCGAGGTTCAGCAGACGTTCTACCAGCCGCCCGATGACAAGGTGCTACAGCGCTGGCGGGCGCTGGTGCCCGCGGAGTTCGAGTTCACGGTCAAGGCGTGGATGCTGATCACGCACCGCGCGACGAGCCCCACGTATCGCCGCCTGCGGCGTGAGCTCACGGACGAGGAACATGCGGGCGCGGGGTCGTTCCAGGACACGCCGATCGTGCACGAGGCATGGAAGCGCACCCTCGCGTGCACGAGGCTGCTGCGCGGCACCTCGATCCTTTTCCAGTGTCCGGCGAGCTTCAAACCCACGGACGAGAACCTCGCCAGCATGCGCAGGTTCTTCGCCCGCATCGACCGAGAACGGACGCGGCCCGCAGATATGCGGCTGATGTTCGAGCCGCGCGGCAAGACCTGGACGAAGGCGATCGTGGCGCCGCTGTGTGCCGAGCTCGGCCTCGTCCACGTCGTCGATCCGCTGGTCCATCGCACCGTCACCACGGGCGTTCGCTACTACCGGCTTCATGGCACCACCGGCGCGCGCCACGTGTACACGGACACCGAGCTCGCGAAGATCGCGTCGCTCGTCCCGAAGCGCGGCGAGACCTACGTGATGTTCAACAACATGCCGCGGGTCGGTGACTCGGCGCGGTTCATGCGGCTCGTCGGGCTGAGCGACTAGAGCTCGACGATCCGGATGTAGATCTCGGTGCCACCGTTGCGATCGTCGGTCCACGCCACGATCGCGATCGACGGGTTCGGGGCGACGAGCTTGCACGCGGATGCGTACGATCCTCCGGTCGACACCGGGACGTCGGTCCGGACGACGGTGCCCTGGAGATCGAGCCGTGCCGCAAAGACGTCGTAGCTTCCGTTGCGGAAGTCGTACCAGCACACGGTGGTCCCATCGCCGTTCGATGCGATCGCAGGAGCGGTCGACGACGGCGCCACGTCCACACGGGTCTCGGTGCCGATCCGCGTGCCCGCGAGATCGATCCGCTGCACGTAGATGTTCGCGGTCCCGCTGCGATCATCGTGATACGCGATCACGAGCTCGGAGCCGTTGCGCGCTAGCGATGGCGCGTACGATCCGCCGGCCGTGGCGGTGGGCGAGATTTGCACCACGCCGCCCACCCTGGCGCCTGTCGGATCGAGGGCCATGTAGAAGACCTCCGGCGTCCCGGTCGGCCCGTTTGCATATACGAGACCGTACCCGGTACTGGTGACCATCACGTCGGGACTGGGGGTGGCGCCGCCCGGCGTCAGTGGCATAAGAGCCGACACGCTGAGGCCGTTGGCCGCAAGTCGCATCGCGGAGATGACGTTGCTGCCCGTGCGCTGGTCGTCCCAGGCGACCAGCCACTCGGTGCCACTCCACTGGAGCGACGGAGAGGTCTGCGGCTGAAGGTCATTGGTGATCCGGGTATCGGCCCCGATCTTCGTGCCATCCGCTGCGAGCCGCGTGAAGTAGATCTCCTCGTCGAGATCGCGGGTGTCGGTCCAAGCAATGCCGTACTCGACACCGGTCCACACGAGCGAGGGCGTCCTCGACGTCCCGGGTGCATTGGTGACCCGCACGTCCGAGCCGATGCGCTGGCCTCTCGCGTCGATCCGCGTGAAGTAGATCTCGACGTTGCCGTCGCGATCGTCCTCCCACGCGATGCCTGCTTCCGTCCCGGTCCACACGATCGCCGGCAGCTGCGACGTTCCGGGCGCCGTTGTCAGCCGCGACTCCCCCGTCGCGACGAGCATCACGTCGGTGGGGACGTCGCCTGGAGCGCCATCCGTGCCGGGGCCATCGCCGCCCGCATCGTCGACTGCGCCGCCCAGGGGCGAGAATCCGACCCGACCGCAGCTCGCGAGACAGCCGAGCACGAGGAGGAGACGGTGCATCGTGCTCAGGATCGGGCCCCGGAGGCGCGCCGTCAACGCCTCAGGCGAGCAGCTTCTGGTGCGCGTCGCGCAGCTTCGCGAGATCCGCGAGGCCGCGAGCGCGCGCCTCGGCGATCGGCTCGCCCGGCTTCACCTCGACGCGGACCTCGTAGTAGCTCTTGAGCTTGGGCTCGGTGCCGCTCGGCCGCATGATCACGCGACGGCCGCCGGCGAGCTTGAACACGAGGACGTCGCTCGGAGGCAGGCCGCCCTTGCCCTCGAGCAGATCGACGACCTCCTCGACGGCGACGTCGGCGAGCGTCGTCGGCGGGCTCTTCCGCGCCTTCACCATCGCGGCCCGGATCTGGGCGATCCCATCCGCGCCAGGCTTGGTCAGCGAGACCTGCTCGGTCACGAACAGACCGACGCGCCGGTAGATATCGTCGAGGTGGTCGAGCACGCTGCGGCCGCGCAGCCGGTTCCACGCAGCGAGCTCTGCGAACAGGATGGCCGCGGAGACGCCATCCTTGTCGCGGACCAGCGGACCGACCGAGTACCCGAGCGCCTCCTCGTAGCCCATCACGAACCGACCCACGTGCGTGCGCTCGTACTCCATCGCCGC
The DNA here is from genome assembly GCA_028287135.1 of Myxococcales bacterium. GTDB lineage: Bacteria > Myxococcota_A > Polyangia > Haliangiales > Haliangiaceae > JABFXX01. Next base: position 29,222 of record JAQBQE010000041.1, read on the forward strand.
ATTGCCGATCCACTTGAAGCCCGTCAACGTCTCGCGATAGTCCGCGCCTGCTTGCTTCGCGAGGAAGCCGAGCAGCTGCGAGGACACGATCGTGGTCGCGACCATGCGCTTGTCCTTGGGCGTGACATCGAGCAGGTAATCCGCGAGCAGCGCACCGACCTGATCGCCGGTGAGCACGCGATAGCCGGCACCTTCGGGTACCGCGCAGCACAGCCGGTCGGCATCCGGATCGTTGGCGAGCACGAGGTCGGCCTTGACCTCGGCGGCGAGGGCGAGCACGCGATCCATCGCGCCCTTCTCCTCGGGATTGGGGAACGCGACGGTTGGGAACTCGGGATCCGGTTCGCGCTGTGACTTCTCGGTGTGGATCTGCGGGAACCCGGCGCGCTTCATGCCGCCCTCGACCGACAGCGCACCGACACCGTGGAGTGGCGTGTACGCGACCACCAGCGAGCGACCGTCGACGTCGGGGCTGGCGCGAAGCGCGCAGACCTTGTCGAGGTAGTCGTCGTGCAGGCTCTCGTCGAGATCGATCAGCAGCCCGTTGCGGCGCAGCTCGTCGAGCCCGGGCATCGGCAGCTCGTTGGTCTTGCCGATCGTCTCGATCGTCGCTGCGATCCCGACGTCATGCGGCGGGATGATCTGCGCTCCGTTGCCCCAGTAGACCTTGTAGCCGTTGTACGCGGGGGGATTGTGACTGGCGGTGACCATCACGCCGGCGCACGCATTCTTCTCGGTGACCGCCCATGCCGTCGTCGGCGTCGGCCACGGCCGGTGCGCGAGGAACACCTTGATACCGGCGCCGCCGAGCACGCGCGCGGTGTCCTCCGAGAACACGCGCGAGTTACGGCGAGCGTCATGGCCGATCAGGACACCGCGGCGCTTGGCGTCCGGCACGTTCGCGATCAGGTACGCCGCGAGGCCCGCCGAGACCTTGCGCACGAGCACCCGGTTCATCCGCTGCGGGCCCGCACCGATGATCCCGCGAAGCCCGGCGGTACCGAACTCCAGCGAGCCGGTGAACCGCTCGGTAAGATCGCGGATCGCGGCCTCCTCGTTCTTGTCGACCGCGGCGAGGAGCTGGCGGAGCTCCTGGACGGTCGTGGGATCCGGGTCCTCGGCGAGCCACGCGTCGGCGGCGTCGCGGTGCGGCGGACGAACAGTGAGCGAATCAGCGTGGAGCGACATGCGCCGCGACCATACCGCGCTGTCGCTGCGGCTGCTGACCCGGTGAGCCGCCTCTCGCTACGTCCCGCTCGCGCCCTGCTTCTTCTTCATCTTCGCGATCAGTCCGTCGAACCCATCCTTCGCGATGATCTTGTTGAACATCGTGCGGTAGTTCTCGACGAGGCCGACGCCATCGGTCTTGACGTCGTAGGCGCGGAGCTTGGCACCGTCCTTGACGAGTACGTATTCGACCGCAATCGAGTACGGGCGACCTTTGCGGACGGTCTTGATCTTCGTGCTGACGATCGTGTTGTCCTTGTCGGTCGTCTCGCCGAGGTACTCGACCTCGTAGGACAGGTTCGCGCGCAAGCCGCGGATGTAGTTCTCCTCGATCAGATCGCGGAGTAGCTGCTGGAACTGGTCCTGCTGCGCCTTGCTCAGCTTGCTCCAGTTGTCGACCATGGCGCGCTTGCCGAGCTGATCGATGTCGAGGAAGCCGCGGACGCTGGTCGTGACCTTGGTGGCGAGCTCCTTCTCTTCCTTGGAGCCGGCGGCGGCCTTCTGCTTGAGCAGCGCGGAGATCGTGTCATTGGCGTCCTTGACCGCGGTCGTGCCAGGTCCTGCCTTGGCAGGAGCCTTGGAGGTCGTGGCGGCCGGCGTGGTCGCGGTGGGGGCCGCCAGGGCAGGGGCGGCGAGCGCTGAGAGCAGAACCAGGACGAGGGGGCGCAACATCATCACTCCTTGGGACGGGGCCAAACGCGCGACATTCATCGCGCCGACGAGGGTTAGCACAGCGAGGTCCCGAGGAAACTCAGATAGATCGGCAGAGGGTGGGCAAGGATGGCGGTAGGATGACCGTGGTGCGCCTCGCTTCCGTCGCGATCGTGGGCCTGGTAGCCGGGTGCTTCACCAAGCCCGAACAATTCGGGGGTACCGGGTCCGACGCAGGGCGCGATGCGGTGGTCGATCCGGACGCGGGCGATGGCGGCGGCACCCCGTGCTCGTTCGGGCCGTTCGTCGGACAGACGTTCAACGCGGACGTCACCGGCGAGCCGACCATCCGGACCGACGGCAGTGAGTTCTTCTTCGCGTACCAGCTTCGCGGCAACGCGTGGGAGATCCGATCGGGGGTCCGGACGGCCACGACGTCCTTCACGCCAGGTCCCGGGCTCCCGACCGAGACCGACGAGGAGATCGACCAGGATCCCTCGATCAGCGATGACGGGAGCGTGATGGTCTACCGCTCGCTCAAAGGCGGCATGGATCCGTACGTGGCGCAGGTCAAGCGCAGCGGAACGAACTGGTCGGACCCGTTCCCCGTACTGACCGGCATCCCGGTGGCCTCCGTGGATCTCTCCGGTGACGGCAAGACCTTGTACTTCACGGTCGACGGAGACTCGCTACGCAAGGCGACCCGCACCAACCTCGAGGGCAGTTTCACCGTCGAGGGCACGGACCTCGGTGGCCCGTACCGGCTCGCGACCGTGTCGCCGTCCGGGCGCGAGCTGTTCCACAGCGGTGATCCGTCGAGCAAGGAGCTGTGGCGAACGTCGCGCCTCGCCCCGAGCGGTCCGTTCGGGCCCTCCGACCTGCTGGCCGACACCGTGTTCGATCCCGATCTCTCGGGCGATGGGCTTCGGTTGATCGTGGCGACCCCCTCGGGCGGCGTCTCGATCGCGACGCGGACCTGCGTGCCCTGACCGATCGATCTAGCGGCTGCGGGCCTGGAAGGCACCCGCGGCGCGATCGAGCCGGATCACGGCGACGTTCCACTGCATCACCGCCTGCACCCAGCGCGCGCGCATCTGGAACCACGCGAGGTACGCATCGGCGAGGTCCTTGGGCTCGGACGTGCCGATCGCTTCGGCCTGGAGCACCGACGCGAGCCACGTGCGGGCGGCCTTCTCGCCGTCGGCCGACGCCGTGACCTTCGCGAACGACGCGGTCGCCTCGGCGAGCGCGGTCTGCGCGTCATAGCTGGCGCCGATCGCGGCGAGCTCGGACTGCGCGCGTGCCTTCGCGGCCTCGGCCTCGGCGCGAGCGACCCGGGCCTTGACCGTCCACGGCTCGAAGTTCCACTGCAGCCCGAGGACGACGCCGACGCCACTGCGGTTGAACGGATCGTTCGCGAACGCGCTCGGTGGATCATCGACGCCCTGCGCGCGCGCGATCACCGCGCTACCGACCAGGGCGAAGTCGGGCCAGTAGTAGCTCCGCGCCATCGCGGCAAGCTCGTCGGCAGCCGTTGCGCCGGCACGCGCAGCGGCCGCCTGCGGGCGACGCTGACCGTTCGCGACCCCGGGGATCTCGCGGGTGACGGCCGCGAGCTCGGAATCGTCGATGTCGGCATCGGGAGCTCCGACGAGTGCCCGCAGTCCCGCGAGGGCCTGGGTCTCACCCATCATCGCATCCGCGCGCTGGATCCGTGCCTCGGCGAGCAGCACCGCCACGCGCTGGCGATCCTGGACCGAGACGTCGGGCGCGTCCGCGTTGCGCTCGTCGATCTTGGCGAGCGCCTTCGTGATCTCGTCGATGCCGTCGTCGAGCATGTAGCCGAGCTCGCGGGCGATCTTGACGCCCCAGTACGCGCGCGCGGCGTCGACCGCGAGATCACCGGCGGCCTCGTTCGCGAGCGCTTTCTGCGCCTCGAGACCGGCCGTCGCAGCGCGCCGTGCATGCGCGATCTTGCCGAACGTGTAGAGCGGCTGCGTGACCTCGAGCTGAGCGCTGCCGAACAGGCCAGAGAACCGAAACGCGAAGTTATCCGGATCGGTGTCCGTGCACTCGGGGTTGGTACACCTGATCTCGGGGCTGATCGTGCCGAACGCGGTCGCCTTGAACCGCGGCAAGCGCGCCGCATTGGCCTCGCCGATCCGGGCAGCCGCCGCGTCGCGGTCGCCTTCCGCCATCCGGGCCTTGGGGCCGGCGAGTGCTTTCTCGATCACCTGGTCAAGCGTGAGCTTCTGGGGCTCGGCAGCCGCAAGAGCAGGAACGCAGACGAGCGCGAGAAGAGACAGGCGCATGGCCTGCGTTGTACCCCGTCCAGCTGGTCACGCGGCGATTCGCGGGCTCCCTCTCACGACGGATCGCACGGCGGCGCCGCGTACGTACGGCTCAGGCGCCTTGATAGTCGCCGGACCGGATCGCGTCGGTCCACGGCCGGTGGGCGAGGTACCACTCGATCGTCTTGCGGATGCCCTCGTCGAATCCGATCGACGCGCGCCACCCGACCTCGCGTTCGATCTTCGATGGATCGATCGCGTAGCGGAAGTCGTGACCTGCGCGATCGGTGACGAACTCGATCAGCGAGCGATGCGGCGCTCCCTGGGGATGCAGCTCGTCGAGCGTGTCGCAGATCCGGTGCACCACATCGAGGTTCTTCTGCTCGTTGCGCGACCCGATCAGGTAGCACTCGCCGATCCGACCCCGTGCGAGCACCTCACGGATCGCCGTGCAGTGATCGGTCACGTAGATCCAGTCGCGGACGTTCTCGCCCTTGCCGTAGACCGGGAGTCGCTTGCCGGCGAGGGCGTTCGCGATCGTCAGCGGGATCAGCTTCTCCGGGAACTGGTACGGCCCGTAGTTGTTCGAGCAGTTCGTGGTCAGCGCCGGGAACTTGTAGGTGTGGACGTAGGCACTGACCAGGTGATCGCTCGCGGCCTTCGATGCCGAGTACGGGGAGCGCGGATCGTAGGGCGTGGTCTCGACGAACGCGCCGGTTGCGCCCAGCGCGCCGAACACCTCGTCGGTCGAGACGTGGACGAACCGGAACGCCGGATCGGGATGCTGGGCTAGGTAGCGGCGGGTCTCCTCGAGGAGGTGGAACGTGCCGACCACGTTGGTCTGGATGAAGTCCTCGGGCCCGTCGATCGAGCGATCGACGTGACTCTCGGCAGCGAAGTGGACGATCGCGGCGGGGCGCGCGGTGTCGAGGAGCTCGCGGATCGCGGTACGGTCTGCGATGTCGGCACGGACGAACCGAAACCGTGGCTCGCCGGCGAGCTCGGTCAGCGAGCGCGGATTGCCGGCGTACGTCAGCTTGTCGACGACGATGACCTCGGTCGCGGGCTCGGCGACGAGCAGGTCGCGCACGTAGTTGAAGCCGATGAAGCCGGCGCCGCCGGTGACGATGATCCGTCGGGTCATTGCAGCACCTGGGCGACGACCGCCGAAAGGCCGGTCCGCCATGAACGAGGGACGATGCCGAGCTCGCGGATGCGGGTAGTATCGAGCACCGAGCTCGCAGGCCGGCGCGCCGGGGTCGGGTACTCGGCGGTCGTGATCGGCTCGATCCGCTCGCACATCACGGTGCGGTGCTTGCGCGCTTCGTCGACGATCGCGGTCGCGAACCCGTACCAGGTCGTCGGCTCGTCGTTGCAGTAGTGATAGCAGTCGGCGATCGTCGGCTGCGCCGCGAGCGACAGGAGTGCGGTCGCGAGATCGTCGGCCCACGTGGGACAGCCATGCTGATCCGCGACCACCCGCAGCACCGGCCGGTCCGCCGCGAGCCGCAGCATCGTGTGCACGAAGCTCGGGCCCTGCGCCTCGAACAGCCACGAGGTCCGGACCACCGCGCCACCTGCCAGGCGGACCGCGAGCTCGCCGGCGGCCTTGCTCGCGCCATACACGCCGAGCGGGGCCACGGGATCGTCCTCGCGATATGGATGCGTCGATGCGCCGTCGAACACGTAGTCGGTCGAGACCTGGAGCATCCGCACCTGACGGTCGGCGCATGCGCGCGCGAGGTGGGCGGCACCGGTGGCGTTGACCGCGAACGCGGCGTCCGGCTCGGTCTCGGCCCTGTCGACGGCGGTGTACGCGGCGGCGTTGATCAGCACGGTCGGCTGGTGGGCCTCGAGCGCCGCGGCGATCGACGATGGGTCACGGATGTCGAGGTGGTCGACGTCGAGGGCGGTCACGTGGTGTCCAGCCGCTGCACCGCAGCGCGCGAGAGCCCGGCCGAGCTGGCCACGCCCACCTGTGACCAGGACGTTCATGGCGTGTAGACCGGGAGCTCCGAGTCTCGCAGCGGCTTTGCGGCCTGATCGCGGGGCGACAACAGGGGCACTCCCTCGAGCGGCCATTCGATCCCGATCTCGGGGTCGTTCCACTGGATCGATCGATCGTCCTGTCCGTCGTAGACCGCCGTGCACTTGTAGGCGAAGTCGGCCTGGTCGGAGAGCACGAGGAACCCGTGCGCGAAGCCCGGTGGGATCCACATCTGCCGGTGGTTGTCTCCCGACAGTCTCGTGCCGAACCACTGCTTGAACGTCGGCGAGCCGCGACGGATGTCGACCGCCACGTCGAACACCTCACCGCGGGTGACGTGCACGAGCTTGCCCTGCGGCCTGGTCAGCTGATGGTGCAGCCCGCGCAGCGTGCCCTTGATCGACGACGAGAAGTTGTCCTGGACGAACTCGAGGTTCGTGCCGACCCCGTGCGCGAGGTAGCGCTCGCGGCGGTAGGTCTCGATCAACCGACCGCGATCATCGCCGAAGGCCGCGAGCTCGAACAGGAGGACGCCCGGGAGGGTGGTCGGGATCGACTTCACGCGCCCCTGTGCTCGGCGAGGGCGACCAGATCCAGAAGATAGCGCGCGTACGGGCTGCCCTTGAGCGGCGCCGCGAGCGCGGTCAGCGCGTCACCGTCGATGTAGCCGAGGCGGTAGGCGATCTCTTCGACGCAGCTGATCTTGAGTCCCTGCCGCTTCTCCACGACCGCGACGAAGTTCGCAGCTTCGAGCAGCGAGTCGTGGGTCCCCGTGTCGAGCCACGCGTTGCCGCGCGACAGCACGTGCGCATGGAGCGCGCCCTCGCGGAGGTAGGCCCGGTTGACGTCCGTGATCTCGAGCTCGCCGCGCGGGCTCGGCTTCAAGCTCCGCGCGATCTCGACGACGCGGTTGTCGTAGATGTAGAGCCCGGTGATCGCGAAGTGCGACTTCGGCTGCCTGGGCTTCTCCTCGATGCTGACCACCTGGCCCGCGCTGTCGAACTCCGCGACGCCATAGCGCTCTGGGTCACTGACGGGATACGCGAACACGGTGGCGCCGCGATTGTCCGCCACCCGACGCGCGAGCTGCACGCCGAGCTCCTGGCCGTAGAAGATGTTGTCGCCGAGGATCAACGTGACAGGGTCGCGGCCGACGAACGTCTCGCCGACGAGGAACGCCTGCGCGATGCCCTCGGGACGTGGCTGCTCGGCGTACTCGATCGAGATCCCCCACTGCGATCCGTCGCGCAGCAGCTCGCGAAACCGGGGCAGGTCGTGCGGCGTCGAGATGACGAGGATCTCGCGGATCCCTCCGAGCATCAGCGTGCCCAGCGGGTAGTGGATCATCGGCTTGTCGTAGACCGGCAGCAGCTGCTTCGACACCACCGAGGTCACCGGGTGGAGCCGGGTCCCGGTTCCGCCGGCGAGGATGATTCCCTTGCTGGTCACGCGACCCCCTTCGCCTTCATCTCGGCCACCGAGGTCCGGAACGCGCGCCGCTCGTCGGCGGTCATCGCCATCCAGCTCGACATCGAGTAACCGGCCATCCAGAAGAACAGGACGTCGAAGAAGAACTCCGGCCGCACGAACACCATCGCGATCGTCACGGCGAAGCAGATCAAGATCACGATCTTGACGTGCAGGAAGAACGCGCGCTTCGAGTGATGGTTCGCGAACGGCAGGTACGTCAGCGTCGCGATGCCCATCGCCGGGATCAGCACGACGCCGAGCCACAGACCACCGGGCACGTACGGCGCGAGCGCGGCGTTGCAGTACCCGATGGCGATGAATCCGAGGACCGAGCGAGGAAGCCCCGCCCACACGCCCTTGTAGTGGACGGGCTGCACGATGTTGCGCGCGTGCCGCACGGAGACCGCGATCACGATCGACGACGCGAGCGCCATCGCCAGGATGCGGCCCCACGGTTCCGGAAGCAGCCCGGCATCGCGGTAGACGGTGTAGACGATCGCGGCGGGCGCGATCACGTGCGAGGTGTGATCGGCGATCGTGTCGAACTCGGCACCGAACTCGTTCGCGCTGTTCAGCTTCCGCGCAACCCAGCCGTCGAGCATGTCGCCGAACAGGTAGCCGAGCATGACCGAGACGCCGGCCTCGTAGGGTCGACCGTCAACGCACAGGCAGATTCCGACGACTCCACCGAGCAGGTTGATGGTCGTGAAGATGTCCTTGATCCCGAACATCGCCGCGCGACCGCCCATCGCGGTTCACGCCGTGCGGCGGAGCGAACGGGACTTCGAGACCGGCTCGGCCGGGCGCTCGAAGTGGGTGATGTACTCGAGCTCCTCGAGCTTGCGGCCCGTGTACTCGGTCGTCGCAAAGACCTCGATGATCGCGCGATTGAGCTCGAAGCCCGCGTTCGCAGCGAGGCAGAGCACGTTCGCGTTGTTGATCCGGCGAGACAGCTCGGCATCGTCGACCGTGGTGCACCGGGCGGCATACACGCCGGAGAACTTGTTGGCCGCGATCGACATGCCCATTCCGGTGCCGCAGACCAGGACGCCGAACGAGTCCTCGTCGTTCTGCATGGCGCGGCAGGAGAGCTCGGCCGAGGTCAGGTAGTGGAGCCGCGTGTGGTCCACGGTATCGATGACCTGGCCGTAGACGCCGAGCAGCTCGCGATACACGGCGAGCTCGGGCGCGAGGTACCGGTCGTATCCAAAGCAGATACGCTTGCCAGCATGCGAACCAAGGCGACGGATCACGGGATGCGGTTCTAGCAAGGTCACTCGGTTCTACGCAAGATCGTTGCCATTCTGTGACTCACGTGGGACGCGACTGGGTGCGGTCACCTGTCAGGTCCCCGACACTGCGTGCATCCTTCAACACCCGCGACAGGGCGGTCTGGACGCCCTGGATGTCCTCGTCACTCAGGTAGCCAATCGTACTCAGCTGAAAGTGCGTGGAGTCTCCGGGGACGCCGTAGAGGCAGAAGTATCCCAGCTCCTCCATCCGCGCCGAGAACGTCTTGTAAGGCATCCCGACAGGGAGTCGAAAGTTGACGGCGATGTTGGAGCGGAAGCTCGCGTCGAGCATCGGGTGGATGTCGAGCGCCTTCAGGTGGTCGATCAGCATCCGCATCTGGCGCTGGATGCGTTCCATGTGCGCCTCGATGCCCTGCCAGCCGAGATACGTGCAGGCCGCGCGCAGCGCTGCATGGAGAGCGACCGGCTGCGCGAACCGCGGCTGCTTCTCGGTGCTCTGCTTCCTGTACTCGGCGATCACGTCGAAGTAGTAGCCGCGGCGTGGACCAACTGCTTCGAGGGCAGCGACCGAGGCCTTGCGGGTGAACACGATGCCGAGGCCCGGCGCGGCCATGATCGCCTTCGCCGACGAGGCGGTGACGAGGTCTGCCTGCGAGCCCTCGATGTCGATCTGGTAGGCGAACGCGCTCGAGATCGCATCCGCAGCGACGTGGAGCCCGCGCTCCTTGCACGCGCGGGAGATCGCTTCGAACGGATTGACGAGGCCGGTGCGCGTCTCGTGGCTGACGAAGAACACCCACTTGATCGACGGGTCGCGCTCGAGCGCGGCCACGATCGCGTTCGGATCGAGCGGACGATCCGTCGGGCCCTCGAACACCGTGTGCTCGATGTGGTTCTGGCGAGCTTGGTCGACGACCCGTGCGCCGAAGAATCCGTTGTTCGCGATCAGGCCCTTGCCGAGCGGCTCGAGCGCGAACAGGCAGGCCTCGTTGGCACCGGTGCCGGTCGTCGTCAGGATCGTCGCGAAGTACGCGTCCGCCGCCTTGATGCCGACGAGCTGCTTGAGGTCGCGTTCGGTCTCCGCGAACATCGTCGAGAACGCATCCTGCCGGTGGTAGTTACACGGCGGCTGCGAGAGGTACTCGGCCACGAGCGGGGGCGTCCGCACCGGACCGGGAGTGAGCAAGATGGGTTCGGTTCGTTGCATCTCGGCCTCGGGCCACTCGCCGTTTACCATACCTGCCACGTGGGAACCGCTGACTTCCATCCTGGGTGTGGACGAACGGCGGTTTCCTTCGGTTACACACTGTTTCGAAAGCCGTCCCCTGCACCGCGGCCCCGGCGCCACAGCTCCAGCGCCGCGGGCGTGATGATCAGCGCCATCGTCACGCAGGCAATCTCGCCGATCAGCGCAGCGAGCCCGAACGCGCGGATGCCACCGTTGGCGGAGAGCAGGAGCGCCCCGTAGCCGACGGAGGTGGTGAACGAGCACATCAGGACGGCGCCACCCGTGGTCCGGAGCACGTGGCCGATGCCGTGGTCGCCTTCCTGTCGATCGCGTGAGGCGACGTTGACGGCGTAATCGATCCCGATGCCGATCGTGATCGGCAGGGCGATCAGGTCGAGGAAGTGGACGCGCAGGCCGACGACGGCGCACGCAGCGATCATCACGATCACGCCGACGAAGCCCGCTGCGATCGTGATGATGCTGTGCCGGCTCCGGCCGACGAACAGGATCACCGCGAGGATCGAACCGAGGAGCGCGAACGCGATCATCTTCGGCGCGTCGTGCTCCATGACCTGGACGACGTCGGCGACCACGAGGGACTCGCTCGCCAGCAGCGTTCCGGCGGGCAGCGTGAGCTCGCGGGCGCGGGTCGCGAACTCGAGCCGGTCGTTGACGTCGAACGAGTTGAACCGCGAATCACCGCGCACGATCACGAGGCGGCCGCGCTGGCCACCGAGCTCGATGAAGGGCCACGACAGCTCGATCGGAATCTCGTCGTCGGCGATCGCGCGTAGATCATCGGGCGGGCGGACCTTGGCGAGCCGCGTGCGGTCCTCGGGCGATAGCGATGCCTGGAGATTGGGGTCGTCGATCAGCCGCCGGATGTCAGCGAGCACGGCCAGCTTCTCGGGCTGGCGTGCCGGCAGCAGGTCCTCGATGCTGAACATGTCCTTGATCCAGCGACGCTCGGCGGGGAGCGCAGCGCTGTCGGCACGGAGGCGCGCGACGAGGGGCGCGACCTGAGCGCGATCGTCGACCGCGAGCACGAGCTGATAGGCCTGGCCTGCGAGATCCGAGCGGGTCCCGAGCGCATCCCGGATCTTGGCGTTGAGCGCGTGCGCGCGGCTGATCTCGGGCGTGCTCGACTGGAGATCGCGCCAGTCGTGCGTGAACGGATCGCGCGCGATGTAGACCGTGGTGATCACCACCGCGACCACGGTCAGGATGGCGCCGAACACGAGCGCGCCGCGTGCCCGGCGCGCCGGCATGACCCGGGCGAGCCAGTCGCCGAGCGCCGGCGGCGACTTCGGGCGCAGCCGACCGCGACGCGCGAGCAGCGAGAGCAGGGCGGGGAGCGTCGTGAACGTCGTCAACCAGGTGACGACCATGCCGATGCCGGCGATCGCGCCGAACTCGCGAAAGCCACGGAAGTCGGTGCTCAGCAGCGAGGCATAGGCGACCGCGGCGGTCGCGGCCGCGCCGAGCGTGCCGGGCAGCGAGCCCACGATCGAGGTCCCGAGGGCGGACTCGTGATCCTGGCTGGCGCGGAGGTCCTCGAGGTAGCGCGCGACGAAGATCAGCGAGGCGTTGATGCCATTGCCGACCACGATCGCGAACAGGAACGCGGTCATCACGTTGAGGTGACCGATCGTGGCCCACGCGATCGCAAACGTCGCGGCCACGCCCACGGCCAGCGCGAGCAGCATCGCGATCACCACGCGGCCGGACCGGTAGTAGACGACGAGCGCGAGCCCACAGAGCAGCACGGTCAGGCCGAGCGAGAGCGCCATCCCTTCGAGCACCGAGTCGTGCTCGTGCATCCCCATGATCACGTTGCCGGTGAGGTCGAACGACACGTCCTTGATCTCGAGCCGGGTGGCGTCGATCGCCATCTTGACCGCAGCGACCAGCGCGTGTGCCTTGCCGGTGTCGGAGGCCGAGAACGTGGTCTGGATCGCGAACACCCGGAGCTTGCCATCCGGCGACGCGCGGACCGGCGGATGCAATGCGCGCTGCTCGAGGTCTCCGAGCTTCTTCTCGAGGTCGGCGAGCTTGTCGCGATCCGGATCGACCTTGTCGGCGTCGTCGTCGAGTGTGATGAACAGCGGATTCGCCGCGAGCTTGGCGTTCTCGATCCGGGCGGTGATCGCGGATCGCGCGTCGACGAGGTCCTGGTAGTCCGCGAACAGGAACCGGTTGCGCCAGGCGTACGCCTCGCGGGGGCCGTCATCGCGCGAGAACTGCGCGATCAGCGTCGGGTCGATCGCCTTGATGCGGAGCGCGAGCGCATCACTCGCGGCCGCGGTTTTCTCCGCGGCGCTCGACTCGATCACGATCTGGACGGTGCCGAACGGGCGGGCGCGCTTCTGGATCGCCTTGAGGTCACGGACCGACTGCTTCTCGCCGGGCAGCAGGCTCGTAAGATCCGACTTCAGGCGCAGCCGACTCGCGAGTGTGCCGCCGAGCACCGCGACCACGGCCGAGATCAGCAGCACGAGCACGGCGTGCTCGTGGATCCACGTCGCGTAGCGCTTCCCGGCCGAAGACACGAGGCGGGCTTATACCCCACCGTCGATCGACCCGCCCCCATGACCGCGCTTTACTCGTCCCGGCGCGCGTGCTACCCGTTCAGCCATGCGCCGGTCTGCCGGGTTGCGAGAGCCGATCAAGGTCGCGATGTTCGATCTCGACGGCACGTTGATCGACACGATGAATGGGTTCGCGGACGTCGCGGCCGCGGTGATGGCCGAGCTGCACGGCATCGACGCTGTGGCTGCCCGCCGGTGCTACCTCGAGACCTCCGGCATTCCGTTCCGCCAGCAGCTCGATCTGATCGTGCCAGATCATGCCGCCAATGATCGCGCGTCGGAGATCTTCGAGGAGCGGAAGCGCGCTCACGCCGATGCGGCCAACCTCGACGAGGCGACCGAGATCGCGCTCGAGCAGCTTCGCCGGTCCGGTCTGAAGATCGTGGTGTCCTCGAACTCCGCGCAGCACTTCGTGGATGACTTCGCGGCGCGCCAGCGGTTCCCGTTCGATCTCGTCCTCGGCTTCGATGCCGCGACGAGCTTCGCCAAGGGCCAGCCCCACGTCGACCGCACGGTTCGCGAGCTCGGCGTCACGACCAGCGAGATCGTGTTCTGTGGAGACTCGATCAAGGATGGCGAGCTCGCACATGCGTGCGGTCTCGCGTTCGTCGCGCGGCTCGGCACGTTCGCGCTCGAGGACTTCCGGCGCTGGACGCCATCGGTGATCGCGGTCACCGACATCCCTGCGCTCGCCGAGCTGCTCGCCACGCGAGCGGCGGCCTAGATGCCGATCCAGGCGATCATCATGGCGGCCGGGCTCGGCAGCCGGCTCAAGGATCTCACCGAGGCCACGCCGAAGGCGCTGATCGAGGTCGGTGGTCGCCCGCTCATCGACTACGCCCTCGCGTTCGCGCGCGCGTGCGGTGCGGATCACCGGATCGTCGTCGGTGGCTTCTGCCACGCGGATGTCGCCGCGCGCGTTGCGCTCACGGCGTCCGATGCCGCGATCGTCGAGAACACGGAGTTCCGCAAGGGCAACCTGGTCTCGATGCAGACCGGTCGCACGGCACTGCGCCCCGGTGGCTTCCTGCTGATGAACACCGACCACGTCTACCGCCCGACGATCGCGACGGTGGTCGCCGAGGCATGCCGCACCGCCGAGGACTCGGCCACGGTCACCGCGTTCTGCGACTTCGATCGGCCGCTCGGCGCCGACGACATGAAGGTCACGCTCGACAGCTCGCGGCGGGTCGCCGAGATGGCGAAGACCTTGCCGACCTGGGACTGCGGCTACGTCGGCATGACGTATGTGCCGGCGGCGCGCCTCGAGGAGTACTTCGCGGCGGCGGCACACGTGCTCACCGAGAAGGGTGACGCGAGCCACGTCGAATCGATCCTGGTTGCGCTCGCTCAGCGCGGGCTCGCGCCACGGATCGCGGATATCAGCGGTCACGGCTGGCTCGAGATCGACGAGCCGCACGAGCGCGCGCACGCGAACGGCGTGCTCGAGCGCGAGCGCTGGTGGGATTAGCGCCAGCGCATCCGGATATCTACATGCCCTGAATGCGTTAGGAACGTCCTGATGCTCGATCTCCTTCGTCGAATGCGAGGGATCCGTTCCAGAACGGATCTCCTGAATCACCTCGCAAGGAGCCGTAGCTGCCGTCGCTACCTCGAGATCGGAGTACGCGATCGTCGACACAACTTCGATAAGATCCAGATCGAGATCAAGCACGGAGTCGATCCGAATCCGCGGCGGCCGGTCACGCACCCGGTGACCTCCGACGAGTTCTTCCGACAGCGGCCCGCCTCAGCCCCGGGCTATGACCTCGTGTTCATCGACGGCTTGCATCTCGCAGCTCAAGTCGAGAAGGATGTCGAGAACAGCCTCGCAGCACTCGCGCCTGGTGGCGCTATCGTGTTGCACGACTGCAATCCGCTCACGGCAGATGCCCAGACCGACGACTACGACGGGAAGAAGCACTGGAACGGCACCGTGTGGAAAGCATGGGCGAAGCTTCGCGCGACTCGGACCGACCTCCAGATGTGCGTGGTGGACATCGATGAAGGCTGCGGGGTCATCGAGCGCGGTACCCAGGCCGTCTACCCGCTCCCATCGACGACGTTCGAGGACCTGACGTACGACCTCCTGGCCTCGAGCCGCCGCGAGTTGCTCAACTTGATCTCGGTAGACGCCTTTCTGAAGGCGTGAACCAAGCATCGACAGCTCTACGCTCGTGTTCGTCCGATGTTGCGCGCGAACTGGATCGCGAACACCACGAAGAACACGATCGCGCCAGCCGAGAACACGAGCAGGATCGCGTCGAGGCGACCGATCAGCGCGAACCCGACGAACATCGTCAGCGCGAAGTCACGCTTGAGCGTCTTCGGTAGCGTGACCTTGAGCCACGCCCACGGTCCGTCGGGACGGCTGGTCAAGAACTCGGTGCTCTGAAACGCCCACGGGATCGCGGCGAGGTCGCCGGACTTGTAGACCTTCGTGATCAGCACGTACTGCGTGGTCTGGGTCAGCGCGAAGCAAGCGAGCGCGGTGATCGCGAGCGGCATCGCCCAGGTCACGCCGGCCATCTGCAGGTTGATCCCGATGCCGCCGACGTACGCGACGTTGCCGAAGTCGTCGGCGAGCGTATCGAGCCACTGGCCAAGGCTCGAGAACCGGTACTTGAGGCGTGCGAGCTCACCGTCGACGCCGTCGAGGATCGAGCCCAGGTTGACCAGCACCATCCCCACCACGCCCGCGAGATACCCGCCCCGCGAGATCACGATTCCCCCTGCAACCGCGAGCAGGAAACAGAACACGGTGACGTGATTGGGAAGGATCGACGTCCTCATGATCGCCCGGGTGACCGGCAGCGAGATGTGGCGGTTGATCCAGTACGCCGCGAGACCCTGGGCCTGCTTGCGCAGCGACCACACCATCAGCTTCTCCGCGGCACGCAGCGCGCGGCGGTCCGGCGCCGCGACGGTGAACGCGAGATAGGGCAGGGTGCCGGCGGCGATCTCGAGGCCGGCGAGCGCGGCGGTGATGCCACCGGGTGTGCGTGCGGCGCTGGCGAGCGTGGCCGCGCGCGCCCGGTCGACAATCACGATCGCGTCGTACTGGTCGCCGGGGAGCTTGGCCACCGGGGCCGCCGAGCTCTTCCACGCGGCAGCAACCTGCTTCGGGATGTCCCGGTGGTAGACCCGATCGGCGCGCGCGACGAGAATGGCATCGTCATTTGCGCCGGGCGGTGGGCTCGTCGCGATCTCGAGCGCTGCGCCGCGGAGCCGGACGTCGTTGCGGTAGGCCTCGAGCGACGGAGGTGCGCTGTCCGCCGTCCAGATCACCGTGATCGTGCGAGCGCCCGCATGTGCGAGATCGCAGGCGATCCGCAGCACGTACGGCATGCCGGCGACATCATCGTCGAGCTGCGGCCTCGCCGAGACCCCGTCGAGGGTACCCGCAAGGATCCAGCCTTCACCGGGAGCGGGACGCATTGCGGAGTCTTATACGTCAGCGCCGCAGCTCGCGCACGATCGCGCGCAGGCTGAGCCCGTGAAACCGCGCGAGTAACGTGGCGAGCGTGAGGAGCGAGATGCCGCCCACGGCCGCTAGCCGCAGGCCGGTCGCCATCGGCGGCAGGAGGTACGACAGCACGAACCCCGGCACGACCGCCACCACACCGCACGCGACGATGCTCGCGAGGTGCCGCACATAGGAGGCGGCCGACATTCCGAGCTGGCCGAGCGCGAGCGAGGCATGGACCGCGATCACGATCGGGTACCCGACCATGCGTCCGAGCGCGACCGCGGTGAACCCCATCGAGTCACCAAGCGTCGAGGCGAACACGATGTCGCCGGTCGCGAGCACGATCGCCGCGACCCCTGCCACGGCGAGGTTGCGGCCCGCGAAGCCCATCGCATCGAGCAGGGGCAGATAGAGGCAGTCGATGGCGCGGAGCAGGCCGACCACGCACAGCATGCGCACCGGGATCTCGATGTGCTCGACGCGCGGGAACACGAGCGTGACGATCTCCTCGGCACCGACCATGAGGAGGACGAGCAGCGGCAACGCGACCGCCAGGTTCTGCCGGCTGAACCGGAGGAACTGCGCTGCCAGATCGTTCGGTCGCCCACGCAGCCGTGCGAGCGCCGGGAATGCGACCTGGGCGACGACGTTCGACACCCAGTTGATCGGATAGAGCACGAGCTCGTACGCGACACGGTACGCGCCGAGCGCCGCCGAGCCGAAGTAGAAGCCAACGACCTGGTGACTGATGTTGTTGTAGAAGTGCGCGAGGTACTGGCTGCCGGTGGTCTTGAAGCCGAACTTCAGCATCTCACGCGCACCGGTCAGGCTCGGTCGCCCCCGCGGGCGCCACGGCCGGAACAGCTGCAGGCCGATGCCGGTGATCAGCACACGCGCGAGCGGACCGGCGACGAAGCACCACACCGGCTCGCCCATCGCGGCAAACACGACCTTGGTGATGCCGTCGCCCGCGTTCGCGACCGTGCGGACGACGGAGAGCTCCTTGAACCGCATCTCGCGCCGGAGCAGCGCGGCGGGGATGAAGTAGACGTTCTGGTACAGCAGCTTGGTGCCGTACGCGATCAGCATCCAGCCGACGATCGGCTCACCCTGGATCCAGCCGACGAGGGGGCCGAGGCCGAGGACGAGGGCGAACGCGGCAACCGACGTGATGAGGTTCAGCCAGAACACGTCGTTCAGCGTCTTGTCGTCGAGAGACTCGCGCTGGATCAGCACGGAGCTGAGCCCCGCCTCGGTGACGAGGTCGAGGAAGTAGAACAGCGTGGCGGCGAGTGATGCGACGCCGAACTGCGTCGGCGTCACCCAGTGCCACATCAGGATCGCGAGCGCGCACGCGTCGAACACGGCGACGATCGCGCTCGCCGCTCCGACCCACGCAACCGCGCGCGTTACCTTCCGACCGATGTCGTCGGGTTCGGCGCTCACGAGACGGCTCGAAGAACCTCGAGGTAGCGAGGAAGCACGGCGGTCACGCTGTAGGCGGACTCGACGCGCTGGCGACCCGCGGCCCCCATCCGCATGCGCAGGTCGCGATCGCGAGCGAGTGTCAGCAAGCGGTCCGCCCAGTCGTCGTCGGTGGTCGCGAACAGACCCTCGACACCGTCACGCACGACCTCGCGGTTGGCGCCGACCGGTGACGCGACCACGGGAATCGCCCGCGCCATGTACTGGATCAGCTTGAACGCGCACTTGCCACGATTGTACGAGGTGTCGGCGAGTGGCATCACGCCGACGTGACCGGCAGCGAGCACGCTGACCTCGTTCTCGGGAGTCCACCGCACGAGCTCGACCGGGAGCCCGGCGAGGAACGGAGCGTCCAGCCGATCGGCCGCGATCAGCAGCCGCCCGCGCGTCTCCGTCAGCACCCGGCGCAGCGCCGACACGTACGGCGCGAGCTCCTTGAGGTTGTGTGACATCCCGGTCCACGCGATCGTGAACGGGCCCTCGGGATCCGGGCGCGGCGTGTACCGCTGCTCGTCGACGACGGTCGGGATGATCGTGGTCTTCGACGGCTCGTTGGCGAACTCGGCCAGGTACGCGTTGCCGGCGACGACGTGGCGCGCAGCGTCGATGATCCGTCGGATCTTGCGTGCCTCGAGCCCCCACCGGTTGTGGAAGATCGCATCGTCGAAGTCGAACACCATCGGCCTGGCCGCGGCGACGTGCCGCTCGAGCACCGCGGTGAAGTACTCGGTCATCGGGCGCTGCAGCCAGATCACGTCGGCGCCGCGAATCTCGCGGAGCTGCCGGATCCGAGCGACGACGCTGAGCGGCTTGGCGAGCGCACGCCACCCGCCGCGCAGCGATCCCGTATCGCCATACACGCTCGGCGATGCGGGCAGGACGGTGCAGTCGACGTGGGCGCTCAGTGCGGGAACGAGCTGCTCGACCCGGAACCGGGCTGCCGGAACGCGGGTGCCTTGCGTGACGAACGCGACGCGGAGTCTCTCGGATCCCGACGTCGTCACGCAGAAGCCGCTGCGCGCACGGCACGGCCGCTACGACGCTCGAAGACTTCGCGGAACCACAGCTCGAGGACGACGAGGTTCCAGATCCGATCGCCATGGTCCTCGCCGCGCTTGTGGCGAGCGAGCAGATCCTCGACGGCGTGCGGCGTGAACAGGCCGCGCTCGCGGGCGGCCTTCGACAGCAGCACGTCGCGCGCGAAGCCGTACATCTCGCCCGAGAACCAGCGTCCGAGCGGCAGCGAGAACCCGCGCTTGGCACGCTTGAGGATCGGCTCGGGGACGAGGTCCGCGAACGCGCGCTTGAGCAACACCTTGCCGGTGAGTCCCTTGATCTTGAGCGCGGTCGGTAGCCCGGCTGCGAGCTCCATCACGTGGTGGTCGACGAACGGCGCACGGACCTCGAGGCTGTTGGCCATGCTCGCGATGTCGACCTTGACCAGGATGTCGTCGGGCAGGTACGTGCGGACGTCGAGCTCGAGCAACTTGCCGAGCGCATCGGGGGCCGCCGACTGCGCGAGGATCGCGGCGAACCGCTCGGCGGTCGCGTCCTTCGCGAACCGGGCGCGCAGCTCGTGGGTGTAGAGGTCGGTCTTCTCGTCGGCGGAGAAGTGGCTGATGAACCGCAGATAGCGGGTCGCCTCGTCACTGCCGAGGTGACGGCCGTACTCGCGAACCCAGCGCGCCGGGCCGCCGGGCGCGCGCATCAGCACCGCCATCACGCCGCGTCGTGCGAGCGCCGGCATCCGCTGGACGGTGTGCGCGACATGGGACCAGATGTAGCGCTTGTAGCCGCCGAACGCCTCGTCGCCGGCATCGCCCGACAGCGCGACGGTGACGTGCTTCTTCGTCATCGCCGACAGGATCCGGGTCGGCACCGCGGACGGATCCGCGAACGGCTCGCCGTAGCTGCGAACGATCGCCGGCAGCATGTGCATCATGTCCGGCTGCACGTGCTCCTCGTGGTGGTCGGTGCGGTAGCGCTCCGCGACCATGCGCGCGAACGGCAGCTCGGTCTTCTCGCCGATGCCGATCGAGAACGTCTTGACCGGTGCGCTGGTCGCGCGTGCCATCACCGCCACGACGATCGACGAATCGATACCGCCGGAGAGGAACGCACCCAGGGGCACGTCGGACATCAGGCGGACCTTGACCGCGTCCTCGACGACGCGGCGGACCTCGCGCTCGGCTTCCTGCTCGGTGATCCCCGCGTAGCGCGGCGTGTGATCGATCCTCGCGTACGGCCGCGCGATCGGGGTCAGGCCGGGGCGCACGATCATCATGTGGCCGGGCGGCAACTTCTTGATATCGGCGAAGATCGTCGACGGATGCGGCACGTACTGCAGTGCGAGGTACGCGTCGAGCGCCGCCATGTCGATGTCGTGACCGACGTGGTCGAGCTCGAGCAGCGCCGGGATCTCGGAGGCCCAGGCGAGGCCATGGCGGCCGAACGTCCAGTAGATCGATTTCTCGCCGTAGCGATCGCGAGCGAGCACGAGCTCGCGCTTCTTGCGATCCCACAGCGCGATCGCAAACATGCCGCGCAGCATCGACGGCATCTTCTCGCCGTACTCTTCCCAGAGATGAGCGATGACCTCGATGTCGGTCTTGCTCTTGAACCGGTGCCCCCGTGCCTCGAGGTCGGCGCGCAGCTCGAGGTGGTTGTAGATCTCGCCCACCACCGAGATCGCGACGGTGCCATCCTCGTTGAGCATCGGCTGCGCCGCCGCCGGCGACAGATCGATGATCGCGAGCCTGCGATGCCCGAGCACGCACTCGGCATCGTGGTGAAAGCCGTCACCGTCAGGTCCACGATGGGCGAGCGCGTCGGACATCCGCCGCACCGTCTCGAGATCGCCAGGCTCGCCGTCGGGCGCGAGCATCCCCGCGATCCCACACATCAGGCGAGGCCCTTCTCGGCGATCAGGTCGTCGTAGAGCGCCACGGTCTCCTCGAGGATCCGGTCGGGATGAAACCGGTGCGCGACGTTGGCGCGGCCGCGCACGCCCATCGCACGGCGCTGGTCCTCGCTCGCTCCGATCACCTTCTCGATCGCGGCGGCCAGCGCGGCGGGATCGAGGGTCGGGACCTCGAACCCCGATTGCTCGTCGAGGACGATCCCATCGCGGTTTGCCGCATGCGAGACCACGCAAGGCAGCCCGCACGCATGCGCTTCGAGCACCGCATTCGGCATGCCCTCGAACAGCGACGGCATCACGAGCGCATCGGCCGCGTGATAGAGCGTCAGCATGTCCTTCACGGGCTCGAGGTACGTGATGTGCTCGCCGAGCCCGAGCATGCGCATGCCGACCGGAACGATCCGGCTGTAGATCTTGTCGCGGCGCCGTCCCGCGAGCACGAGGCGCACGTTGCTCGCCAGCTTGCCGCGGTGGCGCAGCATCGACAGCGCGAGGCCGAGGCCGAGCTGATGCTTCTGCATCGCCAGCCGGCCGGGCAGGATCAGCACGATCTCGCCGTCGGCAAAGCCGTGGTGCGCGCGGGCTCGGGCGCGTTCGTCGGCGGTGGGCGGGCGGAACTGCTCGAGGTCGACGAAGTTGTTGATGATCTGGATCCGGTCCGGACGGACGCGCGACCAGTTGACGAGCTCTTCCTCGATCCCGCGCGAGTTCGTCAGCACGCGATCGCTCGTGGTCTGCAGCAGGAACTCGGCGGCGCCATAGAGCGGGCCCTGGTACCGGTTGCGAACGCTCGTCAGCACGACGGGGACGGGGGCCATCAGGGCGGCGAGCCGGGCCCACAGGTTCGCCTTGTCGCGATAGCTGTGGAGGATCGCCGGGCGCTCCTTGCGCAGCAGCTTGACCAGCCGGGCGAGCCCGACCGGACCCATGTCATCGACATCGAGCGCGTGGCGCGGCTCACCGGGCGGTAGGTAGCTCGCGTAGTGCGTGCGCGCCTCGTCATTGGCGCGATAGAGGCAGAGGCTCGGCGCGTAATGCGGCGGGAGACGCCTCATCAACTCGAGGATCTGTCGTTCGGCTCCACCCTGTTGCAGGTGGGGGATGAACAACAGCACCTTGTGGGGACCGTCGGCGGTCGACCGGCGCACGGTTCCCTATAGCACGGACGTCGGGGTTTGTAGGCTTGCACCGCCCCGTCGGTTCGGTGCAGGTTGCTCGCGTGCCTCTGAAGAAAAACGTCAGCGTGAAGCCTGCCGCGGGGAAGCTCGGCATCTTGCTCCCCGGGATGGGTGCCGTCGCCACCACGTTCATCGCGGGCGTCATGGCGATCCGGAATGGGATCGGCAAGCCGATCGGGTCGCTGACCCAGCTCGGACATATCCGGATCGGCAAGCGCACCGATGAGAACTCGCCGGCGATCAAGGACTACGTCTCGCTGACCACGCTGGAAGACATCGTCTTTGGCGGGTGGGACATCTTCCCGGATAACGCGTACCAGGCCGCGATCCGCGCCGGCGTGCTCGACGAGCACAAGCACCTGCTGCCGATCAAGGCCGAGCTCGAGGCGATCAAGCCGATGACCGCCGTGTTCGAGCAGGCGTACGTCAAGAGACTCGATGGGCCCAACGTCAAGACGGGCACCTCCAAGATGCATCTTGCCGAGCAGCTGATGGAGGACATCACCAACTTCAAGACGACGAACGGCTGCGATCGCCTGGTCGCGGTGTGGTGCGGCTCGACCGAGGTCTACCGCAAGCCGACC
>JAQBQE010000060.1 GCA_028287135.1 Myxococcales bacterium
TCCACTCGATCCTGATCGAGGAGAGCGTGCTCGGCTGGAAGGAGTTCGAGCTCGAGGTCGTTCGCGACGCGAAGGACAACGCGGTGATCGTCTGCTCGATCGAGAACCTCGATCCGATGGGCGTGCATACCGGCGACTCGATCACCGTCGCCCCGGCGATGACGCTGACCGACAAGGAGTACCAGCGCATGCGGGACGCCTCGATCGCGGTGATGCGCGAGATCGGCGTCACCACGGGCGGGTCGAACGTGCAGTTCGCGGTCGATCCGGCGACGGGCCGGATGCTCGTGATCGAGATGAACCCTCGCGTGTCGCGGTCCAGTGCCCTCGCGTCGAAGGCGACCGGGTTCCCGATCGCGAAGATCGCGGCCAAGCTCGCCATCGGCTACACGCTCGACGAGCTCAACAACGACATCACGCGCGTCACGCCGGCGTCGTTCGAGCCGACGCTCGATTACGTCGTCGTCAAGTGGCCACGGTTCGCGTTCGAGAAGTTCCCGTCGGCGAAGAACACGCTCGGTCCACAGATGAAGTCGGTCGGCGAGGCGATGGCGATCGGTCGCACGTTCCGCGAGGCGCTCGGCAAGGCGATCCGTTCGCTCGAGACCGGGCGCGCCGGATTCGACCTGCCGATGTCGAGCTACGGCGACGACCTCGCAGCCGTCGAGCGCGCGATGAGCATCATGACGCCGGACCGCGTGTTCCAGGTCGCGCGCGGCTTCCAGCTCGGCCTCTCGATCGAGCGGGCGCACGAGCTGACCCGGATCGATCCGTGGTTCCTGCATCACATCCAGTCGATGGCGCTCGCCGAGCAGTCGATCGCCGGCAAGGATCTGGCCGCGATCGCCGGCGAGCTCCGCAGCTTCAAGCGGATGGGTATGAGCGACCGTCGGATCGCCGCGCTGACCGGGGCGACCGAGATGGCCGTGCGCGCCGCGCGCCACGCCGCCGGGATTCGCCCGGTCTACAAGCGGGTCGACACGTGCGGCGCGGAGTTCGAGTCGCACACGCCGTACATGTACTCGACCTACGAGGACGAGTGCGAGGCGAAGCCGACCGACAAGCGCAAGGTGATGATCCTCGGCGGCGGACCGAACCGGATCGGCCAGGGCATCGAGTTCGACTACTGCTGCGTCCACGCCGCGATGGCGCTCCGCGAGGAGGGCATCGAGACGATCATGGTCAACTGCAACCCCGAGACGGTGTCGACCGACTACGACACGTCGGACCGGTTGTACTTCGAGCCGCTCACGCTCGAGGACGTGCTCGCGATCTGTGACGTCGAGAAGCCGTGGGGCGTGATCGTGCAGTTCGGCGGGCAGACCCCGCTCAAGCTCGCCGTCGCGCTCGCTCAGGCAGGCGTCCCGATCCTCGGCACCAGCGCCGATGCGATCGATCGCGCCGAGGACCGCGAGCGGTTCGGCGAGGTGATGAACAAGCTCGGGCTGCGCGCGCCGAACTGGGGCATCGCTCGCAACCTCGACGAGGCGCGCAAGCACGCCAACGAGATCGGCTTCCCGGTGATGGTCCGCCCGAGCTACGTCCTCGGCGGCCGCGCGATGGAGCGGGTCTACGATGCACGCGGTCTCGAGGACTACTTCGCTCGCGTGCTCGGCGTCGGAGCCAACGCGGCGCGCAGCGGTGGTGGCCAGGACGAGTCCGCGACCGTCGGATTCCCGCTGCTGATCGATCAGTTCCTCGCTGACGCCGTCGAGCTCGACGTCGATGTCGTCGCGGACAAGACGGGCGCCGTCGTCGTCGGTGGCGTGATGGAGCACATCGAGGAGGCCGGGATTCACTCCGGTGATTCCGCGTGCGCCCTGCCGCCCTACTCCCTGCCCGCGGACCTCGTCGACGAGGTCAAGCGCCAGGCCCGGATGCTCGCGACCGAGCTCGGCGTCGTCGGCCTGATGAACACGCAGTTCGCGATTCTCGGTGGCGACGTCTACGTCATCGAGGTCAACCCTCGCGCGTCACGCACCGTGCCGTTCGTAAGCAAGGCGATCGGCAAGCCGCTCGCGAAGATCGCCGCCAAGGTGATGGCCGGCCGAACGCTCGCGGAGCTCGGCATGGTCGAGGTCGAGCCGAGCCACGTCTCCGTCAAGGAGGTCGTGTTCCCGTTCGTGAAGTTCGAGGGCGTCGACACGATCCTCGGCCCCGAGATGCGCTCGACCGGCGAGGTCATGGGCATCGACTCCACCTTCGCGCGCGCGTTCATGAAGAGCTGGATCGCGGCCGGCGGTAAGCTGCCGATGACCGGGACCGCGTTTCTGTCGGTGCGGGAGCAGGACAAGCCGGCGCTCGTCGAGATCGCGCGCCGGCTCGTCAACCTCAGCTTCGACCTGGTCGCCACCCACGGGACCGCCGCGTATCTGCGCGAGCGCGGCCTGCAGTGCAAGGGCATCAACAAGGTCGCGGAGGGTCGCCCGCACTGCGTCGATGCCATGGACAATCACGAGATCGCGCTCGTGATCAATACGACCGAGGGCATGCAGGCGATCCAGGACAGTCAGTCGCTGCGCCGCGCAGCGCTGATGAACAACATCGCCTACCAGACGACGCTGCGTGGCGCGCGTGCCGCCCTCGAGGCGATCGCGGTCGCCAAGCGTGGTGACCTGCGGGTCGCTCCGCTCCAGCAGTACAGCAAGATCTGATCGACCAACGAGCCGCTGCTCAGCGGACGGTGATCTTGAGCCACGGCGTCGTCATGGTGCCGGTCTTGCGCTCGAGCAACAGATTGCCGAACTGCAGCCCGCCGGCGTCGAGCGATCCGGTCGGCGCGCCGCGCGTCTTCGTCAAGGCGGCGATCAGCGCCTGCTCGTGCTCGATCCGCATCATGACCTCGTACGACTCGACGACGCCGTCGCGGTAGAACAGGTCGACGATCAGATCGCGGCCCTTCTCGGGCGCCCCCGGGAACGCGAGGGCGGCCTTGAACTCGAGGGTGCCGCCGAGATCGGTCGAGCGCACGAGCGCCATGCCGTACGAGCCCGGGAGGTCCTCGACTTTCTGACCGATCAGCGGCGAGGTCTCGAACGCGAGCTTCCTCGGATCGCTGCCGACGAACGTGTCCTGGACCGAGAGCACGCGCGGCGAATTCTTCGTCTGCTCGATCTCGGCCGCTTCCCGGCCGCGGGTCTCGCTGTCCTTGCCGCCACATGCGGTGAGCAGCACCGCGATCCACACGAGGCGCATCATGGAGCAGACCCTACCGTGACATCTTCCACGGTTGCGCCCGGAATCGAGCGAATCAGGTCCCGGTACCATTGCGTGGCCTCCTGGGTGCGCCCCGGGAGCGTTCGCGTTCCCCACACGATCGAGATCGCCGCACGGGTTTCATCGTGCGTCTTCGTGCGCTGCGCATCCTTGACCGGCGTACCGGTCGGGCCGAGCGCATCGTGCAGACAGATCAGGCCGCCCGCATCGATCACCTGTCCCGACGGATTGAACACGTACGTGGTCCCCATCGGCGCGACCTTGATCGTCAGCGGACCCTCGAGCCGATCAAGATCGACGAGCGAGATCGGCAGACCGCTGTGCAGCGACACGACATTGCACGCATCGACCCCGGCGTTGATCGCGGGGAACCGGCCCTCGGTGACCGCGGCGACCAGGTACTCGGAGGCCGGCTTGCTCCGGCCCGAGGGCTTGAAGCCCCCCTTGCGCAGCAGGGTGCGCACCTCGGCCCGTACGTGATCGGACGTACCCACGGGTGCGGTCGCCCCGTGCACCGCCAGGGCGGAAATATGCCCGGGCGTCGGGATCGCGGCCAGAGGTTGTGCAAACCGCGTCACGAAGGCGCCGACATCGAGGAGATCGTGCGATTCGACCTGGATGGTGAGCCCCATGCCTACACCATAGATGCGAGCGCGCCAGAAGCCTCGCGAATCGCACGTTGCGTTACACTGTAGCCGTGACTTCTCTGGGGGATGCCCCTCGCCCGACCCGACTCGGGCGGTACGAGCTGATCACCCAGATCGGCCAGGGTGGCATGGCCGAGGTCCAGCTCGCGATCCAGCGCGGACCTGCCGGGTTCGAGAAGCTCGTCGTCGTCAAGCTGGTCCACGCGAACCTTGCGACCCAGAAGGCGTTCGTCGACATGCTGCTCGACGAGGCGCGGATGGCGGCGATGCTCAAGCATCCCAACGTCGTCGACATCTACGATCTCGGCGAGGCGGAGGGTCGGTACTTCATCGCGATGGAGTACCTCGAGGGCGAGCCGCTCCTCGCCGTGCTGCGCGCGGGTCGTGAGGGCAAGCGGCTCGATCCGCTATCGACGGCGCGGCTGATCTCCGATACCGCCGAAGGCCTCGAGGCGGCGCACGAGCTGCGCACGATGGCGGGTGAAGCGATCGAGCTCGTCCATCACGACGTCTCGCTCGGCAACATCGTCGTCCTCTACAACGGCCAGGTGAAGCTCGTCGATTTCGGCGTTGCGAAGGCGACCTCGGCGGCGGGTCCCCGCGCGAAGGTGCAGGGCAAGTTCAGCTACATGGCTCCGGAGAAGCTCAAGGGCGACTCCGGCGATCGGCGCAGCGACATCTGGTCGCTCGGCTGCGTGTTGTGGGAGGCGTTGACGCTGCGCCGGCTGTTCAAGGGCGGCAATGACGCCGACACGATGAAGCAGGTGCTCGAGACGGCGATCGCGAAGCCCTCGGCCGTCAACGGCGACGTCCACCCGGACTTCGATCCGATCGTGATGAAGGCCCTCGAGCGCGATCCTGCGAATCGCTACGCGACGGCCAAGCAGATGGCGCAGGATCTCGAGGAGGTCCTGCGCGAGCACAAGTACGGCGGCAAGAACGACGTCATCGCGAAGTACATGCAGACGACCTTCGAGTCGCACATCGTCGCGCGCAAGAACCTCCTGCAAGAGGTCAGCAGCAAGGGCCGCGCGAGCGCCGACGTCCTCGAGGCAGCGTTCGACGAGCCGCAGCTCGCGTCGGGATCTCCGATCACGCACTCGGGCGAGTTCGCGGTCAAGTTCCGGCAACCGACCGGTGAGGTCATGGCGGCCGAGGATCCCAGCGGCGCGCCGCGCGCGAGGAGCAATACCGGGATGAGCCAGGTGCTCGCCGCGCTCCCTCGGAGTGCGCGTCCTTCGGGCCAGATGCTCTCGCAGCCCTACGAGCCCGAGACGAGCCAGGTGCTCGCTCCGTTGCCACGAAGTGGGCGTCCGTCGGGCCAGATGCTCTCGCAGCCCTACGAGCCCGAGACGGTCCTGCCAGGCGGAGGAACGACGGCAAACGCCGGGCTGGGTCGCACGAAGCTCCTCGTGATCGCGGGGGCCGGTGCCTTCGTCCTGATCGCGATCGCGATCGTCGTGATGTTCGGCGGTGCTCCCAAGCCCAAGGATCCGGGCGGGCCGGCGCATGGCACCACGGGTGGCTCGGATGTGATCGCGGTCGCGCCGGCACCGGTGGTCGTGGCCGTCGGATCCGGATCGGCAGCGGGCTCGAACGCGGTGGTGGCAACGGCAGCCGGATCGGGATCGGCGGACGCTGCGGGCTCTGCGGGATCAGGATCAGGATCGGTGGAGCCCGAGGCTGGATCGGCGGACGAGGACGAGATCGAGATGGGCTCCGCGGTCGCAAAGCCCGGCGCACCACGGCCGCCCAAGGTGAGCGCGCAGGAGATGTTCAAGACCGGCATGCAGTCCTACGTGAAGGGAGATTCGCGGACCGCGGTGAGCGCGTTCCGTCGAGCCGTTCAGGCCCAGCCCGGTTACGCGACCGCATGGCGCGCGCTCGGTCTCGCCCACGAGAAGCTCGGCGAGTTCGGTCAGGCGAAGACCGCCCTGCAGCGCTACCTGCAGCTCGCGCCGAACGCGGCGGACGCAGCTCAGATCCGTGAGAAGATTGGCAGCCTGTGACACGACGTACGCGGGTGATGGTGCTGGTGGGGTTCGCGCTGGTCCTGATGACCGCGCTTGCGAGCGCCGCACCGCGCACCGTGCTCGTGCTTCCGGTCGACGGTAACGCCGATCCGTCAGTCCGCGCGAAGCTGAACCTCTCGGTCCAGAAGCTCGCTCGCAAGCTTCCCGGCAAGGTCAGCGTCGGTGATACGACGTTCACCGAGACGGCCGCCGCGGTCGGCTGCGATCCGACCGCCCCCGATTGCGCCGAGATGGTGCGCTCGACGCTCGGCGTCGACGAGCTCGTGCACGGCACCGCGACGTGGAAGGACGGCGAGACCCGGCTCGTCGTGCGACGCACCGTAGCCAAGGAGCCGACGCGCTCGGTGTTGGTCGTGCTGGCGGCCGAGGAGGCACCCGAGAAGTCAGAGACCACGCTCGGCCCGCTGTTCGATGGCAGCGGCGGAACCACCGAGCCGGTCGCGACCGACCCCGACCCGCTCGCGCAGCAACCGCCGCCGAGCGAGACGCCGCCGCCCCCGGCCGGACCAAGCTACGACAACCGCAAGCGCAACAAGGGCATCATCTTCGCGGCCGCCGGTGGCGTGACCCTCGTGATCGGGCTGGCGCTGTGGAGCAACAAGTCGAGCGTGCAGGACGACATCGATGATCTGCCCGCGCGCGATCCCGAGGACTTCGAGCGCCTCGAGCAGCTCGAGAGCCGCGCGTTCAAGTACGCCATGGTCGGCAACGTGATGGTCGTCGCAGCGCTCGCGCTCGGTGGCTACGGTGGCTGGACCCTCTATCAGGATCGCAAGGAGCGTCGGATCGCGGTGGTGCCCCAGGTCACCCCGACGACGGCAGGCCTGGTCGTGGGAGGCCACTGGTGAAGACGGCGCTGCTGCTCCTCCACGCGGGCGTGCTCGTCGTGCTCGTGAGCGCGAGCTGCCTCGTCGATCGCAAGGCCAACGACTACGCGTGCAGCTCCGACGCTGACTGCATGGGATTCCCCGATTCGCGCGTGTGCGACACGATGATCGGGTACTGCGTGGTCGAGGACTGCCCGTCAGATTGCAACGCGGGCTGCAGTCTCACCGAGAAGACCTGCAACGTGCTGTGTCAGCAGGGCCGCAACTGCAACTTCGTCGAGTGTCCCGCGGGGTTCGACTGCACGATCAACTGCATGTCGGGCGGCGCCTGCAACGACATCGACTGTACGGATGCGCGCTCGTGCGCGATCAACTGCAACGCGAACAACGCATGCGGCTCGATCGACTGTGGAACCGGCGGCGCGGAGTGCCAGGTCACGTGCAACGGAACCAACGCGTGTGAAGACGTGGATTGCAGCGATGCGGCCTGCTCGGTGACGTGCACCGGGAGCAATGCCTGCCAGGACGTCGATTGCGCGGACTCGTGCTCGTGCATGTCGACGTGCGCGGCGGGTCAGTGCGCCTCGATGGCCTGCCCGACAGGGTGCATGGGAGCCTCCGGATGCATGACCGGCGGCGCCTGTACGACCTGCCCGTAGCCTTGCGACCTGCCGGCCGAGAGAGTACGAATAGCTCGCGCCATGAGCGAAAAGTTTCCGATGACCCCTTCGGGGTTCGCCGCCATGAAGGCGCACCTGAAGCGCCTGAAGGACGTGGAACGTCCCCGGAACAGCCGTGCGATCGAGATCGCGCGGGGTCACGGCGATCTGTCCGAGAACGCCGACTACAGCGCCGCGAAGGAGGAGCAAGGCCTCATCGAGGCCAAGATCCGCGAGCTCGAGGCGAAATCGGCGATGGCCGAAGTCATTGATCCAACCAAGCTATCGGGTTCCCGAGTCTCGTTCGGAGCGACCGTGACCATCGAGGACAGCGAGACCGGTGACGAGCAGACCTACGTGATCGTGGGCGAGCACGAGGCCGACATCAAGAAGGGTCGGCTCTCGATCGGTGCGCCCGTGGCGCGCTCGCTGATCGGCAAGGAGGTCGGCGACACCGCGACGCTGACCACGCCCAAGGGCAAGCGCGAGGTCGAGGTCACCAAGGTGGAGTGGATCGACGTTCCCGCACTCGAGGATCTCCCATGACCACGTCTCGCATCCGTCGCTTCCTCGCCCTCGGCCTCTGCGCGATCGGAGCGGCCGTCGTGCTCTCCGGCGGCTGCAAGCAGGGAGAAGGCGAGCGCTGCCAGGCCCGGGAGGATTGCGAATCGCCGCTGGTCTGCAACCTCGCGACCCTGACCTGCTCGAACGAGTCGTCGACGGGCCAGATCGATGCGACCGTGCAAGATGGTCCGCCCGCGGATGCCGCCGTCGATGCGATCGATGCGGCCTCCGACGCTGCCATCGACGCGATCTGATCGCTAGCGCAGCGTGCGCGCGCAGCGGAACCCGACATGGGAAAACCGCTGCGTCGCGTCGTAGTACGGATTGAACGGATCGCGCAGGTTCGACTTCGCGACGAAGCTCGGCTGGCGCCACGACCCACCGCGCACCACGCGGGTCTGCGTCGCCGAGCCCTCGCGTAGCGGATTGGCGTCGGACAGGTTGTCGTAACCGCGGTTGCGATCGTCGTGGAAGTACGCGTCCGCCATCCACTCCGCAACATTGCCGGCCTGATCGCGGGTCCCGAACGGGCTCTCACCCCACGGGAAGCTGCCCGGCGGTGCGAGCAGAGCAAAGCCGTCGGCATCGTCGGGATCCCCGAAGAAGCGCAGCGGCACGGTCGAGATCTGCCGCTCGATGTCGCGCATCGCGACCACCCGGGGCTGGCCGTGGTTGAAGTCCTTCGGCTGCTCGAGCTCGCCCCACGGCCACTCGGCTTCTGCACCGTCTCCGCGCGCCGCCCTCTCCCACTCCGCCTCGGTCGGGAGCCGCCCGCCGCGCCAGCGGCAATACGCCTGTGCCTCGTCCCACGTCGCGTT
The DNA here is from genome assembly GCA_028287135.1 of Myxococcales bacterium. Classification (GTDB taxonomy): domain Bacteria; phylum Myxococcota_A; class Polyangia; order Haliangiales; family Haliangiaceae; genus JABFXX01. Next base: position 8,765 of record JAQBQE010000060.1, read on the forward strand.
GACCATCGGCCAGTCGCCCCGGATGTAGCGCTCGTCGCCGGCGACCAGCGCATCGAGCGTGCAGCCGCCGCGCGCAACGCAGACCCGGTAGTCGGCGACACTGACCTCGTCGCGATCGATCGCGTAGGCGTCGAGGAACACCGGCCGCTGCAGCATGTGCGTCAGGTCCGCGTAGTACTCGCTGCAGAAGTCGATGAACCCACCGGTCTGCGTCTGCTGTCGCGGCGTCTGGTTCGGTGGGAAGTACGCGAGCACGCACTGCGTCTGTGCCGAGACGGCTGCTTCCTCCGAGACGCCCATCTCGAACGTGCCGGCCGGGATGAACACCTCGACCTGGCGCGGCTTCTCGATCCGGACCGCGCGGCCCCCGGCGCGGCCATCACGGATCCCGACCGCACCGACCGCAGCGACGGCAAGGGCCGCGGCGGAGCCGACGAGGAGGGTGCGCGACGCCATGCGCTGATCTTGTCCCACGACTACCGTCCCAGCAAGAACGCCAGCGCGATCCGGGCACGTTCTGCGCTGCCGGAGGGGGCGACCGCGAGCTGATCGAGGAGGGTGGTTGCCATCGCGGCACGCCCACGCCGGGTCGTCAGCTCGACGAGCGCCGCGGTGGCGACCTCGGGCGAGTCGTCCGAGGCGAGCCGGGTCAGGACCTCCTCGTCGGTGATCGCGTCGATCACCGCGCGGCGAACCTGCGGCGCGAGGTCCGAGGCCGCACGGACGAGCAGCTCGGGGGACCGCTCGCCGAGCATCGCCAGCGCCGCCGCCCGAACGTCGGGATCGGCGTCCACGGCGAGGCTGCGCAGCTCGGGCTCGGTCGCCGCTGCAACCGCAGCCGCCCGGACCTCCGGAGCCGGATCACTCGAGGCACGCGCGATCCGGCGAGGCTCGAGGATCGCGAGCGCGCCGACCGCGCGGGCGCGCACCACCTGATCCCGATCGCGCGCGAGCTCTCGTAGCCGTGCGAGGGCTCCGGATCCGACACGGATCGCGCCGGCCCGCGTGCTCGAGCCGCGTGCCTGCCGCGCGATGGTTTCGGCGCACGCGGCGCGCACGGTGGCATCGGGATCGCGCAACCCACGCAGCACGACCGGCTGCGCGTCCCAGTCGGCGGGAATCGCGGCGCACACCGCAGCCCGCGTGCGTGCGTCGCCGCGGGTGAACCAGGTCAGGAGCTTCGGTGCGAGCGAGAGATCGGGAGCGACCGCATGCGCACGCAGCGCGGTGACCGCGGCAGCGGACTCGAGGGCGCGGCGGACCACCGACGTCGCACGCGCGCGCTGGCCGAGTGCGACGAGCGCGGTGGTCTCCGCCTGTGCGAGCCGCGGATCGTGCTGGAGGTCACCCGGTAGCATGCCGGCGATCACATCGACCGCGGCCTGGTCCTCGAGCTGCGCCACCGCGACGATCGCAGCGAGCCGGAGCTCGGTGTCGATCGTCGGTGAGATCAGCGCCCGGATCGGAGCGGCGAGCTGACGGACCGACGCCCGCCCGATCGCCTCGACGGCGGCCTTGCGCGCACCCGCTCCCATGCTGCCGAGGGCTTCGCGCAGCGCCGCGATCATCACCCGTTCGGCGGCGACCAGGCGATCCGGATCCGAGCTCGCAGCGCGTGCGATCCGTCGCGCGGCACGCGCCAGCTCGCCCTGTGCGAGCAAGCGGTCGGTGACGTCGAGCACCGCTCCCTCGACCTCGAGCAGCGCAGCGGTGGCCGCGCCCGCCTGGCGGAGGTCGCGCGCGAACAGCCAGCGCACGTGGACACGGTCGTCATCGGACAGCAGCTCGACAGGAGGCGGCTCGACCCGTGGCGCATCGGCGAGCACGTCGCGCACCGCGCGATCGAAGTCCGCGCTACCGCTGGTCTCGATCGAGATCCCCGAGACCTTGCCCGCGCGGTCGATCACGAGCGTCGCGGTCGCGGCCAGTGTCAGCTCGTTCAGCGGATGCGACGGCGCGAGCCGGACCCGGCAGTCCTCGAGGAAATGCTCCCAGTTTGGCTGGATGTGCTTCGCCACCGCCGTGAGATAGGCCGCGCCGCGCACATCGGCGTGGATCGCCGCGGGCGGGCCGAGCGCAGGCGGTAGCGCGACCCGCCGCACCGGCGCGACCACAGGAGCACCACCGCAGGCGGTGCCGGCGGTGAGTGCTGCTGCGATCAAGATGCGACGGCGCGTTCCCCGCACGTCGCTCGAAGATGTCACATGCCTGGAGTGACGTCGAACGACAGCGTGGGGTTGAACACACCGACGCCGATGAACGTATCGAACTGCGTACGGAACACGACGGCATCGGTCGCATCCGTGCCGACCACGAGCAGGGTCGCCGGGCCGAACGGGATTCCCATCACGTTCTGCGGGAACGGATCGGACAGCGCGCGGCATGGCTTCGGATCGGTGCCGTCGAGCTGCTGGTACGGCATGTTGTCGATGCTCGACTTCTCCGTCCGGACCACCCCGCCCGCGGTGAGGGTGACGGTCTGGTTCTTCACAAGAGGCATCGACGCCTCGCACGACACGGCCGGACCGCCCCACGACAACCGGTAGAGGAACTGTCCTGTGTACGCCTTTGTCCACGCCGTGTACGGCACGTTGACCGTGACCTCGGTGTGGGCGCCCGACGAGCCGGCGAGGATCTGGCCGGTTCCGCCGGTGCTGACCAGCACGTTGCCGTCGAGGTCGAGCGGCAGCACGCTCACGTTGTACATCCCGAACGGCAGGTCGATGAACGTCGCCTGACCTTCGCCACAGCCCTTGTCGAGGAAGTCGGTGATCGCGGGATCCTCGACCTGGGTCATCTCGACGCGGACGGTGACCGCACCGACGTCCGAGCATGCGTCGCTGTCGAACTTGTACTGAGGATAGTTGTTGAACTTCCACTTCACGACCGTGGAGCCCGGCAGGGAGCAATCTCCCGTCGGGCACACCGGCGGATCGTCCCCACCGCACGACGCCACGGCAGCAAGGCCGAGCACCGTGGCAACGAACATCATCGCGCGGAGGTTCATGACTACGCCTTCACTTCGCCGCGAACATGGAGACCGAGGTGGCGACGCACCGTGAAGTACTGCTCGCTCACCGAGTACGCGAGCAGGTCACGCAGGCGATCCTTGACCGACAGGCTCGACAGCGCCGAGCCCTCCGTCGCGATCGCCTTCGCAGCGGTCTCGAGATCGTTGGAGACGATCAGACCGACGCGGTTCGCCGTGAGATCCGTCGCCGTGCGCCATGACGAGATCAGCCCGTTGCCGACCCGTCCCGACAGCCGCGCCGACAGCTCGCCGACCTGCTCGAGGAGCGGACCGGGGACCTGCAGCTTGAGCGTACCGGCGAGCTTGCGGGTCTCGTCGTTCGCGCCCTCACCGAACTGCGTGCCGTCATGCGACCGCACGCGTGCGCCACTGGCGAGCACCGAGCCCATGAACGCGGACTCGAGCTTGGGCAACGTGCCCACGGCGAGCGTCACGAACCGCTCCGGCCGCAGGTACGCCATCCGCTTGCCGACCTCGAACGCGAGCTCACGCTCGTCGCTCTTGGCGATCTGCTGCGCACCGACCAGAAGCGTCGGGACGAGGCGCTGGCGCTCCGCACCGAGGCCGACCGTGTTCGCGACGCGCAGGCCGTCGCCGGCTTCCTGCAGCCAGACCATCGGCGCCGGGTCGATCGCGAGCACGCCCGAGACGTACTTGACGATCCGGCTGACCGCCCGCGGATCCTTGTCGAGATCCGTGCGGGACTCCGGCGTCAGGCCGAAGGCCGTGATCGGCTGGGCCGTGCCCGCCGCCAGTGCACCGAGCGTGGACGAGAAGATCGCGCCGACGTGGCGGTCCTCCTTCGGATGGATGATCGACTTCTGCCACAGCTCCTCGGTCAACCGCCGCGCTGCGGGGGTGAACTGAGACGGACGGAGCCGCTCGTACAGCATCTTCTCTTCGTTCGACGCGGCGCCGAGGAAGACCAGGGCCTGCGCGACGCAGAACGCCTTGTCGAGCTCGTGGTCCGCCCGATACAGGCTCGCGAGCGCCTTGTAGAGCTCGACGCGATCCGGCGCGTGACCGAGCAGGAACTGCAGCTCGGTGATCGCCTCGTCACGGCGCGCTTCACCTGCCTCGAGATAGAGGTCGGCGAGCTGCTCGTGGCGAGCGACGTCGTCGGGTGCAAGCTCGCACGCGACCTGGTAGGCCTCGGTCGCCGCCTCGGTGTCGCCGAGGTGATCGAGGCAGATGTCACCGAGCCGCGTCCACAGCTCGAGCATCTTCTCCGGGGCAGCGTCCTCGCCCATGCGCTTGAGCTGACGGCGATACGCGCGAGCGAGGTTCTTCCAGTCCTTCTTCTCGGACAGGACATTGTCGATCGCGTCGAACGCCTTGGGCGTGAACGGAGCGTCGTCGAGTGCGGCATTGAACCGATCCACGGCAAGCTCGGCATCCTTGAGCTCGTCGCGAGCGATCACGGCCGCGGTGTAGTGGAACCGTGCGCGGCGATCCTCGCTGGTCTCCTGCGCCGACAGGTGGTCGAGAGCGTCGATCGCCTTTGCCCAGCTCTTCTGCTCGGTATAGGTCTCGAGCAACTTGTGCAGCAGCACGCGCGAGCTACCGGTGAGCTTGACCGCTTCCTGGTACGCGTCGACCGCGCTGTTCACGTCCTTCAGGCGCTCGGAGTAGATATCGCCGATCTCCTCGAACAGCTTGGCGCGGCGCGCCTCGCTGCCGCCGGCGTCGATCTGCGAGCGCTTGGCGTCCGCGACCATCTTCCACTCACCGCGCTGACCACCGAGCTCGACCAGCGCCTCGAGCGTGGGCTCGTGGAGTGCGTCCTTCTCGAGGGCGCGGCGGAAGCTCATCTCCGCCTTCTTGTCCTCGCCCATCGCGCGCGACGCGACGCCGAGGCGGTACCAGATCTCGGAGACCTGGCTGTCGGAGACGGCGGTCCGATGCCGCGCGAGGATCTCGCGATAGCGCCGGTCGACTTCCTTCCACTGCTCCACGCCCGCTTCCGTACCCTCGTTCGCCTTCGCCTCGAGCATCAGCACGGCCGCGAGGCCGATCGCTGCATCGAGGTTGTCGGGGTTCGAGACCGTGGCCTGGCGGTAGTGACGCTCGGCTTTCTCCGTCCGGTGGAGCTGCTCGTAGGCACGACCGAGCTGCGCCTCGCGGCGGCTGCGCTCGGTCTTGTCGAGACCCTCGGCCTGACGGGCGAGCATCTCGAGCACCGTGAGTGCATCGTCCCAGCGCTTGGCAGCGACGAGCTGGTCGGCAACGCGCTGACCTGCATCGACGTGATCCGGCTCGAGCTTCAACACGCGCTCGTAGAGATCGAGGGCGCGCGCTGCATCGTTGAGCTTGCCCTCGGCGAGCTGACCCGCCCGCCACAGCAGCTCGACGCGCTCGATGCGATTGCCCGACGCCGCCTCGGCGCGGAGCAGCAGCTCCACGGCCTGGCCGGCGTTGGCGCGCGACTCGTGCACGCCCGCGAGACCGCGGAGTGCATCGAAGTGCTCGGCATCGATCGCGAGTGCCTTGTCGAAGTGGCGCTGTGCAACCTCGGCATCGCCGAGCTGCTCGAACGCGATCTTCCCAGCCTCGGCGTACAGGGACGCGCCCTTGTCACCCTCGAGGGCAGCGTGCTTGACCAGGGTGTCGACCGCTCGGTCGTACGTCTCGGTCTTCACGTAGAGCCGCGGCAGGACGCCGAGCGCCGTCTTGTTGGACTCCTCGATCGCGAGGACGTTCAACAGACTCTCGATCGCCTTGATGTGATCCTCGAGGCTGGTCTCGTAGACCTTGGCCGCCGCGAGATAGAGCTCGACGCGCTGGGCCGGCGTCTTGGCCGCCGAGATGTGGCGCGCGTACAGGTTGACCAGCTTGTGCCAGCTCTCCTGCGCCTCGAGCACGCGCTCGAGACCGCGGTACGCATCGTCGGCATTCGGGTCGGCCTGCAGCAGCTTGTCGTACGCCGCCGCAGCGCGCTCGGGATCGCGATCCTCGAGCTCGGCAGCGAGCTTGCGCAGGGTCGCGAGCTTCTCGCCCTCGGGGGCGACCACGGCGAGCCGCTCCATCGTGCGCAGGTAGTCGTCGGTGCGGCCGGTCTTGTCGTAGAGATCGACCAGTGACTTGAGTGCCGCGGCATCGCTGCCGTTCGCGGCGACCGCGCCCTCGTAGCGCTGGATCGCGCCCTCGAGATCACCGAGCTTCTCGGCGCGCATCGTGCCGAGCTCGCGGCGCAGGGCCGCAGCGCGACCGGGGTCACCGTTCGCTTCGCTGATCTCGGCGCGGCGATCGAGGACCTTCGCGAGGTTTGCCCACCGCTCGTCGCGGCGATACAGCCGCTCGAGCGCGGCGAGTGCGTCGTCGGAGGTGTCGTCGAGATCGGCGGCCTGCTGATAGACCTCGACGGCCTTGGCCGACGCGGCGAGCTGGCTCTCGAGCAGATCGCCGAGGCCGAGCAAGAGGTCGACCTTGGACTGCGTCTCGGTCTCGACCTCGGCGTGCGCGCGCAGCGTGTCGGCGAGATCCGCCCACTTCTGCTGCTTGCGGTGCGCCTCGGCGAGCGCCTTGTACGCGATGCTGTTCGTCGGATCGAGCTCGAGGGCACGACGCAGCGACGGCAGCGCATAGTCGACGCGGTCGAGCCGCATCGCATACCAGCCACCGAGGCGCGCCCACCACACGGAGGCGACCTTCGGGTTCGTGGCCTCGGTCGCGATCTCCGACGCTTCGGAGACGAGATCCGCCCATCCGCCGGTGGCGGCCGCGAGCCGCTCCGCGAGCTGAGCTGCGACGTCGTCCTCGGGATCGACCTGGCAGGCCGTGGTCACGGCTTCGAACGCACGGCTCAGATCGCCAAGACCGTTCTCGTAGACCTCGGCGAGCGCGCGCAGGAGCGCCGCGCGATCCGGACCGTCGCCGGCATGCTCGATCCGTCCGAGCAGCACCTCGATCACGGTCTCCCAGTCCTTGGAGTCGCGGCCCTTGCGCTCGATCAGGTCGAGGGCATCGCGCGCCTCTGCACCTTCGTCACCGCTCTCGCCGAGCAGTGCGATCCAGCCCTCGACATCATCGACGTCGGGCCGCGCCTGCGACAGCGTCACGCCCGCGGTCTTGCAGGTGTCACGCAGGGTCTCGAGCCACTCGATCACCGAGCGCTCGGCGACCTCGTCGCCGCCGCGTCCCTGGAGGTTCACGACCTCGATGTGGTGATCGGCCATCAGCTCGTCGATGGTGACCGGGCCGACGCCCGCGCCGAGGAAGTAGTGCGTCCCGCGTGGCGGCTCGAACATGCCGAACACGCGATCGAGGAGCGCGGAGAGATCGGGATCGCCGTAGCGGAACCCGACGAACACGAGCGAGCCCTCGACGTAGAGCTTGCGCGCGTAGTCCTTGAGATCGACGGCGCGCGACAGAGCGCGGCGCACCGAGTTCGGCGTCACGACATAGGTGTCGAAATTGCCGAGCATCTTGACCAGCGTGCGGCGGCGCGGCGACAGCTCGCCGAGCTCCTGATAGGTGACGACGCGTGCGCTCGGCCACTCGGCGGGCGACTGCGTCTCGAGCGCGTTCTCGATCACGTCACCCGGGAACGTCGTCCAGATGTGACGGAACGGCAGGGTCGCGAGCGTCTTGGGGAGCGCGGGCACCTCGGCCGGCGCCGCCCACATCTCCTCGACGATCCGATCACAGGTCTCCTCGCCGAGTGCGCGCGAGAGAAATCCGACCGCGCGAACGAGGCTGCCCTTGTGCAGCAGCTTCTCGAGGTCCTTGGTGGCCACGTCGTCGCCATCGCGACCACGCGTCTCGAGCGCCTTGGTCATGCGCTCCAGCATCTGCTTCCAGGAAGGAACTCCGATTCCCGCACCGACGACCAGGGCGGCTTTGCCCGACCGGATCTGTTCGATGAGAGTCTCGGGGATCGTGTGCTCAGGCATCCTAAACCCCCAGTGACGTTGTTGTTGTGGCGCGCAACCTATCCAGGCCGGCCCCGGCTCGCAAGTGAAACCGACAACTGGGCTTGCCCCCTCCGCGGAGGTGATAGGTTGGGCCGGGGCGCGTGCGGCTACGTCGGAAGATCACGTTTGCGTTCTTCGGGGTCAGCTCGCTGGTCGCCGTCCTGCTCGCGGTGTTCCTGTACCGGTTCATCGAGGGCCGGCTCGGGGACGACCTCCGCGACCGGCTGGACGACCTCGCCCACGTCGGTTCGCATGCGATCGACATCACGGCCTACCGCACGCTGACCGCCCGGCTCGGCGAGCTCGACGACAACGCGGTCTCGGCGGCGGAGCACACGCCCGAGTTCAAGAAGATGAGCGACCAGCTGCGGATGATCCGCCAGGCCCAGCCCGACCTGATCAAGTTCGCCTATCTCCTGGCGCCCACCGATGACCCCGCGAACCCGAAGTTCGTGGTCGATGCCGATGTGCTCGATCTGCTCGCGAGGACCGCGCGCGGCGAGGCGCTGCCGGCGGGTGGCGAAATCTCGCATTTCAACGAGGCCTACGACGTCTCGCAGATGCCGCTGCTCGCCAAGGCGCTGGCCGACTGCACCCGGCAGCTCGAGCCCGACTTCGTCTACGACGCCGCGTTCCACGTCAGCTCGATCTCGGCCTACCACCCGCTGCGCGGCTCCGACGGCGTGCCGCTGCGGGATGCCAAGGGGCGCTGCCTCGGCGTGCTCGGCGTCGACATCCTCGACACCGACATGCGGACGGCCCTCACCGCGGCGCGCGGGCTCGCGATCAAGATCTCGGTCGTGATGATCGCGCTCGCGCTGCTCGTGTCGATCGTCATGGGCACGCTGCTCACCCGGTCGGTGCTCGCGCTCAGCGAGACGGTGCGGCGGTTCAAGAACAAGGACTTCTCGGCGCGGACCGTCGACCTGCCGCGCGACGAGATCGGCCAGCTCGGCGCGAACTTCAACACGATGGCGGAGACCATCCAAAACCACAGCGAGCAGCTCGAGGACCTGGTCAAGCAGCGAACCCACGAGCTGATCGAGGAGAAGCACACCTCGGAGCGCCTGCTGCTCAACGTGCTGCCGTTGCCGATCGCGGAGCGCCTGAAGAACGGCGAGAGCCTGATCGTCGATCGGTTCGATTCGGTCAGCGTCCTGTTCGCCGACATCGTCGGGTTCACCGCGCTGTCGTCGCGAACCAGCCCCGAGAAGCTCGTGACGATGCTCAACGAGCTGTTCAGCGCGTTCGACAAGCTGGCCGAGAAGCACGGGCTCGAGAAGATCAAGACGATCGGCGATGCCTACCTGGTCGTCGCCGGGATTCCCCAGCCGATCGCGGATCACGCCATCGCGATCTCGCACATGGCGATCGACATGCTCGCGGCGATCGCGGAGTACTCGGAGCGGACGAGCTCGAACCTGGCGATCCGGGTCGGGATCCACTCGGGGTCGGTCGTCGCCGGGGTGATCGGGCAGAAGAAGTTCATCTACGATCTATGGGGCGACACGGTGAACACGGCGAGCCGCATGGAGTCCGCCGGCGTTCCCGGCCGGATCCATCTCAGCGAGGTCACCCAGCTCGCGATCCGTGACGAGTTCGAGCTCGAAGATCGCGGCCCGATCGAGATCAAGGGCAAGGGCCTGATGACCACGTTCCTGCTCGTCGGTCCTCGCCCTCGCGTGCTGTGAACCCGCGTCTGGCGGGCCCTGGCCGATCTCCGAGAGTCACGACCCCGGTGCGATCGCTGCTAAGGTGCGCGGGCTCATGTGGTCCGAGATCGTCGCGATCTATACGCAGTCCAAGAAGAAGCGCGACATCAATCGGTTCACCGAGTGGGTCGCCCGCCCGCCGGCCGCGATCGTCGTCTACGCACTCGCGAAGACACCGATCACGCCGAACCAGGTGACCTTCCTGTCTGCGATCGTGGCCGCCGTCGCCGGCGCGTTGTTCGCCCTGTTCCCGGGCTCGTACCTCTGGCTCGTCGTCGCGGCGCTGGTCTACGAATTCTCGTTCGTCCTCGATTGTGCGGATGGCCAGCTCGCCCGACTCCGCAAGATCGCGTCACCACTCGGCCACATGCTCGACTTCCTGATGGACGAGCTGAAGGCGATGCTGATCTTCGCCTGCGTCACCGTACGACTCTGGCAGGAGACCGGGGACGAGCGCCTGATGGTGGTCGGTCTGTTCGGTCTGTTCTGCCTCGCGGCAGGACTGACGTTGACCTCGTTCACGCGACGCCCCGAGTACGGCGCCAAGCCGCCGACGGAAGATGGGCAACCGGCGGAGGTCGGCGGCAGGCGCGGACCGGTCGGCATGGTGCTCGGCGGCCTCGAGTGGGCGGCGCGGATCGTCGTGCACTACCCGCAGTACATCTGGATCTGCGCGCTCGTGGATCGCATGGACATCTACTTCTGGGCGTACGCCGGCGTGAATGCGTTGTATCTCCTGAAGACCCTCGCGGCGATCCTGCTTCGCCTCGGGCGGTTTGCACCAAGGACACCCTGATGACGATCAAGCGCGCGATCCTGATTGCTGCGGGGCGCGGCAAGCGCCTCGGCGCCCACACCGAGGAGATCCCCAAGTGCATGGTCGAGGTCGGCGCGCAGCCGATCCTCGGCTGGGTGTGGAAGGCACTGGCCTCGGTCGGCGTCGACGAGCTGGTCGTGATCCGCGGCTATCGTGGTGACGTGCTCGAGAACTTCGTGCGCGCGCTGGTACCGAAGGTGACCTTCGTCGACAACCCGGAGTGGCAGACGAACAACGTGCTGCTCTCGATGGGCTGCGCGCGGAAGTACTTCGATCAGCCGACGTACGTGACGTACTCGGACATCATCTTCACGCCCAAGGTCGCGCGTGCCGCTGCGGACTCCACCGCCGAGCTCGGACTCGTGATCGATCGCGACTTCCGGTCGATCTACGAGGGGCGGACCGAGCATCCCCTCGAGGAAGGCGAGGTCTCCGATCTGATGCCCGATGGCACGGTCGCGCGGGTCGGCAAGCGTGCCCTGCCTCCATCCGAGGCGGTCGGCGAGTACATCGGACTCGCCAGGCTCGGCGCGCGCGGCGTGGCGACGGTGGCGAACACGCTCGACCAGCTCACGATGAAGTTTGCAGGTCGCGAGCACGAGCCGTTCCAGCGCGCACTGACGTATCGCAACGCATACCAGACCGACCTCTGGCAGGCGCTGATCGACGATGGCATCAAGATCGATCCGATCCTGATCGACGGCCAGTGGCGCGAGATCGATACCGGGCAGGATCTCGACCGGGCACGTGAGCTGGTAGAGTCGGCGTCGAAGGACTGGTCATGATTCGATTCCTCGGCCTGGTAGTCGCTCTCACGTTCTCGGTTGGCTGCAACAAGCCCTCGGAGGACAGCTGCCGAAAGGCGATCGCGAACATGCAGCAGCTGCTCGGGACCGATCACCTGTCGCAGGACTCGGACATCAACGGCGAGATCCGCCGGTGCAAGGGCGGGTCGAAGAAGGCCGCGGTCGACTGCGCGGTGAACGCGAAGACCCTCGACGAGCTGCGCGCGTGTGACTTCATGAAGGTTCCCGGCGTTGCGCCGATCAGTGCGACCGGCTCCGCGGGGTCCGCAGGTTCCGCGGTCGGCTCCGCCGGTTCGGCGGGCTCGGCGGGCTCGGCGGGCTCGGCCGTCGGATCGGCGGGCTCGGCCATGGACGGCTCGGCGGGCTCGGCGATGGACGGCTCGGCGGGCTCGGCGATGGACGGTTCGGCGGGTTCCGCGGGCTCCGCGGCGACCGGTTCCGCGGGTTCGGCAGATCCGGGCTCGGGCTCGGGCTCGACGGCTGCTGCGGGCTCTTCGGCCGGCTCCGGTTCCGCGACCAAGTAGATGCGACCGGGGAATCCCCGCGCACGCGCAGGCGTTTCGTCCTCGATGCAACGTCGTGCGTTCGCGGCGAGCGTGGTGCTGTCCGTGTCACTCGCGCTCGCGCCGCACGCTCAGGCGGATCGTCCAGCGACCGGCGTCCCCGCCGCGCCGCAGATCGTCGCCCTCGCACCTGCGCCCGGCGACGACGCGCGCAAGGTGATCGCGATCGGGCCTGCCGGTCAGATCTTCGAGCCCGACAAGACCGGCGGCTGGGTGCGCGACAGCGCGATCACGATCTCCGACCGGGTGACGGCCGTCGGTCGCGCGGGCGCATCGGTCGTGGTGCGCGGTGATGGTGTGATCTTCCGGCTCGCTGCCAACGGCTGGACCGCGATCCGGATCGCGCAGAAGGGCAAGGCGCAGATGAGCTCCGGGGCGGGGGCGGTCGCCGCCATCGGCCGGCAGATCTACGCGCTCGACCGGAGTGCGTCGGGGGAGCCGACCAAGCTCGCACTGGCGCCGGGACCCGTGCTCGCGCTCGGCGGCGGGAAATCGATCGTGGTCGCCACCGAGCGGGGTCTGTTCCGCCTCGAGGGGACCCGGATGGCGCCGATCAAGCGCTCGCCGCGCCGGGTCAACCGGCTGATCGGCGATCGCTGGGCGCTCGTGGATCGGGGCGCGGTCGATCTGCGCTCCGGGGTGACGACGCCGTGGCCGTCGGGCCTCGAGATCCTGACCGTCGCTGCCGGACCTGGTGACGGGCTGGTCGCCGTCGGCTCGACGCGCACCGGGCTCGAGCTCGTCACGGTGGTGAAGACCAAGCTCGAGCGCGTCCGGCTCCCCGACGAGATCACGGGAGCTGCCGTCGGTGTGGCGCTGGACCGGTCGGCACGGGCGGTGGTCGCCTTCCACGACGGACGCCTGGCGGTCCGCGATCGGGGGGTCTGGAAGGTCGTCACGGTGCGCGAGGCCCTGCCCGCTCCGCGCCCTGGCCCTCCACCAGCGGCGTCCCCGTGAGTTGCGCCAGCCGACGCTGACACGCTACCTTGAAAGGCAGTCATGGCCCCGCACGTTCTGGTCGCCGACGACGATGCGTGGATCCTCCGCATGGTCGCGACCGTGCTGGAGAAGCGGGGCTACAGCGTCGAGACCGCGGTGGATGGCGAGGATGCCCTGGCACGCGCGCTCGCGCGGACGCCTGATCTGCTGATCACCGACGTGATGATGCCGAAGATGGACGGCTGGTCGCTCGTCCGCCAGCTGCGCTCGCACAGCTCGCTGGCGATGCTGCCCGTGATCTTCCTGACCGCGCTGTCCTCCGAGGACGACCGGATCCGCGGATTCCGGCTCGGTGCCGACGACTACGTGACCAAGCCGTTCCGGTTCGAGGAGCTCGATCTCCGGGTCGCCAAGACCCTGCGGCGCATGCAGGCGACGGTGCAGGAGACGCGCGAGCAGCTCGGCGGCTCGAGCCTGCGGGGGGACCTCTCGCAGGTCGGACTGTCCTCGCTGCTCGTGCTGATCGAGATGGAGCGCAAGACCGGGTTGCTCCAGCTCCGCGCGCCCAATGGCCCGTCGGGACAGATCCTCGTCCGCGAGGGCAAGGTCGTCCACGCCCGCCTCGACGACACCGAGGAGCCGGTCGACGCGGAGTGCGTGTACTACCTGCTGACCTGGGGCGCCGGCGAGTTCGAATTCACCGCGTGTCTCGTCGAGGGTGCCGATCGCGTGGCGGTCTCGACGACGCACCTCCTGATGGAGGGCGCGCGCCTGATGGACGAGCAGAACGAGTCGACGGCCGGGACCCAGACGGTGATGACCGTCCCGCCGATCTCGTCCGACGACGGCTGGTAGCCAGCCCGCGCTACGACGAGAGCAGCTCGTCGGCGAGCTTCTTCACGAGCTGCGCATCGGCGCGATCGCCGAACTGCTTCTTGATCGTTCCGATGATCCGGCCCGCCATCTTCGGATCCTTGGCGGGGAGGTCGGCGACCGCCTTTGCGACGGCCTCCCGGAGCTCGGCCTCGCTGACCTGCTTGGGCAGGAACGTGCTGCACCACGCGACCTCGAAGTCGAGCTCGGCGACCTGCTCCTTGCCGCGCTCGCCCGCGTTGACGTAGTCGACGCGCGCCTTCTCCATCGACTTCTTGTACGTGCCGATCACATCGAGGATCAGCGCGTCGTCGACCTCACCCGTGAACCCCTTCGCCGTCCGGCGCTCCGTGATCTTCGTGTTGATCATCCGGATCAGGTTGGCCGTCTTCAGATCCTTGGCCTTGAGCGATGCGGTGAGCTGCTCGCGCAGCTGAGCTTCGAGGGTGCTCGACATGCCCTGCGTGTATCACCAAACCGGTGACGACGCGAACGGGACCGTTGAGGGCGCCGGCCATGACTATTTCCGATCCGCGAACAGCCACGGCTGCACCGGGAGCTCGGCGACGCGGCCCCGGCGATGCTGCTTGCCCCGCCGCGTCCGGCGATGAGCATCCCGCCGCTCGCTGCGCATCGTCGCGGACGGCGGCGCGGCGGCGGTGAGCCGCCACGATCCCGACGATCCGGTCGAGGCGAGCACGACCGACAGCGCGTCGATCGTCTCGGCGCTCGGTGTGATCGGAGCGGTCTCGGTCAGATCGCCAGCGACTGCCTCGCCGAGCACGGCGACGCGGAGCCGCCACGCTGCCGACAGCTGATCGCCGAGCGCGCGCCCGAGTGCCTCGGCGAGCTCCTCGGGAGTCTCGATGACGTGGCCCCACGACGCGGAGGCGGCCGCCCGCATCGCGGCCATCGGAGCGGCCGCCGGTGTGCTCGCGCTCCCTCCTGCCCCACCGGGAGCCAGCGGAATGACCCGCTCGCCTTCCTCGCTGAAGGCCGTGATCTCCAGGCGCGCAGCACCGCGACCGCGCCCGGCGAGCCGCAGTGCGAGCCGCTCCGCGAGCACCGCGACGGCCGATGCGCCGGAGTGCGCGGCGCTGATCACGAGCTCCTCGCGGATCGGTGACTCGGGGACGTACGGGCGGAGCGAATGACCGCTCTCGCCACGGGCGAGTGCCTGGTAATCCGCCTCGAGCGGGCGCGACACCGAGGGCGCCGGCAGAGCCGCGAACTCGCCGAGGGTCCGCACGCCGAGCGCCTCGAGCATGTGCTGGACCTCGGGAGTGATCGCGAGCAGGGACAGCGGGCGCGGCGACAGGAAGGCCGCCGAGCCGCCGCGCGGCACCGAGACCACACCGCGCTCCTCGGACGGCGTTCCGCCGTGCGAGGCCGCGACCCAGGCAGCGAACCGATCGTCCGCGATCCCGATCCGCGCGGTCAGGCCGAGCGCATCGAGCACCTCGAGCAGCCGCTCGCCGTAGCTCGTGCCGCGCGTCTTGCTCGGCACCTCGCAGTAGATCGCCAGGTGCGCGCCGACCGCGCCGACCCGGCCGCCGACGTCGACCACGCCGGCGACCGCGAGCAGCGCATCCGCGATCGCGCGCACGGTCTCGCGCTCGAGCTGTTCATCGCCGGTCACCACGCGGAGCTGACCGGGCGCCAGCGCATTGGCGGCGGTGGCGGTCATGCCGAGCCGGATGCCGAGCGACCAGGCGGCGCGCGAGCACGCCTGGACGACGGGACTATGCAGCGCGCGCCCCGCGCCGGTGGTGAGGGGCCCCGCGCTCCCAGTCCCGACCACCGCGACCGGTGCACCGCGGAGGGATGGATCGATGCGCGTCAGGGTCTGAAGCGCGAACTGCGGAACATGAACGCAAGCGATTCGCATACTCATGGTCCTACCTTACTGGTCTGATGTTCAGTATAGCAGGACGGTAGGAAACCGGGTGGTTTCGACCGTGAGACGTGAAAAAGAATCGTCAGTGGTTCCGTGTACCTGGCTCCGGAGATCGGACGAGATCGGGGCGATGTTCAACCGGCGCGTCGGAGCGCGATCGGTGCGTGTGCATCCGCGAGCGCCCTGAGCTCGAGCGCGACCTCGTGCATCGTCGGCCGCGCGTCCGGATCCTTGGCGAGCGCGCGCAGGATGATCCGCTCGAGCTCGATCGGCATGGCGCGCAGCCACGACGGACGCGCCGGGCGCTGCTCGAGGTGCGCCATCATCAGCTCCGGCAGCGAGCCATCGAACGGCGGCGACCCGGTCGTCAGGTCGTAGAGCATGCAGCCGAGCGCGTAGACGTCGGACTTCGCGGTCGGTGCGCCGCTCCACTGCTCGGGTGCCATGCACCACGGCGTACCGGCGATCGCCGCGTCCGACAGGGGTGGTTCATCGACGGTTCGCGAGACCCCGAAGTCGATCACCTTGACCCGCGGCCCGCCGTGGCTCGGCTCGTCGAGGACGAACACGTTGTCGTGCTTGACGTCGCAGTGAACGATGCCCGCTGCATGGAGCGCGGAGAGCGCGGACGCGACCTGGGCCGTGATCGCGAGGATCGTCGAGAGCTCGATCGGGCCGCGATCGTGGATCGCGCCGAGCGTCTGGCCGTCGAGGTACTCCATCACCAGGTACGGCACCCCATCGTCGGTCCACCGTGCTGACTGGATCTCGACCAGCCCCGGGTGCTGGACGCGCGATGCGAGGGTGTGCTCCGCGAACAGCCGGGAGACGACCTCTGGATACGCGGCAAACTGTGGATCGAGGACCTTGAGCGCGACCTGCTCACCCGTCTCGCGATGTGCCGCGAGGTACACGCCACCCATCCCACCGCGTGCCAGCGGGGTGAGGACGTCGAGCTCGCCGAACCTGCCGAGCGCCTTGCGGCGCGCCGGCCGCGCGAGCGGGACGATCCCGGCATCCGGCTCGTGATCGGCCTGGCGCTCCATCGGCATCGTCTGGTCCGGGGACATGCTGGGACTCAGTGCATCGGTGATGCCACACGGAGATCCGCACGCTCGTGTACCGGCACACATGCAGCCCTGCGTGATTCCGAGCGAGTGCGCGATGCGCAGGAGTCGGACACCCGTGGAAAACTGAGCACAACGTGTGGCCCGGTCGCGACAAGACTGTGGCTGAGATGCAGGGTCGCTGCGCGTCAGCAGCTGTCACCGTCGGTCAGCGACGATCTGGCCCGGTCGCGGGTTGTGACAGCGCCATCACGGCAGATCGATGCCGGCGGCAGAGCACACCGCAGCCGCACGACCCCGCGGCCCGGCAGCGAGCCCGGCCGCCAGCGCGATCGCGCGCGCACGATCGCGTCGACGACATGCTGCCGTGACGCCGCGGCTGCGGTCCTCGGCGCGCAACGCGATCTGGATCGACGTCGGACCGGGGACGCGCGTCGGGTCCGAGCGCTCGATCCCGATCGCATCGCTCATCATCAGCGCATACAGATCGCCCGCCGGGATCCCCGCGGCGACCGCGGTCCGCGCACGATCGACGTGCAGGCCGACGATCCGATCCATCGCCGCGAAGTCCCGCGAACCGACCACCGGCTGTCCGTTGACGAACATCGTCGGCGTGCCATCGACACCGAGCGCGAGCGCCGTCGCGCCTTCGGCCACCACCGCATCGCGGTAGCGCCGGTCGTCGAGCGCAGCCTTGAACGCGACCATGTCGAGCCCCGCGCTGGTGGCGAACAGCTCGAGGTCCGAACGCTCGAGCGCTCCGAACTGCGCGAACAAGCGATCGTGGAACGCCCAGAACTTCCCCTGCTCGGCCGCAGCAACCGCTGCCTCCGCAGCGAGCCCTGCGCGGCGGTGAAACGCCATCGCGAGGTGACGGAACACGATCCGCACGTCGTCGCCGTACTTCGAGCGAAGCTGCTCGAGCACCGGCACGCTGCGCGCGCAGTACTGGCACTGGAAGTCGCTCCACACGATGATCGTGACGAGCGCGGTATCCGGGCCGAGCTGGTGCCCGGGCAAGCCGAGGCCGACCCGATAGGTCGCCGTCGGATCGAGCTCGGGCTTGGCGTGCTTGGTCGGGTCGACGGAGTCCGCCGCGAGCTTGCCGCCACCGACCAGGGCTGCATAGTCGCCGGTCGTTGCCTCCGCCCGGGTCAGCTCCTCATCGACGACCTCGGCGAACACCCGCAGCGACTGGTTGCCGTGGACCGGGCGCCCGTTGATGAAGAACGTGGGGGTGCCACTGACACCGAGCTTGCGTGCATCCGCCGCATCCGCGGTGATCTGCGGGCGATACACGGCGGTATCGAGGTCCGCGCGAAATCGCACCATGTCGAGACCGAGCTCGCGCGCGATCAGCTCGATCCCCGCGCGATCGACACGTCCGCCCATCGCATAGAGCCGATCGCTCATCGGCCGGAACTTGCCCTGTGCGGCCGCCGCGAGCGCAGCCTCGGCGCTGGTCGTCTCATCGTCGTCGAGCGGTAGCGTGCGATGGACCCAGCGCAGCTGGCCGGGGAACAGCTTGTTCAGCGTGTCGAGCGTCGGCTGGACGCGGTAGCAGTAGCCGCACGCGAAGTCACTCCACACGACGATCGTGACCGGTGCGTCGGCGGGACCATCCGCGGGCGAGGCTCCGCGCGGCACGTTGTAGACCGTCGCCGGATCGAAGTTGAGCTTGCCCGCAAACGCCGGCGACGAGGTGCCAGCACCGGCGAGCACGGCGAGCACGAGCACGATGCGGACGACCATCACGGAGAACCTAGCAGCTCGGCACGGAGCGCGCTCGCGAGCGCGAGGCCGCGAGGTCCGGTCCCGGTCGCCACGAGGTCACGCCCCGTCGCGGAGTGGGACAGCTCGAGGCGAAGGTGGTCCGCCGGCATCACGTCGTGCTTATCCGCCCACTCGACGATCACGATGCCTCGCGGATCCCCGAACACGTCGTCGAGTCCGAGCTCGGGGAGCTCGGCGGCGCGCTCGATCCGGTAGAGGTCGACGTGCCACACGGTCAGCCGACCACCCGGATACTCATTGACCAGCGAGAACGTCGGGCTCGATGCCGCGCCGCCGCCGAGTGCCGCGACCAGGCCGGCGACGAACGTGGTCTTGCCCGCACCGAGATCGCCGACGAGCGCGATCGCATCACCGCCGTGCAGGTGAGCGGCGAGGTGCGCGCCGGCCCGCGATGTCGCGTCGGCGTCCGTCAGCGCGAGCGTGGTCACGCCAGCTCGGTCTTCAGCTTCTCGTCCCATGCG
Organism: Myxococcales bacterium; assembly: GCA_028287135.1. GTDB lineage: Bacteria > Myxococcota_A > Polyangia > Haliangiales > Haliangiaceae > JABFXX01. The sequence continues at coordinate 27,638 of JAQBQE010000060.1, forward strand.
TCGGCCGTCTTCGCGATCGAGTGCACGATATCCTCGAACTCGGCGTAGTCGAGACCCTCGAGCCCGCGCAGGATCCGGAGGTAGAGGTCGCCGCTCTGCGGATGCAACGCGAACGCCGCGTCACCGGTCTCGACGAACGACGCGGTCAGGAGCCGCTGAGCACGCGTCGCGTCGAGCTGGGGTGCGGCCGCGACCTTGGACAGCAGGAGCAACACATTGCGTTCGGCGATCACGTGGATCGAGACGACCGCCGTGCCGCGCTGGATCGAACCAACACCCTCGGCGGACAGCGGCGGCAAGCTGAGGTTTCGCTCGGTCGCGAATCGCTCGAGGTACTGTGCAACACGCGCCCTGTGGTCGACGACCTCATCCATGCGGCGAGACTATCACCGTGGCTCGTCATCGCGATTCGGCAGCACGATGGTATAGACGGGTCGTGGCTCGCCCCCTCGTGATCGTCGTCGCGCTGGGTGTGCTCGCGATGGCGTGCGGGCCGGATCATGGCAGCGTGCACGTCCGCCCGATCCCGACGATCGAGCGCACGACGCCGCTGCGTGGCGGCGGCCCGGCTCGGTCCACGCGGATCGCGAGCTACAAGATCGATGCGCGACTCGACGTCACCCGCCATCTGATCACCGCGAGCCAGACGCTGACGTGGACCAACCCAGGCGAGACCGCGGTCACCACGCTCCCGTTCCACCTCTACCTCAACGCGTTCAAGAACGAGTCGACGCTGTTCATGCGATCGGGTCGCGGCGAGCTCCGGGGGGAGCCCTCGAGCTCGGGCGGCTGGGGCTATGTCCAGATCGACTCCGTGCAGATCGGCGGCGTCGAGCTGCTCCCGAAGCTCGCCTACGTCGGTGGCGACGAGACCGTCGCGGAGCTCGCGCTCGCCGAGCCCGTTCCACCGGGCGGAACGATCGAGGTCGCGTTCAAGTTCACCGCACAGCTGCCCGAGGTGTTTGCGCGCACCGGCTACAAGGGCGAGTTCCACATGGTCGGGCAGTGGTTCCCGAAGATCGGTGTGCGCACCGGGACGCCCGGCGCCGAGCGGTGGGAGTGCGAGCCGTTCCACGTCAACAGCGAGTTCTTCGCCGACTTCGGCGTCTACGACGTGACGCTCACCGTCCCGAGCACGTATGTCGTCGCGGCAACGGGCGTCCTCACCGCGGCGACCGAGGCGCCGGGCGGCACCCGCATGTTCACGTACCGCGCCGAGGACGTTCACGACTTCGCGTGGATGGCGGACCCGTACATGGACGTGATGTCGGGTGAGGCGAAGGTCGAGGACGGCACCGTCGAGGTCCGCGTCTACTACCGTCCCGCGCAGCATGCCTTCGCCAGGCGTCACCTCGACGCCGGCATCGGCGCGATCGAGAAGTTCAGCGCCGCGTTCCTGCCGTATCCATGGCCGCTCATGACGATCATCGATCCACCGCTCGACGCGGCGAACGGCGCCGGCGGCATGGAGTATCCGACGCTCGTCACGACCGGTGGCGATACCGTGTTCGCGCGCCCCGGGCTGCGGCTGCCCGAGTACGTCACCGTGCACGAGGTCGGCCACAACTGGTTCCAGGGCATGCTGGCGTCGAACGAGGTCGTCGAGGGCTGGCTCGACGAGGGCGTCAACGACTGGGCCGACGGCAAGGTGATGAACGAGATGTACGGCGCTCGCTCGAGCGGCATCGACTGGATGGGCTGGCAGGCCGAGGTCGCGGCGCTGCGTCGGGCGGTGAGCACCGATCCGGGCTCGCTGCCTTCGCCGATCGCATCGGCTGCGCGGGCGTTTGTCGACAACCGGGCATACGGCGAGGCGACCTACGCCAAGGCCGCGCGCGCGCTCGGCACGCTCGAGCAGACCGTGGGCCCGATCAAGTTCGCCGCTGCGATGAAGGCGTACGCACGAGCATGGGCGTTCAAGCACCCGACCGGCCGCGACCTGATCGAGACGCTATCGCGCGAGCTCGGCGAGGACCTCACGTGGTTCTTCGGCCCGGTGTTCCAGCGCGTCGGCGGTATCGAGCTCGGCATCCGCACGGCCGCGTGCCACGTCGCGCATCCTGCGCGCGGCATCTTCGGCGACGGCTCCGCGCGCAGGACGGTGACCGAGGCCGAGGCGCCTGACACCGGCGCATTCCTGTGCGAGGTCGTGATCACCAACACGGGCGTCGTGCACGTGCCGGTCGACATCGACCTCGAGTTCGCCGATGGCTCGACGCAGCGCGTCCACTGGGATGACCGTGGCGCAGGGACCTGGGAGCGCTTCGTGATCCCGCGGAGCTCGCGCCTCGTCGAGGTCTGGATCGATCCCGAGAACAAGCTCGCGCTCGCCTCGCCGGTCACCCACCACCACCGCATCGAAGGCGACGGCGCTGCCGCCTTGCGCGCCGCAGCGTGGGTCGGGAGCCTCAGCCAGACGCTGATGCAGATCGTGGGGCCGTGATGGGCGCGACGTATCGCGGAGCACGCGGTCTCGGCGAGATGCTGGGCGCCGGCGTTCGCGCGCTCAAGCGCTACACCGGGACGCTGTTCGCGGTGTTCGTGGTGCAGAGCCTGATCGCGGGCGCCTGCCTGGTCGCGGTCGCGGTGGTGCTCGCACAGGCGTTCTCCCACCTGCCGATCTTCGACGAGGCGGTCGACGGCGACCTGGTCGCGATGATCTGGATCCTCCGGCATGGAGGCACGACCTTCCTCGCGGTCGGCGGCATCGTGTTCGGAACGATCCTGCTGTGGCAGCTCGCGTCGTGGTTCCTCGCCGGCGGTATCTACGGTGTCCTCGCGCAGCGGCCCGAGAGCCGCAGTGATACGGCGAAGTGCTTCGGTGCGAGTGGCGCGACCACGTACCTCGCGTACGCGCGCCTGGCGCTGTACTCGCTGCCGGGCTGGGCGCTCGTGCTGACCGTGTTCGGGATGTGCCTCGGATCCGTCGGCACGCGGATCGAGTACGCGCTGACCGTGCCCGAGCTGGTGGGTGCCCTCGCCTTCGCGCTGGTCCCCGCGCTGCTGCTGCTCCACGTGTTGTGGACCGTCACCGACTATGCGCGCGTCGAGCTGACGCTGCGGCAAGAGACCCACGATCCGAGCGTGTTCGCGACCTACCTGCGAACGTTCGGCTTCGTGCTCCGGCGACCGCTCACGCTGATCCACGCCGGGGTCGGCTGGATTCTGTTCCTGCTCGTCACGCTCGCGTACGCGTACCTCGCGCAGGGTCATCCGATGTACGGGGCCGCCGGTGCGGTCACGCTGTTCATCGCGCGCCAGGGCATCTCGCTGCTCCGCATGGCGATCCACGTCGGCGTGATGGCAGGCCAGCTCGAGCTCGGGCGAACCCGTGCGCTGCCTCCTCGTCGCGTCGAAGCCAAGGTCGACGCAGCGTCCTAGTCGACGAGGACGCCCGGGTTGAGGATCCCGTGCGGATCGAGCGTGCGCTTGACCGCTGCGAGCGCCTCTCCGAACAGTGCGGGACGCTCGCGGTCGTACCAGGGACGATGCGTCCGACCGACGGCGTGATGATGCGTGATCGTGCCACCCGCCGCGGCGAGAGCCTCGGACGCGGCCGCCTTGACCGCACGCCATTGCGCGAGCTCGCCGCCCGCTCGCAGCGCGCCGATGAACGTGTAGTACGGCGCGGGTCCGTCGGGATAGACGTGGGTGAACCGGCAGCTGACGATGCCGCCCCCGCATTCCTCGTCGAGCGCGCGCTGCACGGCAGCCGTCACGCACGCGTGGAGCTCGGGAAACTGCGTCCACGAGCACGCGGTCTCGAACGTGTCGCTGAGCACGCCGATCGACAGCAGTGCGGACTGCAGGTAGGGCGCATCGAAGAACGCCTGACGCCACGCACCGGCCGCCCCGCTGCGCGTCGCGTCGTCAGCCTCGCTCGGACCCGAGACCACCTCGCCACCGTGATCGCGGGCGAGCTCGAGGGCGCGGGCGAGCCACGGGCCGAGCGGGTGATCCGCGGACTCGAAGCCGATCAGGAGCACGCTCGTACCGTCGAACCGCACGCGGTGAAGGCGGGCCTCGTTGCCGTCGAGTAGCCGCGCATTGCTCGGGTACAGACCTGACTGCGCGAGCGCGCGAGCGGCGGCGACGCCCGCGGTGAAGTCCTTGTACGCAACGCTCGCGCTCGCTCGCCAGCGCGGTCTCGGAACGACGCGCATCCACGCCTCGGTGATCACACCGAGGGCGCCTTCGGAACCGAGGACCATGCGCGCGGGCTCGGGCCCTGCGCCGGAACCGGGGTGGCGATGAGTCGCGAGCAGCCCGCGCGGCGTGATCATCGTCATCGCGTGTGCGAGCTCGTCGATCCGGGTCGGGCCCGTCGCGTAGTGACCTCCCGCGCGCGTCGCGAGCCAGCCGCCGAGCGTCGACATCTCGAACGACTGCGGGTAGTGGCGGAGCGTCAGACCGTGGGTCGCGAGCTCGTCTTCGAGCGCCGGCCCGAGCGTCCCCGCACCGATCCGCGCGAGCCGGCTGACCGGATCGACCTCGCGCACGCCGGCGATCGCACCGAGATCGAGGCTGACGACCGCGGCGCGATCGCGACGAGCGAGGGCCGCATCGACACCCCCGACCACGGAGGTCCCACCACCGAACGGGACGACGGCCCACGCGTTCGCATCACACACCTCGAGCACACGCGCGACCTCCGCCTCGTCACGTGGGCGGACGACGAGATCCGGCGCACCGGTGTAATCACCGGCGAAGCCCGCGACCAGATCGGGAAACGCGCGACCGCGCGAACGCATCGCCCGGTCGCGCGGCGCCTGGGATGCGATCTCGGCGAGCGCAGCGGGAGTCGCGATCGCGGGAGACGGAACGCTGGGCTCGTCGGGAGGCTCGTCACGCAGCGCGGTGTGCGCGGCTGGCACGAGCACCCGCGCGAGCTGCATCAAGCCTTGCCGCGCTCCCGGATCGGGAAACTTGTCGCGCCAGCCCCACGCCCAGATGCTGCGATCTCGCATATCGTGTGTCCGTCGGCATCGTATCGTCGGCGCTGCACAGCAGGAGAGCTCCCATGGAAGACTTCGTCAACAAGATGGTCGAGAAGGTCGGAATCGACAAGGCGACCGCCGAGAAGGTCATCGCGTTCCTCAAGGATCACTCCGAGGATGCTCTGAAGTACCTGCAGGAGTCCGGGATCAAGGACAAGCTCCCCGGCGGCCTCGGCAAGATGTTCTGAGAGGACCGTGCGAACGATGACGATCGACGAGCTAGTGCAGGGAAGCGGACTCGCCGACAAGGCGGTCCGCATCGACGACCACCTGGTGCGCATGCAGTGGGGCTCCGCCTTCGTGATCGCTGGGATCTCGGGCTCGGCCGTCGTTGCGATCGCGCCGCTGTTTCGCTCCGTCCCGCCCGGCCGAGAGCTCGCGTTCTTCAAGAAGCTGCTCGAGCACAACGCGTACATGGGCGGCATGGCGTCGTTCGCACTCCAGCCCGATGGCTGGGTCGTGCTCCACGCCGGCCGCGCGCTGAAGGGCATCGATGGCCACGAGTTCGCGACCCTGGTCGCCGGCGTCGGCCGGTTCGCCGATCAGTTCGATGATCAGCTGATCGCGGAGTTCTACTCCGACGGCAAGGTCATCGAGCAGGCGTCGACCGCGCACTCCGGGGAGTTCCCCGCCACGGACTAGAGGTCAGTGCGCGAGGAAGAACTGCATGACCGCGTCGCCCCACACGAAGGCATTCGGGAGCTGACACGGGATCGCGTACTGCACGGCGTAGGGGTCGGTGGTGCTGCCCGGGATGCAGTGGCCGTTGGCGCTCGCGAACGGGCCGTCGCTGACGGTCTCGTAGGCGTGATCGAAGGTCTCGATCAGCGCGCCGTTCGCGCCGGTCCAGCGGCTGTGGGAGTAGCTCGCGTCCTGCGCGAGGACGGTGGGCCCGGTGGCGGCGTAGCTCGCGATCGCTCCATCGCGGATCTGGACGAGCGAGCCGTAGCCGACCGATGAATCGGTGCGGCCCATCAGGAACAGGATCGGGATCTTTCGGGACGGAGTGCGACCCTGGGTGAAGCACGTGGGCTCACCAAAGCCGGTGCCGTTGCCGCCACCGGCCGGCGCGGCGGAGGCGAACAGGTCGGCGTGATCACAGAGCAGGCGCCAGGTCACGAACGCGCCTCGCGAGAACCCCGTGACGTGGATCTTGGCGGCATCGGCGCGGAACACGGTCGAGACCTGCGTGACGATGTCGACGAGCGTCGCGTCGTTGGCGGACGACCACGTCGAGCCGGGCTGGCCACCGCCGTAGGGCGGACCGGTCGGCGCGACGACGATGTAGCCGTGCTGAGCACCGAGCTCGCGCAGCCTGACGTGACCGTCCATCAACAGGCCACTGCCGGTGTCGCCGTGGAGCTCGAGGATGACGCCGCAGCCCGGGCTCTGACACGCCGCCGGGATCCGGATCTCGACGGCGAGGCCGCCGCACGTGTACGTGTGATCGCCCGTCGTCACGTCGGTGATGCAACCCGCGGCGATCGGCGGACCTGCGCTCGGCGCATCGATCGCATCGCCGGTGCTGCCATCGGATGGCATGCCGCCCTCGAGGGTCCCGCTGCAGGCCGCCACCAGCACGAGGACCGCCAAGGTGGACCGCATTCATCGATTCTAGCGGAACCCGAGCGAGAACTGCACGGTCGTCTGTGGCTCACCGGGGGCGATCGGGAAGTCGATCGACTCGAGCACGGTGAGGACGCACGGAGCGACCTCGCCGAAGCCGTGGGCACTCGCGCGCAGGACCTCGCCATTGCGATCGATCTCGAAGTCGAGCGTCACGGTCCCGCGCGAGCGGGGCTCGGCCTTGTGGCGATAGCACCGGAGCAGCGCGAGCGCGTGATCCTCGAGGGTGTTCGCGATCACCGCGCGGGAGATCGGCCCGTCCGCCACGCACGGGCGGCCCGTGCACATCTCGACCACCGGCACGTGACGATCCTCGGCGACCGCACCCGGCAGATCGTAGTCCTCACCGGCGCCGCGCCCTTCGGACACCGTCGCATAGGCACCGGCCGCGATCGTCCCGGGATTCCAGCGCGGGCCGCCAGCGAACCCGGGGTCGGCATCCTCCTCGTGATAGGTCTGGCCAACCTCGAACGCACCCTCGACATCGGTGCGGCGGACGAGGATCGGCATGTCGTCGAGCCCATCCGAGCCGAGCATGCCGGCCTCCCGTGCCTCGCTGACGGCACGCCGGCGACGCGCGACCTGCGGGTTCTCCGACGGAGCGGCCGGCGGGGGTGCGGCGGTCGGATCCGCGGAGGCCGTCGCGACCGCGGGAATCATCGTCGGATCGGGCTTTGGTTCCGGGGGCGCCTGAGGGACATGGGTCACCCGCACGCGCGGCGGCACCGGCAGCTTCTCGGCCGGCTCTAGCTGCGGCGCGAAGGTGATCGCCAGTGCCCACACGAGGAGGTGAGCCCCGAGCGACGCGGTCGCATAGAGATACGGACGCGCTTCGAGCGGCACGCGCGGCAGCGGCATCGCGGACGTGCGCACACGCGCGATCGTGATCGAGACCAGCCCGATCTGGACCTCGACGCGGACCCGCGCGGCAAGCCACAGCTCCCGCCCTGCCAGTGGTGACGCGAGCCCGGCATCGAACACCGTCGCCGTGGCACCCGCCGGGATCCGCACCACGCCACGCTCGACGAGCGGAAAGCTGGTCGCCACCCGAAGCGCGAGATCGAGGCCCGGCGCGGTACCGATCCGATAGGTCTCACCGACGCCGAGGTACCGGATCGAGAGGGTCGTGCTGCCCAAGCGCGCGACGACTTCGACCGCATCCATGCACGTACGACACGCGCAGACTGCCGCGGTTTCGCTGCAATCTGCGCCGCCGTGCGCTGTCGAGAGCTAGAGGCGAACGCGCTCGAAGTGCGCGAGCTCGCTGAGCTCGTCGAACCGCTGCTGGATCCGCGCCGTGGTCAGGCCGCGGATGCCGTCGACCGTGAACTTCTCGACGGCGAAGCTGCCCATCACGCTGCCCATGATCATCGCGGTGCGGATCGTCGTCGGCGACAGATCACCGGCGTACGCGAGGTAGCCCATCAGACCGCCTGCGAAGCTGTCGCCAGCACCGGTCGGATCCTGGACGTCCGCGAGGGGCATCGCCGGCGCCGCAAACACGCCACCGCCGTGGAACAGCAGCGCGCCCGCATCACCGCGCTTGATGATCACCGAGCTCGGTCCGAGCTTGAGGATGTGGGCCGCCGCCTTGCGGAGGTTGTGCTCGCCCGCGAGCAGGCGTGCTTCCTCGTCGTTGAGCATCAGCGTGTGGGTCTTTGCGAGGACCTTCTCGAGGTCCGCACGCTTGATGTTGATCCACAGGTTCATCGTGTCGGTGGCGACCAGCGCCGGCGCGCGGACCTGCTTGAGCACGTCGAGCTGCAGTGCCGGATCGATGTTGCCGAGCAGGACGAGCTGCGCGTCCTTGTGGCTGTCGTGGAGCTTGGGCTGGAAGTCCGCGAACACGCCGAGCCGGGTGTCGATGGTCTCGCGCGTCGCGAGGTCATCGGCGTACTTGCCGACCCAGTGGAACGTGTCGCCCTTGGCCCGCTCGATACCCGAGACATCGATGCCCTGCGCGGACATCTCCTCGAGGTACTTCGCAGGGAAATCCTCGCCGATCACGGCGACGACAGAGACGTTCTTGGTGAAGTACGCCGCCGCGCGGCTGATGAACGAGGCGGAGCCGCCGAGCAGATCCTTGTGGAGGCCAAACGGGCCATCGATGTCATCGAATGCGACGGAACCGACGACGAGCAAGGACCGGTGGGCGCTGCGCTGGTGCATGGATTTCGCTCTGGTACCATCCTTCCGCCGTGGCGATCAATTCCGACGATCCCTCGTCGACGCAGACCGTCGACGAGCTGCTCGCGGCGGGGCGTCACGACGACGCTGCGCGGGCCGCGCTCTCGGCTGGCCTGCATGCGCGGGCGGCGGATCTCTACGAGAAGTTGTGGGATTTCCGGGGCGCTCTCGACGCAGCCCGGGCCGGCGCGGATCTCCCGCGAGCCCTGCGCTATGCACTCGAGCTCGGGGATCAGGCGGCGATCGGCGAGCTCATGGAGACCTTGACCGCCACCGACGAAGGAGCGCGCGCCGCGCTCGAGGTGCTGACCCGGATGCGCCGCCACGCCGAGGCCGCGCCACTTGCCGAGAAGCTCGGAGACACGACGCGCGCGATCGAGCTGTACACCCGCGCACGCAAGGACCTCGATGCAGCACGCCTGCTCGAAGCCGCGGGGCGTGATCGCGACGCTGGCAAGCTGCTCGAGAAGGCGCTCGACTTCGCCTCGCAGGCAGAGCGCGCACCGATCCAGCTCGCGCTCGGGCGGATCCTTGCCCGCCGCGGTGCGTACCCGGAGGCCGCGCGGTTGCTCCAGGATGCACGCCGGACCCCTGCCCTGCGGGTCGAGGCACAGCGTCACCTGATCGCCACCCTCGCGGCGATGGGCCTGCGCGACGGCGCACGCGACGCACTGCTCGAGCTGCGCGCGATCGACGAGACCGTCCCCGCCGACCTCGATGCCTATCTCCGCGCCTGGCGCGACGAGGGTACCGAGCGCAAGACCGTGCGCGACCGCGAGCTCGTCGGCGGACGCTACCGGCTCGATCGCCTGCTCGGTGCCGGCGCCTCCGGCCGCGTGTTCCTCGCCACCGACGAGATCGCCGGGCGGCAGGTCGCGATCAAGATGTTCTTCGCCGCCGGCGCGCGCGGTGGCTCCGCGTACGAGCGGTTCGTGCGCGAGGCACGGCTCGCGAGCACGCTGCGCCATCCCTCGCTCGTCGAGGTCTATGACGTCTCGGTCGAGCGCGGCTTCCTGGTCATGGAGTTCCTCCCCGGTGGCTCGCTCGCCCAGCGGTTCGCCGCCGGTGAGCGCCTCGCACCCGCGCAGGTCCGCCGGATGGCGCTCGACGTGATCGGTGGCCTCGAGGCCGCGCACCACCGCGGTGTCGTCCATCGCGACGTCAAGCCCGCGAACATCTTCTTCGACGCACGCGGGACCGCGAAGCTCGGTGACTTCGGCGTCGCCCATCTCGTCGATCTCGGCCAGACGCAGACCGGCGGCCTGATCGGAACGCTGGCGTACATGTCCCCGGAGCAGATCACCGGTGCACCGATCTCGATCGCCGCGGATCTCTATGCGCTCGGCGTGACCCTGTTCGAGGCGGTCACCGGTCGGATGCCGTTCCTCGGTCCCGACTTCGTCGCGCAGCACCTCGGCGAGGCTCCACCGGCCGCATCGGCGAGCGGACCCGACGTCGTCGCCGGCTGGGATCCGATCCTCGCCAACCTGCTGGTCAAGAACCCACGCGATCGCACGCCGACCCTCGCGGATCTCCGGCGAGAGCTCGAGGCCCTCGATCTCGCCGGGCGGCCGATGATCGCTCCCCGCCCCCGGCGTGAGAGCCGTCCGCACTCGATCGCGCAGCTCGCCGAAGAAGGTGAGGTCAAGCCGCGCTATCAGTTCGAGACGCCGCTCGGGACCACGCCGATCTCGCAGCTCGCGCGTGCGGTCGACACCGTGCTCGATCGCTCGGTCGTCATCGAGCGGTTCGATGCCAGCGACGAGGCGACGCGGGCACTCGAGCGTGCACGTCTGCTCGGCCGCGCGCAGAGCCCGTTCGTACAGCGCGCGCTGTCGCTCGACCGCACCGGTCGCGTGGCGGTGTTCGAGGCGCCGTCAGGGGCGTCGTTCGCGGATGCACCGCCTCAGCTCCCACCGACGGAGACGCTGCGTCTGCTCAAGCGACTCGCCCGCGCAGCCGCCGCGATCCACGAGCTCGGTGGATGTCATGGTGCGATCGGGCCACGCACGATCGTGCTCGACGATGGAGCGGTTCCGACGTTGATGGCGGCCGGCCTCGGGCCGGTGCCCGACGCGCAGCCGATCGATGACGTCGCCGCGATCATCGCGATCGTCGCGAGCGTGATCGGCTCCGAGGCGACGTTCGCTGCGCTCGCTCGGTCCGTGACCGAGGAGGTCGGGACCACCGTACCGGCGTATCTGACGCCGACTGACGGCGAGTCGCTGTACGCAGCCGCGGATGCGATCGACATCGCCGTGCTCGCCGCGCTCGGCTCACGGTAGCTGGGGCAACCGGATCGTGAAGTGCGCGCCCGCACCCGGCGCGGTCGTCAGCTCGATCTCGCCGCCTGCCCGCTCGACGAGGATCTTCGTGGTCGCCAGCCCGAGCCCGGTTCCGCGGCCGATCGGCTTGGTGGTGAAGAACGGCTGGAACAGCCGCGACCGGGTCTCCTCGTCCATCCCGCAGCCATCATCCGTGACGTCGATCATGACGCAGCCGGACCCGCGTCCGATCCGTACCGTGATCGTTCCGTCACCGGCGATCGCGTCGCGCGCGTTGAGCACGAGATTACTGAGCACGCGCAGGAGATCGTTGGCGCTCAGTGGGATCCGCGCCTCCCCGTCGTGATCGATCGCCAGCTCGAGCGCGATCCGTCGGGGGATCGTGCGGCGCACCATGGCCGGCAGCGCTCGGGCCGTGGTCACGGCATCACAGCTCGCATCGACATCGCTCGCTCCGGGCGCGAACACGGTCAACGATCGCATCGTACTGCGAGCGGCGGTCGTGGCCGCCACCACATCGGCGAGACACTCCCGGGCCTCCTCGTCGAGCTCGCGCGTCAGGGCCTCGGCCCGGCTCGCCACGATCTCGAGCGCGGCGCCGATGTTGGCGCCGACCTCGGCGGCGATCTCGACGATCAGGTCCGAGCGCTCGGACCGTGCGATCTGCTCGTCGATGGCCTCACGCGTTCGCCGGAGCTCGCGTTCATTCTGGAGCGCGACCTCGATATCGAGCCGCGCAGCGATCAGATGGCGAACGGCATACCCGATGACGACGGCGATGCCGACCATCGCCGCGACTGCGGTGGGGATCATGCGTCCCCACGCCGCGGAGCTGTCGAGGTCGAACATCGGAGGAGGTTCGATCAGGCCCTGATCGATCAACGCTCCCACAGCGATCGGTGAGCTCACCAGCACGACCACGACCAGCCCGCGAACTCTCGGCGACGTGAACATGAACGAGAGTGCGATCATCAGCAAATAGACCGCACCGATTCCGAGCAGGAGACCGAACGTCATCAGAGCGATCACGTTGGCGACCGTCAGGAGCACCAGGTACGCGTACGGCGTCCACGACGCGCGCGTACGCCAGCCGATGCCTCCGCACACGGCGACCGCGAAGGAGAGCAGCATCGCCGCCGGTGCCTGGTCCCGCCCAAGCGCCACGGTCTGGATCGCGGTCGCGAGCGTGCCCCCGACGAAGGCGACCCGATCGGCGCCACGACGGATCTGCGCCCTCAGCTCGGGTCCGACACTCCTGCCGATCGCGGACGCTTCGCTCACGCGACCTCCTGCGTCGCATGCGGAATCGCGGACTCGAGCTCGGTCATCGTGAACGGTTTCGGGAGAAACCGAACGTGCGCGTCGCGGAGCCGGTGGCGGAGGTCGTCGTCGGCACCAAAGCCCGAGCACACGACGATCGGGCGTTCGGGCGCGCGCTCGAACGACGCGATCGCGAGCTCCTCGCCGTCACCGTCGCCGAGCTGGAGATCGGTGACGAGCAGATCCGGGCCGGCGGCGAGCAGCGGCCAGGCCTCGGCGAGCGAGCTGGCCGACGTCACGGTGTAGCCGCGGCGGCCGATCAGCTTCGACAACCGACCGAGCACCAGCGGTTCGTCGTCGACGACCAGCGCGATCCGGGGCCGGTCGATCGCGGGGAGCACGGCGGCGGGCTCATCATCAGCGGGCCGCAGGCAGATATGGACCGAGACCACGTTGTCCTGCCCGCTGATCGTCAGGCTGCCACCCGCCTGCTCCACGACCTCCTTCGCCGCCGACATCCCGAGCCGCGCGCTGACAGACTTCAACCGGAACGGTGCGGAGCTCGTCGCTGTCTGGCGCTTCTCGACGCCGCGAAGATCGAGCTCGATCATTCCTCCGACCCGACGCACGGTCAGCGAGAGCTGCGAGACCTCCGCGCGATCGGCGCGAAGCACGAGGCGGAACAGGATCTGCTCCAGCCGCTCGGGGGCGAGCGCGACGCGCACCGACGGGGTCTCGACGGCGAGCTCGATCTTGCGGCCCATCCGCTCGAGGCGTCTCAGACACGCATCGACGGTCGTCACGACGTCCGCGGTGGTCGTCGTCGGTGGGAACTTGCGACCGATCCACAGCAGATCGCGGACGAGCTCCGCCGCATGGTGCGATGCGCCCTCGAGGTCCGCGAGGCTCGTCCGCTGGCCGTGGGTCGCCACCTTCTCACCGAGGAGGTCAGAGGCGGCCAGGATCGCGGTGAGCGCGTTGTTGATATCGTGGGCCACGCCGCCTGCGAGCCGGCCGACCAGCTCGAGGTGCTCGACCTCATCGAGCTCCTGCCGGGAGGAATCGAGCCGGGTGCGGGTCTCGGTCTCGATGCGATAGGCCTCGGCCGCGCGCTCGTACGACTGCTCGAGCGACGCGATCAGAGCGCCGAGCACGCGCGCCGCGATCCACGACACCACACCGACGGTGAGTGCGATGCGGATCCAGATCCGTAGTCCATCGAGGCTCATCACCGTGCCGGAGCCGAGCGATGGCACCACGTCGGAGACACGCACCAGGATCGCAGCGGAGGCCACCGCCACCATCACCCACAGCCCGGTTCGCGACCACAGCGCACCGGCCAGCAGGACCGCGAGCCCAAACGTCGCACCGACACCCGCGGTGGGCCCCTGCGTCCACAGGGCCAGCACGGAGAGCCCCAGCATCGCCGTCGGGTACACGCCGCGCCGCCAGGGCGCGCGCCCCATCGTGCCGAGCAGGGACAGCCCCCAGACCACGAGCAGCCCCGCGCCGAGCACCCGCAGCCAGGTCGGTGACCCCGCAGGAAACACGAGGATCGCACCCGCCGCAATGCACGGGATCCCGACGAGCACGGTGCGATCGACCACGGCAAGCACCGGCGCGACCGACTCGTTCAGGTCAGGCCGATTCATGACAGGGAGGTCCAGCCTTTGGATATCGACCAGAATCCCAACCGATCAAGGGGCACGCAAGGCGCCGGCTCAGCGCTTCTGACCGAGGAGCACCACGATCCAGATGGCGCCATCGCCGATCTCGGGATGCGAGCCCTGTGCGATACCGACCCCGATGTCGTCCGGCTTGGAGTCACCGATCAGGGACGTGCCGTCGATCGAGTCGAGATCCGCCGACGCGGTGATCACGCTGCTGACGCGCGCGTAGCTCGCACCGAGGGCGTCGACCTGGCGCTTGATGGCGGCATACGCCTGCTCGCGCGTCTTGCCCGAGGCGAGCGCCTCCGAGAGTTGCTGACCGATCGCGGCGAGCTTGACGTTGTTGCCCACAGGGCGCGCCTGCGAGATCCGCTGGAACACGAGCTCACCTGCACGGGCCGGATCCACCTTCGGCGGCACGCGCGTGAACACCTGGGTCAGGAAGATCTCCCGGCGGCCGGAGACCTCCTCGCCGAACACCGCGCCGATGCCGATGTGGGTCGCCGAATGGGACGTGATGTTCGCGCGATGCCCCGGGCTGTTCATCAGGCCCTGGTGCGCTTCGCCGACGCCATACGCGCGCGCGACGTTCTCGAGCACCACCGCGGTCTTGATCTTCGCAGCGCGCACGCGATCGGCGGCGGACCCCGTCGTCGGCGAGATGTGCGCGACGTTCTTGGTGCGACGCATCTCCTCCGAGTGGCCGCGCGAGACCGCAGCGACCCGATCGTCCCAGACCAGCGCGCTCAGACCCGCCGCGACGCGGTCGCGGTTGACCATCGCGAGCAGCCGCTTCTCCGCTTCCTCGGTCGTCGCGGCGGGCGCGTCGTCGAGCGACGGGTCGACGGTCAAGGAGGCTGGCGCGGCGGTGCCACACCAGACCGGGAAGTTCGCGAGCACGGTCGAGCCGCTGACATCGCTCGCCGTGATCTCGACCTGCTGCCGACCCTTGTGCGAGCCGCACGAGACCTCCGAAGTGAACCCGCCCGCGTGACCGGTCTTGAGCTCGAGGCGCTCGGTCGATCCGGTCTCGTACGTCACGAACACCTCGGGGCTCGCGTAGCGCGCGTCGACGACGGCATTGATCGTGAAGCTGCCGCCCGCGGGCAACGAGCGTGGAATCGGCGACGTGCTGACGGCCGATGCCTGCAGAGCGAACACGACGGCGCCGGTGCCGTCGGGCAATCGCTTCGCAGCGCCGATGCCGACCCGCGCGGTCGCGCCGTCGGCCAGGATCTCCGCGAGTCGCGGCTGGAGCTGCTCGACGATCAGCTGCGGCGAATCGATATCGCCCCACACCACGAGCAGGTGTGGCGATGGCTCGATGATGCCGTTACGGTGAAGCGCGAACTCGACCAGGCTGTAGCCGATCACGCCTTCTTCGGGGACGACCTCGGCGAGCTCGGCGCATGCGCGGAACAGCCGGGCATCCGCGATCGGAACCGACGTCCCGGCGCGACCCGCCGCTTCCTTGATGGCGATCATCACCGCGTCGCCGAGCGCGGTCTTCGGCGGCGCCTGCAGCGGCTCGTTGTAGCGACGGGCCGGCTCACTCGCAGGCGCGAACGTCACCGGCGCCATCGCAGGTGCGGCCTTGGCAGTGCCGGTACTGGCCGCCCCTCCGCGCCAGCTCGGCTGAGCACCCACCTGTTGCGGACCGTGTTTCGGGCATCCGGTGGCGAGGACCAGCGCCATCACGGCGAGCGAGCGCATCCGCCGAAAACTAACACGCCCGATGAGCACGCGCCGCCGATCGAAGCCGGGCGCTCCCCGTTCAGCGAGAGGTCGCGGTGCCGGAGCCGGCGGATGCACCGCCGGAGCCTTGGGCGCCGCTGCCCGTCGCTGCGGGTGCGCGCGGGGTCACAGCGGGTGCGGGTTTCGCCGAGCCGGGTGCGACGATGGAACCTGGGCTGAACGTGGCCCCGGTCGCTCCACCCGGCGTCCCGACCGCGACCCTGGTGAGCCCGACAAGCTTCGCGCGATCGAGCAGCTGCACCATCCGGGCGTGGCCGACCCCAGGATCGGAGATGAACGTTACCGCCGTGGTCTTGTCGCGCGCATACGCGGCGCGCATCAGCTGGTCGAGCTGAGTGTCGTCGATGACCTTGCCGCCGACCAGGACCGCGTCGAGCCGGACCACGATCTCGAGCGCAGCTCCCGGCGCCGCTTCGCTGACGGTTCCCGAGCCGGCTGCCGCCGATCCGCTACCCGCGCCGGTTCCAGGCGGTGGCAACGGCCGCACGTTCGTTCCCGGCACGACGCCGCCCGCGATGTCCGCGAACACGACGGTCAGCATGCGATCGAGTCCGTGCCAGTCCTGGTACGTGATCCGGTTCCAGGAGGACGCCGTGGGGTTCTGCGCCGCGGTCTTCTTGTCGACGCGCACGAGGTTCATCCGCCAGCGATCACCGACCTGCGGTGGCAAGCGGACGCTCATCGCATCATCCTTGCCCTTGATCGCAGCCCACGGGATCGCGATCTCGACGTCCCAGCCCTGGTTCGGGTTGAGCTTGACCGCGGTCACCATGCCCGAGTCCCAGGCCTCGTCGCCCTTCGCCGCGCGACCCTGCGCGAACCACGAATCGAACGTCGCGTTGTTCGGATTGACCTGGAGCTCGACGTAGCCGCGGCGGTTGCCATCGGCATCGATGAACATCTCGATCGCGTCCTGCTTCCACAGTGGATCGTCCTGGTTCTTGAACTCGCTGAACACCTCGCTATCGACAACGTTCGCGAACACGTAGAGGTTCTGCTCGTCCCACGTCATCCGGCCCGTCGCCTTGCCGACCGGCTCGGGGCTGCCCTCGGCCGTGAGCCAGTCAGGCGACTGCGCGACGCCCATCCAGCCCTCGTCGAGCGCCATGCCGTCGATCGCGATCGGACCGCGTGCGTACGGCACGTTGACGGTGCCCGGCGGTGGCGGCGCCTTCGACAGGTCGACGTCCAGCTTGTGCGCGATCACCGCGCGATCTTTGACCTGCGCGCCCGTCGCAGCCATCCGGTCGCCGACGCCGTGCGCGCCGACCTGGATCAGACCGACGAGGAGCGTCGCCTCGTGCGAGCGCCAGTCGGGGCGAACAAAGATCTCCTGCTCGTCCTCGATGATCTCGCCGGGAGTCCACGTCGCCGGCCCGTGCGCGCGCTGCATCTCGGTCGCCGGCAGGTTCATGAAGTCGGGCTTGTTCGGCTCGCCGCGAAGCAGCGAGAACACCTGCCAGCCGGGGCCCACGGGCGCGAGCACCTTCCAGTAGTGCGTGATCTTGAGCGCTGCACCGGGCACCGCGCGCTCGACGTCGATGGTGTTGCCGAGATAGACGACCTTGCCGCCGAGCGTGACATCGAGGGTGGCGGTCATCGGCGGAGGTGCCTGCAGCAGGTGCTTGCCGACGAAGCCGGGGTCCACACGCTTGGGCTGCGGACCCGAACCTTGATCGACGCAGCCGCCTCCGATCAGCGCACCAGCGACGCCGATCGCCGCGACGAGGGAGCTCCGCATGCCGGTACCTTATACGATGAGATCCGACGCGTCCTGGAACAGCGCGCGGTTTGCGGTCTCGCGAGCCACGACGAGCTTCTCGACCTCCTCCATCAGCTTGGGGTGCTTCTTCGCGACCACGGAGAAGTCGCTCTTCGACAGCCGCAGCAGCACCGCAGGCTCCACGGTGCTGACGCTCGCCACCGCGGCCGCACCGCTGACGAGCGAGATCTCACCGACCGCCGCACCCGGACCGAGCTCTGCGATCGGCGAGCCCGCGCTCTGAACCTGACACCGGCCGGTGACGACGACCCACAGGTGATCGTTGACCTGGCCCTCGTGAATGAACGTCGTGCCCGCAGGCACGAGCTGGGTGCTGAACCGCGCGAGCAACGCATCGCGATCGTCCTCCTCGAGCGCACGGAACAGCTCGCTGGTGCGGGTCAGGTTCGCGAGCAGCCGCGTGCGTGCGTGGTTCGCGAGCACCTCGGCGAGCTTGGGGAACCTCTGTGCGGCGGTCTCGATCGCGCGCGCAGGAATCTCGAGCACCCAGACGTCCTCGCTCGCGGTGACGCGCGCGGTACGCGTCGTCCCACCGACGAGCGCGATCTCTCCGAAGAACGCGCCGGTGTGGAGCTCACCGAGCTCGGTCTTGTCGCGCGCGACCTTCACCGTGCCGTGCGCGAGCCAGTAGAGCGACGTCGCGGGATGGCCGATCTCGATGATCACCGCGCCGGCGGGGAACGCACGCGCGGTCATCACGCCGACGAGCGCGCGCGCACCTGGCTTCGACAGCGAGGACAGCAGCGGTGCGCGCGGGATCCGGTCGACGTGGCGCTGGGTCAACCAGGCCCCGAGCTTGGCGACCAGCGCGCGCGCCTGCTCGACCGGCGTGCCCGTCCCTGCCGGCACCTCCGGCGGTTCCTCGGGCGCGGTCGGTGCGCCGGTCGGGGTCCTGCCCGTCGTGTAGCCGCCACCCGCCGCGAAGGTGTCGACGACCTGATCGATCAGCTCCGGTCCGCGCACGCTGCCGAGCTCGGCGAGATGCCGGCCGCACGCGACGGCGAGCGCGACCTGGCCACCGATCCGGGCGCCCTCGCCGATCGTGGCGAACGCGAGCTCGGCGTCCTCGGTGTTGCCGAGCGCGTGGTGGATCGCGGCGAGCTCGAGCCACGCACCCTGGTCATGCGGGTGCGCGCGTAGCCGCTCGGTCGCGCGGGTCAGGTGCTCGACAGTGGCGGTCATCCGCCAAGTCTATCAACGTTGACCTTGACGTGAACGTGAACCTGAACGTGAAACGTGGACCTCGACCTCGACGAAAGACGCCGGAGCGAGCTCCTGGTGCTGCGGTTCGAGGTCCCGAGCTCGACGTGGAGATCAGCGCGCAGCGAACGCCTCCGTCGCTCGGAGCTCGCGCACCGAGCCGCGGTCCCGTTCTAGAACCGGAGCGTGAATCCACCGCTCTGCGGCGGCGGGGCGGTCGGGCCGATCGGCAGCATCGTGCGCGCCACGTTCGACTGCGAGTCCGTGGTCGCGATCTGGATCACGACGTACGCGCTGACCGCGACGACCGCCCAGAACCACCACTTCTTGTAGACGGGGTCGGCCTTCTTCGGCTCCTCCTGCCCGGGCACCACGGCAGGGTTCTGCGGGGCACCTGCGCCGGTCGGCGGCACGCTTGCGCCTGCTGCGCCGTTCGCCGCGACGGCGGGGCCGGTCCGCGGATCCGCGGCCATGCCGCTGCTCGCACCGCCGACGCGCTCGTCACGAATCTGGTTGATATCGATCTGCTGCACGCGATCGAGCTGCGCGTCACCGGTCGAGACCGTGCCCGAGCTCGGGACACCCGTCGAGCCGGTGCCCATCGCCGGGCCGACCGGATCCTCGACGACCGGCGGACGGTTCCGCGCCTCGGCCGCGAGCCGGGCTTCCTCGGCCGTGCGCGCCTCCGCGGCGAGCCGCGCGTCGTCGGCGGCCTTCTTCGCCTCGATGGCCCGGCGGGTCTCCTCGGCCTTGCGGGCCTCCTCGGCCTTCTTCGCCGCGACCGACTTCGCTGCGGCATCGAGGCGCGCGATGCTCGCTTCGATCTCGGCGCGCTTGTCGCTGTTCGGCTGCTTGTCGAGGAACGCGCGGTAGTACTGCACGGCCGGCTCGGGGTCGCCGAGCTTGTCGTAGCAGAGCGCGAGGTTGTAGTTGTTGAGGTCGGCGGGGAGCAGCTGCTGCGCCGCGCTGAACTCGCGGATCGCGCTGCGGTAGTCGCCTCCGCTGTAGTACTTCACGCCCGCCTGGTAGTGCGTGCGCGCCTCCGAGCGATCATCGGCAAACGCAGAGGTCCGGCCGACGATCACGAAGGCCAGCGCGATGAGCACGTAGCGAATCAACGAGGGAGCGAGCTGCTGGCGCATGGGAGGTTTCTTCTTTCTTCTCGGCGATGGTGACTCGGAAGGCGTGCCACATGCGGCGACGATCGGCACTGGCGTGCGCGACGTCACTCCATGGCGCAGACCGGATCGTCTGGATGGGTCTTGCAGTAGATCGGGCGGCACGTCTTGTTACTGAGGTCCGCCTTCGTGTTGGTGCATTTGGGTCCCGTAGGCGTGGTCGTGTTGGTGTTCGTGGCCGGGATTCTCGTCAAAGAAAACTTAGGTTTCTTGTCGGACGCCTTCACGGTGACCGGAAGGTCCTTGTAGCCCTTCGCCTTGAGGACGACCTTGCGCTCGCCGCCCTCTGGGACCTCGAGGGCGTCAGGTCCTTCGAACAGCTTCGTGCCGTTCTCCCAGACCTCGAACGAGGTCAGGTTCTTCGACGCGATCTGTACGTTGACCATCTTGACCTCGGCGACGCCCGCATCGACTGGGGTAACCGTAGCCGACCCCGCGTCGGGTTCAACGGAGGAACCAGCGTCCGTGCCAGCCGTTGCCACCGCATTCGAGCCGCTGCCGTCCGCTGCACCCGCATCCGGAGCCGCTGCGTTCGAGCCGGTATCGGTGATCACGGAGGATCCGGAGCCGTCACCGGTGGTCACCCCCGACGAGCCCGAGCCGCCGGCGTTCGTCGTCGACCCCGAGCCCGGATCGGTGCTCGCGATCTGCGAGCCCGAGCCATCGCCGGCCTTTGCCTCGTCCTTGCTCATCAGCACGACCGCGGCGATGCCGCCACCGACCGCGAGCACCGCGATGATCGCGATGATCAGACCTGCGCTGCTCTTCTTCGGCGCGACGTACGACGAGCTCGCGCTCGGCGAGTACAGCCCCGACTGCGAAGCGACGGGCGGCATCCCTCCGGCCGGCGTGTACGGATTGTGGTGGCCACCCGACGGCTGAGGCTGAGCATGCCCGCCCGACGCCATCGATCCCGCCTGGCCTCCCATCATGCCGGGCGGAGGTCCGCCCACGCCCATGGTCGGCGAGCTGACCGCAGCCTGGACGGGTCCGGTCATCGGCCCCGGGGTCGCGACCGGATGCGCCGAGCTGACCGGGAACGCCTCCATGTACGTGCTCATGCCGGCGCCGGCGACGCCGCGATAGATCGCGATCATCGCGTTGACCAGCTCGTCCATCGAGCCGTAGCGGTGCGCAGGGTTCTTCTGCAGGCACCGCATGATGATGTCGGCGAGCCCGGGTGGAAGCGGCCGGTTGGCCTTCGCGGCCCGCTGAGCGACGGGCTCGGGCTCGCTCGTGATGTGCTGGGTGAGGATGCCCATGAACGACTCACCCTGAAACGGGAGCGAGCCGGAGAACACCTCGTACATGATCACGCCCATCGCGTAGATGTCCGTACGCGCGTCGACGGGATTCCCGAGCGCCTGCTCGGGCGCCATGTAGAACGGCGTACCGAAGATCGTGCCGGTCCGCGTCAGGTTGTTCTGGCCTTCGTTGCCCGAGACCTTCGCGATCCCGAAGTCGAGGATCTTCGGGACGTCCTCGCGGCTCGGCCCGACGGTGACGTAGATGTTCTCGGGCTTCATGTCGCGATGCACGATGTTCTTCGCGTGCGCCGCTGCGAGCCCGTGGCCGGTCTGGATCAGGATGTTGAGCAGGCGATCGACGGGCTGCGCCTGGAGGATGATGTCGTTGAGTGCAGCTCCCTCGAGGAGCTCCATGCACATGTACAGCCGGCCGTCGGGCAGCTCGCCGAAGTCTTCGATCGCGATGATGTTGCGGTGACCGATCGACGAGCTCGACCGCGCTTCCTGATAGAACCGCTTGACCGCTTCCTTGTTCGAGACGATCTCCGGACGCAGCAGCTTGATCGCGAACCGCTTGTCGATGTGGATGTGCTCGCCGGCGTAGACCTCGCCCATGCCGCCTTCGCCGAGCTTCTTGAGCAGGCGATAGCGACCGCCGAGTACCTCCCCGACCAGCGAGGGGGACTCCATCTGGGGCATCGAGCCCGACGCTGGCGTTTCGGCGGTCATGAGGCCGGCATCATAACGCGTCAGGACGCCCGTCGGTTTGCGGGGGCCGTACGGTCAGGGTGACGCACACACACCGACCCCGTGCTCGATGGCCTGGTTGCTCGTGTTGACCTTGCAGACCTCGCCCGAGGGGCAGGCCGGTAGATCGGACCTCCCGCAGGCGCCTGGCGGGAGCCCGCCGACGGCGAGGTCGCACTGGCCCTGGACGCACTGGGGAGTCGCGCCGGGCTCGCAAACGTCGATCGCGGGGCATGCCGGGTTGGCCTGGCAGCCAAGGCTCGCGTCATAGGCGGCCCGGCCGGACGCGAGCACCGCGGTGTCCTCGCCACCCTGGGCGCAGCCGCAGCAGTCGGCGCGGGTCTGAACGCAGTCGGTATCGACGGTGCAGCCGTCACGATCGGGGGCGGCACATGTACATGACAGGCACCCGGTCGGGTCGATCGTGTAGCCGGCGGCGCAGCTCGTGTCGCACTCGAGCGCGACGCACGCGAGCGTGCACTGCCCCTGATCGCACTCGGCCCGGACGTTGTCCGGACATGCGTCCTGCCCCGGGCAGGTGACGCCATCGCAGGCGCGCTGCGCCGGATCGTGGACGCTGAGCGCGAACGCGGGGCACTCGCAGCAGGTCGCCGCGGCGGTCGCGCAGTCGGAGTCGCGAACGCACGACTGTGGCGTCGCGGCGCCGCCGCCGGGGTCATCCCCGCTGTCCTCGTCACCCACGCCGGCGAAGGTCTCGCTGCTCGACGGACAGCCGGCGAGCGCGCAGGCCAGCAGGCCGAGCAGGAGGAGCGACAGGGTACGCACGGGACGACCGGAGAAGAGCACGAGCCGTGCCGGAGTGTAACTGGTCGCAATCAGGTCGTGGAACCTCAGTTTTCCATGCCCGACCGACGACGATCAGACCCATCCCGTAGGTTTCGCCACGCCATGGCCTCCAAGATTCTCACGAAGACAGATCGCGCGATGGAAGACCAGATGCTCGCCGTGTCGTCGGACCCGGTGCGCGCCGACACGCTTCAGAAGGCACGTGCGTTCAAGCGGTCCTGGCTCGAGCTCGCAGAGGCCCTGAACCGCGCCAACGACAAGAAGCTGTGGGAGCAGTGGGGCTTCTCGGACTTCGATGCGTACTGCCGCAAGGAGCTCCACCTTCGCGGCTCGACCGTGCAGAAGCTCCTCGGGAGCTATCGCTTCCTCGAGACCAGCGCGCCCCGCGTGATCGAGCGCGCTCGCACCGATCACTTCGAGTCGCCGATCCCGAGCATCGCCACCGTCGAGTTCGTCGAGAAGGCGACCCGCGAGGGTCACGCCGACGAGGAGACGCTGCGGACGATCCACAAGAGCGCGTTCGAGGATGGCGTCGAGAAGTCGGGCCTTTCGCGCAAGTTCGGCGAGATCGTGTTCCCGGTGAGCAACGCGGATCGCAAGGAGAAGCTCCGTGCGTCGATCGCGGCGGCCGCGCGCCGGCTGTCAGCGCTGATCGCCGAGGACGGCGCGCCCGTGCCCAAGCAGATGGCGATCAAGGTCGAGGAGATGGTCGGCGAGCTGCTCGCGACGATCGAGAACTGACCCGTGAACGTGATCGCCCCATCGTGATCGTGGCCGTGCACCTGAACGGGACCTCCCCCATCATCGACGGCGTCACTACCCGCTGAATCCTCCCGAAACCGACGCAGCTGCTGATCAGCTTCCTCGTGGAGGTGCGCAGCTTGTTCGACGACGCGGCGCGCGGAATCAGGCGACGACGAACTTCACAGCTTTGAACAGCAGATAGACCGCGTACACCATCAGCGCCATCCCGACGACGCGCGGGATCCACTGCGCCTTGTCGCCGAGGACGCTCTTGCCCTTCTGGGTCAGGTACGCGACGAGCGCGAACCAGCCGAAGCTGCCGAACATCACGCCGATCGCGCACGCGATGCCCTCGCCTCGCGACGCCTCGGGGATCACCGAGCCCATGATCACCACCCACGTCACGATCGCGGCGGGGTTGAGCAGGATCAGCGCGAGCCCGACCGTGAAGCCCGACCACATCTGCTTGCGCATCACCACCGAGTCCGACGCGGCCGGCTCGCCGGCAGGCGTCGCGGGCTGGACCGGCTGACTGCGGGCCGTGAGAAAGCCATAGACGAGCAGGATCAGGCCGCTGATCGCGTAGAGGATCGGCGGGATCGACGGATACGCGCGGAGCAGCGGGGTCACCCCGAGCACGCCACCACCGGCATACAGGCCGTCCGCGATCGAGGCGCCGAGCGCCACCGAGATCGCCCGCCGAAACGTCGTGCGGTACGCAGCGTCGATCACCGCGACGTTCGCGGGGCCAATCGGCACGCCGGTGAGCACACCTGCCGCAACGCCGATCAGCAGGAACATCAGCACGGAATCCCCCGTGCTATAGCAGGACCGTGAGCCCCGCTGCTAGGGAGCCTGCCGCACTGCAAGCCGGAGGCCCGACCGTGACGTGGTTGGGCCATGCCACGGCCGTGGCGGACCTCGGCCCCGGCCGGGTCGTGTTCGATCCGCTGCTGCGATCCCGGGCGCGGTCCGCGGGCAAGGTCGACGCGGTCCTGGTCACCCACTCGCACGTCGACCACCTGAACCGGTGGAGTCTCAAGGCGATCGACCGGGATACCCACCTGGTCGTGCCGCGCGGCGCCAAGCACATCGTCGCCGACCTCGGCTTTGCCCATCTCACCGAGGTGTCGCCCGGGGATCAGCTGCTGATCAACGGCCTCGAGATCCACGCGGTCGAGACCCGCCACGACCAGGGGCGCTGGCGCAAGAGCAAGGCGCCCGAGGCGCTTGGCTACGTCGTGCGCGGCGGCGGAGCGAGCATCCACCACGCGGGCGATGTCGACTTCTCCGACCACGCCGTGTTCAGCGATATCGGCAAGCGGTTCGAGATCGACGCCTCGCTGCTGCCCGTCGGCGGCATGCTGCCGGTCTGGTACTACCGCTGGCGCCGCACCGCACTCGATCGCGGCGTGCACATCGATCCCGACTGCGCGCTCGATATCTACGAGCGGCTCGGCGCGAAGGCACTGGTCCCCGTTCACTGGGGCACCGTGAATCTGCGCCTCGGCCCACCGAGCATGCCCCCGAAGCGCCTGATCAAGGTCGCGTCGGATCGCGGCGTGGGTGGTGTGCAGATCCTTCGACATGGTCAGCAGCTCGAGCTAGCCCGCCGCCCGTGACTCGCCGTTCCGCCGCCGGCGCCTGTTCACAGGTGATACTTCAGCACGCCGAGGACGCCGATCAGACCGACGCACATCCCGATCGAGTAGCCGAATCGCTTGTCGTGGATCGTCGGATCGCTCTTGTCCTTCTTCCGTAGCCAGAACAGCTTGAGCGCGTCGTAGACGAGCCACGTCCCGGCGATGATCGCGGTGAACAGACTCACGGACCACACGAACGCCGTGTGCGAGATGAGGTGGTCGGTCATGCCGTCGCTCCTGGGATCGCGTCGATCAACATCCGCTTGGCGTCGTGGATGACGACCACGACCATCAACGGCACGAACAGCCAGTAGTAGAAGTCGACCTCGAAGTTGCTGGTGCCGAACCCGAGCAGGTACGCGGTGTACGCGACGATCCGCTCCATCGCATACGACTTGTAGTTGGTCGCACGGCCCACGCGCTTGACGTAGATCGCGCGCAGCGCGCTGTTGAGCAGTCCCAGCCCGATCACCGCGATCACCGGGATCACCGGGACCCAGCCATACGCGGCGAGGATGATCAGGCAGAAGCCGTAGCAGATGCCGTCGGTGATCGCGTCGAACAGCTCACCGAACACACTGCGGCAGTTGAAGATCTTGGCGACCAGGCCATCGACCTTGTCGAGCAGGCCGCAGATCAGGACGAACAGCGTCGCCCACTGGTGGAAGCCGTTATCGACCGCCCACACGAACGGCGGCAGGCAGAGGAACCTCGACGCGGTGACCGCGTTCGCGGGGTTGAGCTTCGAGACCACGCGCTCGGGTGCGCTGGCCTTGGCCGCCGCGGACATCGTGGCCACGGCTAGCTCGCCTCGCGCGTCTCGTCGGGGGCCAGCCCCGGATCGACGAACCGGTACCGCTTCCACGCAAACCGCACGCGCTGCATCAGCGATACGTGGCTCATGATCGCGACGGCCCAGCAGCCAGCGAGCAGCGGACGCGGATCGTGGAGCAGCGCCGTGAAGAACACGCCGGTGCCGTAGTAGATGATGAACTCCGCCGAGCCGAACAGCCCGACGACGTCGACCGGGTGACCGATCTTGCCCTGCTTGCGCCAGATGTCCTGCTGACTCTCGGCGTAGATCGAGAGCTTGATGATCACGTTGGTCAGCGCACCGGTGATCCCGAACCCCAGGACGATCAGGATGTGCGGATAGTCGTAGCTGAGGTTCAGGCAGCCGCCGGCGTACATGATGCCGAGCACCCAGCGGTCCGCGGTGTCATCCATCACCGCGCCGAACGTGGTGCGCTGGTTGTGCGTGCGCGCCTTGTAGCCATCGATGTGGTCGATCAGGCCACGGACGAGGAGCAGCACGAGGCCCTCCCACCAGTACCCGTAGAAGAACACGACACCACCGACGAGGCCGATCAGCGCGCCGAACATCGTCCACACGTTGGCGTGCAGCGGCAGCTTGGCCAGCGCAGACACGATGGGATGGAGCACCCGATCGAGTTGCTTGCGGAAGGCAAACAGGTTCATGCGGCGAGGACTCTATCTCAAGGTGCCCGCAGAAGGTGCCGGGCTCGTCGTCACGTGGATACGAATGATCAGCTGCCGCGGACGGCCGTCAGGGTCTTGCGCAGCGCGGCAATGAACTGGTCGATCTGCGCGCTCGTGATCGACAGCGGCGGCTGCAGGCGGAGGACGTTGCCGTGCCAGCCGGAGACCGTGATCAGCATCCCCGCCTCGTGGAGGAGATCCTTGATCTTCGAGATCTCGGTCTTGCCGAGGACCTCTTTGGTGTCGCGGTTCTTCACGAGCTCGATCCCGCCGAGCAGGCCCGTGAACCGGACGTCGCCGATCCACGGATCCTTCATCGCCCACGCGGCCTCGGTGAAGTACCGACCCATCTTGGCGGCGTTGTCGATCATGCCCTCCTCGATGATCACCTCGACCAGTGCGAGGCCCGCAGCCGCAGAGACCGCGTTGCCGCCGGAGGTCGGCGTCGTGCCGCCGAAGAACGCCTGGCTGACCTCGTCGGAGGACGCAGTCATCGCCATCGAGCCCACGCCACCGGAGAGGCCCTTGCCGCCGGTCAGGATGTCGGGCTCGAGGCCGTAGTGCTCGCAGGCGAACATCTTGCCGGTGCGGCCGAGGCCGGTCTGGACCTCGTCGGCGATGAACAAGATCCCGAGCTTCTTGCGGATCTGATCCATCCGGTCCCACCACTTCTGCGGCGGAGCGAGACCACCGACGGCCTGGATCGGCTCGGCGATGATCGCGGCGGTCTGGCGAGACGCGAGCTTCTCCTCGACGCCGTCGAGGCACTGCACGTTGCACTCGGCATGCGGGCCAAACTTGCAGCGGTAGCAGTACGCCGTCGGGATCGCGAAGTTCTCCGGCCCCATCGGCTTGCCGGCGGACTCGCGATACTTCTCGCTGGCCGTCACCTCGAGCGCTCCGAGCGTCAGCCCGTGATAGCCGTTCTCGAGATACGCGATGTCCGTCTTCTTCTTGTACTGACGCGCGATCTTGAGCGCGAACTCGTTCGCCTCGGAGCCGCCGGTCGAGAAGAACGCCTTGTGGATCGACTTCGGCGCGAGCTTCATCAGCTTCTCGGCGAGCCGGACCATCGCGACGGTCCCGTGCTTGCCCGACACCTGGAGGACCTCGTTGACCTGCTTGGTCGCCGCTTCCGCGATCCGCGGATGGCAGTGCCCGGCGTTGTTCACGAAGTACCCCGCTGTGAGGTCGAGGTAGTCCTTGCCGTACACATCGGTGACCACGCATCCGCGGGCCTTGGCGATGATCACCGGCTCGCCGGCAGGATGCGTCCATGGCCGCATGACGTACTTGCGGTCAGCGGCTTCGATCGATTCGGCGTCGGCGGTCTTGTCACCCATGGAGAGCTCCCTCGAGGTCGAGTGGTTGCTGGGGTATCTCACGACACAAAGCCAAGTCAAGTTCCGGGTTTAGGATTGCCGCAGCATGCCGCTTACGCGGCCGGCGGGGCCTGTTCGGCGAACACGCCCTGCTCGCGATTCCACACCCGCACATGATCGGTCCGGATCCCGCCTTCGTCGATCTCGAAGATGCGGTAACGGGCGGTGCGTTCTGGCTTGTTGTGGTGATAGGTCCCCGAGCAGACCCCGCGGACCGGCACGTGCTGGCCCTCCGGCCCCGCCAGTGTCTCGCGCAGGTCGACGTGCTCGTGGCCGTGGACGATCAGCTCGGCGCCGTGCTGCGCGATGACGCGGGCGAATTCCTTGTGGTCACGCAGGCCGCGGATCCGGCTCGCCGCGCGGCTCCCTGCGGGCGGGTGATGGATCGCGACGACGCGAACCTTTCCCTTCAGGCGATCGTCGGCGAGCACGTGGCCAAGGCGTGAGAGCTGACCGGGACCGACCTTGCCGTAGGCGGTGAACCACGGCGTCTGCCGGCTCGTCGACAGGCCGATCAGCGCCAGATCGCCGCGCACGCGCACGATCGGCCAGTGCAGGATGTCGTCGGCGGAGTGGCGGTGATCCTCGGCCCACTCCCAGCCGGCATCGGTGGTCGCATAATCGCCGAACAGCTCCCCGAACAGCGGGACGCCCTCGGCGACGTACGCGTCATGATTGCCCGGGATCACGGTGACCGACAGCGGACCGAGCGCGAGCTTGTCGAACTTGGACCGGGCGAACTCGAACTCGCGACGCAGGGCGAGGTTGGTGACGTCTCCCGTGCACAGCACGTGATCGACACCGAGCGCGTTGAGGTCCTCGACCATCTGCTCGAACGCGGCCACGTGGTAGTGGCGGCTCCGGCTCGACAGGAGGTTCATCGCCCCGATCCAACGCTTGTTCGCGAGATCGAGCCACGCCGCGCCGTCGTGCGACAGCAGATGCAGGTCGGAGCAGTGGGCCAGGCGCATGCGAGACCCGCATTGGTAGCACGCGCGTCGCCGCCAGAGTGGGCAGGCCTCCTCGCTCGGCGTGAGGCACGCCCCATGGCCCGTGGGATCCCACGTACAGTTGCCGTCGGCCTACGCAGCTCCCGCGATGCGAGATGTTCCCGCCACGCTCGCGCACCCGCTGCGTCGGCGAATCCGCACGTCGTCTCGCACGCGCGCGTTGCTCACGAGTGTTTGCGGCAGCCGCACTGGCCGTTGAATTCGGCTCGTCCGCGCGCCGCGCCAGGCTCGCACGATTCTCGGTGCGCAACGCGTGCAGCTCCAGCCGGTTACCCCCGAAACCGCGACGGTATCGCGCGTGCATTGGGCCACTGCGCCGTGCGGCTTCCGCACGACCTTATCTACCTAGCCTGCGTTCACGGAGCCTTTGTTCATGTCTCGCCTCGCTTCCTGGTCCCTCTCGCTCGCCCTGCCCTGCGCTCTCGCCGCCTGCACCACCACCGAGGCCGCCGACGAGTCCGGCGATCTGATCGCCGCCGCCGAGGAGGCATTGCTGTCGATCAGCGGCAAGGCCGACGCGGCCTGGGACACCGCGCCGACGCTCCACGTCGGTGAGCGCGTCCACGATCGTGCAAGCGCCCAGGGCCGCCGCGTGTACCCGATGTGGATCGCCGGCCGTCCCGGCGCGCCGGTGCCCCTCGATGTCGTGGCCACCGCGCACGACGGCGACTACAGCGTTCGGGTCGCGGTGCTCGGTCCGCTCAGGAACGGAACGCGCGCCGTGCTCGCCGCTGGCGGGTACGCGACGCCGCGCGCGAACGTCGAGATCTCGCTCGATGTGAAGACCGCCGGTGAACACCTGATTGTCGTCGGGTCGCACGACCTCGCGGACGAGACGTTCTTCGACGTCCAGACCCACTGCGACGCGTGCGACGCGCGCGCGATCGACGTCCTTTCCTCGCCGAAGTCGGGCTCGCTCGTCGCGACCGGCAACGGCATCGTCGAGGGTCGCCTCGGTGATGTGCTCGCGAACCGCACCTTCGACGTCCAGCTCGAGCTCTGGGCGTCCCCGCCGATGCAGAGCTGGAACGCGCACAAGGTCGCGACCAGCGTGGCTTCGGGCAACCAGGTCAACGTGATCGTTCCGGCGTCGGTCCGTCC
The DNA here is from genome assembly GCA_028287135.1 of Myxococcales bacterium. Taxonomy (GTDB): domain Bacteria; phylum Myxococcota_A; class Polyangia; order Haliangiales; family Haliangiaceae; genus JABFXX01. Next base: position 57,760 of record JAQBQE010000060.1, read on the forward strand.
CGGCGACGACCTCAAGCTCGTCGTCCGCAAGCCGGGGGGGGCGATCCTCGATACCGGCGTCGTGACGCGCTACGCGCCGCAGGCGACCGCGCTCGTGCGCACCGACGCGATCCTCTACGGCGACATCGCGAGCGTCCAGGTCGCCGGGATCGCCGGGTTCTACGAGGGCGTCGCGGAGATGCAGCTACGCTCCGAGACCCGCCACGTGATCGTGGACGAGGACCACATCGAGATCAGCCAGCCGGGCCACGTCGGCATGGGCTTCAACGCGTTCGACGCGACGTTCGCGCCGGAGCTCACCGATGCACACGGGACGCTGAACCCGAACCTGCCGCGCAACGGCGACCTGCTGTCGGTCGGCATGATCAACGGCAATGACGACTACGTGCGCCTCGGCTGCTTTCAGTACTGCAACGATCTGTCGGGCATGGAGACGTGCACCGGTGGTCCGCGCACGTGCCCATCGACCGCCTGGTGATCGAACGATCGTGATGGTGGCCGTGCACGTGAACGGGGCCGACCCCGTGGGCGTGATCGGCCGTCAACGCCCTCGCCGAGATCCTGGGTGATGGAGGAGCACCGCCCGCAAAGCTCGGCCGCGATGAGCGCCGAGACGACACCACCACGGCGGGGTTCGGGTTCACGTGCACGGCCACGCCCACGGGGCCGATCACGTTCACGACCATCAGAAGGTCATCGCGGTCGCGAGCCCACCGCCACCGGGCAACGCGATCGGCGCGACGATCGGCTTTCCTGCAGGGAGCGTTGCGCAGCGCACGCTGCCCACGGTTCCCGCAGCCGCGGTGAGGCCGTAGAGATAGATCGCGGTGATGCCGACCGACACGCCGGTCAAGCCGAGACCGAGATCGAACTTCGCATCGAGCTCGATGTCATCCTTGAGCCCGGCCGCGATGCTGTGGATGCCGACCGCGCCGACCGCCGCCACCGCGACGACGCCGAGCACGATCGCCGCGCCCTTCGCGACCTTCGGTGGCTTCGCCTTGCCATCGAGCCGACCGCGGACCTCGCCGGTCACCCCGCCGACCGTGCCGGTGACCTGACCGCCGACGTTGTCGACGCCGACCACGCCACCGACGCGATCGCCGAGCATCCCGCCGGCACCGACGGCGGTGCCGACCGCACCGGTGACCGTGCCGCCGAGATCGCGGAGTCCCGCTTCGGCCTCGGCGCGATAGGCGAGCGTTCCACCTGCCTCGAGGTACGCCGTGAACATCGCCTTTGCCTCGGCCGATGCTCCGAGCCGCCACTTCGTCATCGCCTGCGCGTAGAGCAGCGACGGCGCCTTGGCCTTCGCGTGTGCGCGCGCGTAGATCGCGAACGCACCCTCGAAGTCGCCGCGCGCATAGAGCCCGTCGGCCTTCGCGATCTCCGCCTGGATCGCCCCGGCGAGATCACCGGCGACCGCCAGACACTTGCAGTCGCTCTCCGCCGAGGCGAGCTGCGTGGAGACGAGCAACGAGAGAACGACCACCGATGACAGGCGTGCTGACAGACCCATGAATCCTCCGGAAGAAATGCGTGTCGCCACCGCGAATCGTTCCCATCACCCCCAGGGAACCGACGCGTCGACCACGTTACAACGACTGCGACGCCCCTCGCTTGCTCCTATGCATCGCCTCTCGGTCAGCCCACCGTGAGACCACGGATCTCGAGATCTGGCGCTACGCTGCACGCGTGTCGACCGTCGCTGTCCCCGGAACGCCGCTGCTCCCCGGCGTGACTCCCGTCGAGCTCCACGTTCGAGAGGTCGGCGCCGAGGTCGGCAGCGGCGTCCCGCTCCTGATCCTCCACGGTGGCTGGGGCTACGCGTTCTACCCGTTCGACGCGCAGATCGCCGCGCTCACCGACCGCCGCATCGTGATCCCGGATCGCACCGGCTATGGCCGCTCGCCGCACGTCACGAGCTTTCCCCGTCGGTTCCATGCTGCAGCGGCCGCGGAGGCACTCGCCTTCCTCGATGGCTTGGGGATCGAGAAATGCGCGATCTGGGGCCACTCCGACGGCGCGGTGATCGCCGCGTGGCTGGGCATCCATACACCCGACCGCGTGACGGCCGTGATCCTCGAGGCGCTTCACCTCGATCGCACGAAGCCGGGCTCGCGCGCGTTCTTCGAGATGATGGCGACCGACCCCGATGGCTTCGGCGAGCGAGTGACCCGCAAGCTCGCGGCGGAGCATGGCGAAGCGTACTGGCGCACCGTGCTACGCGCCGGCGGTGCGGTCTGGCTCGACATCGCGGCGACGCCCGACGACGATCTGTACGACCACCGCCTGCAAGAGCTCCGGGTACCGACGCTCGTGCTCCACGGCGCGGACGATCCGCGCACCGAGCCGCGCGAGCTCGATCGCCTGCGCCGCGAGGTCCCGCACGCCGAGGTCCACCTGCTCGCGGGCGCCGGCCACAGTCCACACTCCGAGCGCGGGACAGCGCAGATCACGTGCGAGCTGGCGATCTCCTTCCTCGCTCGCGCGACCGCCTAGGCCATGTTCATTCTCCCTCGGTCTTGAGATCGCGAAGGACGTCGTCGAGCCGCGCAAAGCTCTCGTCCCAGAACTGGCGGTAGCGTTCGAGCCACTCGGTGACCTCGGCGAGCGAGGCGCCCTCGAGCCGGCACGGCCGGCGCTGCGCATCGCGTCCACGCGAGATCAGGCCGGCGCGCTCGAGCACCTTCAGGTGCTTCGAGATTGCCGGCTGGCTGAGGTCGAACGGTGCCGCCAGCTCCATGACGGTCGCCTCCCCCGAGGCGAGCTTCGCGAGGATCGCGCGCCGCGTGGGATCAGCGAGAGCCGCGAACGTGGCGTCGAGCCGCGCCGCCGCCGCCTGTCGTGTGCCTGACGTGCTCATAACTCACAAGCTATATAGCCTGCGGGTTATGAACGGTCGAGCGGGTACTGCCTCAGCGCTGCTCGACGACGAGCGAGCCGAGGGGCACCGCGCTGGGATCGATCGCGCCCCAGGCGAGGTACGCGGCGCCACCGTGGGCGGTGGTCGCGGCGATCGAGAAGCCATCGAGCAGTGCGGTCGTCGCGACTCCGGTGGTGGTCCACGTCGTCCCGGACTTCGAGGCGACGTAGACGTCGGCCTTGAGCCCGTCCTGGTACGCGATCACCGGTGCGCCGCTGACGAGGTAGATCGCGGAAGCGGCACCCACGTTGTGCGTGCGGTCGCCCGCGCGCTGGCCATCGTCGACGACCTCGGGCGTGCCCGCCGCGCCGTTCCACGTCGTGTACATCAGCTGGTCGCCGAGCGCGTCCTGGTACGCGACGTGGACCACGCCGCTGCCGTCGACGACGGCGGAGGCCCACATCCCGCGATCACCCGGCGTGACCGCGTCGAGCACGGTCTCGGTGAACGTGCTCGCGCCGACCGAGCTCTCCACCGCGATCGTCAGCGCGCGCTTCGTGCGGTCATAGTAGACCGCCGCGAGCCGGCCGTCGTTCAGCGTGACGAGGTTGACGAACAGGCCGGTGCCCGTCGCGAGCTGGGTGGTCGTCGGCTCCTCGAGGATCGTGGTGCAGGTCCCCATCACGCACTCGGTGCCCGCACCGCACGCGCCGGTGCAATCCGTGGTCGCGGCGACGCATGACTCCGGGTCGGCGGCCGTCGCGCCCGCGACGCACACGGTCCCCGTGCCGCACAGGCCGGCGCACGTGCCGTTGGCCTTCGCGATCACGCTGATCGACCAATCGGCATCGCTGTCGGGCGTGATCGTGTTGCCACGCGCGAGGCGCAGCTCGGTGAACCGGTGCCCTGCCCCGTCATCATTGCCGACCGCGAGGTACGCGACCGCGGGGTGGCTCGCGCCATCGATCGCGATCGACGCATGCGAGCCGACATCCTCACCCGCGCCAGGATCGAGCACGTAGCTCGACCACACGCCGGCCTTGGTCTCGTACGCGTACTTCAGCGCCTTCGCATCGCGATCCTGGTACGCAATCTTGGCGAGCTTGTTCGACATCGCGATCGACGACCAGATGCCGACGTTGTCACCTGGATCCTCGACGCCGCCGCGATACGTCCCCGGGTCATAGGTCGGGGTGATGTCGGGGATCCCGTCGACCGCGACGTACGTCGGCGCGGCCGGATCGGTGACATCGACTGCGACGAGATCGCCGAGGCCCTGATCATAGGTCGCGACGATCACGCGGTGGTCGTCGCCGGCGATGCTCGTGTAGCGACCAAGGGCGCCGTGCGCGATCTCACCGGGGAGACACTCGACATCGCCGCACGGATCGGAGCTGCAGCTACAGCCCGGCAGCGACATCAGCGCCGCGACCCAGACGACGAGGCCGAGCTTGCTGGCATGGCGAACCGTGGTGCGTGCCAGCGTGCGTGCGATCCGACGCGCGCGGCGCATCGGCACCACGATCATCAGGAACACGAGGCCAAACGGCGCCGCGCTGCCGGGACCTGCGCCCACGTTGCACGCGCAACCCGCCGAGCCCGGCGAGCCGTGGAAGCCATTCTGGCCTTCGACCTTGGCAATGCCAGAATCATGGATCGTTCCCGTACCGAGGTGGACGTCAGTGCCGAGCACGACCTCGATCAGCTCCGGCGTGGTGTCGATCGTCTCCGGCTTGCCGATCACGCGCGCGCGCACCTCGATCTTGTGCTGGCCCGGAAGCCAGAACAGCTTCGACGCGAGCGTCGGCGTACGGTTCGTGGCCCACGCCGACCACGCGCCGTCATCGATCCGGTACGACCACTCCTGCCCCTGCGCATCGCCGAAATCGAGCGCGATGCTCGGCGGCGTGTGCGACGGCCACTGCTTGGGATCGCGAGCGATCGCGACCGCGGGCTCGGTGACGGCCGTCAGCTTGACGTTGGTCATCACCGGCGCGGCCGGCATCGCGGTCACGAGGTTGGCGAAGATCGCGAGGAAGTTGTCGTTGTCGACCGCCGTGATGTCGACGACCGACAGGTTCAAGCCACCGATCGACGGCAGCGAGATCGGCGAGAGGCCGCCGGAGAGCTGCGGGAGGACGAGGCCGAGCAGGTTCGGAAACAGGTTGGCGAGCTCGGCAGGCGTCTCGGTCACCGCCTCGGAGTTCTTGACCGAGACATTGGTGAACGCATCGGCCACATCGCCGAGCACCGGCTGGAGCTCACCCATGCCGGTGACCTGGAGACCGATCGGGAGGTGGACGTCGGAGACGACGGTGAACACCCGGACGTACTGGTCATCGATCGATGCAAAGAAATCGATCTCCATCGCGGTGAACTTGAGATCGAGCAGCGGCTCGACCAGCGTGGTGTTCATCATCGCGTCGGTCATGAACCGGTTCTTGCCGAGCGTGATCACGGGCGGGCTCTGCGGGCGCAAGCCGATTGCCATCGGCGAGCTGGTATCGACGAGCTTGCCGAGCGAGCGGGACAGCAGAGCGAGCGTGTCGGTCGAGAGCTGAGCGACGGTGGAGTTGCCGATCGTCAGGCACAGCAGGCCGCCGTCGTAGCCGGCCCACGCGAACTGGCCGAGCTGCCACTTGTGCAGACCGATCGCGACGTCGAACGGTGCGTTGTTGTCCGGGCGCGCGTTGCCCTGGAAGAACGCCGAGACCGGCAGCGCACCGGGATCGACCGGCGCGGTCGCCGATGGACCGCAGCGATCGCGCGCCGTGCCACCGGGCTCCATGCCACCGAGCAGACCGAGCGCGATGCCGCCGTTGTTGGTGTCCGCGTAACCGCCGAGCACCTCGTAGAGATCGAGCGCGCCTGTGGTGCCGGGCGAGAACCCACCGAACAGGTTGAGGCCGCGCGCACGGCCGGTCATGCCGACCTCTTGCAGACAGCGGGTGCCGACCATGCACGTCTGACCGGTGCACGCGGTCGCGAAGGACGAGCCGCACTCCGCGATCTGCCCCGATGCGCACGCCTTGCAGGTCGCGCTGTTGATCTGGTCCTCGAGCAGGCTCGCGACCTGGTCCTCGAGGATGCCGCGCACCGTGCCGATGAACGCGCCCGCAATCGAGCACGCGAAGTTGCCGCTGAGCTGGATGTCCGCGTTCTCGAGCGTGACGGTCGAGCTCTGGGCGCCGATCCGCGTCGTCCCGGTGGTCGTATCCTGCGGAAACGCCATCTGCGTCGTGATCACGAGGTCGGGCGTGCTGCCGCGCGTCGAGTCGAGGTTCACGTCACAGCTCACGCCCTGGTACGTGATCGGCAAGTCCATCTTGGTCTTGATCCGAGCGCGGACCGTGATGTCGAGCCGGGATGCACCCTGCACCGGCGTCAGCACCAGTCGTGCTGAGTCGGTCGGCCGCTTGACCAGATCGATCTCGAGCGGACCGCAGGTCGCAGCCGGCATGTTGTTGACGCAGCAGATCTTCGGATCCCCGCAGCTGGCGGGGACCGGGAACTCGATCACGCCGTTCATCGCGCCGCCCACGAGCGGGCCGATGATCGAGGCCGGATCCGCGGCGATCTTCGCGAGCGCGGTCGAGGTCACGCGGACCTGCGCAGCGTTCGGTTCCCGCTTGGCCACGGGAAACCCGCCGGGAATCGGCTCGAGCTGAGCGCACCCGCCGCACCCGCCGCCGCTACATGACACCGCGAACACGATCGACGTGATCGCGACAACCCAGTCGATTCGACGGATCTTCTTCATGGTCCCCTTGCTCGCGGGTGTCCCTCGGCCGGGCCCCACGGGTCAAGACTCGAATACAACCAGCCAGATCCGCTGTGGCGAATCTAACGGGCCCCTCTTGGAGCCAGGGGTGCGAGTACGGACTACTCGACCTCGCCGCCGACGACCAGGTAGCCCGACTGCTCGGCCACGCTGACGTCCTGGACCACGACGCCACCGAACGCGGGGAGCGGGACCGCGCCGACCGCGCCACTGCCGACGGCGATGATCCGGGACAGCGCGAACGAGGACACGGCCTCGAACTGCGCGTTGGAGAGCTGGTTGGCGCCATCGACGTTCTCGTCGAGGACATCGACGTAGAGCGTCGGGGTACCTACATCGAGGCGGAGCGCGCCGCTCGCATCGGCGACGACCGAGACCTCGACCTGTCCGTTGATCGCGACCTGGGTGGCGATCTGCGCGCCGTTCTTGAACGTCGCCAGCATGTCGCCGACCGTCATCACGAGCTTGTCGCCGCTCGCGTCGATGAACGGCGGGACCTTGGCCGAGATCTCGACGCGGTCGTAGAGCTTGCCGACCTCACCGTAGCTGCCGTTCTTGAGGTCGATGCCGGCATCCATGCCCTTGGCGGCCCAGAAGCTACCGAGCAGCTGGTTCGCGGCGTCATCAGCGACTGCGAGCTCGAAGCCGCGGCTCATGTCCATCGCGGGGACCTGGTTCGTCACGTAGACGAAGCCGGGCGACGCGGTGTCGTTCTTCGCGCGGATCTGGGTGTCGAGCTCGAAGATCGCGCCAGGGATGTCGACGTCGATCCGCGCGGGGCGAACCTTCACATCGACCATCGTGCCCATCACGTTGACCGTCTTGGTCTCGTTCAGACCCTGGAGCGCCTTGTTGACGTAGGGGACCGCGAACCGCTCGACCATCCAGCCGAGGACCGGACCGATCGCCGTGTCGAGGTGGAGCATGTTGACGATCTGGCCGGGGACGCCGCCGAGCTCGACATTGAAGCCGGTGATGCTGACGTCCTGATCGTCGAGGTGGATCTCGAACTTGTCACCGTTGACGCCGAGCTTGAGCACGCCGGTGATCTTGATCTTGCTCGCGCCGATCGAGACATTGCGCGAGCCGTCGAGGCACGACACCGCCCACGCAAGGCCCATGTTGACGTTCGGGCGATCGAGCTCGGCCTGGAGGTAGATGCCGCCGAGCTGGGGCGACAGCGAGATCTTGGTCAGCGCACCGACGGTCACGCCGGTGATCCGGCCCTGCGCGTAGAGGCAATCGGGGCCCGTCGGCGCGCCGATGTTCAGCACGGGATTCATCGGCTGGACCGCGGCGGTGAGGTTTCCGCCGGTCATGTAGCCGGTGATGCCGCGACCCAGAGCGTCGAACGTCTGCGCGGTCATGGACGCGGTGATCGCCTGCGGAACCATCTGCGCGATCGGCTCCATCGGGCCGGCGACGACGGCGCGGCTCTCTTTCCCGGCGTTCCCCTGCGCATCCTTTGCGATGACGTGGAGGAGGTTCGTTCCGGCATCGACCGGGACCTGCGCGGAGAACGTGCCGTCGGCCAAGACGACGGCGGGTACGCCGTTGACGGTGACCGACGCGACACCCTCATCATCGATCGCGGTGCCGGTGACGCTCACCATCGGAACATCGCCGGCGAACGTGCCGCGGGCGGGCGTGGTGATGTGGACGCGCGGTGCGTTCGGATCGATGGCAGGCGCGTCGGGGTCGTACTCCTGGTCGCAGCCGGTCAGCGTGCCGGTGACGAAACCGAGGGCAGAGATCGCCGCGATGAGTTTGAAGTTGCGCATGCCGGGCCTCCCGAAGGTCCCGACAGAGTCAGCAAGAAGGAGGCCACGCCGGCATGCCATTTCCCCTGCGCCGGAGCCTCCGCGATCACCACCCGGTCACTCCGCTGATCCTGCCAGGATATCCGCGTACTACGCGGTTCCTTGGTGCCGACAGCGAGCGTCTTTGCAGCGGCTAATGGATACGTCACCAGCACCACCACCATCGGCCGCGCACCGCCTGGTTCGACGCCGATCTTGGCGCGGACACTCGTGGGCACCACGGGGGTGCCGTCGACGGTCACCGTGAGCGGCGCCATCGCGTAGGCCGCCAGGACATCGCGCAGCGCGTCGAGCCCGTGCGATTTCGGTGCGCTGGCCGCCCGTGACAGGATCGCATCGGTCGCCTCGCCGGTTCCAGGACGGTAGCCGACCAGCAGCACGACCTCGCAGGGCTCGACCTGGACGACGACATTGCGCACGGCCGGGAACACGTGCCCCCAGGCAGGTTGGCCAGCCAGCGTGGCTACGAGACTAGCCAGTGCGAGGGTGCTCAGGAGGCGTCCAGGAAATGGGGTCTGACCCCAATTTCTCCAATTTCTGCGGCTCACGGCGTGAGCTCCGGGAGCGCCTCGAACTGCGAGCGCACGTCGGGCCGCGGCTGCGGAGACGGTGCGACGCGCGGCAGCGCCGCCTTCGGCGGGTTCCAGCCGTTGCCATCGATGTCGATCCAGATCGGATTGGTGATCGCGAACGGCTGCGTCTGGTGGACGACGTTGGGCTTGAGGTTCGATGCGATCGGCAGCGCGGACAGGTCGAGCCCGGCTGACAGCGCCGTGATGATCACGGTCGCATCGAGCGGCGGATATTCGATCGCGGAGACCACGGGGAACATGTTCTGCGTGCCGGTCGCCTCCGCGACGACCCAGCTATCGCGCGCGAGGCTGAGCCGGACCACGGTCTCGAAGTCCGTGCCTTGCGCGGCGGGGATCGGGAGATCGGCGACGACCGCGCCGCCGTTCGAGTACAGCGTCAGGTGATCGACCTTCGCCCACGACGGCGAGCGCACGCGGATCCGGACCTCGGTGCTGCCGCCTTGCACGACGGTCGTATCGCCGATCATCGCCGAGCCCACGCGCATCTCGAGGAACGGTGCATTCGTCGTGATCGCGTGGTGATCGTGGATCGCGTCGATCACGTCGTCGCGCGTGAACCCGCCGAGGGTGTCCTTGCCGTCCCCGACGAACAGCAGCGTGCGCGCATAGCCCGGCTCGTCGCCGAGGAGCGCATGCGTGTCGGAGGTCCCCATCCCGGTCGCCTTGTGACCGCGATCGAGCATCGTGAACCAGGTCTCGACGATGCCCGGGAACTTCGGGCGACCATCGGGGCCGAGGACGACCTGCCCTGGCACCGGCTGTGGATTCGGGTGCGGTCCCGGCGGCAACGGCGACGGCGCGCGGTAGTTGTGGAGGTTCTCGCTCTTGCGGCCGGTCAGGAGCTCGATCGCGTCGAAGTCGAAGCTCATCTTGTCGGCCTGGAACTCGTCGCCGTACGGCGCGAACACGCCGAGGATCCCGGTGGGCGTGTACGGCTGCGCCGTCGCGGGATCGATGAAGAACTGCGCGAAGTAGCCGAGCACTTGCTGCTGCGGGTGATTGACCTGGACGATGCCCTTGGCCGGATCGATCGACATCGCGCGAAGCTGATCGAACAGCTTCTGCGGCGGCTGGTTCGCCCACACGAACTCACCGCCCCGCGTGGAGCCGGGATCGATCTTGAGCGGATAGCCGTTGAAGTGACCCATCTCGAACGTCGTGAGCTCCATGCCCGGAATGCCGAGCAGCCACGAATCGAGACCACTCGCGGCGATCGCCGGTGCGTAGTCGGTCACGTAGTTATGATCGGTGGCGACCGCGACCTCGAGCCCTTCGGCCGCACAGCTGATCACGCGCTGATCGATCGGCACCCCACTGTCGGTCGACGGCTGCGCGTGGAGATGGGAGTCGACGGAGACCCAGCCCGGTGACTCGTACGCTGCGGTCAGCACGAGCTGCGCCTCGGCGAACTGGCCCGACTTCACGGTGACGGTCGTGCTGGTGTACTCGTACTCGGGACCGCGCGAAGCGATCACCTCGTACGTGCCGGGCCGAACGCGCGCGTTGACGCGCCCGTCCTTGGTCCACCACGCGCCCTCGACGTAGCGGTTCGTGCCGTCGAACGCGGTCGGCCGCTTCCGCTCGCCCTTCTGGATCGAGTACAGGTGCGTCCGCGGGTCCTTGGTGACGTTGGCCGGATCGAACGTACCGACGAGCTGGATCTTCGACGGTGCGTGCCGCCCGCGATCATCGATGACCGAGACCGAGACGGTCGCGGGCGCGGGCAGCTTGATCTGCACGCCGGTCTTCTCGTTCTCGCGGATCGTGATCGACTGCGCAGCGGGTGTTGCGCGATCGTCGACGACCACGACGTACGTGTACGCGCCCGGCGGCAGCCTGGCGATGAACGATCCGCTCGCGTCCGTCTCGATCTGGGTGATCGGGTACTGCTTTGCATCGAGCACGAACACGTTGGCGCCTTTGACCGGCGCGGACGTCAGCTCGTCGACGACCTTGCCACCGAACGTGCCGGTGTCCTGGTTGCGGAGCTCGTAGACGACGCTTGCCACCGATGCCACGTCGCCCCTGCCGACGATGAAGTACGACGTGAACCGGAACTCCTCGTTCGGTCCGAGCTGCGCGGGGGGCTTGGCCATGAACACGCCGGCAACGCCCGCGTAGGTGAACGGCAGGAGCATCGAGTACGGCGTGACGTCCTGGCCCGGATACCTCGCGGCATACGTCTTCACGTAGTTCGACGGCGCATCGAGGATCGTCAGCCCGTACGAGACGCCGATGCCACGACTCGCGAGGAAGTCGACCGCGAGACCCGGGAACCCGGGAAAGCCGCCCGCGATCTTGTAGCTGTCCTCGATCGCGTACTTGACGTTGAAGCCCGCGATGCCGGGGGCGAACAGATCTTGCTCGCCGCCGAGCAGCGGCAACTGCCCCATCGGCACCGACAGCTCGATCGGCAGGTTTGGGATGTTGCCGCCGAGCAGATCGTCGAGATCCATCACGTTCAGGTACGGGAACGGATGGACGCCGCCGTTCGCCGCCTTGTTCTTCACGACGGTCTCGATCTCGACGTAGCGCTTGCCCGGATACAGGCGATAGATGTTCTTGAGCTCGAGGTTCGCGGGGAACATCAGCCCGGTGTTGAGCACCGCGATCATCTGCAGCAGATCGCCGCCGGTGCCGGTCACGGTGACCTCCGCCGGCCCGCCATCGTCACCGCGCCGCGTGATCTCGACCTTGGTCGGGTTGATCACCGTGAACAGAAAGCCCGGCAGCAGCTCCGCGAGCTGATCGTTACCGCGCGCATCGGTGCCACCGACGCGGACGAGGTCTGCATCGATCAGCGATCCGCCGAACGTCGTGTTGCCGCGTCCGTACGTCGACGGCTTGTTCGGGTCGCGACTGACGCCGGTGTCGGAGATCACGAGCCGGATCTGGTCGTTCTCGAGCAGGAAGTCGCCGATCTGACCGAGCGCATGCGGACCGCCGATCGCCTCGTCGAGCGCGCCGATGATCTGTGCGCGCGCCCTCGGCGCCTGATCGCCACACGTGCCGAGCAGCGGCAGCAGTGCGAGCGAGACCAGCGCGACCAGGGCAGCGCGGAGCGTCACAGCGCGAGCTCCGCCGCGAGCTGCGCGCGATCGTTCGTCAGCGCGCGTGCGCCCTGCTCCGCCACGTGGGTGACCTGGACGTGCACGCGCATCCGGTACGCTGGCACGGCGAGCACCACGCCGGCCGTGTGCTCCATCACACGGTCGGTGACAAACAGGCTCGAGGGATCGAGGATTCCGAACCGGTAGCCAACCGCGAGGCGCGTGCCGGTCTTGATCATCAGCTGCGCATGCGCGCCGTAGGCGTTCTCGACCGGACCGCCGGTGGTCGGAAACATCGTCCGGACGAATGCTGCACCGACCCCGATCCCGACCGGTCCTGCGAAGATCTTCGCCCCGAGCGTGGCCTGCAGGTCGTCCTCGTCCTTCTGCTGCGGAAGCTCGTCGACCGTGCGGCGATTGAACCGCGCCGACGCGACGACCCAGCCCTGGTTCGCGAGCCGTGCGAACACGCTGGCCGAGGCCGCGGGCGTGTCGTTGTCGTTATCGGATGCGTACTCGTTGGCGCCGTTCTGCACGGCGATCTCGAAGCCGACCTTGGGCCCGCTGGCGTCCGTCACGATCGGCGCGAGGCGCAGCGCCGCACCGAGCGAGCGCCCGGGCGTCAACCCTGATGCCTGATAGCCCTCGGTCGAGCGCACGCCGCGGCTCTCGATCGCGTAGTCGACGAAGTCGCGCTGGTTCTCGGCGTCGAGATCCGGATCGACGAGGGTCTCGAAGTAACCGGCGCGCACCGTGAGCGACCCGCCGAGCGCGACATCCGCGAACGCATCCTTCAGGCCGACGCGTAGCCGGCCGTCGGGCACGTTGACGTGCGAGCGCTCGTCGACGGCGCCCTCGATCGCGAACACGTAGCGGACCCGGTCTCCGAGCGCACCGAGCACCCCCACGCGCGCGTTCTGCAGCTCGAAGCCATCCGACCGTCCGATGAACGCGACGTTCGGATCGTTGAGGACGATGCGGTACTGCAGGCGGAGAAAGCCAAACGGCTCCCAGGTGAACTTCTCCGCCACGGGGGGCACGACGGACGGCGCATGCGGGAGTGCCGGTGGGGCCGCGACCACATCATGGGTGGTGGGAGCCGCCTCCCCTTCGAGCTCGATCGCACCGTCGGTGGCCGTTCCCGAGCCCGGCGCCTCCGCGTGGGCCAGGGCAGGAACGAACAGCGCTGCGATGGTCCCGATGACCGCCCTGCGCACACGGTGGTGCATATCGTCGTTTCTAACATGCCGAGCGCGCTCTCAGCGGCGGCGGCGCACGAACAGGTCCACCCGGACCAGCACGGCCAGCACGAGGCCGACGATCACCTGCTGGCCCGCGGCATAGCAGTGGCGCGCGCGCTCCAGCGAGTCGCCGTAGTACGACGCGGCACACCCGATCACGCCGCTCAGGATCAGCACGCCGGCGACCACGGTCACCGGGTGACGCTCGGTGCGACGGAACGCGAACGGGCACGCGAGCAGCAACAGGATCACGACGATCTTGGTCTCGGTCGCGGCTCGCACCCAGCGCACCACCGTCGTGTGGCGGGTCCAGCCGGGCGGCATGTAGACGTGCTGCTTGTGGACACCGAGGAAGGTCCACAGATCGCCCAGGATCTGACCGACGTGGGCGATCGGATGCCGGACCAACCAGCTCACGTACGTCGACCCGGCGCGCTCGACGATCCATCGCCGCGCCGGAGTCAGTGCCGGATCGAGATAGATCTCCTGGTCGCGCGCACCGAGCAGCACGAGCTGTTCCGCCTGCGGCATCCCGCGCTCCACGAAGTACGCGACGGCCTCGGGGTCGCGCAGCCGGTCCGAGATGTTGTTGAACGTGGGATAGGTCTTGCGAGCGGTGAAGTCCTGCGGCCAGCGCTCGTGGACCGAGAGCCCGGTGGCGGGTGGGACGACCGTCGTCGACCAGATCACGATCATCGCGTTGACGATCGCGAGCCCTCCGATCGCGAGCAGCCAGCCGTGGCGGCGAGCCGCTCGCCAGCGCATGACCACGAACGCGGGCACCGCCACGAGGACGACGACCGCGTTGGTGTCGCGCGTCCACATCCAGAGGATGGCAACGACCAGCAACGTCCCGGCGAGCAGCCTGGTGCGCGTCGTCGCGGATCCCGCTTCGCGCCCGAGCCGCGCGGCCAGCAGGATCGCGAGCGCGAAGGCGATCGTCTGGAGCGAATCGTTGATCGATTCCGACAGCACGCCATGCGTGAACCCGATGCGCGTCGGCGCGATCGCGAACAGCGCCGCGATCACGACCGCTGCGATCCGCACCGACCGTCGCTCGATGACGCTGGCGAGCGCCGCCCCGAACATGCTCCACGCCACGATCGCGAGCACGGATTGCGCGACGACGATCACCTGCGGATCGGTGCCGATCGCGCGATACACCAGCGGCACCAACGGTGGCTTGGGATAGAACAGCTGCGCCCACGACCACGGCTGTTCCGCGATCTCGAGGAACACCGTGCTGTCGTAGAACAGGCGCGGCGCCTGGGCCCGGACCAGCAGGTAGAAGATCAACCACGCGGCGACCGCGATCGCCGCGAACGGCGCGAGCGACATGAGACGTGCTCGCAGGGAGCGCTCCACCGGCGTGCTCACGCGAGGACCATCGCACATCCGAGACGCGTGACAGGCGAGCCCCGACCCCATCGGGATACGATTCCGCGGCGCGTCGCGCGCGATCGAGGTCGATGCCGTGACGCGCGAGCGGCTTCGCGATCTGGACGTCCACCGCTCGACGTTCGTGATCTGCTCCCGACCTTCTCGCGCTCGTGGCGCGTTCGAAGATCAGGACGGGGCCGCGCCGGAACTGTTAACGAGGCGATCGCGCCGGCGGGTTCCGCGGACTTACAGGCGATAATGGAGCTGGACCAGCGAGTACCCGCTCGACGGCCCGCCCTTGCCAAGGCCGATCATCTCGAACCGGTTCGTCAGCGACAGCTCGACGTGCGACGTCAGGAAGTAGTGGAGGTTGACGTCCACGCTGTCGCGATCCATCTCCTTGATCCGCACGTTCGAATCGTAGTGACCGACCCCGATGTCGAGCAGCAGGAAGTCGTTGAGCGTGAGCGACCCGAGCAGATAGCCGACGAGCTGGACCGGTGCGCCACCCACCGGGTTAGTCGGCGTCGTGTCGATCACCTGGTTGACGAACTGGATCTCGGTCTGCAGCAGCAGGTTCGCCGCCGGGATGGCGAGCTTGCCGATCGCTCCCGCGCGGATCTTCTTGTCGTCCTCGCTGTCGGTGAACATGAATTCGCCGCCGACCGCCGCGGTGGGACTCACGCGGAGCTCGGCATAGAGGGCAGCACCGTTGTCGTGAGCGACCGGGCTGATCAACGGATCCTCGATGAAGCCGGTCGCGTGGATCTCGAACTTCGGATCGACGTACGCGACGTGCGCGCCATAGGTCTCCGCGTACAGCGGGGTGCCGCCGAACCGCCGCACATAGACCGGGTGCTCCGCGAGCCGGAGCCCGAACACCGGCATGAACCGTCCCGCACGAACATAGACGCCGCTGGAGCCGCCGGCCTCCTGCTGCCACATCAGGTAGTGCTCGCGCGCCCACACGCTGGTCGCCGCGCGATTGCCGAACTGCGACGGCCGCGGACCGAAATTGACGTGCAGCGAAAAGCTCTCGTACGTCGCGGCCGCGTAGAGCTCGATCTGCATCGGGAACGAGGCGAGCACCTTCTCGGGCGTCGAGATGAACCCGGCCGCGCCACGCAGATCACCACCGAGCGTCAGCCAGCCGGGGGTCGGGACCTTGCCGTAGAAGAACTCGGGTGCCGTACCGAGCTGCGACATCGACTCCGCGACCGCGAGCCCGTTCTCGTTGAGCAGATTGCCGCCGGCCGGCGACAGATGACACCCGGTGCAGGTCTGGTCCTGGGTGAGCTGGAACTGCGGGTACGCGGCGGCCCGCCCGCTCGCGGCGGCGATCACGAACAGCGCGGCGAGCGCGATCAAGGATGCGCGCATCACAGACCGTCCGCTCCGTCCTGGATCCAGTGGTAGATCAGCTCGATATCGCGATCAGGGATGGGCTGGTCGTACGGCATCCGCGGCACGTTGTTCTCGCCGCCGGGCGAGATCAGCACCTGGTACAGCAGCGACGACTCCGGGTCGGTCGGGACCACGAGTTGGTAGGTCGTGATCGAATCCTTGGATTCCTCGACGGTATCGAAGGCGTAGTCGTCGACGCGGCGGAACGAGCTGTGGCACTGCGCGTTGCCGCAGCTCGGCTGCAGGACCGCAGCAGTGACGTACTCGAGCGTCCGCGGTCGATTGTCTTCTTCAGAGCCGCAGGCGGCGAGCCCCGACAGCCCGAGCGCGGCCACCGCAACAGCTAGGCGATGCATGCGCGGACGATAACGCAGCATGCGTGGAGATACGCAACCGCACGACCTTCGATCGCTGGCGATCGCTGGCGATCCGTGTCGTTACTTTGTCGAACGCGCGCGCACGCGGCGCAAGGCCGAGCCCGAGCCGCTCGCACGCGCGATCCGCGGCGCGATCCGGGCGGTCGGCCGACGCGTGCGCCGCGAGATCGGTGGCGGCTCGATCCGGTACGCCATCGCCTCGCGGTTGCCCTCGCGCAGCACGAGGCGGACTCCCGAGTACGACGCGTCGATCAAGCACGCCTTGTTCGCGGCCATCCCGGCAGCGAGCGCGATCCGGCGCACGACATCTTCGGACACGCGGCGCGACGTGCGCCGCCAGGCGACCCAGAAACCACCGGACGGGTGGAGGCGACCGACCACGTCGGTGAACCGGCGCTCGAGCTCCTCCAGAGAATCGACGAACATCACCACGACGTCGACCATGGGGAGCCGGAGGTCGGTGGTGATCCGGACGTCGTCACGCGCGAGCGTGCGTTCGAACGCACCCGGTGCGTTCAGCAAGCAGACCTTGTGGCCTGCCTTGATCCCCAGCTTCTTCGGCAGTGGATGTCCCGGGTACCCAGCCATGACTGAACGGATAATGCAGTGGTCCCACGGGAGGTCAAACAGGAAGCCAAAAACATCTTTCAAGCACCTTGAATCGTTCAACTCACGTGTAATCTGGCCGCTCCCGTGGTTTGGTAAGGTGGGGAACGTATCGGGCTCTCGTTCCGGCGCATTTCAGGCGCTTCTCAGAAACCTATTCATGGCGGCGGGCGTCTCCTTGACATTGTGGTTCGAGTTGTCCAGACCGGGGTCTCACGCATGCCCCACGGCCTATTGCTGATCAATCTCGGTACCCCCGACGAGCCGTCGACGCCGGCGGTCCGCAGGTACCTCCGCGAGTTCCTCGGTGACCCGCGGGTGATCGACATCAACGCCGTCGGCCGTGCGCTGCTGCTCAATCTCGTCATCCTGCCGACGCGGCCGGCCAAGAGCGCGCATGCCTACCGCTCGATCTGGGATCCCGAGCGCGGGTCGCCGCTCATGTATCACTCGCAGGATCTGGCGGCCGGCGTCGCCGCCCGGCTCGGCGCGGAGTGGCGGGTCGAGCTCGCGATGCGCTACGGCTCACCGTCGATCCCGGACCGGCTCGCCGCGCTCGTGAAGGCCGGTGTCGATCGGATCGTCGTGCTCCCGCTGTTCCCGCAATACGCGTCGTCGTCGACGGGAACGGCGGTCGCGCGCGTGATGGAGCTCGCGCAGGAGATGTGGAACGTGCCGGCGCTCGACTTCGTGCCTGCGTTCTTCGATGACCCGGGCTTCCTCAACGCGTTCGCCGACGTCGGTGCTCCGAGCATCGAGGCTGCTCGCCCCGA
Source organism: Myxococcales bacterium (assembly GCA_028287135.1). Classification (GTDB taxonomy): domain Bacteria; phylum Myxococcota_A; class Polyangia; order Haliangiales; family Haliangiaceae; genus JABFXX01. The sequence continues at coordinate 75,651 of JAQBQE010000060.1, forward strand.
CCACGTGCTGTTCTCGTTCCACGGACTGCCGGTCCGTCAGATCCTGAAGACCGACGCGACCGGCGCGCACTGCTTCGCCTCGGCGAATTGCTGTGACACGCTGGCGAACCCGAGCTGCTACCGCGCGCAGTGCTTCTACACGGCGCGGGAGCTCGCCGGCCGGCTCGGCCTGTCAGCGGATCGCTACACCGTGTGCTTCCAGTCGCGACTCGGGCGCACGCCGTGGATCCAGCCCTACACCGACGTCGTGCTCGACGAGCTCGCGAAGAAGGGCGTCAAGCGGCTCGCGGTGATGTGCCCGGCGTTCGTGGCCGACTGCCTGGAGACCGTCGAGGAGATCGGGATCCGCGCGCGGGAGCAGTTCACGGCGGCCGGCGGCGAGGAGCTCGTCCTCGTGCCGTCGCTCAACGCGACGCCGGCGTGGATGGATGCGGTCGCGGCGATCGCGGTGCGCCATGCCGCGCACAAAGCGCTGCGCGTCGTCTAGGCTGCGCGCATGAGCCTGTCGGATGTCTACGGCAACTTGTTGATCGTCCGCCCGCCCGTCCCGGCGACCTGCAACAAGGCCGGTGCCAACTACAAGAGCGAGGTCGCCCACCTCGAGTACTCGCCCCGCCGCGCCTACGACGAGTGGCTGTCGATCCTCGATGGGATCGTCGCGTGCGGCGGCGATGCGCTGTACCAGTTCGAGGCGGTCGACGAACCGTTCCTCGATCAGGTGGGTCTCGAGGTGGACGGCGACGGTGCGATCCGTCCCGAAGGCTCGCGCGAGGTGCTCGGCACGATGGACCGCGTGATGACCGGCCGCGTGTTCGCCGCGAACGGACCGTGGGTCAGCGTGCGCGATCAGACGTTGCGCGCAGTGATGCCGAACATGCTCGCGCACCGTCGGGACGAGGCCGCGTACTACCGCGAGCTACTCGGCGAGATCGGGAGCGCCGCGAAGCTGTCGGTCGAGATCGCGGACAATCCGCATCGCTGGGAAGGCATGGCCGACATCGCGGTGGTCGGAGATCGCGTCGTCCTCACCTACGCGGTGCCGGGTCACTACGATCGCGATACGACGCCCAAGAGCTCGCGCAGCACGCGCGACGGCGTCAGCTTCGCCGCGACGTTCACCGGCGTTCCGGAGTCCGCACGGATCTACGCGGAGCTGGTCTATCCGCATTTCCACGGCGACACCGTCCACTTCGGCGCGCGGCCCGTCGGTGGCGAGCCGGTGCTCGTCCACTATCCGCGCGGGCTGTTCGCAGACGGCTCGGAGTTCGTCGCGGGCGTCCTCGGTGCGGACCGCATGGTTCCGATCGAGGCGCACGATGCGGTCGAGCAGTACGCGGGCAATTCCCGGCAGGTCAACGAGGGTGTGCTCGTGCCCGACGGAGTGTCGGGAGCGTTCATCGCTGACCTGGAGCGACTCGGCCTGGTGACGCACCGTGTCCCACTGTTCGAGCTGTTCGGAAAAGCGGGTGGGGGCCCGGCGTGCGCAACGCTGTACCTCCCGAAGGGCCTGGGACTCCCCGATAGTCACTCCTCGCGGTACTCCGCCACCCGGGATGTCGCACGGGCACGGCGGGAGCGGATTCCCGAGAGGTTGCGAGTGGATCCAGCGTTTTTCGCCGACAAGGCGCGGGGTTAACGGGCGATCGCCCTCCGCACTAAGGTGCCGCAAGATCTGGAAAACGCATCAGCGACTCGATAAAACCGCAGGCAACTACGAGATGGTCCGATTCCCTGGGGGAATCGGCCGGTTTCGAACCAAAGGACTATCGATGAATCGCTTGTTCCGACCCACGCCAGTTGTCGCCTTGGGCGCCGCGGTGTTCGCACTCGGCGGACTCCTCTCTTCTCCCGCGCACGCCAACGTGGAAATCGGCGGCACTGCCGGCATTCACGTATTCAGCGACACGAACGAGCTCGGCGTCGCAGATGTCCCGGACGCGAACTCGCAGCGCAACTCGGCGCTGTTCGGCCTGCGGCTCGGCGCGTTCTTCGGCGACATGATCGGTGTCGAGGGCGAGTTCGGGGTGGTCCCGAGCGAGCCGCGCGCCCTCGTGTTCGACATCTGGAACATCACGTACCGCGCCCACCTCGTTGCGCAGTTCCGCGCGAGCAACCCGGCGACCAAGCTGATCCCGTTCGTGCTGGTCGGCGGTGGCGCGTTCCAGGTGGTCGACAGCCGTAACACCGACGTCATCGACGAGGACACGGACGAGATGCTGTACGCCGGCATCGGCGCCAAGTACCGCGTCGACAACGGATGGGGCCTGCGCGCCGACGCGCGGATCCTGTTCCCGCCGAGCAGCGAGGACGACGGCTTCACCCAGGACTTCGAGGTCCTGCTCTCGATCTATCGCGAGTTCGGCCGCAAGGAAGTCGTCAAGACCATCGAGGCTCCGCCGCAGGACAACGATCCGGACAAGGACGGAATCATCGGCGATGCGGACAAGTGCCCGCAGGAGCCGGAGGACATGGACGGCTTCGAGGACGACAACGGTTGCCCCGACGCGGACAACGATGCCGATGGCATCGCCGACGCGGCCGACAAGTGCCCGATGGAGCCCGAGGACAAGGACGCCTTCCAGGACGAGGACGGCTGCCCGGATCCCGACAATGACGGCGACGGCGTCCCGGACGCGGCCGACAAGTGCGCGATGGAGCCCGAGGACAAGGACAACTTCGAGGACGACGACGGTTGCCCGGATCCGGACAACGATGGCGACGGCGTGCCGGACGCGCAGGACAAGTGCGCGAGCGACCCGGAGACCAAGAACGGTTACCAGGACGAGGACGGCTGCCCCGACGAGATCCCGGCCAAGATCAAGGCGTTCACCGGCGTCATCCAGGGCATCAATTTCCGCACGAACACGGCGGACCTCTCGCCGATCTCGTTCCGCACGCTCGACAAGGCTGTCGCGGTCCTCGTCGAGTTCCCGGAGCTCCGCCTCGAGGTCCAGGGTCACACCGATGACCAGCCGATCAAGAAGGGTGGCAAGTTCGCCGACAACCTCGAGCTGTCGAAGGCACGCGCCGAGGCAGTCCGCGAGTACTTCATCAAGAAGGGCGTCGCAGAGAACCGCCTGACGGCGACCGGCTTCGGCGACAGCGCGCCGGTCGAGAGCCCCACGGGTCTCAAGGGTGGCAAGCTGAACGCGGCGCGCGCGAAGAACCGCCGCGTCGAGTTCCGCCTCGTGTCGGCGCTGACGAACACGGCACCGGCTCCGACGCCGGCTCCGGCGACGGCTCCGGCGACGACGCCGGCTCCCGCACCGAACCCGTAACGTTCGAGGAGGTCAGCGCGTCGCTGATCTCCGCAGCTCGTGACCTACGAGGCCCCTTCCCGGGGCCTCGCGTCGTTTTCGGTGCAGGAGTCGTTCGTGCTACGAAGAGCCCGTGCTTCCGCCCGACCTCGTCGCGATCCTGGCATGCCCGAAAACCAAGCAGCCGCTGATCTACTTTCCGCGCGGCGAGACCGGGCATGACGAGGCCGACGGATTTCTGCTCTGCCCTGGCTCCAGATTGCGCTACCGCGTCGATCAGGGCGTCCCGGTGATGCTGGTCGAGGAAGCCGAGGAGCTGCCGCAGGCGGCGATCCAGGAGCTCGTGGGCAAGGCGCGATCGCTCGGCCTACCAGTTCCAGCGTGATTGCGCAGTCTTAGCCAGAAGATGGCGCTTGACCTGGCGCGCCATCGGAGGTAGATCCGCGGCTCCTCCACGGAGCCATGGGTGCTGAAGTCGCTATCGATCTTCACGGGCAATTCGAATCGCGCACTCGCAGACGAGATCTGCAAGTTCGTCGAGATCCCGCTCGGGCGCGCTGATGTCACGCATTTCTCCGACGGAGAGATCTACGTCGAGATCGGCGAGAACGTGCGAGGCGTCAACTGCTTCGTGGTCCAGCCGACCTGCTCCCCGCCGAACCAGGCGCTGATGGAGCTGCTGATCATGATCGACGCACTCAAGCGTGCGTCGGCTGGCAGCATCGTCGCGATCATCCCGTACTTCGGATACGCGCGGCAGGATCGCAAGGCGAAGCCGCGTACGCCGATCACGGCAAAGCTCGTCGCCAACCTGATCACGGCCGCGGGTGCCGATCGCGCGCTCGCGATGGATCTCCACGCCGGGCAGATCCAGGGCTTCTTCGATATCCCGTTCGATCACCTCTACTCGATGCCCGTCCTGATCGAGGAGCTGCGCACCCTCGGCTACGGCGGCGAGAACACGATCGTCGTGTCGCCCGATGCGGGTGGCGTCGAGCGCGCCCGCGCGTTCTCGAAGCGCCTCGGCGCGGGTCTCGCGATCATCGACAAGCGGCGTCCTGCTCCGAACGTCTCGGAGATCATGAACATCGTCGGTGACGTCAGAGGCAAGAAGACGGTCATCGTCGACGACATCATCGACACGGCCGGCACGCTGACCAATGCCGCCCACGCGATCATGAACGCAGGCGCGGCCTCGGTCGCTGCCTGCTCGAGCCACGCGGTGTTCTCGGGCAAGGCCGTTCAGCGGATCCAGGACTCGCCGCTGTCCCACGTCGTGGTGACCAACACGATCCCGCTCTCCGAGCAGGGTCTGGCCTGCTCCAAGGTCCGCGTGAAGAGCGTGGGACGCCTCCTGGGCGAGGCGATCAAACGCATTCATCACGGAGACTCGATCAGCTCGCTGTTCATGTGATACGAACCGCCCCCCAGCGGCATCGGCCGCTTTGAACATCCCCCCAGGGAAAAGAGAACGTCATGGAAGTCGGAAAGCTCACTGTCTCGCTGCGTAACACCACCGGCCACAAGGGCGCGTCACGCGCACTTCGTACGCAAGGCAAGGTCCCTGGGGTCTGCTACGGCGCGTCGATCAACGGACGGATCGAGCCCGTCTCGATCATCGTCGACGTCAAGGAGCTCAAGAAGGCTCTCGACCCGGTGAAGAAGCAGAACACCGTCATCGATCTGACGATCGAGGGCGGCACGACCAAGCACACGTTCTCCGCGCTCGTGAAGGAGTACCAGCTCCATCCGCTGCGCCGCGAGATCACGCACGTCGACCTCCTCGCCATCGACCCGAACAAGGAAGTCCTCGCGGGCGTCCCGCTCGAGTTCACGGGCAAGCCCAAGGGCGCGGTCGACGGCGGTCAGATCCGCATCGTCATGCGCTCGGTCGACGTTCGCGCGAAGCCGGTCGATCTGCCGACCAAGCTCGTCATCGACGTCACGCCGCTCGAGATCGGTGACGTGATCCACGTCTCGTCGATCGAGCTGCCCCCGGGCGTCACGGTCGTCACCGGTCGCGACCTCGCGGTCGTCACCTGCGCGGCTCCCGAGGAGGAGGCTGTGGCAGCGACGGCTGAGGGCGCGGCTCCGGCCGAGGGCGCTGCGGCGGCTGCGGCTCCGGCTGCGGCGGGCGCGAAGCCTGCGGCAGGCGCGAAGGCGGCTCCGGCTGCGGCGGGCGCCAAGCCTGCGGCGGGCGCGAAGGCTGCTCCGGCGGCTGCTGCGAAGCCTGCCAAGAAGTAAGCGCGTCGCTGGTTGCCGATGTGGCTGGTCGTAGGGCTCGGGAATCCGGGCGCGAAGTACGAACGCAACCGCCACAACATTGGCTTTCACGTCGTCGAGGAGCTCGCGCGCAAGCACGGACTCCCCGCGTGGTCGGACAAGCTCGGTGGTCGAACGACCGCCGGCATTGTCACGACCGAGCGAGGACGCGAGCGTGCCGTGCTGCTCGAGCCGATGGAGTTCATGAACCTCTCCGGCTTCGCGGTCCAGCGCACCGCGGCGTTCCACAAGGTCGAGGTCGACCACATCCTCGTCGTCCACGACGAGATCGATCTCGAGCTCGGCATCGTCCGGCTCAAGTCGGGCGGGGGCCATGGAGGCCACAACGGCCTGCGCTCGATCCAGGACCAGCTCGGCGACGCGAAGTTCGCCCGGCTGCGAATGGGCGTGGGCCGCGATCCGAAGACGCCTCCGGGCTCGAAGGATGCCGCCGGCTGGGTGCTGTCCGATTTCCCCGCAGCGCACAGCGCCGTGGTGACCGCCATGATTGCTGCGGCCTGCGAGGACATCGAGACCGTCCTTGCCAAGGGCATCGGACCGGCGATGAATCAGCACAACGCCCGTTCCAGTCTCGCGGCTCCGTGATATAGACCCTCCCCTTCCAACCTCGCTCGTCCCTGCCAAGGGCGGGCTTCACACCCAAGAGGCACACATATGGCACGCCTGCAGAGTCAGCGAGACAAGCCGAACACGGCTCGCGAATACGAGACGACCTACATCCTTCGCCCCAACACGCCGAACGAAGGCGTCGCCGAAGTGAACACCCGCATCCGCGGGATCATCGAGGGCATGGGCGGCAAGATCATCAAGGTCGACAACTGGGGCAAGCGCCGCCTCGCGTACGAAGTCGCGAAGGAGCGCAAGGGTATCTACCTTTACTGGCAGTACCTCGCGCAGCCCGGCGTCGTCGAGGAGACGGAGCGTAACCTCCGCATGCTCGACTCCGTCATTCGTTACCTGACCGTCAAGGTCGACGAGAACGTCGATGTTGGCGCGCGTCCGACCGAGCTCGACGACACGTCGTTCGAGAAGGCGGCGCAGACCGCGGCCGACGAGGAGGACATCTTCCTCTCGCGCGGCGGTGGTGACTCGTCGAGCAACGACGAGGTCGATCTCTACGGCGACGACGACGGCGACGTGATCCCGGGCTCGAAGAAGCCCGTCGCTGAGGCGCCCGCCGCTGAGGCGGATGCAACGGCAGCCCCTGCCGAGGACAAGGAGTAAGCCATGACTACGCGTATGGACGCCCCTCGTGGCGATCGTGGTGGTGCAGGTGACGATGATGGTCTCGACCGCGACGGCGATGATCGCCGTGGTGGCAAGGGCCGTGGCGGCGGTGGCAAGCGCAAGCTGCTCTCCGACGAGATCGTCGCGAAGATCGATTACAAGAACCCGCAGATCCTGCGGTCGTTCGTCACGGACCGCGGCAAGATGATCCCGCGCCGTATCACCGGCGCGAGTGCTCGCCAGCAGCGCGTCATTTCTACGGCCCTCCGTCGGGCGCGCATGCTTGCGCTCCTGCCGTTCACGGTCACGGGAGACTAGTCATGGCGATGCAAGTCATCCTCACGCAGGACGTCGAGAAACTCGGCAAGGCCGGCGAGCTCGTCTCGGTCAAGCCGGGCTTTGGCCGCAACTACCTCGTGCCGCGCGGCCTCGCCGTCAGCGCGACCGTGCGCAACAAGAACCGCCTCGATCACGAGAAGGCGGTCATCGAGCGCAAGGTTGCCAAGGAGCGCGCGACCGCGACCGAGATCGCAGCGAAGATCAACGTCATGACGCTGCAGTTCGAGCGCATCGTCGGCGAAGACGAGAAGCTGTTCGGCTCCGTCACGAACCGCGACATCCAGGAGCAGCTCAAGCGCGCCGGTGTCGAGATCGATCATCGTACGATCGCGCTCGATCAGGCCGTCAAGGCGCTCGGCAAGTACGAGGTCCCGGTCAAGCTCGCTGCGGGCGTCGTCGCGAACCTGAAGTTCTGGGTCGTCGGTAAAGACAAGTAAGCCGTCACACACGACGAGAAACGAGAGCGCGCTCACGCTGTGAACGCGCTCTTTCTCGTTTCGGTTCGATCATCGTTCTCGATCCTCAGACCGAAAGCGTAGAGTGATGCGATGTCGCGCGACCGGCGGGTGCTGCCGCACAACCTCGACGCCGAGGCCTCGGTCCTCGGCGGCGTGATCCTGCGCAACGAGACGCTCGTGAACCTCGAGCTCCTCGAGGTCGATGACTTCTACGACATGCGCCACAAGGTGATCTGGCAGGCGATCCGCAACCTCGAGGCGGCCGCCAAGCCGATCGATGTGGTGACGCTCGAGGTCGAGATCGAGAAGCAGGGCAAGCTCGACGCGGTCGGCGGCATCGCGTTCCTCGGCGAGCTCACGCTGCGCGTTCCGACCGCGGACAACGTCGTCACCTACGCCGAGATCGTCAGCGACAAGCACCAGGCGCGCAAGCTGATGCTCGCGTCGAACGAGATCCACGAGAAGGGTTACGAGGACGGCCTCGAGGTCCGCGACTACCTCGACGAGGCCGAGGGCAAGATCTTCGAGGTCACCCAGCGCAAGGCCAAGAGCGGCCCCGAGCCGGTGAAGTCGCTGGTCAAGAAGGTGTTCAGCTCGCTCGACGAGCGGTTCAAGTCCGATGGTGGCGTCACCGGCGTGCCGACCGGCTTCGTCGATCTCGACAACAAGACCGCCGGTCTGCAGCCGACGGAGCTCATCATCCTCGCGGCCCGTCCCGCGATGGGCAAGACGTCGTTCGCGCTGTCGCTCGCACAGAATGCGGCGACCTCCGGTGGCTGGCCGTGCCTCGTGTTCTCGCTCGAGATGTCGTCGACCCAGCTCGCCGAACGTATGCTGTGCTCCGAGGCGCGCGTCGATTCACACGCGCTGCGTCGTGGTCAGCTCCAGCGCCAGGACATGACCAACCTGACCTACGCAGCGGCGACGCTGTCGAAGGCGCCGGTGCTGATCGATGACACCCCTGCCCTCTCGCTCCGCGAGCTGCGTGCACGCGCACGGCGGTTCCGCAGCAACAAGGAGCTGTTCGCGGGCAAGAAGTTCGGCCTGATCCTCGTCGACTACTTGCAGCTCATGCGCGGCTCGCCGCAGGCGGCCAAGGCATCCCGCGAGCAGGAGATCAGCGAGATCTCCCGCGGCCTCAAGGCGCTCGCGAAGGAGCTCGAGTGCCCGGTGCTCGCGCTCTCGCAGCTCAATCGATCTCTCGAGCAACGCACCGACAAGCGGCCCCAGCTCTCCGACCTTCGCGAGTCAGGCGCGATCGAGCAAGATGCTGACGTTATTATGTTTATTTACCGCGACGTCATCTACAACAAGGACTGCGAGAACCCGCACATTGCGGAAGTGATCATCGGCAAGAACCGTCACGGCGCGACGGGCACGGTCGAGACGCACTTCGAAGGTCGGTACACGCGGTTCGAGAACCTGTCGCAGCGCACCGACGGTCCGGCGCACAACCGCGAGTGAACGCCGCGCGCGTTACTTCGTGAACGTCTTCGCGATCTGAGCGGTCTTGCCGGCAGCGATGTCGATCGCGATGGTCTTCGCAATCTTGTCCTTCGGCGACAGCAGCGTGATCTTGTGGTTGCCCTCGGGCAGCGACAGCGTCTTCGGCGTCATCATCCCGGTGTTGCGACCATCGACGTAGATCAACGTCGACGGCGTGCTGGTCACGGTGAGCTTGCCGGAGCCGACGGCCTCCTTGGTCGCGCCCGCCGTGGTCGCGCCGATCTTCATCGGCTTGGCAGCGGCGATCGCGATGACCTTGCCGGGCTTCTCGACGTGCTCGGCGGCGGCGACGGTCTTGGTGCGCGACGTCGTCGTCCGCGCGGGAGCCTTGGTGCGCTCGGCGAGTGCGACCTGCTTCGCGCGCTTGGCGGCGGCGCGCTTCGACGCGCGCGTGGTCTTCGATATCGTGATCTTCGCGGGCTTCGCGATGGTCGCGGGTTCGATCTCGATCTCCGCGGCATCGACCTCGGCGGTCGGTGCCACCGGTGCTGCCGTGGCGATCGTCTCGGTGGGAGGCAGGATGGTCGGCTGGGCCTTCGTGGGCTGCCACACCGAGTCGTGCGGAACGGCGGAGGCGTCGATGGCGGCAGCAGCAGGCTCGGCGATCGCGGCAGCAACCACCGGCTCGGTGATCGGCTCGGCCGTGATCGCGTTCGAACCAGCGATCGCGGCGGCGATCGGTCTCATGGTGACGCGTGGCGTCTCGATGGCCGCGGGCTCGGACGTCATCACGACGGGCGCCGTGGTCGGCGCTGGCGCAGCGTCCGCTTCCGGGGTGCCGCGGATCAGAAGATAGCCGGCGAACGCGGTCGCGACGAGGCCGAGGCCCGCGAGCGGTGCCCAGTAGCGCTCGATCGCGGACAGCAGCTTGTGCCCCACGGAAGGTGCAGCGCTATCGATCGGGAGGCGAGCCACGCGGACGGTGTGGAACGCATCGCTGGGCCCGACGTAGTACGCGCGGCGAGCAGCGCTCGGACGGATCGACGAGCCGGGGAGCGGCACGACCGGAGCGGGCGCGGCGTGGCTCGGCGCGGGCTGCATCGGCGCGGCGTGCAGCGGCTCGCGATGCACGGCCGACTCGATCCGACGTGCGGGGGACGGCGCAGCGGGCCGGGCGACGGGCACGAACGGACCGGTATCAGCGGTCACCGCCGCGTTGAACTTCGGCTGGAACTGAGTCGCCGCGTCATCGTCATCGGCGTGGTCGATCGGGAACTGGGTGGGCGTCGCCGCGGGGGTCCGGCGGCGCGGCAGCGGTGCCAGGGCGGCGGGCGGGCGGGCGGACGGTGGCGGCGCGCTGAACAGCGCCGGTTCGGGCAGGTCCGAGATCGGCTTGCGCGAACCAAGACCGATCAGATCGTTGATCGCGGTGTTCTCGTCCTTCGCCATGCGATCCGTAGGTCTGCACGGCACGGACCACGGCTGCCTGACAGGATCTCACTGGCTTGGATCAGCGGCCGGCTGGCCGTGCCAGCTGCATGGCAACCCTCGTGGCCAGGTCAGCGAGCCCCGACCCGCCCCCCGAAACGCGAGCCACCTGCGAGCGCCAGGACCGAAGGTCGCGATAGGATTGCCTTCGTGCCGAACCCGCAGCCGGGAACGATCCTGGGCGCGTACCGCGTCGAGGGGACGATCGGTGCGGGGTCGATGGGCGAGGTGTTCAAGGGGATCGACACCGGTCTCAATCGCCGGGTCGCGATCAAGATCCTGTCGGAGAAGCACAAGGACAGCCCCGAGCTGCGGGCGCGGTTCGTTCGCGAAGGTCGCGCGGTCGCCGCGATCAGCCATCCCAACGTCGTCCAGGTGTTTGCGACCGGTCAGTTCGACGAGCGCCCGTACATCGCGATGGAGCTGCTCGACGGCACCGACCTCGGCTCGATCGTCGAGAACAATGGCCCGCTCGATTCGCTGAGCGCTGCCCTCAACGTGCTCGATGCCGCGCAAGGTCTCGCGGCCGCGTCGCGAGCGGGCTTGATCCATCGCGACGTCAAGCCGTCGAACCTGGTCCGGCTCTCCGACGGCAAGGTCAAGGTCACCGACTTCGGTCTCGCGAAGCCGGTCGATCCGGGCGCCGAGCCCGCGCTCACCGCGATGGGCGTCGTCGTGGGAACACCGGACTACATCGCCCCCGAGCAGGCGCGCGGCGAGCCGATCGACGAGCGCGTCGACATCTACGCGCTCGGCGGAACGCTATACTTCCTGCTCACCGGGATCCCACCGTTCCGCACCGGCAAGCCCGCCGAGGACAAGTACCTGAAGGTCGTCGCGCGTCACCTGCGCAACCCGCCGCCCGACGCGTCGGTGGTCAAGCCGGCGTGTGATCGCGAGCTCGCGGAGCTCGCGCGCACGATGATGGCGAAGAAGTCGGTCGAGCGACCGTCGTACGACGAGCTCGTCCACCAGCTCAGCGGGATCGTGGCGCGGCTCGATCCGACCGCGGTGCCGATGTTGATGTCATCGTCGCGCGATCGCTCGCGCCCGTTCAGCGTCCCGCCGGAGAACCAGCGCAGCGACGAGTCGGCCACCGTCAGCGATGGCGGGCTCGCGCCCGGCACGGTCCCGCGCGCCTTCCCGGGCTGGCTCGTGCTGATCACCCTGCTCTCGATCGCGGTGTTCGTCGCGGGGCTGGTCGTCTACCTGCGCAAGGGCGACACACCCGCCCAGGGCGCGAGTCCCGGTGCCGGCACGTCGCCGCCGGCGAAGGACGCCAGCGTCGGAGCCAACGTGGGCGCCGCCGCGTCCGAGGCGCCGGCGGGCATGCGACTGGTCCGCAAGCCGGACGGCTCGCCGTGGTTCTACACCGATGCGCAGCCGGTCTCGGTCGCTGCGTATCGCCAGGTATTCTCGAAGCACGAGCAGGCCGGCAAGCCCGAGGATCCGGTCGTCAACCTGTCGTACACCGAGGCCAAGTCATTCGCGCTGACTCGCGGGGCGCGCCTGCTCACCAGCGCGGAGTGGGACGCCGCCGTGGTCACCCCGAACGTCGCCGTCGTTCCGGGCCTGTTCGAGTGGGTCGACTCTCCGGACGAGAAGAAGCGGATCGTCCGTCATCACGGCAAGACGTTGACGCGTCCGGACCAGAAGCAGAAGGACGTCACCTTCCGTACCGCGCGCAATCCCTAGCGATTTCCGGTCGTATATAGTTCCGGCGATGTCAGACGTCGATCGGCTGGTCGAGATCATCGCCGCGCGCGTGCAGGAGCGGCTGGCCTCGCAAGGCCCCGCTGCCGCGACCGCGAAGCTCGCCCTGCTCCCCCGCGACCGTGGTGAATGCAACGACGACGCGGCACCGGGCGAGGACTGCGCCGGATGCGGCGCGTGTGTCGTTCGCCGGCCGTGGTCGGTGCGCGCGATGGAAGGCGCCGGCGCGATGCGCGTGGGCGCGCTGCCCGGCGTGGGAGCCGTGCCCGGCGACATGGCAAAGCTCATCGATCACACGCTGCTCAAGCCCGAGGCCACGCGCGACGAGATCGTCAAGCTGTGCGAGGAAGCGCGCAAGCACCGGTTCGCATCGGTGTGCGTCAACACGACGTGGGTCCCCCTGTGCAAGTCGCTGCTCTCGGGCAGCGGCGTGATGGTGTGTACGGTCGTCGGCTTTCCCCTCGGCGCGATGGCGCCGGGCGCGAAGGCGTACGAGGCGCGCAACGCCGTCCGTCAGGGCGCGCAGGAGATCGACATGGTGATCAACATCGGCGCGCTCAAGTCCGCCGATTACGAGACCGTGTTCGAGGACATCTGCAAGGTCGTCAAGTCGTCCGCGCCCGCGGGCGTCAAGGTGATCCTCGAGACCAGCGCGCTCGACACCGAGCAGAAGATCATCGCGTGCACGCTGTCCAAGCTCGCCGGTGCCGCGTTCGTCAAGACGTCGACCGGCTTCGGCAAGGGCGGCGCGACCGTCGAGGATGTGGCGCTGATGCGCCGCGTGGTCGGTGGTGACATCGGCGTCAAGGCCTCCGGTGGCGTGCGAACCGCCGAGGACGTGCTGAAGATGGCGCAGGCCGGAGCCAACCGCGTCGGCGCGTCCGCATCCGTCGCGATCGTGACCGGCGGCGGCGACGGCAAGGCGAAGGGCTACTGAGTGCTTCCGGTCCAGCTGATCCGCAAGAAGCGCGATGGCGGCACGCTCGAGGACGCCGAGATCCGCGCGTTCATCGCGTCGGTCACCGACAGCTCGATTCCCGACTACCAGGTCGCCGCGATGCTGATGGCGATCTTCTTCAACGGGCTCGATGATCGCGAGCTCGCGACGTGGGCCGATGCGATGACGCGGTCCGGTGACGTCATCGATCTGTCGAGCATCCAGCGCGCGAAGGTCGACAAGCACTCGACCGGTGGCGTCGGTGACAAGATCTCGATCCCGCTCGCACCCGCGGTCGCCGCATGTGGGGTCGCGGTACCGATGGTCTCGGGCCGCGGGCTCGGCCACACCGGCGGCACCCTCGACAAGCTCGAGTCGATCCCCGGGTTCCGCGTCGACCTCCCGGTCGATCGGTTCGCAAAGCTCGTCGACGAGCTCGGCGTGTGCCTGATCGGCCAGACCTCGCGGATCGCACCCGCCGACAAGCGGCTGTACGCGTTACGCGACGTGACCGCGACGGTCGAGTCGTTGCCGTTGATCGCGTCGTCGATCATGTCGAAGAAGCTCGCCGAGGGCATCGATGGGCTTGTCCTCGACTGCAAGGTCGGCAACGGCGCGTTCATGAAGACGATCGAGAACGCGCGCAAGCTGTGCGCCCTGATGAAGGCGATCGGCGAGCGCGCGGGCAAGAAGATCACCTGCGTGCTGACCGACATGGACGCTCCGATCGGCCGCACGATCGGCAACTCCCTCGAGATCCGCGAGTCGATCGAGATCTTGCGCGGCGGCGGTCCGTCCGACACGCGCGAGCTGACGCATGTGCTCGGCGCGGAGATGCTCGTGCTCGGTGGTGTCGCCAAGGATCCGGCGGAAGGTCGCGCGAAGATCGAGAAGGCGCTCGCCGATGGCAGCGCGCTCGAGGTGTTCCGCAAGGTCGTCGAGGCGCAGGGTGGTGACCCCCGCGTGTGCGATTCGCCCGGTAGCGTGCTTCCCAAGGCGGCATCACGCGACGAGCTCGGGCTCCGCGCCGGTCGGGTCGTCGCGATCGACAGCGAGGCGCTCGGGATCGCAGCGCTGATCCTCGGCGCCGGCCGCCGCACGAAGGAGGACGTGATCGATCCGTCCGCCGGCCTGGTCGTCGACGCCTACCTCGGCGAGGTGATCGAGCCGGGAGCGCATCCGCAGATCATGTTGCACCACAGCCTGCCGCCGGGAGATGGCAGGGTCGCCGAGGCGCGTGCGATGATCGAAGCCGCCTTCGTGATCGAGCCCGCCGACCGCCCCGCTCCGCCGCTCCGCACGTCGCGGATCCTCGAGGTGATCCGATGAACCACGACAAGGGCCGCGCCGACGAGCGCCGCGAGCAGGGCACCGAGTCCGTCGACGGTCTGCCCGCCACGCTCTACGATCGCGTGCACGCTGCCGCCCAGGCGATCCGCGAGCGCTCGGACTTCATGCCGAAGGTCGGATTGATCCTCGGCTCGGGGCTCGGCGGCTTTGCCGAGTCCTTCGACACGCCGGTCGCGATCGACTACGGCGACATCCCCCACTTCCCGCGCTCGCATGTCGTCGGTCACAAGGGCCGGCTCGTCCTCGGCACGCGCGGCGGCACGTGCTGCGTGGCGATGCAGGGTCGCGTCCACATGTACGAGGGCCACAGCGCCGCGACCGCCGCGTTCCCCGCGCGCGTGCTGGTCGCGCTCGGCGCGCAGGTGATCATCGTGACCAACGCGGCCGGCGGTCTCAATCCGACCTGGCAGCCCGGCACGTTGATGCTGATCCGCGATCACATCGATCTGCTCCGTGATCACGCCTTGCGCGGTCCCAACGACGAGCGCCTCGGACCGCGGTTCCCCGACATGACCCACGCGTATGCCCCCGAGCTGCGCTCGCTGGTTCGCGACGTCGCGGACACGGCGAAGATTCCGCTCCAGGAAGGCGTCTACGTCGCGATGCCCGGGCCGACGTACGAGACGCCCGCCGAGGTCCGGATGCTGCAGACGCTCGGCGCCGATGCGACCGGCATGTCGACGGTGCCCGAGGTCTGCGTGGCGCGACACATGGGCGCGCGCGTGATCGGCATCTCGTGCATCACGAACCAGGCCGCCGGCATCACCGGCCAGGCGCTGTCGCACGAGGAAGTCACCGAGACCGCGAATCGCGTGCGCGCGACGTTCGAAGGTCTGCTCGACCGGATCCTCGCGGCGCTCGTCGCACGAGGAGAGCTCAGGTGACTCCGGTGTCCAAGGAACTGATCGCACGCGCGCTCGCGGCGCAGAGCAAGGCATACGCGCCGTACTCGAAGTTCAACGTCGGCGCCGCGATCCAGATGAGCGGTCAGGTGTTCGAGGGCGCCAACGTCGAGAACGCGTCGTACCCGCTCGCGGTCTGCGCCGAGCGCACGGCGATCTCCGCCGCCGTGATCGCAGGCGCCCGCGAGCTCGAGGCGGTCGCGGTGTCGACCAACTCGTCGCCGCCATCCTCGCCGTGCGGCGCGTGTCGTCAGGTGCTGCTCGAGTTCTCGTCGGATCCCACGAAGGTCACCGTCACCGCGGTGAACCCCGCCGGTGAACATCGGTCGTGGACCCTCGCCGAGCTGATCCCCGACGGCTTCAACGGCAAGGAACTACCGGCGAAGTGAGCGAGCTGATCTTTCGCAACGGGACGATCCTCACGATCGACCCGGATCACCGTGTCCTCGCCGGCGACGTCGCGTGCATCGATGGCGTGATCGTCCAGGTCGGCGGCACGTACCGGCCGACCACCAGCGACTACCAGATCATCGACTGCGCCGACACCATCGTGATGCCCGGGCTGGTCCAGGCGCATGTCCACACGTGCCAGACGCTCGCGCGCGGTCGCGCGGACGACATGGAGCTGCTCGACTGGCTGCGCACGGTGATCTGGCCGTACGAGGCGCGGCTCGACGAGGACGCGGCGACGGCGAGCGCCGAGCTCGCATGCGCGGAGCTCCTGCTCGGCGGCACCACGGCGATCCTCGACATGGGGACGGTGCATCACACCGATGCGATCTTCGCGGCGGCCGAGCGCTCGGGCATCCGCGCGACGATCGGCAAGGCGATGATGGACCTGCCCGATCCGCAGATCCCAGCGGGGCTGCGCGAGTCGACCGCGAGCTCGCTCGATGAATCGGCGCGCCTGATCAAGCGATGGCACGGCGCCGCCAGCGGGCGCCTCGGGTATGCGTACGCGCCACGGTTCGTGCTGTCGTGCACCGACGAGCTGCTGCGTGAGGTCGGCGTGCAGGCGCGCGCCCAGGGCGTACGGATCCACACGCACGCGAGCGAGAATCCGGGCGAGGTCGCGCTCGTCCGCCAGCGGTTCGGCAAGGACAACATCGTCGTGCTCGACGAGCTCGGCCTGCTCGGTCCGCATGCGTGCATCGCGCACTGCATCCACCTGACCGAGACCGAGAAGCATCTGCTCGCGAGCAGCGGCGCCCACGTCTGCCACTGCCCGTCCTCGAACCTCAAGCTCGCCTCGGGCATCTGTCCGCTACCCGAGCTGATCGCGGCCGGCGTCGCGGTCGCGCTCGGCGCCGATGGCGCGCCGTGCAACAACAACCTCGATGGCTTCCTCGAGCTGCGGCTCGCGGCACTGCTCCACAAGCACCGCGTCGGGCCGCGCGCCCTCCCCGCACCCGAGGTGGTCCGGCTTGCCACGATGGGCGGCGCGGCGGCGCTCGGCCTCGCGAGCACGGTCGGCTCGCTCGAGGTCGGTAAGCGGGGCGACGTGATCGCGGTCGACCTGAGCGCGCTCCATTCGGTCCCGACCGGGAGCCCGTGGTCGGCCATCGCCTACGCCGCGAAGGCCTGCGATGTGCGCCACGTCGCGGTCGATGGACGGATCGTCGTACGTGATCGGACGCTGCTGACTCTCGAGGTCCCGAAGGTGCGCAACCATGCGAAAAAGGCCGCGTTCCGGCTGTTTCCGTGACGGTTCTATAACTGGACCGGACCCCTGGTGCGTGGTAAAGCCTAGCGCTCGTTCCCTCTGACACCGCGCCGTCGAAGGCGCACTCAGCGAGCGAACACGACCGCGGTGCGGGCGTGACACTTCGCCCCGCAGGCCTCGGGACGTCGTTTGACCTGGGGCCGTCGTCGGAGAAGAGAGAATGTCGAACCGTCTGTACGTGGGTAACCTGCCGTTTCACGCCACCGAAGATCTGATCCAGAAGGCGTTCGCGACGTCGGGTGAGGTCAAGGCCGTGAACCTCATGCTCGATCGCGTGAGCGGGCAGTCGAGGGGCTTCGGGTTCGTCGAGATGGCGACCGCCGAGGCAGCGCAGAAGGCGATCACGGACATGAACGGTCATGACATGGATGGCCGTCCACTCCGCGTCGACATCGCGGAGGAGCGGCGTCCCGGCGGGGGCGGCGGTGGTGGCGGCGGTGGCGGCGGCGATCGTGGTGGTGATCGTGGCGGTCGCGGTGGCTTCGGCGGCGGCGGCGGCGGCCGGCGCGGTCGCTAGTGATGAGCGCAGTTGTCTCGACGCTTCCTGAAGACTGGGCCCCCGTCGCTTCGGCGCTCGGGCAGGCCTGGGCGCAGGATTGCGCGACGTCGCTGGTGGCGGCGGAGCGTGAAGTCGTCGGCGCGTGGCCGGGAACGCTACGCGAAGCACGGCAGCGCGTGATCGCGGGCGTCGAGCTCGCGTTGCGTGCGGACGCCATGAGGCACCTCGATGATCTCGCTCGCGCGACGTACCTAGCCGCGCGGCGCCACTGGGCTACGATTTCAGAACCAGACCTGGAGCCATGAACATGGAAGCATCACGTCTTCGCGGTACCCCTGACCGCATCTTCATCTCCGTCGACGAGAGCACGGGCAAGTCGACCGTCTCGTTCTTCCCTGCCGAGTGCGGCTCGCCGTTCCAGCACGACGGCGACCACGACGGCCAGCTCGCGCTCAAGGACGCCAAGGCGATCATCGCGCGCTATCCGAGCTGCACGCTGCACGGTCCGCACTTCCACGCTGCGCGTCCCGCCAAGGCGCGGCCGCGCAAGCGCGCGTAGATTCGACGGTTCTCGTCGCTCTGGTTCCGCGCTATCCTGCCAGCGACCGATGCTGCTGACGCGCGAAGAGATGACGTTCGATTTCGGCGGGGCCAAGCTCGACGCCGTCCGCGACAAGGACGTCCTCGAGTGGATGTTCAACCAGTTCCTCTACGGTGAGGTCACCGGGATCCAGGTCGGTCACTGGCTCTACGACGCACCGGATCTCGAGGCTGCGAAGTTCCTCGCGCGGCAGTCGCTCGAGGAGATGCAGCACGTCGACAACTTCCTCCGCATCATGGCGATGCTGGGCTGCCAGCCCAAGCCCGCGCACCCGGCGGTTCGCTTCCTCGCGACGGGCATGATGGGCGGCTCGTGGGCCGAGCACGTCGCGCTCGAGATGGCGCAAGGCGAAGGCTTCGTCCTGAATGCGTTCTACGCGGTCGTCGACACGCTGGACCACAAGCCGTCGGTCGACATCCTTCGGCGCGCGGTGAAGCAGGAGGAGCGGCACGTCGAGTTCGGCGAGCAACAGACCGCCAAGGCGATCGAGGGCAAGCCGTGGCTGCGCCGCCGCCTGCTCGGGCTCGCGCTGGTGTCGATGTGGGGCGTCCGCCGGCTCGCGAAGTTCATGGAGACGCGGCTGCCCCCAGGCCACGTCGTGATGTCGTTCCTGCCCGCGTTCCTCGCGCACGCGAACCGCTGCGCCGAGCTCCGTCTCCAGCGGATCGGCGTCCTCGATCGTCCGCTCGCGGAGCTGTCGACCGCCAAGCGTGCCCTGCTGATCAGCGAGGCCTATGGCGGCAAGTTGCTCGGTGGCCTGGGCTCGCTGCTCACGCTGCCGCTGCGGATCCTGCCGCTGTGGCCCAAGAAGAAGCGGCTGACCGATACCTATCTACACGACCGTCACATCACGGGGTTCGCGCTGCCGGCGGGGGAGCCGGAAGCACACCCGCAGGAACCGTAGCGGTACTTGTCGACCCGTCGTCGCACGTGAGCTGGAGCGACTCGCCGCTCTCGAGATTCGACGACAGCAGCGCGGTCCCGAACACGCGGGTCGCGAGTTCTTGATCACCGATCGGCTGCGAGACGTGGCCCTGCACGAGCACCCACGTGCAGTCGGTGTCATCCACCGCGCACGAGCGTGCGTCGTGCCGCGGATCGCGCGCCTTGTCCTCGGGGTCGGAGACCACGGTGCGGCGCTTCTCGAACACGAACGTCGTCCGCAGCCGGGCCTTACCCGCCGCGTAGCCGGGACGCGCCGGTAGATCCGCGACGACGTTGCCGACCCAGTACGCGATCGTCGAGCCCTCGACGCTGCGACCCACGAGCCCGATCCGACGATCCTCGACGACCTTCGCCGGCCCGGGGACGAGCTGCGCCTTGAGCACGTCGAGGCCATGCCACTCCGCCGCCACATCGGGACCGAGCAACATCGCCTCGGGACCACTCGCGAGACCCGCCGCGCGATTCGCGCCGAGCGAGAGCACCGGGCTCATCGCCGCGGACAGCTCGTCGACGATGTCCGAGGTCGCGACGACCTTCGACGGGATCCGCGTGCCGTAGAGCTGACCATCGCGCCGCGGCGTGGCGGTGTGGCCGAACGACATGTGCTCGAAGATCGGAACCCAGCGATCTCCGTCGCGCGCGTACAGCATCGTGATCCGCAGCGGGATCACGGCCGTCCGCCCGCACATCGCGATCCGCCACGACAGCTCGTCGTAGACCCAGGCCGCGGACAGGTCCTGCGCGAGGTGGGTCTCGAGACGCTTGGACCGGATCGCGGTGGGCAGATCACGCTCGACGCGCAGCGGCCACCGGCTCGGTGCACGCTCGAGCTCGCCGGCGATCAACACGTCACCGGGACCGACGCCGAGCCGCGCACCACCGATCTCGGCCGGAATCATCCCGGTCTCGACGTCGGGCGGCTCGTCCCGCTCGTACGACGTCAGCACATCGTCCTGGAGCTCGGCGATCATCGCGGCGATCACGTTGCCGTCGCTGCCGGACACCGGATCCGCGAGCACCGGGCGATCCTTGACCTGACGGCCCGGGCACGCCGCGAGCAGCACCACGAGCGCGGGGGGCAACGTTCGGAGCAGGCTCACGACCACGGCCTCGGTCGATCGGCCGGCGTATCGATGTCACGGACCACGCCCTGATCGTCGACGGCGACCTCGACGCGATCGGTCTTCGCGAGCGCCGCGCGCGCCCCGCCCTCGAGCCGGCCGCACGCGGCGAGCAGCGGCCACACCGCGCGACGGATCAACGGCGGATGGCCACCGCGCCCGCCGAACCGAGGCTGCGCGACCTCGTGGGTCCCGAGCGCGGCGATCAACCGATGCAGCGTCTCGACCTGCACGCCGGGATGATCGACGGGCCACAGCCACGCGGCCTCCGCTTCGTAGGCCTCCATCGCCGCGAAGCCGAGCGCCACCGAGCTCGCCATCCCGCGCTCGGGGAGCGGATTGACGATGACGCCGAGCCCGAGCTCGCGTGCGTGCTCGCCGACCTCGTGGGCGAACGGCCGGCCGATCACGACGACGACATCGCTGACGCCCGCGACCCGTGCGATCCGGACGATCCGCTGCAGATAGGTATCGCGCTCGATCGTCAGCAACGCCTTGGCGACGCCGCCGAGCCGGGTGCCGGCGCCCGCCGCGAGGATCACCGCACCGCGTCTCATGCGGGCTCCCGGGTCAGCTTCTGGAACGACCAGTCGCCGGGCACCGAGACGCCACGACGCCGGCGCGCGACGAGCTCGGCGGCGATCGCGACCGCGATCTCCTCGGGCGTCTCGGCGCCGAGATCGAGACCGATCGGCGCACGTAGCCGGGCCCACCGCGCGTCGCCGGCCTCGCCGTTGAGCAGGCCGCGCGCCTCGAGCCGCTTCCTGAACCGACCGACCTTGCCGCGGCTACCGATCATGCCGAGGTAGCCGATGTCCTCGCGGAGGATCAGCGCTTCGAGGAGCTTCTGATCGATCGCGTGATCGCGGGTCACGATCAGCACGTAGTCGTCGACCGTGAACCCTCCGAGCAACCGCTCGACCTCGGCTGGATCGAACGACTCGAGGAGCTCGTTCGCCCACGCCGGGCGCTCGCCGGTCGCGCCGGTCTCCCCGTCGTCGCACGCGATCACCGTGAATCCGAGCGTGGCGAGCAACGGGCCGAGGTTGCGCGCGACGTGGCCGAGCCCGAACACGATCGCGCGCTCCGCCGCCCCGAGCCGCTCGACGAGCGCCTGCTCGACGACGATCGGATGATGGGCGCGCGGATCGCCGTCGCGCGGAGGCCGCACCGTGAGCGGACCGCCATCGAACGGCGTGACCAGGACCTGCGGTTGCGAGCTCCCGGCGAGCTGGACCAGCGCGTCGCGCGACGGTGCCGCCGGCGTCAGCACGACCTCCATGGCTCCGCCGCAGCACATCGCTAGATCGCGGACGAGGTGCTGGCGAACGATCCGCGGGGCGGCGCCGTTGGCGACCTCGCGAGCCGCCTCGGTGACGAGCTGTTCGATCTTGCCGCCGCCGACCGTGCCCCACTGCTCGCCGTCGGCAGCGACCACCATCCGCGCACCGAGGTGACGCGGGGTGGAGCCGTGCGCGCCGATCACCGCCGCGATCGCCGCACCGCGCCCACCATCGATCGCGCGGAGCGCGGCCGAGAACAGGTCATGGCGCGGCATCGGTGAAATCTACCGCAAGGACATGATGTGCGTGACAAGCTCCCGCAGCCCAGCGCCTTCGGGACGCTCGGTCAGGAACGCGGGCTTGAACGCGAGCTCGTCCCACCACTGCTTGACGTTGGCGACCCCGACCGAGGTCGGGAACGCACCGAACATCGGCGCGTCGTTGAGTGCATCGCCGACGAACACGTACTGCGAGAGGTCGTTCGCGTCGCCGCCGAGCACCTGGCGCACCACGTTCATCGACGCACTCAGCTTGTCGAAGTGCGGGGGCCCGAAGTTGACGTGCGTGCTCGACCGCACCGCGAGAAAGCCTGCCTTCGACAGGATCCGCACGCAGTGCTCCGCGTCCTCGCGCGACAGGTGGTTGTCCTCGTTCCAGTCGATCGCGAGATCGACTTCGCGGTACTTCGAATCGGTCGAAAGCCGTGCCCCGGGCACCTTCGAGGTGACCTCGACGACACCCTCGTTCATCCGACGCCGCCACTCCGGCAAGCTCGCCGCCGGCACGCCGTAGATCTTGTTCAGCTTGCGGCCTTCACGCACGAACGTGACGCCGCCGTTCTCGGTGACGCAGGCGAGCACGGGCGTCATCTTCATGAACGCGTGACCGAAGCCCGCGGGCCGGCCGGTCACCATCACCACCGGGATGCCCGCATCGCCCAGGCGCTCGAGCGCCTCGTACGTCGACGCCTCGATCCGGTCCCCCGTGGTCATCGTTCCAGCAACATCCGAGAACAGCGCGCGAACGGGGCCGCGCAGATCCGAGAGGGGCCGTGTCATGCGCGCGATAGATAGCATGCGCGCAGGCATGAACGCGCCCCGGCCACCGGTAGCCCCGGGGCTACGCGATCAGCCGCAGCGCGACGTCCTCGAGCGCGGGCTGCTGAGGCCGGATCGACCGCTCGCGCTGGCGCGACAGCCAGTCCTCGAGGTCGTTGGTGTTGAGGCGCACGATGCCGCCCACCTTGAACACCGGGAGCGGATCGCCGGGACGCCGCGCCATGTACCGGCACCAGCGCTCCGAGCGGCCCAGAGCGGTCGCGATACCCTTCCAGGTTTCCGTAAAATTCGACATGTCCACTTCCTCCGTGACCGCGGACATGTGCAGTGGCTGTGCCGAGGTCGGACCACTGCGTCAAACCCTGGAATCCCAAGGAACTTGGGGATCATCCCCCGCTAGGGAAATGACGGACCTCTACCACCCGTCCAACGGAGGCGACGCAAAAGCTGACACAGCTGTCGTTTCCTTGCCGCAGTCGCGCGATCCGTCGCAGTGGGTCGCACTGGCAGATCGATCCACGGGCCAGTATCCTGTGCGGTACATGCGTGGACTCATGCGGCTTTGCGCCGCGGCTGGGGTCCTTGTGTGCGCCACGGTCGCGCATGCAGGGCCTGCCGAGACGTATCCCCTGTCCAAGGTACAGCGGGGTCAAACCGGCTACGGAATGACCACGTTCGCCGGCACCACACCCGAACGGTTCACGTTCGAGGTCGTGTCCGTGGTGAGGAACTTCCTCCCCAAGCAGGACATCGTGCTCGTGAAGTCGGACGACCCGAAGGTGCAGGTCTCCGGGTTCTGGCAGGGCATGTCGGGAAGCCCGCTCTATCTCGACGACAAGCTGCTGTGCGCGTTCTCGTACGGCTTCCGGTTCAACAAGGTCGCGATCGGTGGCTGCACGCCGATCGAGTACATGAAGAAGGACGGCGATGCGTATCGCCGCAACACGCCCGTCCAGGCGGCGTCGAAGACCGGGCCTCGGATCGTCCAGGCCTCGGCGGCCTCGATCCAGGACTGGCGCCGGTTGACGCCGACCGTGGACGCCGCAGCGGCGCTCGCGGCGCTCGGCCCCGCGCGCAAGAGCTGGCTCCTGTCCGCGCCGCTCCCTGCCCCGCTGACCAAGCCCTCGCCCATCGACGGTGATCAGACGCTGACGGCCTCGGTGCCGCTGACGGTCGCCGGGTTCTCGGCGCCCGCGTTCGGTCAGCTCGAGAAGCTGTTCGCGGAGACCAACGTCGTGCCGATGCGCGCCGGTGGCACGTCGGGCACCAAGCTCGAGAACGGCGGGCCGAGGAAGTTCGTGATGGGTGGCTCGATCGCGGTCGAGCTGATCCGCGGCGACATGGCGGCGGCCGCCGTCGGCACCGTGTCGTACGTCGATGGCGACAAGGTGCTCGCGTTCGGCCATCCGATGTTCCAGACCGGCGAGACCTACGCACCGGTCTCGACCGCGTACGTCCACACCGTGATCCCGTCGGCGCAGAGCGCGTTCGTGATGGGCTCGGCGGTCAACGAGATCGGCTCGCTCGTCCAGGATCGCCAGAGCGCGATCATGGCGGACACCGGGCTGCGCTCGCCGACCGTCCCCGTCGACATCTCGATCACGAGCGGCGCCGGCAAGCATTCCGAGACCGGCACGTTCCACGTCGAGCTGCTCAACAACAAGTTCTTCACGCCCGCGCTGACCGGCGCCGCGCTGATGAACGCGATCAACTACTACCTGCCCGACCGCGACGACGTCACGGCGCGTGTCGAGTCGACCGTGCGGATCAAGGGCCACGATCCGATCAGCTTCGTCGATTACATGTACGCCAACGATGGCGCGTCGTCGGTGATGGGCTCGGTCCGAGGTCTGCGCGTGCTCGTGCCGCTGCTGCTGAACCCGTACGCCCCGGTCGCGATCGAGCGCGTCGAGATCAAGGTCGACCTCAAGTTCGAGGCGAACTTCGGCGAGATCAAGGAGCTCAAGCTGCCGATGGCCGAGCTGATTCCCGGTCAGCGCAACCTCGTCAAGGTCCTGATGAGCACGTGGGACGGCAAGGACATCGTCGAGGAGATTCCGGTCGATGTGCCGATGAGCCTCGCGGGTGGCATCGTCCAGCTCGAGGTCACGGCAGGTGACAGCGCTCGGCTCGACGCGGCGCCGCCGGTCGACCTGCCGTCGCTCCTCGCCGCGTTCCGGAAGCTGCTCCCCGGCAACGTGTGGGCGGTGACGCTGTACGCCGCCGACGAGGGCATCGCCGTCGAAGGCAAGCTTGTTCGTGACCTGCCGGCGAGCGCCCAGGACAAGCTCCGCCCGCAATCGCACACGCAGCGCGCGCAGCCGTACAAGCCGTTGTCGCGAACGATCGCGCCGGCGAAGCGTGTCGTCAACGGCAGCGCGACGACGCTCGTTCGCGTCCGCGCCGTCACTCGCTGATTCTTCGCAGCTCGTCGTTTCCGATTTCTTGGGGGATTCGTGAAAGCAGCTACTCGTCTGTCGATTGCCGCGGGCCTCGCGGCTTCCATCCTCGCGCTGCCCGCGGGCGCGGTCGTGACCTCGACGTGGACCGTCGAGACCTACCAGCAGTTCGACTCAGGCGACGCGACGAACGCGTTCATCACGTCGACCGGCGAGCTCCGCCCCGGCTGGAACACGAAGCGCACCGCGATCGAAGGCGATGCGGTGTGGTCCTCGCTCAAGCTCGCTGACGGCAGCGTGCTGCTCGGCTCGGACGCGAACGGCGCGATCTTCCGCGTCACCGGCGACAGCACGAAGAAGCTGGTCTCGATCCCGGGCGCGATCGCGGTCGTCTCGCTGGTGCAGACCAGCGACGGCAGCGTATGGGCGGGCGCGATGCCCGGCAACCGGCTGTGGAAGGTCGACGTCGGTGGCGGCAAGGCGACCGCGACCGCGACGCTCAAGGATGCCGAGACGATCTGGGCGCTCGCCGCGACCGGCAACACGGTCTACGCGGGCACCGGGCCGTCGGGCAAGCTGTTCGCGATCACCGGCGGCACCGCGAAGGAAGTGTTCGACACCGAGGACAAGCGGGTCACCGCGCTGACGGTCACGACCGATGGCGCGATCTGGATGGGCACCAGCGAGCGAGCGCTCGTGTTCCGCTACGATCCCAAGGACGGTCGGACGCGCGCGATGGCCGACTTCGCCGGCAACGAGGTGTCGTCGCTCGCGCCGTATCGTGACGGCGTGGTCGCCGCCGCGAACGATCTCGCCGACGCCGTGGTCGCGACCGGCAAGACGACGGCCCAGGTCGAGGCGGCCGAGAAACCGACGGCCCCGAAGGGCCAGCCTGCCAAGGCCCCTGACGTCGGCACCAAGCCCGGCGCCGACAAGGATCCGCCCCCGGTGACCGACCTCGGCCGCAAGGGCGCGAAGAAGGGCAAGGGCGCGCTGTTCCGGATCGGCAGCGACGGCCGCCTCGATCAGCTGCACGCACTGACCCAGACGTACTTCACCGCGGTCACCGTGACCTCCGACGGCGCGGTCTACGCCGGCGCTGCCGACAAGGGCCGCGTCTACATGGTCGATGGCGATGGCTCGGTGGCGACCGCGTTCGACGTCGACGAGCGCGCGGTCTCCCAGGTGTGGGCCGAGAAGGCCGGCCTGTCGTTCGCGACGGACGACACGGCCGCGGTCTATCGCACGACCGGCCGCGCGGATCAGGCGCGTTACGTGAGCGATGTCCTCGACGCAAAGGCCGTCTCGCGGTTCGGCAAGCTGACGTGGATCGCGCAGGGCAAGACCAAGATCGAGACCCGCAGCGGCAACACCGCGAAGCCCGGCGTCGGCTGGAGCGAGTGGCAGGTGCCCGCGCAGGTCGGCAAGCTCGGCGGCGGCAACGAGGGCGGCAAGATCGCGAGCCCGTCGGGCCGCTACCTGCAGTTCCGGGTCGCACTCGAGGATGACAACGCGCGCCTCCGTCGCGTCACCAGCTACTACGTGCCGCAGAACCAGGCGACCAGCGTGCAGGACATCACCGTCGAGCTCGCGACCAAGGAGAGCCTGCCCACGCTCAAGGACTCGGCCGCGAAGCCGCGGAGCCCGGTGATGAAGATCAGCTGGAAGGTCGAGAACCCCGACAGCGACGCGACGATGTACACGCTCGAGGCCCGCCGCGACGGCGAGGCGAACTGGCGCCCGATCTCGACCGGCAAGGTGCCGCTGACCGCAACGTCGTGGGAGTGGAACACCGAGACCTATCCCGATGGCTGGTACCGCGTGCGCGTCACCGCCTCGGACTCCGCCGCCAACTCGCCCGACCGCGCGCTGACCTCGAGCCAGACCACGACGATGCTCGCGATCGACAACACGCGCCCCGCGATCGAGAAGCTGACGGTCACCTATCCGCGCGCGCAGGCGCGTGCGACCGATGGACTGAGCGCCAT
The DNA here is from genome assembly GCA_028287135.1 of Myxococcales bacterium. GTDB lineage: Bacteria > Myxococcota_A > Polyangia > Haliangiales > Haliangiaceae > JABFXX01. The sequence continues at coordinate 102,668 of JAQBQE010000060.1, forward strand.
CGCCGAGATGTCGTACACCGTCGATGACGGGCAGTGGCAGCTCGGCACGACGAGCGATGGCCTGTACGACGACCTCAGCGAGGATCTGCGGATCGAGCTCCCCGCGGGCCTCGCGCGCGGCACGCACACCCTCGCGGTGCGCGTCGCCGATGCGGCCGGCAACGTCGGGTCGACGTCGACCACGTTCGTGATCAAGTAGCGCCGG
>JAQBQE010000064.1 GCA_028287135.1 Myxococcales bacterium
ACGACGTAGAGGACCGGGATGAACAGGAGGTTGAGGAACGTCGACAGGACCATGCCGCCCACGACGGTCGTGCCGATCGCGTGGCGGCTCTGCGCGCCGGCACCACTCGCGAACACCAGCGGCAACATGCCGAGGATGAACGCGAACGACGTCATCAGGATCGGTCGCAGCCGGATCTCCGCCGCCTCGATGACCGCATCGACCAGCGAGAGGCCACGCCGGCGCAGCTGCTCGGCGAACTCGACGATCAGGATCGCGTTCTTGCTGGCGAGGCCGACCAGCATGACCATGCCGACCTGGGCGTAGACGTCGATCACCAGGCCGCGCAGCATCAATGCCAGCAGCGCGCCGAGCAGTGCGATCGGTACCGACAGCATGATGATGAACGGCAGAGCGAAGCTCTCGTACTGCGCGGACAGCACGAGGTAGACGATCAGGATCGCGAGCATGAAGATCAGCAGGGTCTGGCCGCCGGACTTCTCCTGCTCGTAGGACAGCCCGGCCCACTCGATCGCCATGCCCTCGGGCAGAACCCGGTCGCTGATCTCCGTGACCACCTTCATGGCGTCCCCCGGGCTCGTGCCGGGCGCAGCCGCACCGTTGATCTCGGCGGCGCGGAACAGGTTGAACCGGGTGATCACCTGCGGGGACGTGGTGGACTCGATGCGAACCAGCTGATCGAGCGGGATCATCTCGTTGGCTTCGCTGCGGACGTAGAGGCCGCGGATGTCGCGCGGTTCCTTGCGGAAGCTCCGGTCGCCTTGCGCGTAGACCCGGTACGAGCGCTCGTTGAAGGTGAAGTCGTTGATGTAGCTCGACCCGAGATACACCCCGAGCGCCTGTCCGATGTCGGTGATCGAGACTCCGACCTCCTTCGCGCGCTCTCGATCGATGGTGACGACCACCTGCGGATCGTCGACGGTGAACGCCGAGATCAGGCCCTGCAGGCGCGGATCGCGGTTCGCCGCTCCGATCACCGCCATGGTGGCGGCAGCGAGGTTCTCGATCGGTCCGCCGCGGCGATCTTCGATCTCGACCTGGATGCCGCCGAACGTGCCGATGCCCTGGATCGCGGGCGGCATGAACGGGATCACGACGGCGCCACCGATCCCCATGAACGGTCCGCGCAATCGCGCGACTAGGGCATTGGCGGTGTTCTGCTCTCCAGGGCGATCGGAGAACGGCTTGAGTGCGGCGAACATGATCGCGCGGTTGCTGCCGGCACCGAGGAACGAGAAGCCGTTGACGTTGAACACGTGCCCGACCGCCGGCTCGCGCGCGAGGATGGTCTCCACCTGTTTGGTGACCTTGATCGTCTCCTGGAGGGACGCGCCCGACGGCCCCTGCACGATGATGATGATGTAGCCCTGATCCTCGTCGGGGACGAAGCCGGTCGGCGAGCGGCGGAACGTGCACACCGTGAGCAGGAGCGAGAGCAGGAACACAGCGACGAGCAAGGCGCGGTGCCGGAGAATTCCGCCGAGGACGCCCCGGTATTTCCGGTGCGACCATTCGATCGCACGATTCATCGACCGGAACACGGCGCGCTTGGGTTTCTCGGATCGGCGGAGCAACCGGGCCGCGAGCGCCGGTGACAGGGTGAGCGCATTGAACGCCGACAGCGCGATCGAGACCGCGATCGTCAGCGCGAACTGGCGATAGATCGCGCCTGTTGTTCCGGGAAAGAAGGACACCGGTACGAACACCGCGACCAGCACCAGGGACGTCGCGATCACCGCGCCGGCGACCTCGCGCATCGCGAGCGACGCTGCACCGCGCGCATCGATCTTGCTCTCCTGGAGATGGCGCTCGATGTTCTCGATCACGACGATCGCGTCGTCGACCACGAGGCCGGTCGCGAGCGTGATCCCGAACAGCGTCAAGGTGTTGATCGAGAACCCGAACATCTTCACGAACATGAACGTGCCGATCAGCGAGACCGGGATCGTGATCGCGGGGATGATCGTGCTGCGCCAGCTCTGGAGGAACAGGAAGATCACGATGATCACGATCACGATCGCCTCGGCCAGGGTCTTCACGGCTTCGGAGATCGACTCGCGCACCGCCTCGGCGGGGTTGAACGCGATCTCGTAGCGCAAGCCCGGCGGGAAATCGACGGCGAGCCGCTCGAGCGCGGCTCGCGTCTGTGTCTCGATGTCGAGCGCATTGGCCGCCGGCAGCTGGAACACGCCGACGCCGATCGCCTCGCGGCCGTCGTAGCGGAGTAGCGTGCCGTAGTCCTCGGCACCGAGCTCGATCCGGCCAACATCGCCGAGCAGGACCTGGGTTCCGTTGTCGCCGGTCGACAGGATCAATCGCTCGAAGGCCGCGGGATCCGACAGCCGACCCGGGGCGCGCACGCTGAACTGGAGTGCCTGACCGGGGACCGCGGGCTCGCGGCCCAGCTGACCGGCGGCGATCTCGAGGTTCTGTTCCGACACCGCGCGCACCACATCCCCGGCGGTCAGGTTGCGTGAAGCGAGCTTGGCCGGATCGAGCCACAGCCGCATCGCGTAGGTCCGCGGGTTGAAGATCCGGACCTCACCGACACCGCTGACGCGCAGCAACGCATCACGCACGTAGCGATCGATGTAGTTCGAGATGTACTCGGTGGAATACTCGCCGTGCTCGGCGTAGAACGCCATCGCGACCACGATCGACGTCGAGCTCTTGGTCACGGTGACGCCGGTGTTGCGGACCGCGAGAGGCAGGCGAGGGAGCGCGGACTGCACACGGTTCTGCACGTCGACGGCGGCGAGATCCTGGGACCGGTCGGGGTCGAAGGTGACGGTCACCGTCGACAGCCCGTCGTTGGTGCTCGACGACTGGATGTAGCGCATTCCCTCCGCACCGTTGATCGCGGTCTCGAGGGGGGTGGTGACCGAGGCCTCGACGGCCTCCGAGCTCGCGCCGATGAACTGGCTCGACACCACGACCTGCGGTGAGGCGAGGGTGGGATAGCGTGCGATCGGTAGCGTCGGGATCGCGATCGCTCCGCCGATCACGATCAACAGCGAGAGCACGATCGTCAGGACAGGGCGCCGGATGAAGAAGTCGACGAACATGGGTCATCCCGCCGCCGGCTGGATCGGAGCACCGTCGCGCAGCTTCTGGATCTGCGAGACCACGACGCGCTCGCCGGGTGCCAGACCCTTCTGCACGGGGTACGCGTTGTTGACGAGCTCGCCGAGCTCGACCGGGCGCTGCTTCGCGATCCACCCTTGCTTGCCCTGCTGTGCGACGAACACGAACTCTTGCCCGCCGATCCGGACCACCGCCAGCGCGGGCAGCGTCAGACCCTCGAAGGTGCGCCACACGAGGCGAGCCCGTGCGACCTGCTCTCCGCGTAGCGCGCCGTTGCGATTGTCGATCGTCGCCTTGACGAGCACCACCTGCGTGGCGGGATCCGCCTGCGGCGAGATGAACGACACCGTTCCGGTCGCGACCTCGCGCGCATTCGAATCGACCACGCGGACCACGGTGCCCGGCGTGAGCTCGCGGGCGCGATCGATCGGGATCGAGATGTTCGCCTCGAGGATGCTGTTGTCCGTGACGCTGGTGAGCCTCATCTGCGGCGTGACGAGGTCGCCGACGCGCGGCACGATGTCGCCCACGACGCCGGGCCCGGGAGCTTCCACGCGATAGAACCGGAGCTGGGCCCGACTCCCCGCGATGTCGGCGCCGAGTGCGGCCACCTCGTTGCGGGCGCTCGTGACCGCCGTCTCCGCGTTGTCGACGTCCTGTCTCGGGGTCGCCCCCGCTGTGTGGAGTGCCCGCGCTCGCTTGAGGTTGACCTCGGCGAGGCGGAGCTGGGCAAGCCGGGCGGCGCGGCTCGAGCGTGCTCGCGTGACGGCAGCCGACTGCGGCCCCGGGTCGATCGAGATCAGGAGCTGGCCCTTTGCGACCTTGTCGCCCGGGCGAACGTGGATCTGGGTGACGTGGCCCTCGACCTGCGGCTGCAGCGCGGTCGCGGTCAGCGGGCGGAGCTGCGCGAGGTACTCGGTCTCGTCGCTCACCATCGTCTGCTGCACGCTCGCGAGCTCGACGGAGAGCGGCGGCGGTGGTGGCTTCGCCTCCTCCTTGCACGCCGGTACAAACGCGAACAGCGCGCTCACGATGACGGACCGCATGCAGCGGTCTAGCGTCGGACCTCGCTTCGCGGAAGGCGTGTTCGATCGGGCCTACCGCAGCGCACGGAATCCCGGCGAGCGCGCACGGCACGTTGCTCGCGCGGCGCACATCTAGCTACGGCGTCGCGGCGCTGGGAGCACTCGAGGAGGAGAACCGGGGCAAGCGCACCGTGAATCTCGTCGTGGCCTGAGGGCTCGACTCGACCTCGATCGATCCGCCGTGCGCCGAGATCACCTCGCGGGCAATGTACAGCCCGAGCCCCATGCTGCCCGCGCCGGCGGACGAGCGCGATCCTCGCTGATAGGGCTCGAACAGCTTGTCGATCTCGTCGGCGGGGATCCCGGGACCTTCGTTCTCGACGGTGAGCACCGCTTCGACGCCGGAGATCCGGGACTCGACCACGATCGGTGCACCGGGCGACCCGTGCTGCACGGCGTTGCCGACGAGGTTCGCGATCACCTGCGCGAGCCGGTCGGCGTCCCACGATCCGGTCTCGTCTCCGTCATGGCCGATGCGAATCACCCGCCCGGGCGCCGCGGCCTGGATCTCGTCGACGACCTGCTCGACGATCTCGCGCAGGTTCGTCGGCTGCGGATTGACCGGGATCGTGGAGCCGATCCGCGCCTGCGCAAAGTCGAGCAGATCCTTGATCAGGCGCGTCGCGCGCTCGGCCGCCCGGGAGATCCGCGCCACGATCCGCTGTGCGCCCGGCTCGAGCGGGTAGCGCTGCAAGGCTTCACTGCCGAGGCCGATGGCGTTGAACGGGTTGCGTAGATCGTGGCTGACGATGCCGATCAGCCGCTGCTCGTACTGCGAGCGACGGGTCAGCTCGGCGAGCGTGACCTTGGCATCGTGGATATCGGTGTTCGTGCCGATCCACTTGATGATCGAACCGTCGGCATCGCGCTCTGCATTCGCACGGCCGAGGTGCCAGCGGTACTCGCCGTCGCCGCGCCGCAGCCGGAACTCGACTTCGTACGGATCGCCGGTGGTCAGCGAGTGGGTCCATCGCGAGATGACCGCAGCCACATCGTCTGGGTGCAGCACCGCGAGCCAGCCATCGCCGAGGATCTGTTCGACCGAGCGATGAAAGTAGCTGACGACGCGCTTGCTGACGAAGTCGAGCTTGCCGTCCGGCGTGGACGTCCAGACCTGGTTGGGCACGACCTCGATCAGGAACTGGCGACGTGCCTCCGCGAGGCTGCGCTCGAGCTCGGCACGGTGCTGAACGGTGACGTCCTGCCCCTGGACGAAGATGCCGACCACGGCGCCGCTCGAATCGCGGATCGGTTGATAGATGAAGTCGAGGAAGCACTCCTCGAGCACGGCGCCGGGCGTGCGCTGCAACTGGATCGGTAGGTCATTGCCGAGGAACGCAGTCCCGGAGCTGTAGACATTGTCGAGGAGAGTGATGAACCCCTGCTCGATCACTTCAGGTATCGCATCACGCGCGCGCATGCCGACCACGTCGCGGTGACCCACGAGCTGGAGGTACTTCTCGTTGACGAGCTCGAACACGTGCTCGGGGCCGCGGAGGAAGCACATGAAGCCAGGAGCCTGCGCGAACATCTGCCGCAGGCTGCGGAGCTGGAGATCCTGGGCGGTCGCGGTGGTCTGCAGGCGAAGGGCGCGATCGACCACGGTCGACTCGACCCGCGTCGCGGACGTCGTCCCGCGAAGGTGTGTGATGTCGGTCGTCTCCTGGACGATGAACGCGACCTTGCCCGCGTCGTCGAGCAGCGGCGTGTGCCGCGCGCTCCACACCCGTTCTTCGGGTGGTAGTCCGTGCTCGCGCGCCACGCGATAGACGAGTGCGGCCAGCTCGTCGACCTGGCCGGTCGCAAGCACCCGGTGGAACGACGCCTCCAGCAACTGGACGTTGGGAGAGTCCTCGGGGAAGGCGCTGAACACGTGCGTCCCGATCAGATCCTCGAGCTTCGACCCGGTCACTCGCAGGTACGCGGCGTTCGCGGCGACATACCGGAGCTCACGGTCGAGGATCATGAACGCGTTCGGAAGACGCTCGAAGACCGAGGCCAGATCGAGCGGCAAGGAGGAAGGAACCGCCATTCGCGTGCGGCACCACCCTAGCACTCAGCAGGCGATTCACCGATCGCGCGGACTCGCGTTTCCGGCGCGTGCGCTTGACCTGCCGGCACCCCCAGGAAATTCCGCACGCCGTCCCACGGACGACTAGAACGCGCCAGCGACGCCGAGGCCGACGCTGTCGTGACGGACCGCGATCTGTGGCACCCACGTCGTCGCGGATCGGACGTGGCGTTCGATTCGCTGCGCGATCAGGCCGATGTCGATCGCGGACGCGGCGATCATCCCGATCAGGATGCCCGCGCTCGCGTAGGGATCCCTGCTCGATGCAGGCTCGTCGAGCTGCGAGCCGACGATCGCACCGAACGCCGGGAGCGCGAGCCGCATGCCATAGCTCAGCCCACCGCCGTACACGTTGCGCTCGGTGAGGTGGACGAGCGGCGTCACCGAGAACCACGAGCCCACGCCGAGGATGACGAGCGCTGCGGAGTCTCCGTCACGACCACGTTGGGAGGCGGCATCGGAGCTGTGAAGTACGACGGCTGATCACTCCGTGGCCCGTAGACCTGCGCCTGGGAGCTGCCCGCCACGAGCACGAGGGTCAGTGCCACGATCCAGCTCGTCATCGTCGAGGGAGCCTACGCCGGGACCGAAGCACCGGCCGGCGCGGTGCCACACCGTGCCGGAAGGTGGCTAGAATCGCCGGATGGGTGCCGAGCGAACAGATCCGCCTGCGACGGTGGCCGAGCTCGAGGAAGGGTTGCGACAGCTCCATCGCATGGAGATGCAGACCAAGCTGCACCTCGAGCGGGTCGAGGCGCTCGTCACCGCGGCGATCAAGGTGCTGCATCGCGCCGAGATCGTCCACGAGAAGTCGGTCGAAGCAGAGGCCGCCGAGCAGCGGCTGAAGATCGTCGAGGCCCGCACCGGAGACGCGCGGATCTGGGTCGGTCCCGAGGTCGACAAGTACGAGGTCGAGTCTCCCGAGATCGACTGCGCGTCGCTGATGCACCTGTGCAAGGCGCGCTGCTGCCGGCTCTCGGTCGCGCTCGACTTCAAGGATCTCGACGATGGCCTCCGCTGGGAGTACTCGCGGCCGTACGAGCTGCGCCGCCGCGCCGACGATGGCTACTGCATCTACTCGGAAAAGGGCACCCACCGCTGCGATTGCTACGACAAGCGGCCGTCGATCTGCCGGACCTATGACTGCCGCGAGGACAAGCGCGTGTGGGACGACTTCGAGGCCAAGATTCCGGCCCCGTGGCGCGATGACGTGGGCGTTGCACCGCCGCTCGTCCAGATCAGGATGCCCAAGAAATGACCGACCAGGCTCTCGTCACGATCGATCCGGCGAAGCGCACGGTGATCACGTTCACGCTGAAGGGCGACCCGTGGCCGACGATCGGCTCGTGGGCACACCAGCACCGATTTCATCCGCGCGAGCCCCACACCGGCGACATCAAGCTGTTCCAGAAGGGGACGGGCCTGTTCACCGCGCCGATGCGCGCACAGTTCACGAAGCGCGGCGATCAGATCGAGATGCAGGCGTGGGTCCACATGCCGCTGCTGACGCGGGTCCTGGCGCTGTTCCTGTTGCCCGCGGAGATGAACCTGCGCTCGGGGGGCTTTCGCGCGATGGTTCCGCGCAGCATGGCGCGCAAGGCCGTCAACGAGCTGCTCGAGAAGGTCGGCGCGACGCCGATCCCGTAGCCGCTCAGCTCGCGACGGTGGCGCGATCGGTCGAAGCCGCCGTGTAGCGCTGCGCGCGCGGATCCCAGCGATAGACATCGGCGCCCGAGAGATCGAGGTCCTTGATCGCGCGCTTGATCGGGCGGAAACCGTCGGTCATCGGAAGCGACGCCACGATCTTCAGCATGCGAGGACGTGCGTACTCGGGGAGCGTCACGACCGCGGCCGACAGCGCGTCGAGATCGAGCGCGGCGCCCGGCTGCAGCTGGACGGCGGCGATCGGGATCTCGTGACCAGGTGCATCGGGATCGGGACGCCCGGCTGCGATGGTCAGAGCGACGCTCGGTGCCTCGTACAGCGCATCCTCGATCTTCGTGGAGGCGACGGCACCGAGCCTGGTGTGGATCATCTGGCCCGCACGGTCGACGAACCAGTAGTCGCCCTCGGTGTCGACCTGGAAGAAGTCACCGGTGACGAACCACAGATCACCGGGCTCGAAGGCATCGCGGAGCAGGCGCTTCGGATCGATGTGCGCCACGTCGGGGGCGGATCGCGACGACAGCCGCGCGACCAGCATGCCGGGCTCGTCGAGTCGCGCGCGGAACAGCCGACCGTTGCCGTCGCGCTCGAGCTCACCGTCGGTGAAGCTCCAGGCAGCGACCGCGACCTCGGGACTTCCCGGCAGCGGGCGACCGACCGAGCCGATCTTCTTGCCGCGCGCGTTCGCGAGCACGGTGTTCGCCTCGGTCGAGGCATAGAGCTCGAGCACGCCGACCGGACCGAACCGGGTCACGAGCTGGCGCCAGACGTCGCGCCGCATGCCACTGCCCGCGAACAGCCGGACCGGATTGTTCTTCTCGCCGAGGACCGGTGGTGCATCGACCAGGCGCCGGCACATCTCGCCGGCGTAGTAGACGACGCTGATCCCGTAGCGGCGAACCTCGTCCCAGAACGTCGCCGGATCGAACTTGCTCGCGAGCGCGAGGCGCGCCCCGCCGGTGAGCGCGCTGCCGGCGGCGACCAGCGTGCCCGACGGGTGGTGGAGAGGGAGACAGCAGTACACGGTGTCGCTCGTCGTCAGCGTGGCGGCAGCAGCGGCGCCGAGCGCGGAGAACGCCCACCGCCGGTTCGTGATCCGCGTCGCGCGTGGCTGCTCGTTGACGCCGGAGGACACGAACACCATCGCGAGATCGCGAGCCCGGCCGGGGTCGGGCTTGTACCAGGCGGGCACCGTGACCGTCGCAGGATCGATCGCTTCCATGTCGATCACACCCGCCGGCAGCGTGCGCTGCTCGCCGGGTTGCCACGGCACCTCACCGACGCCGCCGAGGACGAGCAGCTTGCCGGGCACCGCACTGCGCGCGCGCGCGGCACTGCCCGGATCCGTGATCAGGACGTCCGCTTCCCCGAGCTCGAGCGCTCGCGGCAATAGCTCGGTCGGTGTCTCCGGAGACAGCAGCACGGCGACCGCACCGAGCCGGTTGATCGCGCACACCAGCGAGAGGTGGCTCGGCCGCGACGTCATCATCACGGCGACCTTCTGCCCGGGCTTGATCCCGCATGCGATCAGGCCGCGGACGACCGCGTCGACCCGCTTGTTGGCCTCGGCGTAGGTGAACGCGCGGCCGCGAAACAGGAAGAATGTGCGCTCGCCGATCCGGGTCGCCTGCTCCGACAGCGAGCGGCCAAACGAGATCAGCGAGTCGTCCTGGAGGTTGCGTAGCTTGTTGAGGCGCGGGACCTGCCAGCGCGCGTTGTCGAGGTAGTTGCCGAGATCCTCGGACAGCTCGGCCACGCGCTCGACCGCGGCCTTCGCCGTCTTCTCGACGAGCTCGCGCGCGATCTCGAACGTGTCGTCCTCGTGCTCGTCGTCGTCCTCGTGGTCGTCGTCGTGTGGATCGGCCACGACCGCGAACGGGTCGGGGACCTCCTTCGCGCGCACGTCGAACGCGTGCTGCGGTGGCGCGCCTCCGTCGGCAAGCCACCGCATCCAGTCGACGACGCTCGGCCAGGTCACGGTCAGCGCGGTGGTTCCGACCACGAGGCCGAAGTGCCCCGCCTTGAGCGGGACCTCGTACATCACGTCGACCTTGGGCGTGGCGCGCCTGATGCCACGCACGGCGGCGGGGCGGCCCATCTCGTCACGGCTGCCGACGAAGTAGAGGATCGGGCACGACAGATCCGCGAGCGTGACCGAGTGGCCGTCGATCACGAAGCCGCCGGCCTGCATGCGATTGCCGACGATCATCTCGTCGACGAACTTGCGGAACGCCGGCCCGGGCCACGCTACGAAGCCCTGACCGCCGAGGAACAGCCGCTTGGCCTCGCGCTTCTCCAGTGCCTCGCGATCGTGCAGGTTCTTGACGAAGTCGACGAGCTGCGAGACCTCCTTGCGCGCGGACAGCAGCTTGAAGCCGGTCGACGTGAAGAAGCCGGGGAGGCCTTCGATCCGGGCGAGCGGCCACGACAGCGCGGCGCGCAAGCCGGTGACGAGCCGCTCCGTGATGTCCTCGCCGAGCTTCACCGTGCGATGAAGATCGACGGGACTGCCCATCGTGATCACGGACGCGAGGCCGTCGGACTTCCGGAATGCCGCAGCCTGGTAACAGAACATGCCGCCCTGCGAGTAGCCCGCGAGATGGACGTCCTGACCCGTCGCCGCACGAACGCGATCGATCGCTTCGGACACCGCGCGCACGTGATCGTCGAGGGTGCGATCCATCCCGCCCTTCTCGCGCTCGGGTGCACCGAAGTCGACGAGCCAGACATCGACGCCCCAGCGCGACAGCGCGGCGACCGCACTGACGTCGGGCGAGATGTCGTAGACCTCCGATGCGACCATCAGCGGTGGGATCAGCAGCAGCGGCGCAGCGATCGGAACCACTCCGGCGTCGGGCGTCTTCGCGTACCGACGCAGCCGGTAGATCGGGTCCTCGTGGATGTTCTCGAACGGCGCCCCGTACGGAGCGGTCAGCCGGCCGGCACGCGCGAGCTCGAGTGCGTTCTGCCACGCGAGCCCGAACCGGCGCAGCCGCTTCGCCCACCGCACCTGACGCTTGCGGCGCGTCGTTGGATTGCCGCCGCGTCGCGCTTCGGTCGAGTCACCACCGTGAGCCATCGCCCCGAGTATAGCGGGCAACCTGCGCGGTCACGGCGCTGCGAACGAGCCATCGAGCTCGGGCAGGAGCAGGCGCTCCAGTGCCTCGGCGTGCGGTGCGCCGCCACGTTCGTTCCGGCGGCGTGCGAGATCCACGGCGTTCATGATCCCGCCGACGTAGAAGAACGACGCTGCGGTGCCGGCGGCAGCGGCCGTGAAGTAGTGCTTGTCGAGGGCAAGCTCGACGGTCGCGGTGACGAACAGCCCGTTCAGGACGAGCGTCACCGCAGCGGCTTGCCACGAGCCGGCGTAGACCTGGCCCGCGCCGGGGAGCACCGCGCTCAGCACGCCAGCGAGCGCGGGGTGCTTGCCGCGCGCGGCGCGATAGCGAGCGCCTTCGAGCCGCGCGGAGCTCTGGACCGGTTCGGGGACGTCGCGGAGCTGACGCTCGAACGCGCTGCGATCGTCGAGCGACGCGAGCGCCCGCACGGCGGCGGCGCGCGGGCTCGGAACGCGGGTCAGCACCTGGGTTCCTGCAGCGCGGTCGCCGTTGGCGAAGTACGCCCACGCGAGCACGAGCGTCGCCGGCTGTCCCGTCGTCGGCTGCGCGGCCAGCGCCTGCAGATCGGCGAGTGCGGGGTCGCGATCCTCGAGGCGGAGCAGGGCGATCGCATCGAGCAGGCGGGCCCGTTCAAGCGGCACGTCACCGCACACCACGCGCACGCCGACCGCGGCGTGATGAACATCGGCGAACCGGCGCGCGCGCAGCAGAGTGGTCAGCCGAGGCGCGAGCTCGGCATCTGCACACGACGCGGCGAGTGCGCGTGAAGGTTCAGCGGGCACAGGCTCGTCGGCATGCGCGAGCACGCTGCTCGTGAGCACCGCGAGGAGCACCGCTCGCCTGATCACGGCGAGCATCGATCACCCGGCAGGTCGACCCAGCGCCAGCGTCCGTCGAGCCGCAGGTGCGGAACGAACGCGCTCGAAGCGGCCTGCTCGAGCAGCACGCGCGAGACGCCCCAGTACCAGGCGGCCACACCGCCACAGCGGTTCGCGCGCACGGTGAACATCTCCGAGTCGGTCGGCACCATCTTGCAGCGGCTCGTCACCGAGCCCGAGCGCGAGCCGATGAACCTGTACAGGTCGATCGTCGAATTCGTCTGTGCGCGGGCGCGGTAGCGCAGATCGGTGACGTTCGTGACCGCAGGGGTCAGCGGCGGCAGGCAGCCGGCGACGAGCGTCAGCAGTGCGAGCGCGAGCGCGTTCACTCAGCGACGCGGCTGCGGCGGCGGATAGCCGCCCTGCGGCTGCTGTGGATACGGCTGCGGCTGCGGCGGCGGATAACCGCCCTGCGGCTGCGGATAGCCACCCTGCGGCGGCGGGTAACCACCCTGCGGCGGCGGATAGCCACCCTGCGGGGGCGGGTAACCACCCTGCGGCGGCGGATAGCCACCCTGCGGCGGATACTGCTGCGGGTACGGCGGCGGGTACATCTGCTGGCCGGCCATCAGCTCGTACGAGTGGTCGGCCTTGTAGCCCATGACCCAGAGGAACGGGACGAGCAGGAACACGCCACCGAGGCAGGCGACCGCGTCGAATTCCTCGCTGCGCTTGATCGACGCGACCATCGGCTGGAGGCCGGGGTACTCGATGCGAACCGACGTGCTGCTGCCGACGATCTTGGTGTCGCTCATCTCGTACGGCGTGGTGCCGACATACGAGCCGTCGAGGAACACGCGCGCCCCCGACGGGTTCGAGCGGATCATCGTCGACGACGAGCAGGCGCCGAGGGCCATCGTGGAGGCCAGGGCTAACGCGAGGGTGCGGTGAGTACGCAGCATGGTCTGCGTGGTACCTCGCAGGTACCGCCGAATGCAACCGCGATCCGCGGGACCCGCGGGTAACTAACCGGGCTCGCCAGCGAGACGATAGCCGACGCCGCGCTTGCTCTCGATCAAGTCATCCGCGTGCACGCTCGCGAGCTTGCGGCGAACGCGATGCACGAGCTCGCGCACGTTCTCGCTGTCCGCCTGCACCGAGCGGAACGACAGCGCATCGGCGATCTCGTGCCACGCGACGTACGCGAGCTCGGGATCGGTGACGGTGCGGCGGCGCTCGACGAGCAGCTGGAGCAGACCGAACTCCATCGCAGCGAGCTCGATCGACGACTCGCCGATGCGGAGCACGCCGCCATCGACGCGCTGGCGGAGATCGAGCTGATGACCGCGCGGGGTCGTGACCTTGGCGCTGAACACGAGCTCGTCCCGGCGCGTCGGCGCGGTGCGACCGGAGCCACGCGGCGGCTCCATCTTCGGCAGCGCATCCGGCCAGAAGTAGAACTTCACGTCGCCGAGGCGAATCGTGTGTCCACTGGTGAGCTGGTGGTCGGTGATCCGGGTTCCCTCGACCTCGGTGCCGTTACGGCTCGAGTTGTCGACGATGTGCCACTGGTTGTCCGCGTGCTTCATCACGGCGTGCTCACTGGAAACGGACGCGTGCAGCACAGCAACATCGACGCGCGGGTCGCGGCCGATCTTGGTGCCGTCCGTGATTCCGTGAGCCACTCCCCACGCATCCACCAGCGTCGCCATGGGCGACTGGACGCGCGAGAAGATCTGCTCACTCGTGATACCGGGCGAGGCGATAGCCACACCGTGAGACGTACACAGGACTCCGATGGACCGGGGCGATGAGCAGAGCAAGCATGACACCATGCACACTTACGATCACCCGGGAGCG
>JAQBQE010000069.1 GCA_028287135.1 Myxococcales bacterium
CGGCCCCGCGGCCACCTCGTTCAGCGAGCGAGGTACGCGCAGGCTCCGCAGACCGCGCACAGCACCGATCAGCGTGTTCAGCCGAACCGGCGAAACGCGAGGGGGTCTGGATGCGCAGCAGCCAGAATCCCGAGCAGCGTACGTGCCGTGGGCCCATCCACCGATCCGGCTACGAACAGCGTACGCGCACCCCATCCGCAGCGGATCGGGACGTGGACGTACGTGCACGTGCACGACGACGGAACCCGCTAACTGACCAGCATTGGTTCTAGCGCAGCGCGCGCATGCCTTTGGCGCGGCGGAGATCGTTGACCACGCGCGCGACCTGCTCGTCATGCAGGAGCTGCTTGGAGAGCGCGCCGGTCGTGATCCCGAGTCGCTGCGCGGTGGTCGCGATCTCGAGGTCACCGGCCACGAGCAGATCGAGGAGCTCCGCGATCGCGGCCCAGTACTCCCCGGTCAGCTTGGTCTTCGCTCCCTGCGGCGCCGTGCCCGCGCCGATGAACGCGGCCAGCCGCGGCGACGGCACGAAGCCCTCGATCTGCACGGGCTCGCGAACCTCGAGCGCGATCGCCGAGCGCAGGCGACGCACGGCGTGGAGCTTGTTCTCGCTCTGCGACCGGCTGTCCTCGCCGATCGCGCTGATGCCGGTGAGCTTGTGCCGGAGCCGCACCGCGCTCTCGGTCTTGTTGCGGTGCTGACCGCCCGGACCCGACGCGCGGTAACGATCGACCTCGCACTGCGCGATCAGCGCATCATCGCTGACAAGCAGGTGGTCGATGCGCGCCACGATCAGTTCGCTTGCGCCGGAGCGGGAGCAGGAGCCGCGCCACCCTGCGCGAGCTCGCCGGGCTCGAGATAGACGTCAACGCCCGCCTTGTCGCCCGCTCGCCCGTACTCGACCCGCGCGATACCCTCGCCGAGAGCACCGACCAGCTTGCTGAGCTTGGGATCGATCGAGACCTTGGCATCGGTGCACAGCTTCTCGATCTCGGAGAGCGCGATGCCCGGTGCGAGGGCGCCGATCCGCGAGATCTGACCGCCACGGATCCGGACCGCGAGCGAGAACTGGGGTGCCTGCACGGTACGAAACCGCTCGAGCAGCGCGGGCTCGAGCGGAGCCTTGGTGAAGTGGACGAACGCCTTCGACAGCGCCGCGACCTGCTCGTCGACCGTCTCACCAGGCATCGCGATCTCGATCTCGCTGAACGCCGCGTCACCGATCGATTGCGTGAACCGATCGATCCGCTCGATCTTGTGGTCCTCGACGAACTTCTTCATCTGGAACTTCGCCTCGTGGGTGCCGAACATGGTCTCGACCGCCGACCACGGATGCGGATCCCAGAAGTGCCAGCCGGTGGTGACCTTGCCGCCCCACACGCCGATCCACGACCCGACGAGCTTGGGCTCGAGCTGCTCGCCGATGCCGTCGAGCAGTGCGGCGTCGCTCTTGGCGATGTTGCAGAGCTTGAAGTAGTCCGCCATCTTCGGGACGAACCCGCGCGGGTCACCCCAGGCGCCCCACCACACGCGGCGCAGATCGCTGCCGAGCATCGCGAGATAGCTGACACCGTCGCCATCGGGCGGCATGTCCGGTGGCATCGGGTTGTGCTCGAGCCAGCGGTCGAGATGGATGTCCATCCATTCTTCGACGATCGCGAGCTGCGACAAGCTGATCTGGAGGTTCAACCTGACGGCGAGCGCGCGCTGTAGCGCGAGGTCCAGCGAGCTCATCGCCTCGACGATAACACTAGTCGAGGACCAGGCGCGCGGTCATGAACACCGAGCGCGCCCCCGTGGTCATCGTCTCGCCGCTGATCTGCTGCGCGAAGATCGAGCCGCGGAGGCCAAGGGCGAAGCCCGCCTCGACCCAGTAGCTCGCGCCGAGGTTCAGGTAGTGCTCGCGGACGTGCTGGGCGGGCTCCCGGGTGTCGACGACGGCATACGACGCGCCCACGCCGCTCCTGTCCCGGAGGTTGAGGTCGACGCCCGTCGAGAACGTGTAGCTGCGGAACAGCTCCGCGAGCCGGTACTTGGAGTCGGTCGGATCGAGGATCTCGTTCTTGTTGCGCGACACGTTGGCGAACGGCGAGAGTTCGCCGGCGGGAGTGTCGAGGTGGGCGCGAGCTCCGAGCCGCAGGTTGTAGCCGCGAATCGACTGATCGTCCGTGATCGATTGCTGGGTGTCGAGGCTGTAGATCTGGACCTCGGCCTTGGCCTCGAGGTGCTCGGACCTGAACAGCAGTGATGGCGACCCGAAGTAGATGTGGAGGTTCTGATCGGGAAGGTTGTTCTGCGAGTTTCCGACCTGCGCAGCCGCGAGATAGAACGGGCGATCGAACGGCTGCAGCTTGCCGCCGATCGCGAGCGTGCCGGTGATGCCGGTCGGGTTGGTCGAGTGGAACGTCGCACCAACGGTCAGGTACTTCGTGACCTGATAGCTGCCGTACAGGCCGTTGCCGCGATCGGCGCCGGAGTAGAGCAGCGGGTCTCGCGTGTAGAGGTCGGTGTAGAGCAGATCTCCGAGGTGCGCCGAGACGTAGTCATAGCTCGCCGGATCCGCGACCCGACCTGCAGCAATCGACCAGCCAGCGCGCGCGTAGCGGACGTACTGGTCGCGGATCGCGATCGCCGCCTGCCCTTCCCACACACTCGAGCCATAGCCCATCGGGCCGCCGAGCGACGCCTCGAATTCGCTCGCGAACGTCACGTACGGACCGGTGCCGCCGCGGATCCCGAGGCGCGAGACCGCCACGGTCGGGTTCTGCTCCTGCGTCTTGACGTCGGCAGGCTGGTGCAGGCTCTGGAGGTGGACGCCGCCGGCAATCGCGCCGTACGGCTCGATCCACTTTCCGCGACGGGTCGGGTTCGGCGTCACCGTCGCGGTCACCGTACCGGCGGGCTCGACCGCAGCGTCGGTGTCCGTCACGGCGACGACGATCGGCTCGCGGCGCATCGACTCGGGGGGAAACTCGATCTCGGCATGCGCGATCGTGGGGACGAGCAGGGACGCGATCAGCAGGGTGCGCATATCAGTTCTCCAGTGCCGCGGTGATCTTCACGAGGCCAGCGGGGCTACGAACCGCGCCGTAGTGATTGCGAAAGAAGCCGTTGTAGAAGTAGCCGCTGGTGTCGAAGTCGTTGAGGCCGTTGATCACGTTGTGAGCGCACGCGGTCGGATGCAGGCGTGACGCGTGCTCCGAGACGAACTCGTCCTGCTGCGTGCCGTTCATCAGATCCTTCATCGTCACCGACGTGTACGAGACGACGTTGTCGCCGCACGCGTTGCGGGTGCCGAATGCGTAGTCACCGTCGGCGCACGGCGTCTCCCACCAGCCGCCGTACTGACCGTTGTCGGTCGTCATCGGTGGGCCGTTGAGCGGGCGATGGAAAGCGGTCAGCGTGTACTGATTGCGCTGGCCCATCTGGCAGGTCACCGTGCCGCGCATCGTCAGGTTGAGGCCGCACTGCTTTGCGAAGCTGACCACGCCATGGTTCGCACCCGAGGCGACGATCACGTGCTGCACGCGCTCGAAGATGTTGACGTCCCACGCCCCGTCTTGGTGCTCGACCCACAGCCGGCGCAGCGCATCGCGCACGGTGGTCGCGCCGAGCGAAAAGCCGACGAGCGAGATCTTGCGACCGGGGTTCGCGATCGCGACTCGCTTGACCAGCTCCTGGAGGATCGGGACGTTCCAGCCGTGATCCGCGTTGCGCGGCGTGTTGCCGGTGTCCTTGCCCTCGGGACTGTTCGGGTCGTCGATCAGGTCGGAGCGGAAGTCGACCGCGATCGTGCGAAAGCCAGCGGCCGGCAACAGCTCGGCGAGCTGATCGCGCGCGTCGGTATCCGCAGGGAACATCAGCGACGCGGGGTCCGCGTGCACGAACTTCATCCAGCCCGTGGGTGACTCGCTGTTGCCGTGGACGAGGATCACGATCGGCCTGGTCGTGTCCTCGCTGACGCCCGACGGAAACGCGAGCTCGCGCGCGGCGCACGCATAGCCCGCGATCGGGGCCGGGGTGTAGCCGAGCCCGGCGGTCGAGCAGCCCGGATGCGTCATCCCCGCCTCGTCGGGGGTGAGCGTGCGGTAGCGACCGCCCGGGTACATCACATCGCCAGGCTGCGGCATGCTGGTCTTGTCCCAGCGGTTGCGGCGCGCAGCAGGCAGCGCATCGTGGACGTCGAACCCCGCCGGAGCGAGGGGCGCAGCCGCCATCGCCTCCGCGCACGCGGACACGTCGACACCCGTGTCATCTCCACCACCGAGGTCATCAGGGCGGCCGTTCCCACCGAGCTGACACCCCACCAGGACCACGAGCCATGCGCGCTTCATGGCGCGCGACCTGAGCAACGGGCGTACCAGCGTCGATCACCGTCGATCTGGAGGCGAGCCCTGCTGGCCGCGTGAGATCGCCTGTTGGCCGCGTCCCACGGCGCTGTGGCCCCTGTGGGCCGGTCCCAACAGGCTACTGCTTCGTGACGGTCACCGTGTACGCGCCCACCGTCGGGGCGAGCTCGTGATCGACGACGACGAACAGCGGACCGCCCACGAGTGCGGTCACCACGATCGGGTTGCCCTGGGACGCGAAGTGGTTGCCGAGGCAGCCCGCGGTCGAGCCGCACGGGGTGACCACGTACGCGCGCATGCCCGTGACCTCGACGAGGAACTGATCGCCGGCCGCCGGCGTGATCCGGTAGACCTCGTCCGCTCCGTTCATCACGAATCCACCACACCACGCGGACACCCGCGACGTGCGACCGGTCGTGTCACCCGCCGCTGCAACGCCCGAGGTCAGGAGCCCGGGATCCGTGCAGGTCAGCGCCGCCATCCGGGCGTCGACCGCCGAATCTCCCGGTGCATCCTCGATCGGGAGCGCCGCCACGCAGGTATCCGAGCGCGTGTCGCAGACCAGGGCAGATGGGCACCGGCCGTCGCTGCACTTGTAGGTTCCGCGGCTGTAGTCCGCATCGAAGGTGCAGGCGCCCGTGAGGACCAGCGCGACGATGCCCGTGTGGGCGAGGACGTTCCACGGCATAGTAGCGGCGCTGTGACATCGTACCAGCTCGCCCCCACGCCCGAGGCGCGACCTGCGCCGACACGGCTCGGCCGGTACGACCTGATCGGGCACCTCGCGACCGGCGGGATGGCCGAGATCCACCTCGCACGACTGTCCGGCGAGGAGGGGTTCTGGCGCCTGTTCGTGGTCAAGCGCCTGCTCCCCGAGCTGTGCGCGTCGCGCGAGTACATCGCGATGCTGTTCGACGAGGGCAGGATCGCGGGTCGTCTCAACCACCCGAACGTGTGCGAGGTCTACGAGCTCGGCCGTGACGGTGTCGAGTACTTCCTGGTGATGCCGTACCTCGACGGCATCCCGCTCCACGATCTGATCGCCCGACCGCGCGAGGCAGATCGGCTGCGCGAGCTCCGGATCTGGGCCGGCGTGATCATCCAGGCATGCGCGGGCCTCCACTACGCGCATGAGCTGCGCGACGAGCAGGATCGTTTGCTCGAGCTCGTTCATCGCGACATCTCCCCGTCGAACGTGTTCGTCACCGCCGACGGGCTCGTCAAGGTGCTCGACTTCGGGATTGCCAAGGTGCTCGGCTCGTCGGTGACCGAGGCCGGCACGATCAAGGGCAAGACCCAGTACATGTCGCCCGAGCAGCTGCTCGGCAAGCCGCTCGATCGGCGTGCGGATCTGTTCTCGCTCGGTATCGTGATGTTCGAGCTCGCGACGCACCAGCGGCTGTTCAAGCGCGACAGCGAGTACCTGTCGGCGCGCGCGATCCTCGAGGACGCCATCCCACGCGCCGATGCCGTCGACCCCGCGATCCCGACGGAGGTCGCCGATGTGATCGCGCGAGCGCTCGCGCGTGACCCACGCGATCGCCACGGGGACGCGAAGGAGCTCGCGCTGGCGATCGTCGATGCGATGGCGAAGCACGGCGGCGTCGCCACTCCGGCGGAGATCGCGGCGGTGGTGACCAGCACCGACGAGCTGACGGCACAGCGCACGCGCCAGGCCAAGATCGTCGATGTGGCGCGCGCCCAGCCGATCGAGGTGGCGACCCGACCGATGCGCGGCGAGAAGACGATCGTGTCGCCACCCCCGACGCACGCGCAGTCGTTCTCGGGGTGGCGCCGGGGGGTGACCATCGCGCTGATCGCGACGCTCGCGCTGTCGGTGCTGTTCGGGCTGCTCGTGCGCGCGGTGATCTCGCACACGAGCGAGCCCGCGACCGCCGCGCACGCCGGATCCGCCGCATCCGGCTCCACCTCCGTCGAGCCCGAGCCCGAGCCCGAGCCCGGATCCGACTCCGAGTCCGGATCCGCAGCCGAGTCCGCATCCGGGTCCGGGTCTGAATCCGCATCCGGATCCGGATCCGAGTCCGGATCGGGAGCCGCCGCCGGATCCGCCGCCACCGCCGCCGCAGGATCCGCTCCGCGCTCTGGCACGTCGCGCCCTGCCCGTCCCGGCACGTTCAGCATCGAATCGACCCCGTTCGCGACGATCTTCCTCGACGGCAAGCGCCTCGATGTCACCCCGATGGTCGGGTACCGCCTCCCCGCGGGCCGCCACCGCCTGCGCGCGGTCCTCGTGGATGGGCGGGCGAAGGAGCTGACCGTCGATGTTCCGGCGGGCCAGTCGGCCCGACCGATCCACCTGACCTGGTGATGACTGCTAAGCTCGCGGCGTGCGCGCTGCGTTGTTCCTGGCGGTCGCCGCGACCGCGCTGTTCACCACACCGGCGCACGCCGATGATTCGCTCGCCGAGGCCCGCCAGCGCGAAGCCGCGCTCGATTATCAGGGTGCGCTGACGATCGTCGAGGGCGCGCTCGCAGCCGGTGGTGCGGATCCAGGTCGGCTCGCCGAGCTCCACCTGTTCGCCGGCAGGCTCGCGGCAGGTCTCGACCGAGCGGATCGCGCCGAAGGTCACTTCGCGCGCGTGCTCGCGCTGCGCCCGGAGCTCCGGCTGCCGGAGGGCACGTCGCCCAAGCTGACCGCGCCGTTCGAGGCCGCGCGCGCGCGCTCCATTCCGCTGCGGCTGTCGGTGACCTCGACCCGAGGCCTGGTCACGCTGCACCTCGATGCAGATGCGCTCGGCCTGGTGGCCGGGGTGCAGGTCCACGTCATCGACGGTGCCGGTGTGCACTCCGATGTCGTCGCCGAACGCTCGACGCGGATCGCGATCCCGAGCGGGACCCAGGCGACCGAGGCGAGCGCTCTCGATGTGATGGGAAACCGGCTGTGGGTCGGCGTCGTGCCACTGGAGGGCGCGCTCGGTCCGCGCGTCCCCGGCGGCGAACCGCGATCGCTGATCGCGCGCTGGCCGCTGTGGGCCGTGGTCAGTGGCGTCGCGCTGACGACCGGCGCGGTCGCGACCTGGCAGCTGCGCCGGGCGCAGAACGAATGGAATACGGCGCGCGCGAGCGGCAGCGCCGAGTTCTCGGACCTCGAAGACATCGAGCGCCGCGGCCGTCGCTGGGGCTGGACCGCGAACATCGCGTTCGGTGCGGCGATCGTCACCGGCCTCGTCGCGGTCAGCTTCTCGGTCCGCGGTGACACCGGCCCGATCGCGTTCTCGGTCGGTCCCGGACCGGGCACCGGGCTGGCGCTCGGCGCACAGTTCTAGCGACGACGTCGCCGACCGAGGACCGCGACGAGTCCGAGCGCGAGCATGCCGGCACCGGTGCCGCCACCGCCGGCATCGAGCGAGCACCCCGGCAGCTCGTCGGCGTCGCCCCCGGGCTGGTTGCCGTTCCCGCTGCCGCCGCCGCTACCACCACCGCCACCCGCGCCGGGCACGGTCACCGTGATCGAGGTGGTCTGCGTGTTGCCCGATGCATCGGTCGCTTCCGCGGTCAGCGTGTGGTCGCCGGGGCCTGCCGCCGTCGCGTCCCATGTGAACTGGTACGGCGCGTCGACGTGCGAGCCGGCGTCGGCGCCATCGACGGTCAGCGTGACGTGATCGACCGCGACATCGTCACTCGCCGCCACGACGACCGTCAGCGCGCCGCTCACCTCGTCGCCATGCGCCGGCGACTGGAACGCGAGCGTCGGCTTCGTCGTGTCCACCGTTCCCCCGCCACCGCCGCCACCGCCGCCGCCGCCACCGCCGCCCGTCGCGATGCCGAAGAACTGCGCGGCCCGCAGCGTCGCGCAGATGCTCCGGTTCGTGAAGTACGCGCCCACCGTCGACGGACAGGCGCCTGCGGGATCGGTACCGACCGCGATCGCGTGACCCATGCCGCCGACGGTGTACGCGTCGACGACCACGGTCGTCCCGCTCGTGTACGTCTTGTGCGTCGTCGTGCCGATCATCTCGGTCGAGTCAGCGGTGGCATCGGCGCCGTGTGCATTCGTCCACTGCTCGACCAGCTCGGTCTGGTTCGCCGGCACCACCGTCGAGTCGGACGCGCCGTGCCAGATCTGGACGCGCGGATACGGACCCGCATGCGCGCCCCGCACGAGGTCACCCCATAGCGCCGGCGTCTTGCTGACGCCCGGGCTCTGGCAGCTGTAGGCCTCGTTGACGCTGGTCGCGCACTTGTACGGGAGCCCCGACATGATCGAGACCGCCGCGATCCGATCCGGCCAGGTCGCGGCGAGCACCGAAGCGAACGCCGCACCCGCCGAGAATCCGACGACGAACACCTTGGTCGAGTCCGCCGCGTGCGTCGCGATCGCCTTGTCGACCATCTGGATGATCGACTGGTTCTCGCCCTGCCCACGCACGAGGTTCGCGGTGTCGCCGTACTCGCCCGCCCAGTTGAAGCAGCGGACCGGATTGTTGCTCGTGGACTGCTCGGGATAGACCACCGTGAACTTGTACTGGTCGGCGAGCGCGTTCCAGCCGGCCACCTCCATGTTCGCGGCGGTCTGCGTGCAGCCGTGCATCACGACGACAATCGGGCGGCCTGCGGTCAGCCCCGAAGGAACGTACTCGTACATCGCGAGCCCGCCGGGATTCGATCCGAAGCCGGTGACTGCGGTCAGCGCGGCATTCGCCGTGCGGCTCGAGAGCACCACGGCAGCGAGGAGGGCGAGGAACCGAGGCAGCGTGCGGGCGATCTGCATGTGCGCGGCTCGGTTGCACGCGATGTGCCCGGCGGATCCGCGCTCGGTCGGTGCCGGAGCGTCGCCACTGTTGGTTCACGCCAACAGGCGGCACTCGCGATCGTGGGCCCGGCCCTACATCCGCGACCTGCCTTCAGCCCCGTGCGCGACGCCGGCGGAGACCGAGCAGCGCCAGCATCGCGAGCCACGTCGGCTCGGGTCCCGCGCTGCAGCCGGATCCACCGTCGACGGCGCCCGCACCGTGGTCACCGCCGTCACCGCCGCCACCCTCACCACTGCCACTGCCACTGCCGCTGCCGCTGCCATCGCCGTCGCCACCGCTGGTGAGCCCGAAGAACTGCGCGGCGCGCAGCGTCGAGCACACGCCCTTGTCGACGAAGTAGCTCCCGGTCGTGCCGCTGCATGCTCCGAGCGGATCGGTACCGACGACGATCGCGTGCCCCATCCCCGCGATCCGGTAGCTCTCGACCACGACGCTGCCGCCGCTCGCGTACGTCGTGCGCACGGCGCTACCGATCGTCTCGGACTCCGGTGCCGCGGTGATGCCGTGCACGTTGGTCCACTGATCGACGAGCTCGTCGGCGTTCTTCGGCGCGACGGTGGTATCGGTCGCGCCCTGCCAGATCTGCACCTTGGGCCACGTCCCGGTGAACCCGCCACTCGCGGTGCGCACGAGGGTTCCCCACGCCGCCGGAGTCCTGTCGACGCCGGGGTTCAGGCAGCTGAACGCACCGTTGACCGTGGTCGCGCAGCGATACGGCAGGCCCGACATGATCGCGCCGGCGGCGAACCGCTCCGGCCAGGTCGCGAGCATCACCGCGGTGAACCCGGCGCCCGCCGAGAACCCGACGACGAACACGCGCTTGGCATCGATCCCGTGCGTCGCGATCTGGGCATCGATCATCGCCATGATCGACGCGTTCTCGCCCTGGCCGCGCACGAGGTTCGCCGGATCCCCGTTCTCGCCGGCCCAGTTGAAGCAGCGGACCGGATTGTTCGCCGTCGTCTGCTCCGGGTAGAGCACCGCGAACTTGTACTCGTCCGCGATCGCCTGCCAGCCAGCGTTCTCCATCGCCGCCGCGCTCTGCGTGCAGCCGTGCAGCACGACGACCATCGGCGCGTTCGCGGGGAGGCCCGCCGGAATGTATTCGTACGCGCTCAGCCCACCGGGGTTGGCGCCAAAGCTCGCGACCGGTGACATCGCGCCGGCGTGGGAAACGGTGGACGTGGTGGCAGCAATCGCGATCGAGAGACACAGAACACGAGTGAGCATGAATCCTCCGGCGCGGTTCGTGTGCACCTCGCATGCCTCCTCCTCCGATGGCCACCCCCAACAGGCACGACTCCTGCTTGGGCGATCCCAGTGACCTGGTACTCTCGGCCGATGGACGACGTCCCCCGAACGCGGCTGCAGCCCCGACCGGTGCGGCTCGTTCATCGCTTGCGGATCTCCGTCGAGGACGGGCCGGACCGCGGGACGCAGTGCGCGCCGGACGATGGCGCCTCGATCGCGATCGGCACGAGCAGCGACAACGCGCTCGTGCTCACCGATCCGACCGTCAGCCGCTATCACCTCGAGCTGCGCCGCGCGGCCGGGGGACTCCAGATCACCGATCTCGGGAGCCGCAACGGAACCTGGGTCGGCCCGGTCCGGATCGAGCGCGCGGTGGTCCCGGCAGGCACGCGACTCAAGCTCGGTGACACCATGATCGCGGTCGACGATGCGGGCTCGGGCATCGCACCGCCGCTGACCGATGCACCACGCCCCTCCGATCTCGTCGGCGACAGCGACGGGATCCGGGAGGTCGCGCGCCTGGTCCACAAGCTCGCGCGGGTTGACTCGTCGGTCCTGATCCAGGGAGAGACCGGCGTCGGCAAGGAGGTGGTCGCGCGCGCGATCCACGAGGCGAGCCCGCGCCGCGGTGGTGAGCTCGTCGTGGTCGATTGCGGCTCGCTACCGGCCACGCTGATCGCATCGATCCTGTTCGGTCACGAGAAGGGCTCGTTCACCGGCGCAGATCAGCGACGCACCGGCGCGTTCGAGCGGGCGAACGGCGGCACGGTGCTGCTCGACGAGATCGGCGAGCTCCCGCTCGAGGTCCAGCCCGCCCTGCTCGGCGTGCTCGAGCGTCGCGCCTTCACGCGGGTCGGCGGCGCGCAGCAGATCGACGTCGACGTCCGGATCCTCGCCGCGACCCACCGTGATCTGCGCGCGGAGGTCAACGCAGGCCGGTTCCGCGCCGACCTCTACTACCGGCTCGCGGTCGCCAAGATCATGATCCCGCCGCTGCGCGAGCGTCCAGAGGACGTCGAGCCGCTGGTCATGCACTTCGTACAGAAGCTGACCGGCGTGGCCGAGCTCGGCCCGCTGTCGACGGCGCTCGAGGCACTGCGAGCTCACCCGTGGACCGGCAACGTCCGCGAGCTCCGCAACGTGATCGAGGCGGCGATCGTGATGGGCGAGCTCGATCTCGGCGGCGAACGGCGCGCCACCGTCGATGCGAGCCCGCCATCGACCGCCGCGCAGGTCGTCGCGTATCGCGATGCACGCGCTGCGGCGCTGACGCGGTTCGAGGTCGACTACCTCAAGGACCTGATCGAGCGGACCGAGGGCAACGCGTCGGAGGCGGCGCGTCTCGCGCGGATGGACCGACCGTACCTGCTCACCCTGCTCCGCAAGCACGGGCTGCGGACGTAGCAGTCAGGCGCGGCCGGTCGGTTCGTTCTTGATCCGCGGCAATAGCATCACGAAGTTGCACGGCTTGAACCGATGGTCGAGCTGCGGGATCAGGATCTTCTCGACGCCGAGACGGACCCCGGCGTTGGAGCCGGGCAGCAGGAACACGTACGTCGATCCGCACAGCGCAGCCTCGGCGCGGCTCTGGATCGTCGACGTGCCGATCTCCTCGAACGACAGCCAGCGAAACAGCTCGCCGAATCCTGGGATCTGCTTGGTCACCAGCGGCGCCAGGGCCTCCGGCGTCACATCGCGTGGTGTGACGCCGGTGCCGCCGGTCGCGATCACGACGTCGACACCAGGATCTGCGATCCACTGGGCGAGCTGCGCGCGGATGATCAGCTCGGAATCGACGACGATCGTGCGCGCGACGATCGTGTGACCGACCTCGGAGAGTCGATCGGCGATCAGCTTGCCCGACGTGTCGGTCTCGAGGGTGCGGGTGTCGGAGACAGTCAGCACGGCGACGTTGACGGGAATGAACTCGCGCTCCATCCGCGCACCTTACCGCGTGATAGCGTGAGGGGAATGCGGTCGGTTGTGCTTGTGCTCCTGGCGTGCGGCTGCAATCAGGTGTTCGGGATCGAGGACACGCTCCTCGTCGATGCGGGTGCCGGCGGCCCCGATCTCGACAAGGATGGCGTGATCGACTTTGTCGACGACTGCTTCGCAGCAGCGGCCGATGCCGACATCTCCTCCGACGGCGATACGCTCGCGAACGCCGACGATCCGTGTCCCCTCGATGCGGACGAGGATCCAGCGGACGGCGATGCCGACGGGATCCCCGACACCTGCGATCCCTTCCCGGCGATCCCGGGAGACCGCTTGCTCTGCCTGATGGCGTTCCAGGATCCGGCGGTCACGTCGGCACTGTTCAGGACCCGCGAGGGCGAGCTTGGCTGGGACCTCGCCGGCGCGCCGACCGCCGAGACGGTCGGAGACTCACGCATCCTGGTCGCCACCACCGACCGGATCGAGCGCGCGCCCTCGACGACCTACGATGTCGCCGCCGACTACACGGCCGCAAGCCAGGCATCCGTGCTCAGGGTCTCGTTGCGTGCCGGCGTCGATTCGGCGGAATTCGACGTGGCCTGCGGCACCGCGGGCGGGCGCGCGATGACGTACGTCGGGAGCGTGGGCACCGGCTCCTCGGCCACGATTCCCTTCGCGATGGCTGACCGGCTCCGGATCCGCGCCACGATCCAGGGCAGCGGCAGCGCGAACTCCGTGCGCTGCAAGGTGTCCACGGGTGGTCAGAGCGTGGAGTACGCGAACGCTCCGTTCCTGCGCGCCGGTCGGTTCGGGCTGCAGGCCACGGGGTGGAACGTCGTGGTGGGCGCGGTCGCCGTGTACACCCGCGACAATACGCCGGTGTTGTAGGTCGATCAGACGACGAAGTTGACGAGCCGACCCTTGACGTAGATCTCGCGCTTGATCGGCTTGCCGGCCAGGAACTGCTGGACCTTGTGGTCGGCCTTCGCGGCCGCGAGGATCGTCGCCTCGGTCGCATCCGGCGGGACCTCGATCTGACCGCGCAGCTTCCCGAGCACCTGCACGGCGATCACCATGACGTCGCGCGCGAGCTTGGCCTCGTCGTGCGCCGGCCACGGCTCGTACGTGATCGTCGTCGTGTGACCGAGGCGCTGCCACAGCTCCTCGGCGATGTGCGGCGCGAATGGCGAGAGGATCTTGACGAACATCTCGAACCAGTCGCGCGGGATCGCCGTCGCCTTGGTCGCCTCGTTGACGAACACCATCATGTCGGCGATCGCGGTGTTGAACCGGAGGTCCGTCACCGCCGCGGTCACCTTCTTGATCGCCGCATGGAGCGTGCGCTCGAGATCCTTGTTGTCCCGCGGCGCATCCTCGCTGACCTTGCCGCTCAGCGTATCGGCCTCGATGCCGGAGCTCGGGTCCGCGGGGACCACGAGCAGGCGCCACACGCGATCGAGGAACCGCCGCGTGCCGGCCACCCCCGAGGTCTCCCACTCGACGCCATCCTCGAGCGGACCCATGAACAGCTCGTACATGCGCATCGCGTCCGCGCCGAACTCGTTGCCCATGTCGTCGGGATTGACGACGTTGTAGCGACTCTTCGACATCTTATCGAGCTTGGTCTCGACGACGTCGTTCGTACCCTTCACGTACCAGGCGCCATCGCGCTGCTCGACCTCGTGGTCGTAGTGGTACTTGCCGCTCTTCGGCTCGCGGTACGAGGTCTTGTGGATCATGCCCTGGTGGAACAGGCGCTGGAACGGCTCCTTCGTCGAGACGAACCCAGCGTCGTACAGCACCTTGTGCCAGAACCGCGCGTACAGGAGGTGGAGCACCGCGTGCTCGTTGCCGCCGACGTAGAGGTCGACCGGCATCCAGTACTTCTCTTCCTCGCGATCCCACGGCTGATCCGTGAGCTGCGGTGAGATGAAGCGCAGGTAGTACCAGCACGAGCCCGCCCACTGCGGCATCGTGTTGGTCTCGCGCATCGCGACCTGACCGGTCTCCTTGTCAGTCACCGGCAGCCAGTCCTTCGCGCGCGCGAGCGGCGGCTGGCCGTCGCGCGTCGGCTTGTACTCGTCGATCTGCGGCAGCGCGACCGGCAGATCGCTCTTCGGCACGAGCTTGACCTGACCGTCGGGCAGCTCGTAGGTCGGGAACGGCTCGCCCCAGTAGCGCTGGCGCGAGAACAGCCAGTCGCGGAGCTTGTAGCGGATGCTCTTCGAGCCGAGGCCATGCGCCTCGAGCCAGCCGATCACCTTTTCCTTGGCGGCATCGATGTCGAGCCCGTCGAGGAAGTCGCTGTTCACGTGCGGACCGTCGCCGGTGTACGCCGCGACCTGGACGTTCTCGCCACCCTTGACGACCTCGATGATCGGTAGCGTGAACTTCGTCGCGAACGCGTGATCGCGCTCGTCGTGCGCGGGACATGCGAACACCGCACCGGTGCCGTAGCTCGCGAGCACGTAGTCGGCGATCCAGATCGGGATCTGCTTTCCGGTGACCGGGTTGATCGCAAACGCGCCCGTCGCCACGCCGGTCTTCGGTGCATCGGCCGCCTCGGTCGTGCGATCGCGCTCGCTGCGCTTGCCGACCTGGTCGCGATACGCGGCGACCGCGGCGCGCTGTTCGGGCGTCGTGATCTGATCGACGAGCGGATGCTCGGGCGCGAGCACGACCCAGGTTCCGCCGAACAGCGTGTCAGGGCGCGTCGTGAACACCGTGATCGGGTGGTCGCTACCGACGACCTTGAACACGACGTTCGCGCCGATCGACTTGCCGATCCATTCGAACTGCGCGGTGTGCGTGCCGGGCGGCCAGTCGAGCCCCGTCAGATCCTCGGACAGCCGGTCGGCGTACTCGGTGATCCGCAGCATCCACTGCTTCATCAACCGCTTCTCGACGTCGTCACCGGTCTCGATGTACTTGCCGTCCTTGACCTCCTCGTTGGCGAGGACGGTCCCGAGCGCCGGGCAGAAGTTGACCGGGACCTCGGCGCGATACGCGAGGCCGCGCTCGAACAGCAGCTCGAAGATCCACTGCGTCCACTTGTAGTAGGTCGGATCGCTGGTCGCGAGCTCGCGGGTCCAGTCGTACGACAGGCCGAGCTTCTGGAGCTGGCTCTTGAACGTCGCGATGTTGCGCGCCGTGATCACGCTCGGGTGCTCGCCGGTGCGCTCCGCGCGGCGCTCGGCGGGGAGCCCGAAGCTGTCCCAGCCCATCACGCGCAGCACGTTGAACCCCATCATCCGCTTCGCGCGCGCGACGACGTCGGTCGCCGTGTAGCCCTTGGGATGGCCGACGTGCAGCCCGTCGCCCGAGGGGTACGGGAACATGTCGAGGACGTAGTACTTCGGCCGGGTGCGATCGGTCGGCGTCAGGAACGTCTGCTCGCGCTCCCAGAACGCCTGCCACTTCGCGTCGAGGGTCTTGTGATCGAAGCCCGCCATCAGCTGTTCAACACGGAGGTGATGCGCTTCGTGACCTCGTCCGGATCACCCACCCCGTCGACCCGCTTGAGAATTCCCTTGGCCATGTAGAACGGCACGATCGGTGCGGTCTCCGAGTGATACTTCTGCACGCGCGTGGTCACCGCCTCGATGGTGTCGTCCTTGCGGTGCTGGAGCCGATCCGCGATCTCCGCGGGCGGCGGGTTGTACTTGAGGTGATAGATCTTGCCGGTCACGGGATCGGTGCGGCGCCCGACCGCGCGCTCCTCGAGCAGCTGGTCGGGGACCTCGAGCAGCACGACCGCATCGAGATCAAACCCCGCCCTGGTCATCGCATCATCGAGCGCCTGCGCCTGGGGCTGCGTCCGCGGGAAGCCATCGAGCATGAAGCCCTTGGCGGCATCCGGCTTGGCGACGCGCTCGAGGATCATCCCGATCACGACGTCGTCAGGCACCAGCCTGCCGGCCTTCATGAAGCCGTCGGCGGCGATTCCGAGCTCCGTACCCTCCTTCACAGCCGCGCGCAGCATGTCGCCGCTCGAGATGTGGGGGATCTTGTACGTCTCGATCAGCCTGGCCGCCTGCGTGCCCTTTCCAGCACCAGGAGGTCCGACGAGGATCATGCGCATGGGGCGCATCAAAGCATTCGCGCCGCGCCCACGCAATCGACCGGCAACTAGATGATCAGGTAACCTTGTCGCGCGTGACCGACCGGAGATCCATGGCCCCCGTGCCGACCTGGTTCAGGGTCGGGTGCGGGCTGATGGCCGCGCTGTTCGGGCTCTGCGTCGTCCTCCAGGTCAACGATCCCGACCCGCTGCGGTGGATGATGATCTACGGCATGGCGGCGGTCACGACGGCGCTGCTCCCGGCCAACAAACCCGTCGCGGCGATCGCGCTGATCGTCGGTCTGATCGCACTCGCCTGGGCGATGTACCTGATCCAGTCGATCTGGGGCGTCGTCGCCCTGTCCGACGTCGTCGAAAAGATGAGCGAGAAGGGCGGAGCGGTCGAGGTCGAGCGCGAGGCCGGTGGCCTGATGATCGAGGGCGTGTGGCTGCTGTTCGCCGCGAGCTTCCGCGGCACCCGCGCCTAGGGCGTGCGCAGCATCTCGATGTGCGGGATGCCGTCCTCGTCGTAGGGCTCCGATGCCCGCACGAAGCCGAGGTCGCCGTAGAACTTCTCGAGGTGAGCCTGCGCACCGATCCGGACGGTCA
Organism: Myxococcales bacterium; assembly: GCA_028287135.1. GTDB lineage: Bacteria > Myxococcota_A > Polyangia > Haliangiales > Haliangiaceae > JABFXX01. The sequence continues at coordinate 16,980 of JAQBQE010000069.1, forward strand.
CCGGGCCCACCGCCGCGAGCGCTCGCTGCATCAGCTCCTTGCCCAGGCCCGTGCCGCGCGCCTCCTGCGCCGTGATCACGCGCCCGATCGAGGCCTCGGCGAACTTCACACCTGCGGGCACCAGCCGGCAGTACGCGTGGATCCTGCGCGTCTCGTCCTCGGCCCACAGGTGCCGACACTGCGGATCGGCACCGTCGGCATCGAGGTACGCACAGTTCTGCTCGACGACGAACACCCGCTCACGCAGCGCCGTGATCGCATAGAGCTCGCGCACGGCGAGCTCGGCGAATGCGCGATCGTACCAGCTCAGCGCCACAGCCCGACGCTAGCATGCGGTAGGTTCGCGCCATGCGATCGGTCTGCGTGTTCCTGTCCTCGTCGCAAGGACGCCCGGCCGACGTCGCCGCGATCGAGGCGCTGGCACGTGAGCTCGTACGGCGCGATCTCACGCTGGTGTACGGCGGCGCGCACCGCGGGTTGATGGGGGTGCTCGCGGACGCCGCCCTCGCCGCGGGCGGTCGGGTGATCGGGGTGATCCCGCAGGCGCTGGTCGACTTCGAGGTCGCGCACACCGGGCTGACCGAGCAGCACGTCGTCGAGACGATGCACCAGCGCAAGGCGATGATGTTCACGCTCGCAGATGCGTTCGTGGTGGCGCCCGGCGGGTTTGGCACCCTCGAGGAAGCGTTCGAGCAGCTCACCGGAATGCAGCTCGGCTATCACACCAAGCCGATCGTGTTCCTCGATGTCGAGGGGTTCTGGTCGGCCATGGGCTCGTTTCTTGACCACGCCGCCGCGATCGGCGTGCTCCGACCGGAGGTCCGCACGCTGTTTCGCACCGCGTCGACCGCGACCACGGCGATCGACATGCTCGCCGGGTCGTGAACCACGGGGCGCCGGGCGTCCTATGCTAGCCTCGGGCTATGTCTCCTCGCGTCGCCGGCGCGGCGCTCGCGGTGATCGCGGCCCTCTTGCTGGCATCGTCGATCACCGGCGTCCCCGCGGGCTGGTGGGAGGGTGCGCCGACCCGCAACGGCGAGCCCATGCACAAGAAGGCGGTCAACGTCTCGATGATCCGGGCGGTCGGCTGCAACACCGGAGGCGACGAGTCGTGTGAGCCGCTGAAGGTCGCGAGCACGTTCGGCGCACTGCGCTACGCCGAGGCGGGCAGCTCCGGGATCCTCGCACTGGTCGCGTTGCTCCTCGCCGGGGCAGCTGCCGCCGACAACGACCGTCGCAAGACGCTCGCGAAGATCACGATCGGCGTCGCCGTGGTCAGCGGCGTGCTGGCGATCCCGTTGCTGCTGAGCAGCGAGCAGCTCACCAACGCCAGCATCGGCCTTCCGATCTCGCCGCTCGGGCTCGCGGTGTTCGGCGGCGGGCTCGCGTGCGCGATCGGCGGCGCGATCTTCGCGATGCAGCCGACGCCCAGGCTCGCGCTCCAGCCATCGCGACAGTCGTACGCACCGGGCCTCGCACCGCCACCGCCCGCGAGCTCACAGCCGGTCGATGTGCTCGCCTTGCTGAAGGAGGAGCCCGCGCCGTCCGCACCTCCGACGACCGAGCCGCCGGGTGGGCGCCCGCCGCCGAGCCCAGGTGGACAGCTCGCGGGTCCCGCCGGCCCTCTCGCACCTCCGCAGCAGACCTATGGAACGGCGCCGCGCCTGGCCGCGTTCACCGCGCCGGAGCCCCCGCCGCTGATGGCGCCGACGCCGTTTCCCGGCAGCCCCTCGCCGTTCGGCGCGCGCCCCGGCGGGCCGCCGCTCGCGACGCCACCGCCCGACGGACGGGCACGCTCCGCGAGCGTCGCGCCCCCGCTGCCGTCGAGCACCGACCCGCGCTCGAAGTCGGGCAACCTCCCGGCGCTGCCCGGTAGCGATTCGCGCGCGAAGTCGGTGAGCGTCGGACCGCCGCTGCCACCATCAAAGGTTCCGAGCCTCGGCCCTCCGAGTGCCGAGGCTCGCACGAAGGCCGCGAGCGTCTCGCCGCCCGTACGCGCGAAGGCACCGAGCTTGCCGCCCGGGCCGCGCACCCACTCGCCAAGTGTTCCACCACCTCCGCTCGGACCACCTTCGACGGTGGCGGGTCTCGTGCCGCCGCCGCGCTCCACGGGCTTGCCATCTCCGCGCAGCAAGGGCCCGAGTGTTCCGCCGCCGGCGGGCACCGGTGTCCGCGTCGCGTTGCCAACGATCGCCGGCGCGGTCGTGCCGCCACCGTCGACTCCGCGGCCGCTCGGTCCGATCCTCCCGATGACGCTTCCGACTCGCGCCGAGACCGATCCGTCCGAGGGCATGGAGACCGTCGATCGCGAGGCGATGACGATCCAGCGCGACGGTGCATCCTCGGGGTCCGGCGTCTCGGTCGGTCGGCCGATGACGAATGCGGGGCTCGGGATCGGCGACGCCGGGGACGAGCACACCGAGCTCGGAGCACAGCCGGTCAGCCCCGACGACGCCGAGACCCGCGGGCGCGAGCGCTTCAGTGCGAGTGAGCTGGCGCGCGATAGCGCGAGCGACATCCACACCTCCGCGCGGCCGCGGCTGTCACCGTCCGAGCTGATCCGGGCGGTGGCTCGCGAGAGTCAGAACGAGATCGAGACGATCGCGCGCGAGAAGCTCAGCGCCTCGGACCTCGCCGTGGGCGATTCGACGTCGCCCGCGATCAGTAGCCCGCCGGTCGCCAGCAGCACGTTCGCGACCCCGAACATCCGCGTTCCGAACATCCCGGTCGCTCGCCCCGAGGTCTCGACGCCGACACCAGCGCCGAGCCCGCCCATCGCGAGCCCGCCCCCGAACATCCCGGTCTCGACCGCGCCGGATTCGCTGCCACCACCGAAAGAGGCCGCCGCGAGCGGACCGTCGCCCGCGTGCCCGCAGTGCGAGGCACCGATGGCGTGGGTCGAGGAGCACCTGCGGTTCTACTGCAAGAGCTGCCGGATGTACTTCTAGCTCCGGGCCGACTACTGGATCGGGCCGTCGAACGGCTTGGGCGGGACGAGGAAGAACACGTCACGCTCGTCGAGCTGGGTGACGCCGTCACCGTAGACCCGCACCGTCGCGCGGAACAGCTGCGGCGCCTCGGTCGCCGGCACGGTGGTGTTCTGCTTCGAGACCACGCGCCAGCACACCGGGGTTCCCGTTCGGACCTGGACGAATTTGTCCTTGAAGGTGTCGGCGTTGGTGTCGACGTCGGTCAGCCCGCTCGCGCACTGCGCCGACCCGGTCTGCAAGGTCTCGAGGTGATCGACGAACGACGCGATCGCATTGACCGCATCCGTCGGATCGTCGGTCGTCGTCGCATTGATATCGAGCGGCAGTCCGTTGGCGAGGCGCAGGATGCCGGTCTGGATCGCCGCGGCCGCGTTCGCTCCCGAGCCATTGAACACGAGCGGCGCGTTGCCGTTGAGCGCGTCGACCGCTCCGGTGTCACGCGCCATCGTCTCGAGATCCGCCTGGGTGGTCCCGTTGAGACCGTCGCCGAGGATGCCGACGAGCTTTGCCTTGCGCGTCAGGAACTCGGGCTTCACCACCGAGGACCACACCGGAGACGTGTACGTGTCGCCGGCTCCGGTCGGCGGCTCGTCGGTCGCGAGCATCACCACGGGCAGCGCGCCCTGGCGGAAGCACGGATACCCGAACGTCTGGTAGCCACCGTTGGCGGCCGGCGAGCCCGCGCAGCTCGCGCGCGCCGGGACCGCGCCCATCGTGAAGTTCGCCCCGCCCTGGCCGGTGATCGCTGCGTAGGCGCCGAACGTCAGCGGCTCCTGCGAGTCGGTGATGCCGGTTGGCTCGGTGATCGGGACGCCCGCGAAGCTCGCGTTCGGCTGGATGTCGACCCAGTTCTGGAACGCGGTGGCGCCGCTGCCGTGATAGCCGATCGTCGCCGCGCCGGCCCACAGATCCGGGATGCAGTTCGGCGGCGTTCCGGTGCCAAGCGGTGCACACGCGACGTTGCGGACGACGCTCGCGAGGTTGTTCTTGATCGAGTTGATCTCGGCCGACATCGATCCGGACCGATCGAGCATCACGTAGAGGTCGACGGCCTGCAGCTTGGTCGAGAAGTCGAGATCCGACGACAGCGGCATCTGCGGCGCCTGGTACGGCTCGACGAACACGAAGTCGCCGTTCGCCTGCGGGTTGCTCGCGGGATTGGCCGGGTCGGTTCCAGCCGCGGTCTCGACGAGGTCGGTCACGCCGTCCGCATCGGTATCGACGTTGGTCGGGCTCGATTCCCCCGCATCGACGGTGCCGTTGCAGTTCTCGTCCTCGCCGACGTCGGGCACACCGTCGTTGTCGCTGTCGCGATCGATGAAGTCCGCATGATGATCCTGGTCGGTGTCCATCGGCGGCGTGCCACGTGCCTCGGCGCGATCGCTGACGCAGTCGCCATCGCTGTCGAGGTCGATGTAGTTGCCGGTGCCATCGGAGTCGTAGTCGGTCGCTCCCTCGTAGAGGTCATCGATCGTGTCGTTGTCGCTGTCGGTATCACGGAAGTCCGCGATCCCATCGGTGTCGGTGTCGACCGGCTGCTGCGGGTTCGGACCGAGCTCCACGATGTCGTCCATCGCATCACCGTCGTCATCGCGATCCGCATAGGCGCCGACGTTGTCGCCGTCCTGATCCTCGACTCCATCGACGGTGTCGGTCCGCTCGTTGCCATCACTGTCGAGATCGCGGAAGTCCGGGATGCCGTCAGCGTCGGAGTCGATCGGCGCGGTCTCCGCGTCGCTGTCGCCGGCCTCGCGATAGTCGGGGATCCCGTCGCCATCGCTGTCCTCGTCCTCGAAGTCAGGCGTTCCGTCCGCGTCGGTATCGGTGCCTTCCGCCCGGCCTTCGTGAGCGTCGGCGATCAGATCGCCATCGGTGTCCTGATCATCACCGCCGGTGTCATCGCCTCCGGAGACGGCAGGTCCGCAGCCGATCAGCGCGAGGAACAGGACGTGGCGAAGCTTCATGCGGTCGATGCTAACCAAGCTTCGTGCCAACTGCCGACCGCGCGTGGTCCCCGTGACCCAACGGCGTAGGCCGATGTGCGTGGCAACTGGGGACGGCTGGCCCAACCTCGACGGACCCCACGGGGTTAGGATGCCCGCGCGTGGGCACCCTCTATCTGATTCGCCACGGTCAGGCGTCGTACGGTGAGGCTGACTACGATCGGCTCTCGGTCCGCGGCCAGGACCAGGCGCGGGCGGTCGGGCGGTGGCTCGCCACGATGAAGATCGACCAGATCTACAGCGGTCCGTTGAAGCGTCAGGTCCAGACCGTGAGCTACGCGACCGAGGGGGCGAGCAGCCTGGGCGTCGTCCTGCCCCCCGCAACCCAGCTCCCCGAGCTCGCCGAGTACCCGGCGTTCGAGATGCTTCAGCACCTCGTGCCGAGGCTGGTCGAGCTGGATCCAACGTTCGAGGCGCTGACCTCCGCGCCCACGCCGCGCCTGCTCGATGAGGCATTTCACACGATCCTCGCCAAGTGGGCGAGCGACGAGTGGGCGGTCGATGGACTGGAACGCGTGAGCGCGTTCGTCTCACGCGTGCGCGCGGGCCTCACCCGGATGCTTGGCGGAGCGCGATCGGGAGCACGGATCGCGTGTGTCACCTCGGCCGGCCCGATCGGCGTCGCGGTCGGACTGACGTTCGGGATTCCCGACGCGCGGATGGTCCGCACGAGCATCGTGATCCGGAACGCCTCGGTCACGGAGCTGCGCTTCCGCACGCAAGCCTTCGCGCGCAGTGCCGCGTGGCAGCCCGAAGAGGTCTCGCTCGTCACCTTCAACCTCACCGGTCACCTGACCGACGAGCAGCACACGGAGAGATAGCGATGGACTTCGATCCCCCCGAGACCGTTCGCCCCCTGCTCGAGCGCATCGAGAAGTTCATCGCCGACGTGGTGATGCCCGTCGAGGCGGAGGTCCTCGAGCATGGCTTCGTGGCAGCCGCGCCCCGCCTCGCCGAGCTCCGCGCGCAGGTCAAGGCCGCGGGCATGTGGGGCCCGCAGCTACCGAAGGACGTCGGCGGGCTCGGGCTCTCGCTCGTCGAGCACGGCCTGGTCTCCGAGCGCCTCGGTCGGACACCGATCGGCCACTACGTGTTCGGAGCGCAGGCACCCGACGCCGGCAACATCGAGATCCTGCACAAGTTCGGGACCGCCGAGCAGAAGGCGACCTGGCTCGAGCCGCTCGCGCGCGGCGACATCCGCTCGTGCTTCTCGATGACCGAGCCGGAGAATCCTGGCTCGAACCCGACGCTGCTGTCGTGCACCGCTCGCAAGGACGGCGACGATTACGTGATCGACGGTCACAAGTGGTTCACCACGGCCGCCGACGGTGCCGCGTTCGCGATCGTGATGGCGGTGACCAACCCCGATGCTTCGCCGCATGCGCGCGCCTCGATGATCATCGTCCCGACCACCACGCCGGGGTTCGAGCGCACGCGCAACATCAAGATCATGGGTGACCCCGGCGAGGGCTACAACAGCCACTCGGAGATCTGGTACCGCGGCGCACGCGTTCCCCAATCCAACCGCCTCGGGCCCGAGGGTGCCGGCTTCATGATCGCGCAGGAGCGCCTCGGCCCCGGCCGGATCCATCACTGCATGCGCTGGATCGGGATCTGCGAGCGCGTGTTCGACCAGATGTGCTCGCACATCACGCGCCGCAAGATCGACGAGGACAAGACGCTCGCGACCCGGCAGATCGCGCAGGCGTGGGTCGCCGAGGCGCGCGCCGAGATCAACGCGTCGCGCCTGATGGTGCTCCACGCCGCCTGGACGATCGAGAAGAAGGGGTTCGACAAGGCACGCGACGAGGTCAGCGTGATCAAGTTCTACGTCGCGGATGTGATGCTGCGGCTCGTCGATCGCGCGATCCAGCTGCACGGTGCGCTCGGGATCACGAGCGACACCATCCTCTCGCACTACTACGTCCACGAGCGCGGCGCGCGGATCTACGACGGTCCGGACGAGGTCCACAAGATGGTCGTCGCCAAGCGGATCCTGACGCGCTACGGAATGCAGCGCGCGGAGCGCGGCGGATGACGGTCGACGAACCAAGGCCGGTGCGTCCCGGCGAGGAGCTCGACCTCGCCAAGCTCACCGCCTATCTCGAGACGGAGCTCGGCATCCCGGGCGCGGTCACCGTCGAGCAATTCCCTGGTGGCCACTCGAACCTGACGTACCTCGTGCACCACGGCGATCGCGAGTACGTGCTCCGCCGGCCGCCGTTCGGCAGCAAGGTGAGGTCCGCGCACGACATGGGCCGCGAGGTCGCCGTGCTGTCGAAGCTGGCGCCCGTCTACGAGCGTGCGCCGCGCGTGATCGCGTACGAGGGCAGCGGTGAGATCCTCGGCGCGCCGTTCTATCTGATGGAGCGCCGGCGCGGCGTGATCCTGCGCAAGGACCTCCCCGTCGAGCTCGCCGGAGATCCTCCACGGATCCGCCGCGTCTGCGAGGTGCTGATCGATGCGCTCGTCGACTTGCATGCGGTCGACTACACCGCCGCCGGGCTCGGCGATTTCGGCAAGCCCGCGGGCTACATCGACCGCCAGGTCACCGGCTGGACCGAGCGCTACGCCGGGTCGCAGACCGACGACATCCCGGCGATCACCGAGGTCGCGGCATGGCTGGCGACGCACAAGCCGGCCGAAGGTGCGCCGTCGCTGATCCACAACGACTTCAAGTTCGACAACGTGATCTTCGATCCGTCGCTCGAGAAGATCACCGGGGTCCTCGACTGGGAGATGACGACGATCGGCGATCCGTTGATGGATCTCGGCACGTCGCTGTCGTACTGGGCGCAGGCGAGTGACCCACCGGCGTATCACCAGCTCCCGTTTGGACCGACCGCGCGCCCGGGCATGATGACGCGCGAGGAAGTGGCTCGCCGCTACCTCGAGCGCTCGGGGCGAGCCACCTCGGAGATCGTGTTCTATTACGCGTTCGGTCTGCTCAAGACCGCCGTGATCGCGCAGCAGATCTACTACCGCTACGCGAAGGGGCTGACCACGGATCCTCGGTTCGCGGCGATCGTGATCGCCGTGCGCCTCCTCGCGGAGCAGGCCCGTACGGCGATCGACCGCAACGCGATCTGACATGCGCGCACTCGCGATCTTGCTGCTGCTGTGCTCGGTCGCCTCCGCCGACGGGTTGTGGGGCGCGGCGCTGACGTTTCGCCCCGGCAATGACGGCGGTCGCGATGGAGGCCACCTCGGTGGCTGGGGCGCGTACGGGTTCGGCGACTTCTACCTCGGTGGCGAGCTCGCGCTCGAGACCTACACCGCGGGCAGCTCCGAGAGCAGCATCTCCTATCACGCCGTCGCCGGAACTCGCGCACCGCTCACCCGCTGGCTCACGCTGCTCGCGGATCTCGGCGCTGGCCTGTCGCAGCAGACGACCCATCACGTCGGCCTGTTCGGTCGCGATCGCCGGAAGATGCCGACCGACGGGTGGGCACCGAGCGCTGCGTTGCGGGCTCACCTCGTCGCCGATGTCGTCGACCTCGGAGGCACGACGATCGGACTCGCGCTGGCGATCGATCTACGGGTCGCGCTCGATGGCGACAGCATGGGCGGCGGTGCGGGGCTCGGCGTGGTCGTCTCGCACTAGCCTCGCACCGTCGGAGCTGCGCTCGTACGTCGTGCGGCTGCATGCGCTCGAGCTCGGTCTGCACACCCGACGCCTATGCGGGGACCACGCGTCAGGGCGCAGCCGGCGTCGCGAGCTGATGAAATGCTGCACACGGCCGGCAGATCCCATGACTCACACCGGGGGGCATGTGCTCGACGAACGACGGCACCCAGTCCCATCGCTCATCCGCATCGTTCGCGCGGACGCGTCGGCAGTACGAGCACATGCGGATCAGCCCCTCGCTGCGGTAGATCGCATCGGCGGCGGGGCGCGCTTCGCGGTCATGCGGCCGCTGGACCCGCAGCGAATGCGTCACCGTCAGCAAGGTCCCGTGGATCGGATACGCGTACATCCGGAACTCGCGAAACAGCTCGTGGGAGCTGCACTCGTAGTCGTGCTCCCAGCACACCCCGGTCGCCAGCGCCTTCGCGAATCCGGTTCTGTACAGGTCGCGCAGCACCGGCGGCACCGCGTCGAGCAGCGCCGAGTTGCGGCCCCAGCGCTCCAGCATCTGGCCGCCTCCGTTCTCGAGGGCGAACTTCGTCCAGCCGGTGTTGACGCGAACAATCTGCAGGCCGCTCGACAGCAGATACGACGTGTTGTCGCTGTCCTTCACCGTCCGATAGACCGCGAGGAGATCCATGGGCTGGGAGTGTGAGTGCATCGTCGGGAGAGGTCGGCCGCCAGCGCCGATCATGAAGGGGAGCTACGCCCGACATGTCGGTGGTGTACGCGGATCTAGCGGCGGATCTCGATCTGCCAGGCGTCGTGCTCGGTGTCCTCGAACACCTCGACCCGTGGATCACCATCGCGGAAGATCAGGATCCGCCTGCCGTCGGACTCGCTCGGCCGCGGCTGTCCCCATTTGTGCGTGAACAGCTGGAACAGCGTGTTCTGCGCATCGGGGTGCGCCTTGTACGGGATCGAGAATGCGAGCTCGCGGACGCGGCCGCCGGAGACATCGACCTCGAGCTTGGTCGAGCCGCGCTCCCACTCGGTCGGTAGCAGCGTCAGCACGAAGTCACGGCCCTGCGCGGTGAGCTCGGTCGGGAACATCGCCTTGACCTCCTCGATCGTACTGCCGAGGATCGGGACCGCATCGAGGACATCGGGTTGCTCGCCGAACAGCTGCGTTGCCGGCAGGTAGTTGTCGAACGCGAGATCGTGGCTCGAGCCGAGCGCATCGCGCAGCGTCGCGCGCCAGCCGGTCGTCGGATCGGGCCACACCCGCACGTTCTTGCCGACCGGTTCCGTCGCGCGCAGCCCCGGTCCCCACGCATCGGCGATCAAGGTCTCGGCATGTGCCGGGAGGTTGAGATAGATCGCGCGCACCGTTCCGAGCTTGTCGTCGGAGGCGACGTACTCGCGCACGCCATCGACCCCGCTCGCGATGCCGGCGCGGATATCGACGAGCCCCGGCGCATGGTTGCGCGCCTCGGCGAGCTTCATTCCGATCCTCAGGTTGGCGAGCGCGCCCGGCGGAACCACGTGAGCGCCGAAGAACTCCGACGTCAGCACGTGATACGGCACGTACTCGACGAGGCAGTTGCGCTCGAGGCAGTCGAGCTTGACCTTCCATCCCGACGACTCGCTCGCCCACGTGATCTCGGGCTGGCCGAGCGCATCCTTCGTGATCTGCGGCTCGCCCCACGCACGGGTCAGCAGCGCACGCGCGTTCTGTCCCTGCACGACCGCCAGGATACTCGCGACGGTGCCTGCGTCGACGCGGACCTCGAGCTTGACGTCGCCGACGCCGGAGTCGAGCACGAGGTGCTCGCGCACGCCGCGATGATCCTCGCGCAGGCCCGGCACCAGCTTGCGCGCGTCGCCGACCGTCATGCCCGGCCGGATCTTGGCGAGCCCGCGCGGCGGCTCGATGTGGGGACCGAAGAACTCGGTCGTCGCCGCGGGTGCCGAGCTACACGCGGCCAGCGCGAGCACAGCGAGCACGGCGGACTTCACGCCTACCAGGCTGCCCCGAAGCCCGCCGTCTCACAACCGCCAACACCGATCAGTCGCGGCGTGGGGCGAATCGCCTCATGCGCTACCGGAGCTCGACGAGCAGCTGATTCGCCGTGTCCTCGACCACACGCACGCGCGTCTTCACGGTCGGGAACGTCAGCATCTGTTTGCCGTTCTTGACCTGCGACTGCGCCTTGCCCCACTTCCGCTCGAGCACCGCGACCAGCAAATCCTTCTGCGCCTGCGAATCGAACGGCAGCGCGAACACGGCCTTGGCCGCCTTCCCGGTGAGCGGATCGATCTGCACGCCGATCGAGGTCAGCGCGGTCGCGAACTCCGTGGGAGGCAGCGAGACCTGGCCACCCCCGGTGCTCGCCTGGAACTTCGGATAGACCTTCGCGAGCTGGACCTCGGTGAGCCCGATCAGCGGCAGCCCGAGCTTCTCGCCCGCGCCGAGCAGCGCCATCACCGGCATGTACTCGGTGAGCTGGAGCACCTGCAGCTTCTCGTCGAACCGAGCGCGCCAGCCGGCGGCCGGGTTGAACCACGTCGGCTTTGCATCAACGGCCACGCCCTGGCCCCACGCGGCCGCCAGCAGCTCACCGGCCTGCGGCGGTAGCCCACCGACTGCGATCGATCGAAGCCGACCATCGGCGACATCGACCGAGAGCCGCACGTCCTCCGGACCGGCGGGAATCTCGTTACCCGATGCGAACGGCGCGGCGAGCACGGCGATCTCCTCGCGCGACATCCCGAGCTTGAGCCGCGCGAGCGCCGCCGGCGGGCCGACCTTGTCACCGAAGAACGCGGCGGTCAGCGACCGATGAAACGCGAGGCGACACAGCTCCTGACGACACGACAGATCGACGCGCCATTCGGCGCCGCCCCACGACGTGATCGCCTCGTTCGCCGCGTTGACGTTCTGCGCCGGCTTGCCCCACTGCTTGGTCAGCTTCGCGACGAGTCCCTTCTCGCGCGCTTCGATTCCGATTCGCGACACGACCTCGCCGGAGAGCAGCACGTAGAACTTCGCGCCGTTGCCAGCGTCCTTGATCCGTCGCTTGCGATTCGCGCCATCCTTGTAGGAGACATCCTCGGCGAACGAGCTGAGCGCAGTCTTCGCTTCGCTCACGGTCATCCCGACCCGGATGCCGTCGAACACGCTCGACGGCTCCACCTGGTTTGCGAACATGCCCGGCGTGCCGGCCGAGGCACCGGAGGTCAGGGATGGGATCAGAGAAATGCCTACAGCAGCCGTGATGGCTGTGATCACCCGCATCATTCATGGATCGTGGATTTGACGCGAACTCGCAAGCGAATTCATCGAGCGAGCAAACGAAGCGCGTCGGCTACGATCGTCAACGCAGATCGCATCTCGTCCTCTGAGAGAAAGGCGTAAGCGATCCGAAATCCATGGAGGTGCGCTGCCCCGATGAAGGCGGAGGACGCATTGGTCACATGCACTCCACGCCGGGCAAGGTGCGCCTCGAGCGCCGGCATGTCGACGGTGCGCGGGATCTCGAGCCACAGCGTCGGTCCACCGCCCGGCCGCGTCCACCGCACGCCCTCGGGCATCATCTCTTCGAGCGCGGCGAGGCACGCGGCGTAGCGCGTATCGAGCGCGCGCTGCAGCGATGCGAGGTGCGTATCGTAGTACCCGCGATCGAGAAACTCGGCGACCACGGCCTCGGTCAGCCACGCGTTGCCGAGCGTGGACAGCCGCTTCATCGCGACCAGGGTCGGCACGAGCTCGGGGGACGCGGCGACGAACCCGACCCGCAACGACGGCAACAGCTTCTTCGTGAACGAGTTCACGTAGAGGACGTTCTTGCCGCCGAGCATCCGCAGCATCGGGCGGTATTCACCATCGGACATCATGTCGCTGCCCCAGTCGTCCTCGAGCACGGCGACGCCGTGGCGCTGACATAGATCGAGGACACCGCGGAGCTCTGCACTCGAGTACGAGTATCCGGTCGGGTTGTGGAAGCTCGGGATCAGGTACGCGAGCGACGGCTTCGTCGCGAGGGCGCGGTCCCACGCCTGCATGTCGATCCCGCCGAACGGATCGAGCTCCATCCCGACCAGCTCGTTGCCGAGGCTCTCGAACAGCAGCTTGGCATACGCGTAGACCGGCGACTCCACCGCGACCCGCTTGGTCGCCAGCGAGCGCGCGACGATGTCGAGCGATTGCTGCGAGCCGGTCGTGATGATCACGTCGTCCGCATCGACATCGAGGCCGCGAGCGCTCAGCCGTCGTGCGATCGCCTCGCGCAGCGGGCGGTAGCCCTGCGCCTCGTACTGCGCCGGCATCTTCTCGCGCAGGATCGAGCGCGCGCACTCGGCGATCCGTTCGGTCGGCAGCAGCTCGGGATCGATGAACACCGTGGACAGGGCGGTCGTGCCGCGGCCGGGGAGATCGGGCTTGCCGAGGGGCGGCGGTACGAGCCTCGGCAGCGGGACCGAGACCACCGGGGTCGGAGCCGACTGCCGGGTCGGCGCGAGCACGAACACGCCTTCCCGCTCCCGCGCCTCGACCAGGCCGCGCGCGACGAGCTCGTCGTACGCCGCCTGGGCCGTGTTCTTCGACAGGCCGAGCTGCTTCTCGAGGGCGCGCACCGGGGGGAGCCGACTCCCGGCGGGGAGCCCACCACCCGCGATCTCGCGCTGGACGCTCGCGACGATGTCGGCAGCGGTCGCCCTTCGCGCACCCGTGGCCACGTGCAGACCTACATACGGCGACCGAGACATGCCGACATCATGACCTCGCCTCCGGATCTCGCGAAGGGACAACACGAGGAGCGCCATCGGGACAGCAGTTCGAGGGGCGGCCAGGTAACAGGTCTGATAGCATCCGAGTTGGTGAGATTCCTGGCGACGGGTATCGCTGGTCTGGTGCTCCTGGGCGTGCCGGCGGTGGCCGTGGGCGAGTCGGGTGAGGAGCTACGGGTCCGTGGTGAGCAGCTGGCAAGAGACGGCCGGTATACGGAAGCGATCGACGCGTTCAAGGCGGCGGAGAAGATCGAGCCGCGCGCGCGTCACTCGTGCTTCATCGCGCTCGCGTACACGCGTCGCGAAGCGTGGGCGCAGGCGGAGGTGTTCCTCGACCAGTGCCACAAGCGCGCGAGTGCCTCCGATCCGCTGCCCGAGTGGGTGCCGATGGTCGATCAGCTGCTCGCCGAACGCCTCCCGCTCGCCGCGCCGATCGAGATCAAGGTCGAGCCACCCGGCACCGAGATCAAGCTGACGGTCTCGAGCTTCGCGCCCGACGAGATCATCGCGCCGCGCACGATCCACCTCGCGCCCGGTCGCCACGTCGTGATCGCGACGGCGCAGGGCTACAACGATGCCCAGAAGACGGTCGATGTCTCCGACAAGAGCCCGCAGACAATCACGATCACCATGCTGCCGGTCAGCACGCTGGGCCCCGACCCTGGCGGCGCGATCGTCGCCGGACCGACGGCGCCACCGAGCCGGGTCCCGACCTACGTGATGGCAGGCGGCGGAGCGATCGTCCTCGCCGGGGCGATCGTCCACGCGACGCTGTTCCGCACCGCACGCAACAACCTCGACGCTGCCAACGAGCTCGCGACGAGGGATCCCGCTGCGGCCGATGCGCAGTGGAAGGAGTGGTCGCCGAAGTTCGACACGCGGCGGAACCTGACGATTGCGCTGTACGGCGTCGGTGCCGCGACGGTGATCACCGGGCTCGTGCTGAAGTACGCAGTGTTCAAGAGCAGCGAACAGGCCCCTCAGGTCTCGTTCGAGCCCAGCACCAGCGGTGGGGGATGGGTGACGGTCGGGTGGGTTCGTTGACAGCTGCGACCGATAGCAACCCGCCCGGCGACCTGTACTGCGCGACGTGCGAACGGACGTTCCACATCGGGGAGCGCTGTCCGGTCGACGGCGCGCGTCTGATGAAGCTCAAGGCGCGGATCGATCCGTTCATCGGCCGTGACATCGACGGCCGGTTCACGGTGCTCGAGAAGCTCGGCCAGGGTGGGATGGGTGCGGTCTATCGCGCCGAGCAGCACTCCGTCGGTCGCGAGGTCGCGATCAAGGTCGTCAATCAGGGTCTGGTCTCCGACCCGGACGTGATCAAGCGCTTCCTTCGCGAGGCCAAGCTCGCGAGCCAGCTCTCGCATCCGAACGCCGTCAATGTGCTCGACTTCGGGCAGACCGACGACGGCGTGTTCTACCTCGTGATGGAGCTGGTCTCGGGGCGCACGCTCGACCAGGTGATCAAGGCGGAGAGGGTGTTCCGTCCCGAACGCGTCGTGCGGATCGGCACCCAGATCTGCGATGCACTCGACGCCGCGCACGCGCGCTCGATCATCCATCGCGATCTCAAGCCCGCGAACGTGATGCTGCTGGCGCAGGGCCGCGACCTGGTGAAGGTCCTCGACTTCGGTCTCGCGAAGTCGGTGTCTCCGGACGCCACGTCGACGACGATGACCGGTGCCGGCGCGATCGTCGGCACGCCCGCGTTCATGCCGCCCGAGCTCGCGACCGGCATGCCGTGCGATGGCCGCGCCGATCTGTACTCGCTCGGCTGCATGCTCTACCTGCTCGGCTCGGGCCGCCTGCCCTTCCATTCCGATTCCGTGCACGAGCTGCTCGCGATGCACGGCTGCGATGATCCAGCTCCGCCGATGACCGGTGTGCCGCAGCGGCTCGCGAAGGTCGTCGGCAAGCTCCTCGAGAAGGATCCGCGCAACCGGTTCCAGAGCGCGGCCGAGGCGTTGCAGGCGCTCGAGATGTCGATGTCGACGAGGACACCGGTCTCGGGCGTGGCCTACTACGCGCCCGATACCCAGCCGAGCCTCGGGCCGTTCCCGGCCACCACCGAGACGTTCGCCCACCTCGAGACGCCGCTACCACCATCGGTCGCGGCCGAGCGTGCGGCGCTCGGCAAGGGCGAGCGCAAGCCGCGCAGCGCGACCGAGGTCGAACGAATGATCTCGGGTGCGACGATGCTCGCTGCGTCGGCCTCGCCGGTCGCCGCGACCTCGCAGCCGAGCACGTCGCTCGCCGAGATGACGCCGCGCAGACGATCGAGGTGGCCGCTGATCGCGCTCGCGTGCGGTGCCCTGATCGCGAGCATCGTCGGGTTCGCGGTCGTCTCGAGCGGAGGCGAGGACACGCCCGCCCGGCCGCCCGTCGTCGACACCAGGCCCGCGGTCGTCGATCCCAGGCCCGCGGTCATCGTTCCCAGGCCCGCGGTCGTCCACCCCAGGCCTCCGGTCGTCGACACCAAGCCTCCGGTCGCCGTCGAGCCCGAGCCCGCCGCGGTGATCGCTCCCAAGCCCCCCGTCACGAAACCCAAGAAGACCGTGAAGACCGTGAAACCTCCGAAGCCACCGACGACCACGCCCACGACGAACCCGACGAGCAAGCCCGCCACCGGCTCGGGCGGCCCCAAGCCCCCTGCTGTCCTCCCGTTCTGATCTGAGCGCACCACCGTCTGGTTTGCCCTGGTCGTCGCCGCTGGCGGCTGCTTCTCGAAACCGCAGAACAACACCGGCCGCGATGGCGGCATCGTCGGCGATGGCAGCGCTGCGACCGATGCACCGATCGATGCGGAGCCTCTGTCGGTCTCGATCGCACCGGCCACGCTCGCCGCGGGCGACCACCACGCGTGCGCCATCACCGCTTCGAAGCTCCGGTGCTGGGGCGATAACTCGAACGGTCAGCTCGGCGACGCGTCGGTGCTGGCGAGCGGCACCCCGATCGATCCGCAGCCGACGTTGACGGGCGCGTGGACCGCAGTCGCAGCCGGCGCACGTCACACGTGCGGGATCTACGACGGAGAGATCGTGTGCTGGGGCAACAACGCCAACAACCAGGCCGGCGGCACCGCCACGGTGAACGGGCTGGCGCTGCCAGGCGGCGTCGCCGCGGTGAAGGTGTTCGCGGGTCGCGATGCATCGTGCGCGACCGATGCGATGGGCCGGCTGTACTGCTGGGGCCGGCACGCCCACCCAGGTCAACAACCTGATCGCGTCGAAGGTCTCCACCGGCAGCAGCCACACCTGCGCGGTCGGCAAGCTGAACGCTGCCGACGCGCAGAGCTCCGTCTTCTGCTGGGGTGGGAACCGCTTCGGCGAGGTCGGCAACGGCGCACGCTTCCGCGACACCCCGGTCCCGGTCACGCTTCCCTGACCCGGACATCCGGAGCCCGTGCCAGTCGTCCAGCCCCACTCATCCCCGCACCGGCGGGCATGGTACGGTTCGGTCGATGTCGGATCGCAGCTTCGCGCTCAGTCCGGGCAAGCGCGTCCTCTACCTGACGAAGGATCCCGAAAAGATCCGCCAGCAGCTCACCGGCTCGCTGACGTTGCGGATGAGTGACCTGTCGCCTGACGACCTCCTCGATGACATCAACACCGACGCGATGACGCCGGCGTGGGTGTGCTTCGACTACGACCCCGCCGACATCGCGAAGAACGCGTATGCCGGGCTCGTGATCGCAGGCGACCGCTTGTTCCCGGCCCATGCGCTCAAGGATGCGGGCTTCGAGGTGATCGTCGCAGGCGCCCAGAAGGGCGTCGGCTCGAGTCGCGAGACTGCTGCGCAGTGCGAGGTGTTCTCGGGCTCGAAGCTCGCGATCGCGTCCTCGTTCGCGCCGATCCACGCGCGCAACAACATCAACATCGGCCAGCTGATGGGCGATCACGCGATGCTGCGCCGGCTCGAGGCGGGCGAATCGATCGCGCTCTCGGAGTTCACGCAGGGGCACGATGCGATCACCGGCCTGATCATCGAGAGCGGAGGTCTGCTGCCGTTCTGCGCGCGGCTGGCGAAGGGCGAGATCAAGGTCCCGCCGACCGGCAGCGGCAAGCGGCCGATGAACCTGACCGAGAAGATCCTCGCGGCGAAGCTACTCCCCGGCCAGGGCGAGTACGTGAAGCCCGGTGATGCGATCCTCGCCAAGGTCGACGCTGGCTACTCGCACGAGTTCACGACGGCGCAGGTCGACTTCTTCCTGTCGGAAGAATACGGCGCCGACTACAAGCTCCAGAACCCGGCGAAGTTCGCCGTGTTCGAGGACCACCTGATCTACGCGACCGGCGTCGCATCGATGGCGAAGTACGCCGACAAGATCGAGAAGCTGCGCGACGTCCAGCGGGCGTTCGCCGCGCGGACCGGCGTGCGCAACTACAACGCGGTCGACGGCGTGTCGCCGGGCATCTGCCACCAGGTCGCGCGTGAGCAGTTCCTCGATCCCGGTGATTTCGTCCAGGCGACCGACAGCCACACCTGCATGGGTGGCGCATCGGGCGCGCTGTCGTGGGGCGTCGGCGCGACGGAATATGCGGCGCTGCTGTTCTGGGGGTTCACGCCGATCGCGGTGCCCGAATCGATCCGGTTCGAGCTCACCGGCACGTTGCGACCCGGCGTCGCGGCGAAGGACGTGATGCTGCACATCCTCGCCACGTTCGCGAAGCGCGAGGACACGCTGAACCGCGTGATGGAGTTCGGCGGCGAGGGCCTGTTCGCCCTGTCCCCCGACGAGCGCGCGACGCTCGCGAACATGGCGACCGAGTGCTCGGCCCGCGGGTCCGTCATGGAGGTCGACGAGACCATGCTGCGCTGGATCGCCGAGCGCCGCCCTGGGGTCTCGATCGACGACCTCCGCAAGAAGGTCGTGACGCCGGATCCCGGAGCTCACCACGACGGCGGCGTTCACCAGATCGACCTCTCGGCGATCGCGCCGATGGTCGCGACGCCCGGCGATCCTGACCACGGCATCGCGAGCGACCCGAAGAACGGCGCGCTGATCGACGAGATCGGTCACGTCAAGATCGACATCGCGTATGGCGGCTCGTGCACGGCCGGCAAGCGCGATGACATCGACATGTACGCCCGCGTGATGGCCGAGGCAGAGCGCGCCGGCAAGCGGATCCCCGACGGCGTCCACTTCTACATCCAGTTCGGATCGCAGGAGGTCGAGGCGTACGCGAAGCAGCAGGGGTACACCGAGCTGTTCCAGCGCACCGGCGTCGAGATGATCAAGCCTGGCTGCGGAGCGTGCATCGGCTGCGGGCCCGGCGTGTCGGAACGCAGCGATCAGGTCACCGTCTCCGCGATCAACCGCAACTACAAGGGTCGCTCAGGTCCCGGCCGCCTGTACCTCGCGTCGCCGCTGACCGTCGCTGCCTCGGCGGTGATCGGCGAGATCGTCGAGTACAAGGACGGCATGTTCGCAGGCGACAAGAGGTAAGCGGTGACGCGCGCGATCAAGAAGGCGAAGCCAGCGGCCCGGGCTTCGACGAGGTCCGCGCCGAAGAAGACTGCCGCGCCGAAGAAGGCCCCGCCGAAGAAGGCCGCCCCGAAGAAGGCCCCGCCGAAGAAGGCCGCGGCCACCAAGGCAGCCGCGGGAAAACGGGGTCAGACCCCCATTTCCCAGGCCGTCACCGCGAAGAACGGGGCGAAGATCGGGGCGAAGAACGGGGCGAAGGCGGGTCGACGAACCGGCGCGACGCCGGCCGCCGGAGCAGCGCGGGTGCCGGCGGGTGGTGGGCGCGTGGTCGAGATCCTCGACGACGAGCAACCGATCAACGCCCTGCGCCGCTACCTCGCGAACATCCCCGGTCATGCGTCGGTGCAGGAGGGCCAGGTCGCCCTCGGCTCCGCGCAGCTCATGCTGCTGCCGATCGCTCGCGAGCATCGGGGTGGCCCGGAGGTCAAGGAGCTGCTCGATCTCGTGCTGTCGCGGTGGGACGCGTTCCCCGATCAGGCCGGGTTTCATGCCCAGGAATTCCTCCGCAACGCGTTCGCGGCCGTCGGTGATGATCCGGATCGGATCGCTCTGTTGCGGGCGCACGTCCCTCACGATCCGCAGCCCGAGCTGCTGTTCAACATTGCCTGCGCGCACGCGATCATGGGTGACAAGCGCGCGATGCTCGACGCGCTACGCGAGGCGATCGCGGGCGGCGTGACGGCAGCGCAGATCCGCCGCGACGACGACTTCACGCCGTTCCTCGACGATGACGACTTCACCGAGCTGCTCGATGGCGCGTCCTCGCCACCGATCCCGGTCGACATCGAGCCGCACATCGAGCCCGTACGGTCCGCGCTCGACGCGCTGCTGTCCACGCTCCGCGAGTTCGGCGAGCAGGGTCGGCTCCATCCGCCGGCGAGCCTTGACCTCGTGCTCTCCGCGGAGCGCACGCGGAAGGTGCAGCTCCCGAACGACTTCCGCGCGCTCCTGACGCTCGCCGACGGACTGGCGGTGTGGGAGCACGAGTTCTTCGGCACCAAGGACTACCGGACCGATACCGAGCTCGCGCGCAGCGCACGCCGTTACCTCGAGTCGTCGGCCAGCTACGGGGCGACCGGG
Source organism: Myxococcales bacterium (assembly GCA_028287135.1). Taxonomy (GTDB): domain Bacteria; phylum Myxococcota_A; class Polyangia; order Haliangiales; family Haliangiaceae; genus JABFXX01. The sequence continues at coordinate 36,900 of JAQBQE010000069.1, forward strand.
ATCGACGAGTGCGTTCCGATCGCGAACTGGGGCCAGCCCAACGACTGGCTGCTCTACGATCCACGCGGCAAGATCCGCGGCGGGGAGCCGGGCTACGTGCTGATGCTGAACGCGGACGAGCTCGCGATCGACGACCTCGTCGCCGCGCTCGATCGGATCGCCCGCATCGCCGCCGACGTCCTCGGCACCAACTGACATCGACCTCCACGGCGTTCGCCGCCGTTCGCCGCAAGATCGGCGACAAGGTCCACGACTGTTACGGATCGGCGGCCACGAAGGAGACGGCGGCGGAAGCGGTCGACCTCTGCATGAAGATCACCGCGGGCTAGCTCACCTGGCCCTGGAACGCCGCGCGCCCGGCGTCGCCGGGAGCGTGCTATAGGCGCAGGACATGAGCGGCTCGCATGACGACCCCTCCGCCGAGCTTCTTACCGAGCTCGCGGGCAAGCTCGATTACAAGACCTACCTCCGGCTCGAGCAGCTGCTGTCCGCGCAGCGCCCGCTAGCGTCACCTCCGCACCATGACGAGCTGCTGTTCATCGTGCAGCATCAGACCTCGGAGCTGTGGTTCAAGCTCGTGCTCCACGAGCTGAGGGGCGCGATCGAGGCGCTGCAGCGCATGGACGCCCGGGCGTGCTGCAAGATCCTCGCGCGGGTCTCGCACATCCAGAACCAGCTGATGAACCAGTGGAGCGTGCTCGCCACGCTCACGCCCAGCGAGTACGTCCAGTTCCGTCACGTGCTCGGGCCGGCGAGCGGCGTCCAGTCGTACCAGAACCGGATGATCGAGTTCATCCTCGGCAACAAGGACCCGCGGATGCTCGCGGTGTTCGACCACGATCCGGTGGTGCTCGCGGCGCTGAAGGCGGTGTTCGAAGCGCCGACCTTGTACGACGAATACCTGCGCTTTCTGGCCCGCAGTGGCATGTCGATTCCGGCCGCGGTGCTCGAGCGCGACGTCACCAAGCCGCACACGCCGCACCCCGAGATCGTCGCGACGCTGAAGAAGGTCTACGACGAGCCGGTCATCTACTGGAACGCCTACGAGATGGCGGAGAAGCTCGTCGATCTCGACGAGGCGTATGCGCTGTGGCGCTACCGTCACGTCAAGGTCGTGTCGCGCGTGATCGGTAACAAGCGCGGCACCGGCGGCACCGCGGGCGTCGCATACCTCGAGAAGATCGTGTCGAACGTGTTCTTCCCGGAGCTGTGGGACGTGCGCACGGTGATCGAGCAAGCGCCACCTTGAACCTCGTCCGTCAGTCGCCGTCGCGGGCGGACGGGCCGATCCAGCCCTTGCGACGGAACCAGAAGAAGATCACGACGGCGACCGTGCCCATCAGCGCGAGCGCGAACGGATACCCGAAGATCCACTCGAGCTCGGGCATGTTGTACTTGCTCGCGCGCGGATCGAAGTTCATGCCGTAGATCCCGGCGATGAACGTCAGCGGCAACATCACCGTCGACATCAGCGTCAACGTCTTCATCACCTCGTTCATCCGGTTCGACTGCACGCTGAGATAGGCGTCGAGCGAGGACGTGACGAGGTCGCGATAGCTCTCGGCGATGTCGTTGATCCGCAGGAAGTGATCGTAGACGTCGCGGTAGAACGGGATCGCGTCGGGGGGAATCTCGCCAAAGTCGCCGCGCGACAGGCGAAGCAGGATCTCGCGCTGGTGGATGCTCATCCGGCGCAGCTCCTGCAGCGTCCGCTTGAACCCGAGGATCTGCGCGAGCACCGGCTTGCCCTTCGGCCCACCCGCCTTCTCGAGCACGTCGGTCTCGAGCTGCTCGATCTCACCATCGAGCTGGTCGATCACCGGCAGATATCGATCGACCGCGCGATCGAGGACCGCGTGGGCGAGCCAGGCAACGCCTTTCTGGAGCAGCCGGGGCGAGTGATCGAGCTCGGTGCCGACGTCATCGGTGACGAGTCCGTGCCGGTCATACGTGATCAGCCAGTTCTCGCCGATCACGATGTCGATCTCGACGAGCTCGAGCTTGCCCTTGGTCTTCGCCCCGATCCCGTGGATCAGGATGTAGAGGTACTCGTCGAAGTCATCGATCTTCGGCAGCGAGCGCGGTCCCCAGATGTCCTCGATCGTGAGCGGGTGGATCGCGAGGACATCGGTCAGCAGCGCGTCGGCGTCGGCAGACTGCCGCTCGAGATCGATCCAGATCCGCTGGCCCGCTGCGAGGGCGGCCTTGATCTCGGCAGGGCTCGTGGTCGCACGTAGCTTGTTGCCGTCCAGGATGCGCGCCAGCACCCCTCATCCATACCTCACGTTCACGTCAGGGTGGGTGCGCTGCGGCCATCGCGAACGATCTCTTCGAGCACGGACGTCAAGGCGTGCGAGTCCTGTCCCTTGCGGAACATCGGGCGACCTGGAGCGATCGAGGACGGGTCGTCGCCCTCGCCGTCCGACAGGAACACGATGCGCTCGGCGAGCTCCGGCTTCTGCTGAACGGCCCAGCGATAGATATCGGCACCGCTGCCGTCATCCATCTGCCAGTCCGTGACGATCGCGTCGAACTCCTCGTGGTGGAGCAGGATGATCGCTGCGTGCCCGCTCTCGACGCGGGTCACCGCGTAGCCGCTCTGCGCGAGAAAATCGCCGATCACCATCAACAACACGGGCTCGTCATCGGCGAGCAGCAGGCGCGGCTTGGGCTGCTCGAGCTCGGCGAGCTCGGTGAGCGCGTCACGCGTGCCTTCGACCTGAGTTCGCCGCTTCACCACCGCGAGCGCGACGCGCACGATCTCCGCGGGCCGCGCCATCGACATCGCGAGGCACCGGCCTGCGACGATCTGGTCGAAGTCTGACGTCACTTCGGACGCCACGAACACGAACTGGTCGCGGAGGTCGTACCGACGCTGGAGTGACCACCGATAGACCTCACCGCCTACGGCATGCGCCGCATCCCACGGCGCCACCACCACGTCGATCGGGCGATCCCCCTCGAGGTGGGCCTGCGCGCGAAAGCCGGTCACGGCGGTGACGACATCGAATCCACTCGCCTCGAACAGACGCGTCATGATGTCGAGTGCATCTCCATCGTCGTGAATCACGAGGACGGTAGGACGGGCCGCGGACACAGTGGCGCTCATTATAGCCGTGCTAGTGTTTCGGGCATATGCGAGCGATCTATGCACTCGGCCTTGCGCTTGGCGCGGCCGGCGGGCTGGTGGGCTGCCCTGGTGGGCCCACATCGACGGTGAAGCAGGCCCCCACCCAGCCTGGACCTCCGGCCGAGATCAAGGTCGATCTCCAGCCGATCCCTTCCAAGATCGACGTCACCCGGAGTGCCCCAACCGACGGCAATGCTCCGGATAAGCGGTCGCCGTTGCTCGACATCCTGAAGGCCGAGAACGAGCGGCAGATGGCCGCGCTCCGCACGCAGAAGGAGCCGGCGCACTACCTTGCGTACCAGCTCGTCGAGCAGCGCGTGGTCAACCTCGAGGCCGAGGGTGGGGCGCTGATCACCGATAGCGATGACACCGCCCGCAACCTCGATGTCGAGCTGCGCGTCGGCACGCCCCAGCTCGACAACACCCGCAACCTTGCCAGCGACGACAACGGGCTCAACGCCCCGCTGACCCGGCGTGGTGTCGTGCCGTTCGGCGATGACAAGCAGGCGATCTCGAACGCGCTGTGGCTCGAGACCGATCGCCGGTACCGCGAAGCGGTCACCGCGCTCGGCTACGTCCGCCAGGACCAGTCGACGCTGTCCAAGCAGCAGACCGCACCCGACTTCGCCTCCGACAAGCCCGACGTCTACGTCGAGGCTCCGGCGAAGCTCGTGTTCGAGAAGCAGCAGTGGATCGACCGGCTCAAGCGGTGCTCGGCCCGCGCGCTCAAGGGCGCAGCCACCCGTGGCACCTGCGGCGCCGTGTTCCAGCAGAACACCGCCTGGTTCGTGAACAGCGAGGGCGATCAGATCCAGCTGTCGTGGACCAACGCCCAGATGTCGGTCTCCGTCGGCGTCAAGGCCGACGACGGCATGAGCCTGTCCCGCCTCGAGCAGCGGTTCGGTCGCCAGCCCGGCGACCTGCCGTCGGATGCCGAGATCGACAAGGTGATCTCGACGGTCTCCAACGACCTCGACGCCCTCCACAACGCGCCGCTCGCCGAGCCGTACGTTGGACCGGCGATCCTCGAGGGGCGCGCCGCCGGCGTGTTCTTCCACGAGGTGTTCGGCCATCGCATCGAAGGGCATCGCCAGAAGGAGCTGACCAGCGGTCAGACCTTTGCCTCGTACGTGGGCAAGGTGATCGCTCCCGACTGGCTCAGCGTGTATGACGATCCGTCGCTCGTCACGCTCAACGGGATGCAGCTCAACGGGTTCTATCGGTTCGACGACGAGGGCGTCGCGGCACAGCGCGTCTCGCTGATCGCTCACGGCAAGCTGATCGGCTTCGACATGGGCCGTAACCCGATCAAGGGCTTCCCGACGTCGAACGGTCACGGGCGCCGGTCTCCAGGCCTGCCGCCGGTGGCGCGACAGGGCAATCTCGTCGTCGAGGTCGCCAAGAGCGTGCCTCGCGCCGACCTCGAGAAGCTGTTGATCGAGGAGATCAAGAAACAGAACCGGCCCTACGGGATGATCTTCACCGATATCAGCGGCGGTTTCACGAATACGTCCGCATTTGCGCCCCAGGCGTTCAAGGTCAACCCGGTGATGGCCTACAAGCTCTACGCGGACGGCAAGAAGGAGCTGGTCCGGGGCATCGACATCAGCGGCACCCCCCTGGTCGCGCTGCAGTCGATCCGGGCGGCGAGCCGCGAGGTCGAGACGTTCAATGGCGTGTGCGGTGCCGAGAGTGGCTGGGTGCCGGTGTCGGCGTCCGCGCCGAGTCTGTTGATCGAGCGGCTCGAGATCGAGAAGGGCTTCATCCCGCCGGATCGGCCGCCCCTCCTCGGACCTCCGTCGATTCGCAAGGAGATCCCGTGAAGCGCGTCGGTTCCTCGTACCTGTTTGTCGGCGCCCCGCTGATCGCGGCGCTGCTCATCGCCCCGCTGCCGCGCGCTGCGTCGGTCGCCCACGCGATTCCCGCCAAGGACCTCCCGAAGGGGCCGCCGTCGAAGGCCGTCACCGAGGAGATCCTCGACGCGATCGCGGAGCAGATGAACCGCGCGCTGACGCTCGAGATCCAGGGCGCGCCGCGCCCGTATCACATCGCGTTCAAGGTCACGGAGGTCGACGTCAACGATGCGGCGGCGACGCTCGGCCAGACCACGAGCAAGCGGAATCGCCACTTCGTGAACCTCGAGGCCCGCGTCCGCGTCAAGTTCGACGCCGTCGACAACAGCAACTTCGTCGTCGCGCAGGCCGATGACATCGACGGCGTGGCCGCCCTCAACCTGCCGATCGAGGCGAACGCACGGATCGCAGGCCGCGCCGCGTGGCTCGTCAGCGATGCTGCGTACAAGGAAGCGCTGATCCAGCTCCGCGCCAAGCTCGAGAGCCGGCGCGCCGGAGGAACCCGGGCGGCCGACGTCGCGTCGTGGACGGCGGAGAAGGCGGTCGTCAGCGAGGAGCCCGTGCTCGTGCCCGTGCTCGAGACCATCGAGGAGCTCGAGAACCGCGCGAAGGCGGTCTCCGCGGTGTTCCGCGGCCAGAATCACATCCGTGACTCGCGCGTCGCCGTGACCAGCTACCTCGAGCGCCGCTGGTACCTGACGACCGAGGGCTCGAGCGTCACCGATACGCGTCGCGCGAGCGGCGTCGTGATCGCCGCGAGCGGCCAGGCCCAGGACGGTCAGCCGCTCAGCGACTACTTCCTGCGCTACGGCCACACGGCCAAGGATCTGCCGTCGGACAAGGATCTAGAGGGCGAGGCGAAGAAGCTGGTCGACACGATCGGTGCGCTGCAGAAGGCGCCGGTGATCGATCGCTACAGTGGCCCGGTCCTGTTCGAGGGCGAGGGCGCGGTCGGCGCGCTGCGGTTCGCGCTCGCACCGAACCTCGGCGGCACGCCGGTGCCCGAGGGGCTGAGCCCGCAGGAGGCCAAGACGTTCGGCGGCGCCCTGACCGACAAGGTGGGCCTCCGCGTGCTCGCTCCGAACGTCTCGATCTTCGACGATCCGACGGCGCGCGAAGCCGGCGGCAAGGCGCTGATCGGCGGCTACAAGATCGACGACGAGGGCGTCGCCTCGCAGCGCGTCGAGGTCGTCAAGGACGGCACCCTGAAGACCTTGCTGCTGTCGCGGACCCCCTCGCAGAAGGGCCAGACGTCCAATGGTCACGCCCGCCGGACCGCCGATGGTGGCGCGTTCCATGGCAGCGCGACCAACCTGTTCGTCGTCGGCAAGAACGGCGTGTCGCGGGCCGCGCTCAAGCAGAAGCTGATCGCGCAGGCGCGCGCGGACGGCCTCAAGTACGGCCTGCTAATCCGCAGGTTCGATGACGCGGCGATCACGTCCGCACCCGAGTTCTCGCGTCGCGAGCTCGTGCAGATGATCAAGACCACGGACGTCCAGCTCCCGCCGCCGACCGTGCTCGCGTACCGCGTGTACCCGAACGGCAAGGAGGAGCTCGTCCGCGGTGCCCAGCTCGCCGAGGTCCCGATCCGCGCCTGGAAGGACGTGCTCGGCGTCGGCAAGGACGCGACGACGTACAACTTCCTCGCCGCGAACGAGAGCCAGCTCCAGCTCCGGCTCACCGGTGGCACCGACGACGGCTTCGTTCCATCGGGCGGTATCGAGAGCGCGATCGTGACGCCGGACCTGCTGCTCAAGGAGATCGACGTGCTGTCGACGAGCGCCGGCGAGCGCCCCGCACCGATCCTCCCGAAGCCGGGTACGTGATCGCGACGTGATCGCCCGCATCCACGCGATCGAGCCGCGCAGCCGGGCAAACGGCCCGGGAGCTCGGTTCGTCGTGTGGATGCAGGGCTGCACGCTCGGCTGTCCCGGCTGCTTCAATCCGGGCACGCATGTCGGCGGTGGCCGGGAGATCTCGATCGCCGAGCTCACCGACCAGATCGCGGCGGCCCAGGCGGCCGGCATCGAGGGCATCTCGCTCTCGGGCGGTGAGCCGCTCCAGCAAGCCGAGGCCTCGGCGGCGATCCTCGAGGCGGCGCGCGGCCTCGGGCTGTCGACGCTCGCGTTCTCGGGCTACACGATCGAGGAGATCCGCGCCCTGCCCGGCGGCCCTGACGTGCTCGCCCGGCTCGACGTCCTGATCGACGGTCGCTACGTCGCCGGGGAACGGCTCGCGACCGGTCTGCGCGGATCGGAGAACCAGCGGATCCAGCTGCTGACCGAGCGCTATGCGCGGGCCGACGTCGAGGCGACCCCGGTCGCCGAGATCCGGATCGGGCCGACGGGCGACCTGGTGCTCACCGGGGTCAATCCGCTCAAGCTCAAGCGCTGATCAGCTGACGACGCCGTAGACGTTCTTGTGCTGGCGCTGGAGCTCGATCGAATCGCGCAAGTTCTCGAACAGCTGGCGCGAGGCCGGCATCCCGACGATCTCGATCATCGGCGTCGTCGCGTCCTGCGCGTAGACCTCGATGTGCGCGATGCCGAGGATGCGATCGATGATGTTCTGCTTGTAGGCGACGTCGCGGCACCGCCACAGCTGGAGCACATCGATCCGCTTCGAGATCAGACCACGCTCGGTCTCGATCACCGTGTTCGTCACCCGGAACTTGATCGAGCGCCGGTACAGGTTCATCGCGAACATGAAGATGGCAGCGGCCGCGATCGGAACGATCACGTCGAGGATCCGCGTCGTCGTCGCCGTGTTGGGGTCCCGCACCATCCGCATCACCGCGATCACGATCACCGCGCCGATCCCCGCGGCAACGTAGTACCCGAGATAGGCCTTCCACGACGGCACGCCGCTATACAGCGTCTTGCGGTCGCTCTCGAGCTGGTCGTCCTTGGTCGCACGCGCGAACGGCGGAGCCACGCTCGGCGCGGTGGGAGCCGCGAGCGTCGACACGGCCGGAGTCGACGTGGGAGTCGGCGTCGGCGCGGCGCTGAGGAAGGAGTTGCAGAAGCGACACTTGATCGCCTCGTCCTGGATCTCCTCCGCGCAGAAGGGGCATTTCTTCATCGCTACATCCGATACCCGACGCCGACCATGAAGTCGATCGCGGTGATCGATTTGATGTCGTCGCGCAGGCCTTCCTTGGGCGGGCTGTACGAGAACGCGATCGGTGTGACGGTCGCGAGCACGTTCGGCGTGATCGCGTAATCCGCCGACAGTCCGACTCGCACGTGCGGCATGGTCAACGTGCCACTCGTCGGCTGGTCCTGCGTGAACGGGCTCTCGCTCGCACCGGTGAAGAACAGACCGCCTGCACCGAGGTCGCCACGCAGGCTCAGCTTCGGGATGACCTCGTAACTCGCACCCACGTTAGCGACCAGCCCGATCAGGTTCGCGGTCCGCTGCTCCATCGTGCTGCTCTGCTCGTACGGCACGCGGGTGTACGTGAAGCCCGCGCCGACCTCGATGATCAGCTTGTCACCAACCGCGATCGGGTATCCCGCGAGCAGCGCTGCGGTCGCGAGCGTCGGGATCGGAAGATCGCCCGCGCTGACCTTCGCGCCGCCACCGACGAGCCGCGCCGAGATCACGCGCGGTGCGCCCCCGGGTGCGGTCTTCGTGATGCCGTCCTCGGGATCGTCATCGGGAACGACGGCGACCTGCGTGGGCTCGGCCGGGGTCTCGGGCTTCTCTTCGCCGTCGGGCAGGTCACCCGGCGGCTTGTTGCGGATCGCTTCCTGCTGCCGCGCGCACTCGTCGAGCTCCTTGAGCCGCTCCTCGATCTCGAGCTTCTTCTCGGGCTTGAGCGGCTTCTTCGTGTCGTCCTCCTTGAGCGCGAGGTAGCGCTTGTAGAAGAACTGCGCGTTGCTGCAATCCTTGTTCTGCCGGTACGCCTGCGCGACGTTGTAGAGGTACGCGGCCTTCTTGCTCTCGTTCGGCTCGACCTCGAAGCCCTTCTTGAACGCCTCGACAGCCTGGGGAAAGTTACCGAGGTTGTACTGGGTCTCGCCTTCCTTGTAGTACTCGTCCGCGGTCTTCGGCTGAGCGAACGCGAGTGCCGGCGCCAGCAGCGCCGCGCACACGAACGGAATCCTCTGTCTCATCACCATGCTGCTCCGCGCGACGCAGGTCGCTAGTTTCAGTCCGGCCTCTCGAGAGACGTGTCGTCGTGTCGAGCCGAGCCGCTGCCGCGTCCGTTACTACCGCGGCCGCCGGTGGGATTGACCGCGCCCTTCTTCTTCAGCTTGAGCGTCTGCGTCGCGTCGGCCGCGACCGACAGCTTCTTGACCAGGTCGTCGTACTTGTCGAGCTTCAGCGTCACCGTGACGGTCCCCTTCGCCTTGTCGACGGTGAGCGGGGACGGCGTCTTCATCCCGGTGTCCTTGCCGTCGACGAAGATCGCCGCGCCGGTGGGAACCGAGGTCAGCGTCAGCGTCGAGACCGCGGGCTCGATCGCCGCCGATCCGGCGGAGCCGGCGGAGCCGAGGTCGGAGGTCGCGCTGCCACTGCCACTGCCGGTCAGTGGGGTCGCGCTGCCGCTGCCGGTCTCGGGGATCGCGCTGCCGCTACCGGCCCGTGCGCTCCCGCTGCCGGTCTGCGGGGTCGCGCTTCCGTCGCTGCCGTGATCGACCGTCATCGCGATCGCGCTGCCCGAGCTCCCGTGGTCGTTGCCGAGATCGCTGCCGGTCGTCGGCTTGGCGACCGTCGCGCTGTCGTCCTTGTTGCCCGTGAGCACGACGGCGAGCCCGACACCTGCCGCGGCGAGCACGAGCACCCCGGCGATCAGGAAGCCTGCCTTGCTACGCTTGGGCTGGACCTCGCCGACCGCGGCACCGAGCGTGGTCGGTGCCGGGGAGACACCGCTGTGGATGCCTGACGACGGCGTGTAGATCCCCGACGGGGTGTGGAGCGAACCGGGGATCGGAGTGAACGGCGTCGGCGTGAACCGGGCCAGCGGCACGGGTGCACTCGACGGCATCAGCTGCCGCTGGAGGAACTGCGCCGGACCACCGTGCGCCTCGACGTAGCCGACCGGGTCGGCCATCGCGCGCATGAGCTCGTCCATCGTCGGGTAGCGCATGTCGGCGCGCTTCTCGAGCGCCTTCAGCACGACGACCTCGACGTGCGGCGGCAGCATCCGGTACTGCGACGGCGGCAGCGGATGCTGGGTCAGGTGCTGGACCAGGATCTCGCCATAACCCTCGCCGATGAACGGCACCCGGCCGGTCAGCATCTCGTAGAGCAGGATGCCAAGCGCGTAGATGTCGGTACGCTGGTCGACGTTCGGCTTGCCCTCGCACTGCTCGGGGGACATGTACGCCGGCGTGCCCATCACGATGCCGGTGCGCGTGCGGTGCGAGCTCTTGCTGTCGCCGGTCAGCTTCGCGATGCCGAAATCGAGCAGCTTGACGAAGTCACGCTCGCGGCCGCGCTGCTGGAGCATCACGTTGTCGGGCTTGAGATCGCGGTGGACGATGCCGCACTTGTGCGAGGCGCCCAGGGCATCGGCGATCTGCAAGGCGATCGAGAGCGCCCGCTCCGGGGGCAGCGGGGCCTCGGTCCGGATCAGGTGCGTCAACGCGAACCCCGAGAGGTACTCCATGATGAAGTACACGAAGTTCTCGCGGCCACTCGGCCCCGACTGGATCACGCCGTAGTCGACGATGTCGACGATGTTCGGGTGACCGATGTTGTTGACCGCCTTCGCCTCGTTGAAGAAGCGTTCGGCGACCTCCTGGTTGTTGGAGAACTCGGCGTGGAGGACCTTGAGCGCGACCTTCTTGCCGATGGCCGGGTGCTCCGCCAGATACACCGCACCCATGCCACCCTCGCCCAACTTCTGGGTGACCAGATAGTTGCCGACGGTTTGCCCGATCAAGAGGTCTGGCTGCGGGGGCCCTTGTTGAGGGTCCATGTGGTCTCCGCGACGAATCATCCTATCCCACAAGCTGGGGAAAAGTCGCGGCGCGGCGGACGGCGTGTCACGATAGATCCATCGATGCGCACCCTCGGTTTGTGGGTAGTTCTTGGTGTGCTCTGTGGGCTCGGGAGTCGTCCTACGTGGGCGAACGACCTACCCGAGATCAAGTCCCGGTCTGCGATCGTCATGGACGCAGAGACCGGCGCAGAGATCTTCGGTAAAGATGCCGACGAGATCCGACCGATCGCCTCCACCACCAAGATCTACGTGGCCATGGTCGTCCGCAAGCACGGGCTCGACCTCGACGGCTGGACCGAGATCACGAAGGGGGATGCCCGGTCCGCCCGCGGAGGGGCCCGCACCCGGCTCGAAGTGGGCAAGAAGTTCCGGAACCGGGACCTCCTGCGCGCGATGTTGATGGCGTCTGACAACCGCGCCCCGACCGCCCTGGGCCGCGCCGTCGGGCTCGATGTCGATGGCCTGGTCTCGGCGATGAACAAGGTCGCCAAGGAGCTCCACCTCAAGCGGACCAAGTTCACCGATGCCTCGGGCCTCCGCGGCAACGTGTCGACGGCGCGCGAGATGGCGGTCGCGCTGCGGGCCGCCCTCGAGGACGACGTGCTCCGCAAGATCATGGGCGAGGAGTTCGCCGAGGTGATCTCGAAGGACCGCTACTCCAAGATCGGCTACGGCAACACCAACCAGCCGCTGGTCGCGCACCGGTACGACGTGATCGGCGGCAAGACCGGCTACACGACCGCCGCCGGCTACTGCTTCATCACGGGTGCCCGGTTCGAGAAGCGCGAGATCGTGATGGCGTTCCTCGGTGCCGACGGCAAGATGACGCGGTTCGGCGACTTCAATCGCGTCGCGTCGTGGCTCGATCGCGGCGCTCCCGGCTCGAAGATCGTGACGAAGCGACCGAAGCGGACGCCGCCCAAGCTCGACGTCGAAGCGCACGGCCGCGTCGCGGCGCCGTAGCAGCGACTCGTGGCATGCTCGCCGGGTGAGCTGGAACCGGCGCGAGATGCTCGGCAGCCTCGGGGTGACGTCGGCATCGACGTTGCTCTGGGCACTGGGCTGCGGTGCGCCCGCTGGGACCCGGCTGGTCGCCCCGCAGCAGGCGAGTGGCGAGGTCCGGAGCTGGCTGCGTGATGCGGTCGCCCGGCTGAGCGCGGTGTATCCGAGTGCCCATGCCCTCGCGGTCACCCGCAAGCGCACGACCGGCGCGATGGACGTCCTCGGTAGTGGGGTCGCGCGTGCGCGGCATGACGGGATGGTGCTGACGATTCGCGACCGCGACGGCGTCTGGCGCGAGCATGCGACCGCCGATCTCAGCGAGGGTGGCGTACGAGCGGCGGTCCAGGCGCTCGTCGGTACGAGGACCCTGCCCTCGCCGGCTCGGATCGCGTTTCCCGCAGCGCCGCCACCACCCCGATCACCCGACCGGATCGGAGACACCGAGCTCCACAATCGCCTCGGCGCGATCCATCGCAACGACCGCAGCTCGTCGAGCCGCATCATCTACAGCGCCGCGCTGATCGACGTCGATGATGTCAACGTGTGGTCGATCGCAGCGGGTCACGATCAGGAGCAACACGTGCGGCGGGTCCGCCAGCTGGCGACCCGCGCGGCGTGGAGCGGCACGCGCCCGATCGTCAGCGAGGTCGAACGCGGCTGGACCGGCGCGATCGAGGACCACCACCTCGACGAGGAAGCCGTGACGTCGGCGAGCCGCCACGCGCTCCAGCTGATGACGCCAGGTGCGTTCGCGGATGGCGAGCACACCGTCGTGCTCGAGCCCGAGGTCACCGCCGCGATCGTCGACGCCGCCGTGCGTGGCCTGTTGACCACCTCTGCCTTGCGGCGGCCCGAGGTCGCGCGGCGGTCGGTGATCGGTGCCAGCATCGCCGGCCAGCCATTGACGCTCGTCGACGATCCGCGCAGTCCAGGCGCCTACGGGGGCTCTGCGTTCGACGACGAAGGCGAGCTCGCCGTGCCGATCACGCTCCTCGATCAGGGACGCGTCAGCGGTCGGCTCGCGGACCGTGCGGGAGTCGCCGCGAAGCTCGCGAGCGTTGCCGGGCGCGGGCGGCGGGCCGGGCACGTCGGTGCGGTCGAGCCCGGGCCCACCCATCTCCAGCTGTCGCCCGGCACCGCGACGGTCAAGGACCTGTCGACCGAGGGCTGGCAGCTCGAGGGCACGACCACCGCCGTGTTCGATCCCGCGAGCGACCGCATCGTGATCGGCGTCGCGCGTGCGCGCGAGCTGCGCAACGGCAACGACACCGGTCGCGTGTTCGGGGACGTCGAGCTCGTCGGCGACCTCGCCTCGCTGCTCGCGAACATCTCGGGCATCGGCGCCGAGACCGCCACGGTGGTCTCGCGCGACGAGCGCGATGGTGAGCCGCGCTGGCGATCGATCAGCGCTCCGTGGATCCGGACGCGCGGCATGGTCCGCGCACGGCGGAGGCTCACGTGATCTCCCGGCGCGCACTCGTCAGCGCGCTCGGCCATCGCGATGTCGCCGAGTGGGTCCTCGTCGAGCGCGTGCAGGAGCTCGCGACCGTCGACGAGGCCCATCCGTTGCGGCGCGAGGAGCTGCGCACGCGGTGGACGGTGCTCGTGCATCGCGATGTCGCGCACGGGCGAGGTACCGCGCGGATCGAGCTCGGCTCGTTTCATGGCAGTGCACGCGAGATCGTCGATCAGGCACTGTCGCTCGCCGAAGCCGCGGTCGGACCCGCCTGGCGCTCCACGCCCCCCGCGGCGCCCGCGAAGGTTCGCGTCCTCGATGACAAGCTCGAGACGGCGCGGCTGCCCGAGGTCGCGGCCAGCTTCCTGTCGACGCTCCGCCGTCCGCCGCGCTCGAACGTGACCGCGTCGATCGAGCTGCTGCGCGAGCGCGTCGTGGTCCAGGCGAGCTCGGGCTTCCGCACCACGTGGATGGCGACCTCCGCTCGCGCGCAGGCGCTGGTCAGCGTCGGGGAGCGCAGCATCGAGGTCCAGCGCGAGGCCCGGCGACTCGACGATCTGCAGCTCGCGCCAGCGCTCGTCGATGCCGTCGGCGACCTGACGAGCCTGGCCACGGCGAGCGTCCCCGCACCGGGTCGCTGCGCGATCGTGCTTCACGCCGAGGCGCTCCTCCACGGAGGTGGGCTCGGCGTCTGGTCGGTGTTCGCCGATCACGCGACGGCGGAGGTCGAGCGCCAGGGCCTGATGCGCTACCGGCTGCGCGCGCCGATCGCGCCGGGCGCCGAGGCGATCCCCGAGCCGCTGACGATCACCAGCGACGGCTCCCTCGACTTCGCGACACGCTCCGCGCCGGTCGGCGACGAGGGCGACGCGGTCCGCCGGTTTGCGCTGGTCGAGCGGGGGATCTCCGTCGGGCTCGGGATGTCGATGCGCGAGGCCGCTCGCCGCCGCGGTGATCCCAATGGCGGTGTTCGCAACCTGGTCATCGACCGGGGCACGTGGAGCGGCGCGCTGCCAACGACGCGAACGCTCGACATCCGGCGCCTGCGCTCGCTCTCGATTGATCCGTACACCGGTGATGCGAGCCTCGAGCTGGCACTCGGCTACGAGGGCACGCGGCCGATCACGGGCGGGACGCTCCGGCTCGATCTCGTCACCGCGCTCGCGCGTGCCCACCGGAGCGCGACCGTGATCCACCGAGGCGCGTACGTCGGACCGTCCGCCGTATGGATCGACGACGCCGAGCTGCTCGCCTGACACCCCTGCCTACCCCGGACCCTCCCGCCGCCTTGGCCCTACCTGTGGTCCGGGGCTACCTACCCTGAGGCCCGGCGAACCGTAGGTGCAATCAGGTCCGCGGATCCATGGTCAATTCGTCCGCACGAAGCGCGCTCTTATAGTCATTTCGTCGGTGTACGCACACCCCCGAACGATTTCTGTACGATGGTTCGCTCCGTGATGACTGCGAGGCGACGTGACGCAAACGATCACGAGCTCGAGGTGTTTGACGTCAAGGTCGGTACGCAGTCGCTGATCGTGCTGAGCCTGCCGACCCGGCGCCGCGTCGAGGTCGTCGAGGGGCTGACGCCCGCGGAGCATGCGGTCGCGCAGCTCGCGATGAGCGGGATGTCCAATGCGGCGATCGCGCGACGACGGAAATGCTCGGCGCGAACGGTCGCGAACCAGCTCGCCGCCGTTTACCGCAAGCTCGGGGTGCAGTCGCGGGGTGAGCTGGCAGCGAGGCTCGCAAGTCGTGGCGAAGAGTAGCCGGCGAGAAGCGGCCAACCCGATCGAGGTGATCGAAGCCGCGTACGACCTCGGCGCCAGTCCTCACGACTGGCTCGCGAGTATCACCCGCGCGATCCGCCCACTGCTCGAGGGAGGCCGTGGCGTCAGCGCCTACACGTTCGACATGGCCAAGCCGATGAAGGCGTGGCTCCAGAACGAGGTGGTGGTGGATCTGCCGCCGGGATACCTCGCGCTGCAGCGCGCGTTTCAGCTGTCGGCACCGGGTACGGCCGAGGCGATGCACGTGATCCCCGAGCCGCTGGATGGACTCGTCGAGGCGACGCGCAAGGCCGGGTTCGGCAACATCCTCGAGGATCCTGTCCTGGTCGGGCACTTCCGCGAGATGAACGTCCGCGACTACGTCGCGTTCCTGACCATCGAGCCCGGCGGCAGGGGCATCTGCATCAACGCGGGTCAGGTCGAGGAGCGCACCTTCGATCTCCGGACCCGGCATGTATGGTCGCGCGTCTCGGCTCACGTCGCCGCTGCGCGACGCTTGCGCGAGGCCCTGGTCGCGGCGGACGCAGCGCCGGTCGAGGCCATGTTGACGCCGTCGGGAAAGCTCGAGCACGCCGAGGGCGATGGCAAGACGACGACCGCGCGCGCGGTGTTGCGCGAGGCCGTGCGCCAGCAGGAGCGTGCGCGCGGCCGCATGCGTCGCGATGATCCCGCTCAGGCGACGGAGGCATGGAAGGCGCTCGTCTCGGGGCGGTGGTCGCTCGTCGATCATTACGAGCGTGGAGGACGGCGCTACATCGCCGCGCGCCGCAACGATCACACGCTTCCGGATCCGCGCGCGCTCACGCCTCGCGAGCGCGTGGTCGTCCAGCTCGCGGCGCTCGGCAAGTCCAACAAGCTGATCGCGTACGAGATCGGGCTGTCCGCGTCGACGGTGGCGACCCATATCTCGGCGGCGATGCGCAAGCTCCGCGTGAAGTCACGCGTCGAGCTCATCGAGCTCGCGCGTCAGCTCGGCGGCGCCTGACGTCAGAGCGCGGCACTACGGTGTCGTGTGCGTTCTTCGAAATACAACGCGCCGTTGCTTGCGCCGATCGTGGCGAGCTCGCGCTCACTCTCGGAGGTCTTGCGTCGCCTGGGGCTGTCGGTGACCGGCGGGAATCACCGCATGCTCACGACACGCATCCGGCAGGCAGGCCTCGACACCTCTCACTTCACGTACGGGAACTACCGCTCGCGGATGGAGCGATTCTCTCGCGAGGTGCTCGAAGCACTCGTCGCCGAATGCACGTCCATCGCGCAGGTGCTCGTCAAGCTGGAGCGTCGCGGGGCGAGACTCGCGAAACGAATCCATCGCTCGAGCGCATCGGCGCGCGGTCGATGCTACCGAACAAGGATGTGTTCGTGGAAAACGGACCGATGCTGGACGGCCGGAAGCTCGCGCGGCGGCTGCGAGCACTCGGCTGGACGTATCGGTGCGCGTGGTGCTCGCTCGAACGGTGGAAGGGCAAGCCGCTGGTGCTCCACCTCGACCACATCAACGGCATTCACAACGACAACCGCTTCGTGAACCTGCGGTTCCTGTGCCCGAACTGTCACTCGCAGACCGAGACGTACTGCAATCGCCGTCGCCCGAACGCCACGTTGTGATAGAACTCGGCCCACGCGAGCGTGGCGGAATTGGTAGACGCATGGCTCTTAGGAAGCCACGTCGTAAGACGTGGGGGTTCGAGTCCCCCCGCTCGCACTTCT
>JAQBQE010000059.1 GCA_028287135.1 Myxococcales bacterium
CCCACGCGGCAGGTTTGGGATGGACCTGAACACGAACGCCAGGTGTTCGATCGCACATGGATAGACGTCAAGCTTCTCGTAGTCGAGCATGCCGGACGTATCGGCCGTGCTTCAGCCCGGTTGCTACCGAGTCCGAGTCCGAGTCCGAATCCGAGTCCGAGTCCGAGTCCGAGTCCGTGGACGTGGACGAGCACGTGACACGTGCACGTGCACGACGACGGAATCCGCTAACTGACCAACATTGCCGCTAGGGGCGTAGGCGACGTCGATGCGGCAGCGCCCATCCGGGCGCTGGCGCTCCCACGCGCTGCTCCGGTGGTGGCGTAGATTGACCATCGTGATCTACCGATGCACGCGCGGCATCGTCAGATCACGATCGGAACGTGGGTGCGCGCGCGTCTTCGAACGCGCTCTCGCCTTCGTCCGCGATGCCGACATGGTGCGTCTGGACGAGCTTCCAGCCGTACGCTCCGGCGGCGCCGGTCAGCAGCAGGCCGATCACGCCGATCGTCAGGGGCAGGCCGAAGGAAAGATCGTCTGGGGCCACGCCGGGCGTGACGTCCCCGCGCGATTCGCCGAGCAAGCTGAGCGCAGCCCCGGTGAACAGCACCAGGGATGCGACGTTCAGCCCGAGGTGGATGACACCGGTGCTGCGGGTCGCCTTCTCCTTGCGTGGGACCCCGAGGAACAGATCGATGGTCCCGAAGATCGCGGAGAGCACGGCCATGGCGACGCCAGCGAACAGCAGCGTCATCGCCGCCCGATACCAGAATACGTCACGCGCGATGGCGTAGACGACGAGCGAGACGACGCCCGACGTGTACAGCGCGATCGGGAATCCGACGAGCATCGGATGGATCGGGTGGCCCTTGATCGTCGCCTTCGAATGCAGCGCACGAATGGTCATGCTGCCCATCCACGCAAGGCTGATGCCGCCGAGGGTGCGACGAGCTCGGAGGCCTACGCGCAGGATCAGCGCGTCGCGAGCGCTTCGAGGAGCTTGCGCCGCGTGATCGGCTTCGCGACCAGCGCACGCACGCCGAGATCGCGGGCTCGCCGGCGATGCTCCGGGTTCGCGCGCGACGTGATGATCACGATCGGCGTCGTCTTGAACCGCTCGTCTTTGCGCAGGTGGACGATCAGATCGAAGCCGCCGAGCTCGGGCATCTCGAGATCGGTGACGATCAGGTCGTAGCGGAGCTGGCGCGTCATCTGGAGCGCGCGGGCGCCGTCCTCGGCGACATCGACGATCCAGCCCTCGCGGCCGAGCATGCTGGTCATCGCCTCACGGATCGCGCGCGAATCGTCGATGACCAGCGCCCGGCCCGCGAGCACCATCGGTGCGGACACCGCGTCGGTGATCGCAGCATCCGGCGCGTCGGGATACGCGCTCCGCACGAGGTGCGCGGGATCGAGGATCAGCTGGACCTTGCCCGAGCCGCTGATCGTGGCCCCCGCATAGAGCGTGAGCGGGGCGAGCAGGGGGCCGAGCGGCTTGATGATGATCTCGCGAGGTCCGACGATCTTGTCGACGGTGCAGACGAGGTTCTTGCCCGCGAACGAGACCACGACGCCCGGCCTGCGCTCCGCCGCGGTACCGTGACCGAGCAGCGCCTCGAGGCGAACGACCGGGAGCTGTTCGTGCCGCACGGTCGCGGTGGTCGCGCTGGCGTCGACGAGCGTCGTGTCGATCACGTGGACGTTCGGGATCGCGTAGACCTGGCCGCCGACCTTGAACAGCATTGCCTGCGCGAGCGCGGTCGACAGCGGCAGCCGCAGCGAGAACGTCGTGCCGCGTCCTGGGTTCGACGACACCTTGACCTCGCCACCGAGCTTGGCGACGGTCTGGCGGACGAGTCCGATCCCGATGCCGCGGCCCGCGAGCTCGTCGGCATCGCCGCGGACCGAGACCCCGGTTCCGAGCAGCGCGTCGAGGATCTCGCCGTCGTCGGCGAGCTGCGCCCGGGTCGCGCTCCAGTGACCGGCAGAGACCAGGCGTTCGCGGAGTGCCGCGGTGTCGATGCCTCGGCCGTCATCGGAGACCTCGAGCACGAGCAGGTTGCCGTCCTGACGCGCGCGGATCGTGACGGTCGCGGACGCCGGCTTGCCCTTGGCCGCGCGCTCCTCGGGCGGCTCGACACCATGTGCGACGGCGTTGCGCAGCAGCTGCGTGATCGGATCGACGAGCTGCTCGGCAACCGCCTTGTCGAACTCGGTGTCCTCACCGATCGTCTTCAGCTCGACGTGTACGCCGGTCGCGCGGCGCAGCGCCCGCAGCGTGCGCGCGGCGTGGAGGAAGAGGTTGCGCGCGGAGTCCATGCGCATCCGTGTCAGTCCCTTCTGGAGGTCGCCGATCGTGCGCCGGAGTGCCTCGATCTCGTCGAGCAGCGCGGCGGTGGTCTGGCTCAGCAGCGCAGCCTGACCCGCGAGCTCGCTCTCCGCTTCTCCGAGCGCGGCGCGACTCGGTGTGCCCTCGGTATCGAGCGCGTCGTGGAGGTTCTGGCGCGTGCGAGCGAGGTCGCGTGCGAGCGTTCGCAGCAGCTGGACCCGGCGCTCGATCCGCGTGCGGTCGAACAGCAGCTCGCCCGCACTCGACATCAGCTCGTCGATCCGCTCGGGCTCGACACGGAGGTACGACTTGGTCTCGGGGACCGGCGCACCATCGGCGATCGGTTCGAGCACGGTCTCCGGCGGTGGCTCGACGAACCGTGGCGGCAGTGACTCCGGGCGCCGGTCGGGCCGCGCGATCTGATCGATCTGATCGCGGATCTTGTCGGCGACCGCCTCGCTCGCGGGCTCACCCGCCTGGTCGAGATAGCCGCGCAACGCATCGGTGACCTCGACGAGCAGGTCCGCGGTCGCCGGTGTCCACGGGGACGGCTCGCGCCCGAACGAGGCGAGGGCGCTCTCGAGCCGATGCGACAGATCGACCATCGTATGGAGGCCGACCGTGCCCGCTGCTCCCTTGAGCGTGTGGGTCACCCGCATCATCTCGGTCAGCGCCTCGCTCGAGGGCTTGGCGGTTCCTCCGGCGAGTACGCGTGTGGTCACGCTCTCGAGGGCCTCCTGTGCCTCGGTCCGGAACAGCTGGCGCAGCATCGCCAGCTCGTCGGCGTCGAAGTCGAGGTCGAGGTCGCTCATGCGGCAGGCTCGCCCGCGCCGACGGCCGTGATCATCTCGAGCGCGATCCGGACGATCATCGCGGGATCGAGGAGCGTGAGCGTGCGTCCGCCCGCGTCGATGATCTCGCCACCGCTCTCGTGCAGCGACGCGACGTGATCGACCTGATCGACGCGCAGTGCGCAGACCACGCCCTCGGTCTCCAGCACGAGCGCCCCGTCACCCTGGCGCGCTGGCGGTCCGGGCGGATGGCCGAGCACGGCGCTGACATCGAGCACGGGGAGGATCTGCCCGTGCAGGTTGCACACACCACCGAGTGCGACCGGCGCGGTCGGAACTCCGGTCACGAAGCCGAGGCTGACGACCTCGCGGACCCAGCGCAGCTCGACGGCATAACGCGTCGCACCGATCGTGAACACGATGACGTTGCGCAGCTCCGCCACGCGCGCAGCATACGCCGCCGCGGACGTGGCTCGCTAGGTCGCTAGCTGGCGGCCTTGGACTCGAGCACGAGCTCCGGGCGCGCCCGGTTCTCGACGACATCGCGGGTGACGACGCATTCCTTGACGCCGGTCAGCGACGGGATCTCGTACATCACGTCGAGCATGACCTCCTCGAGGATCGCGCGCAGACCACGTGCACCGGAGTTCCGGCGCGCAGCCTCCTCCGCGATCGCGGTCAGGGCGTCGGGGCGGAAGTTCAGCTTCACGCCCTCCAGCTCGAACAGTCGATGATACTGCTTGGCCAGCGCATTCCGCGGCTTCCACAGGACCTCGGTCAGCGCATCGACATCGAGCGCGTCGCACGAGACGATCACGGGCAACCGGCCCATGAACTCGGGGATCATCCCGAACTTGATCAGATCCTCGGTGCGCGCCTCGCGGCGGAGCGCGTCCTTGTCATCCTCGGCGGTCGAGACCTGGGCACCAAAGCCAAGGCCGCGCTGACCCGTGCGACGGCGGACGATGTCCTCGAGGCCGTTGAAGGCACCGCAGCAGATGAACAGGATGTCGGTCGTATCGATCTGGATCAGCTCCTGCTGCGGGCGGTTGCGCGCGCCGTCGGGGGTGATCGTGGCGGTCTTGCCTTCGAGGATCTTGAGCAGCGCCTGCTGCACGCCCTCGCCGGACACGTCTCGCGTCGGCGACGGGGTGCCGCCCTTGCGTGCGATCTTGTCGATCTCGTCGATGCAGATGATCCCGCGTGCCGTCTTCTCGACGTCGCCGCCGGCGGCGCGGAACAGCGCCTTGACCACGCTCTCGACGTCCTCGCCGACGTAGCCGGCCTCGGTGAGCGTCGTGGCGTCCGCGATCGCGAACGGCACATCGAGCTTCTTGGCGAGCGTCTGGGCGAGCAGGGTCTTGCCCGAGCCGGTCGGCCCGATCATCAGGATGTTGCCCTTCTGGAGCTCGACATCCCCCGCCTTGCCGCGCAGTCCGATCCGCTTGTAGTGGTTGTAGACCGCTACGGAAAGCGCGCGCTTGGCCTCCTTCTGGCCTACGACGTACCGATCGAGCTCCTCGACGATCGCCCGGGGGGGCGGGTACTTGGGGCGCTCGGACGCCTCTTCCTTGGCAAGGATGTCATTGCACAGCGTCACGCACTGGTCGCAGATGAACACCCGCGGTCCGCTGATCAGCTTACGGACCTCGCGCCGCTGCTTACCGCAGAAGGAGCAATGGAACTCTTCCATCCAGCTCCAATTCTTACATGTTCCGGGGGCCTGGCAATAGGCGCGATCACCGTTCTCCTCCTCAGAACGTGTAGGACCTCCGGGAGCGACCCGCCACAGGTGCTTGTATCGCGGGCGAGGGCGCGAGATCACTCGGGTCGGCGATGCGTGCGGTCGTGATCTGTGCGGAACCCGACGCGGTTCAGGAGGCCGGCTCGGTCGCTACCTTGCTATCGGAGCTCGGGTGCCGGGCCACCCTGGGTCGGTTCGACCTCGGGGGCCTCGACATGGATGCGCTCGCGGAGCGCGCCCCCCATGTCGTGATTGTCGAAGCCGGAGACGATCTCGGGCGTGCGCAGAAGACCATCAAGCGGCTACGGGATGAGGGGCCGCTGGTCGAGGTCCCGATCCTGGTCGCGGTCACCGTGGCGCGCTTGTCGGCGCTCGATTTCTCGATCGGCTTTGACGACTTCGTCCTGATGCCCCTCGTCCCGGCCGAGCTGTACGGCCGGATGCGGCAGCTCGACTGGAAGACGGCGACGTTTGGCTCCGACGAGGTCCTGAAGATCGACGACCTGGTGATCGACATCGCCGGCTACGAGGTCCGGATCGCCGGGCGCCGGATCGAGCTGACGCACCAGGAGTTCGAGCTCCTCCGCTACCTGGCGCAGCATCGCGGGCGGGTGTTCACGCGTGAGGCGCTGCTGGAGCGCGCATGGGGGTACAGATATGCAGGTGGAACGCGCACCGTCGATATCCACGTTCGCCGCGTCCGGGCCAAGCTCGGAGACATGGGCGCGGTGATCGAGACTGTCCGCAACGTCGGCTACAAGCTCCGGGCCTAGTGTAAAGTGGGTGCCGTGGCGGGGCGGGCCTCGATCGTCGGCGCTGCGGTAACGCACGTTGGAAACGTGCGTGAGCACAACGAAGATGCGCACTTCTTCGATGCGGATCTCGGCCTGTTCATCGTCTGCGACGGGATGGGTGGGCATGCCGCTGGCGAGGTCGCGAGCGCGATCGCGATCAGGACGATCCGTGAGCGCTGGGCCGATGCCGAGACCCAGGAGATCGCCGACGTCTGGCTCGCACGCGGCACCGCGATCGCCAAGAAGCAGCTCCTCGGCTGGCTGCGCGACGGTGTGATCGCGGCGCACCAGGCGATCCTCTCGGAGGCCGAGCGGGACCAGGCCAAGAGCGGGATGGGCACGACGCTGGTCGCCGGCATGATCATCGGCAGCGAGCTGGTGTTCGCGCACGCCGGTGACTCGCGCGCGTACCTCGTCCGCGGAGGGATCTCGACGCAGCTCACCGAGGATCACACGCTGCTCCAGCGGCTGCTCGCGGCCGGCATCGACGTCGATGTCTCGGGCGACGGCGCGCGGTTTCGCAGCATGCTGACCAACGCGCTCGGCATCGGCCAGGAGTGCAAGGTCTCGACGTTCGTCGTGCCGCTCGCCGACGGCGATCGGTTCATGCTGTGCAGCGACGGGATCAGCGAGTACGTCGCGGAAGCCGAGGTCGGCGAGGTCCTGACCAAGCAGCCGAGTCCGGCACGTGCGGCGCAAAAGCTCGTCGATCTCGCGCTCGAGCGCGGCGGTGGAGACAACGCGACTGCCGTGGTGGTGCGCGTGCTCGAGGCCGGCGACAACCCGCTTCCCGCCGAGCAGCGCCGCCGCGACGACCTCTCGATCAGCCTGTGCGACCTGTGGACCGAGAAGGTCTCCCCGCAGCAGCGCCTGCGTGCGATGCGGATCGCGATCGCGCGCGAGCACGCGCCGGGCGAGAAGCTCCCCGCGCATTCGTTCGGTGACCGCGTCGCGTGGATCCTCGTCGAAGGCGAGGTCAACCAGGCCGGCGAGCCGCTCGGACCCGGCGCGTTCATCTACCCCGAGTCCCTGGTCGCCGGCTCGCAGCCGCCCGCAAACGACGGGCTCGCGGTCGCTCGCACCGAGGTCCGCGCGGTCGCGATCCGCAACGACGACTTCAAGGAGCTGTGCGAGGAGGATCCCGAGCTCGGCGAGGCGCTGCTCGAGAGCCTTGCGTCGATCATGAGGTCGACCCAGACCGCGGCGGCGGCCGTCGAGGCGGAGATCGCCCAGGCAGCGACCGACCGTAACCAGATCGCGTACGCGGCGACGCTGCCGCCGGGCACCCCGGTGATCGCGGTCCCGACGATGACGGTCAAGCCGGCCGTGCTCGTCCCCAACGTCGTGGCCCCGGTCGCGGGGCTCGGTCCGGTGAGCCCGACGGCCACCACGGCGCCTTCGATGCCGGTGTTGCCATCGAAGCGGCCGCTCGGCGCGATTCCTTCGATCCCGCCGGTGCGACCGTCGGGCAAGCTCGTCGAGCGCCCGTCCGCCGATTCGATCGAGCGCGCGATCGAGCAGGCGACGACCTCCCGTCACCGGGTGGTCGGGACGTCCGCGGCCTCGTCGCCACAGATCGACCGGCCTGAGCCCGAGATCGAGATCGTCGCGAGCGCCGGTCACTCCGAGCCGGAGATCACGATCGGCGACGTCTCGCTCGAGCTCGGCAGGGACCCCGCAGCGCCCGATCGAGCCGCCTCCGCCGAGGACTCGAGCGAGATGGCCGAGATCACGATGTCGATCGACGATGGGAACGCGAAGGTGATCGAGACCGTGACCGAGTCCAGCGAGCAGACGCTGACGGTCACCATCGAGGAGCCGACGCGCCATCGCGCGGTGACCGCCGACGATGCCGCCTCGATCTCGGGCACGATCGATTCAAAAAGCCCGCGCGAACCGGCCAACCGGTCGCGCCGCCTCTCGGATGGCTGGGGCGAGGACTGAGCGGATCCGCGGACGTTCAGCGGGCGTAATCGGTCAGGTCCATCACGATGTCGCCGAGCTCGGTCTTGGCGGTGACCTTCAGCGGAACGCGATCGGCATCGTCCGAGAGCCAGACCGAGAACGTGCGAGCCGGCTTGTCGGACTCGACGGTCATGTTCGACCGCGCCCGGTACGACTTGCCCTCGAACAGGATCGCGCGGCGATTGCCCAGCGCGGAGCCGATCGTCTCCTCGCCGGCGTAGGTCACGTCGATCTTCCACAACCGGCGACCACCGATGACGTAGACGGTGCGGACCGCGCCGCGCGTCGCCTTCCAGCCCCGCAGCTGGCCCATCGCGGTGTGAGCGTCGAACACGATCACGGTGCCGAAGTTGAGCTTCGTGGTCCTGGGCTCCTTGTCGCCGGACCGCTGGTAGGTGACCTCGGCGCTGGCGCCGGAGAACTTCGCGGTCGCGGTGCTGGTCTTGCCGCTGTTCTCGACCCTGGCATCGAGCGAGATCGGGCGGCCGGTCTCGACATCGATCACGGTCGTCGCCTCGTCGCTGATCTTCTTGATCAGCGCAGCCGCACCCGCCGTCGCGGCGCGCGAGCGCACGACGATCGCCTTGCGCCCGTCGACGTCCCCGAGCTGACCGACCGCGAGCTGCGCTTCGCCGGCGAGGACTCCCGCGAGCCGGACCTCGAACGCCATCGTCTCGCCCGGATGGAGGCCGAGCTCATTGGCGGGCTGGGCCTCGGCAGGCGCGGGCTGCTGCGAGGTCATCGCATCCGCACCCGCACAGCCGACCAGGAGCGCGAGGAGCCATGCGGGTCGCATCCTTCATGGATGAACGAAACCGGGCCCAACGGCAAGGAGTGGTAGCGTGCCGGGGTGGGCGCGGTCACGAAGCTCGGCATCACGCTCGGCGATCCAGCCGGCATCGGCCCCGAGATCGTGGCTGCAGCGCTCGCGGCGGCACCGGTTGAACATCTGGCGCGCGTGATCGTCTACGGGGACCGCGCGCCGCTCGAACGCGGTGCCCGGGCGCTCGGCGTGACGCTCCCTCCGATCACACTCGTCGGTGACGGGCTCGGGGACGCGGCCATCTCCGGCGCGCCCGACGAGGCAAGCGGTGCGGCGCAGGTGTCCTACCTCGAGGCGGCGGTCGCAGCAGCTCGCCGAGGAGAGCTCGCGGCGATCGTGACCGCTCCGATCTCGAAGACGTGGGCCAAGCGAGCCGGATTCGCGTTCCCCGGGCACACCGAGATGCTCGCGGATCGGCTCGGTGCGCCCGACGTGGTGATGATGTTCGCGGGGCCCAAGCTCAAGGTCGCGCTCGCGACCGTCCACGTGCCGCTCGCCGACGTTCCGCGCACGCTGACGACCCGAAGCCTGCGCCGCACGATCGAGCTGCTCGCCGAATCGCTGGTGCGGGACTTTGCGCTCGCGGCGCCGCGGATCGGTGTGGTCGGTCTCAACCCGCATGCGGGCGAGGGCGGGCTGCTCGGCTCCGAGGATCGCGACGTGATCACACCGGCGCTGACGCCGCTCGCACCGTCGACGCTGCATGGTCCGTTGATCCCGGATGCCGCGTTCCGCGACGCACTCCACGGTCGCTACGATGCGCTCGTCGCGATGTATCACGACCAGGGATTGATCCCGGTCAAGCTCGTCGACTTCGACGAGGCGGTGAACGTGACGCTCGGCCTGCCGATCGTCCGAACGTCACCCGATCACGGAACGGCGTACGACATCGCCGGCAAGGGCATCGCGCGCCCGGTCTCGATGCAGCGCGCCCTGTCCCTCGCGTTCGAGATGGTCGCTAGTAGAGCGCCTTGAGCGCTTCGGAGTCGGAGATGATCACCTTGCGGCCCTCGGTCGCGATCAGGCGCTTGCGCTTGAACTGCGACAGGGTCAGCGACACGGTCTCGCGGGTGGAGCCGATCAGGTTCGCGAGCTCCTGATGCGTGATCTTGAGCGCGACCAGGGTGCCGCGCGCATCGTCGACGCCGTACTCGGAGGCGAGCTTGACGAGCAGCTCGGCGAGCTTGCTCGAGACATCGCGGAACACGAGCGCCTCGACCTTGTTCTCGAGCTCGCGGCGACGAACGATCATCAGGCGCGTCATCGCCAGGCCGAGGGCAGGGTGGCTGTGGATCAGCTCCTCGAAGTGGACGCGATCGATCTCGGAGAGCAGCGCGTTCTCGACCGCCTCGGCCATCTCGGTGCGCGGGCCGCCGTCGAGCAGGCAGCTATCACCGAACAGCTCCGCCGGCCCGTGATACGCGAGGGTGAGCGACTTGCCGTCGCGGGTGACCTTGCTGACCTTGATCCGACCGCCGTGGACGAAGAACAGCGAGCGACCCGGATCACCGGGCAGATAGATCACGTCGCGGCGGCGCGCTTCGCGGAGCTCGACACGCTCGGCCATGCGCGCGATCGCATCCGGTCCGAGGTCCGCGAGGAGCGGGACCTTGCGAAGATACCAGAGCACACGTTTCGGGTCGGGCACGGCCAAAATGTAGCATGGCTTGCATCTGGGCTGCCGCGTGTCGTGGGGATTACAAACGTGAGCTACGCTCGGATACGTGGCTAACCCGACGATCTCGCACGGGTTCTGGTCAGACCCACGAGGTCAGCGTCGCCGGGATCGGAGGCGGTCACGACCCGGTCCGGATCACGGGGTGCGCCGGACGGTGGTCGCGATCGCAACACCGCTCGCGGTCATCATCACAGCGGTCACGAGCGACAGCGCCGGATGATCGTCGATCCACGAGCCGGCATCGGGGACCCGCGTGATCACGATCGCGATGCCGTTGTTGAGCAGGTGCGCGACCATCGCGGGCACCACGGAGTGTGCGCGGAGCGTGACGGCGCCCGCCACCAGACCAAGCGTGAACGTCGGGATCAGCTGGACCAGCGACATGTGATAGCCCGCGAACACGACCGCCGAGATCAGCACGGCGATCGCGGGTGCGAACCGGGTCGCGAGCGCGCGCAGCAGGAGGCCACGGAACAGCAGCTCCTCGCAGATCGCGGGAAGCACCGCGAGTGCGAGGAGCACGACGACCAGGGGCGGCCCCTCGACGATGTCCTGCAGCTGCTGGATGCCGCCCTCGGGCAGCTCGATCAGCGTCACGATCCGGAGGTTCACGTACCAGAGCGAGACGCCGATCAGGACGGCGGCTCCGAGGAACACCCCGCGGGGCCGGGTCACACCGAGGGCCACGGGGCGGAGCTTCTTCGCGACCATGGCGCCGATCGCGATCACCGCGAACATCAGCTGTCCAGCGACCAGCCCGAGCACGGGCGAGCGGGTGGCGTTGAACACGAGGATGGCGGCGACGAGGAACGACGCGAACGCGGCCATCACGATCCCGACCGCCACGGACAGAGGGAAGGCCGAGCCGCTCCCCGCGTGATACAAGCGTGGTGTGCGTGGTTCGCTCGGGATCGTCATCGGCCTGGTCGTCGGTGCCGGTGGAATGTATCTCGCGCTGCGTCCACCGTGGGGCGGCGAGGCCACCGTGACACCGGTCGATGCCGGCGCCATCGCCGAGGCGCCCCGTGATGCGGGGAGCGCGACCCGGCCCAAGAAGAAGAAGCGCCGCCCGGCTGGGACGGTCGCAGCGCCCGGGACGCCCGGCGAGGAAGAGTACGAGGAGGAGACCGAGCCGTTGCCGGTGCTCACCGACGCCGATCGCCGGCTCGAGTGGCGCGGCGACGACGTCACGCTCCCGGCGGCGAAGATCGACATGGCCGGTGGCGGCGAGGCGCGGCCGCTCGACGATGGCGAGATCAACGCCACGATCGGGAGCCAGTCCGGAGGCGTGCGCGACTGCGTGGTCCAGGGCGCGACCAACACCGACCTGCGCGCGACGATCACGGTGAAGCTCGTGGTCGACGGCTCGGGCAAGGTGACGAAGAGCAAGCTGCAGGCGCCGCGCTACCTGTTCGAGAAGGGCCTGCTGAGCTGCGTGCAGCGCTCGCTGTCGCGGATGAAGTTCCCGGGCACTGGTGCGGCGACGCTCGTGACGTTGCCCGTCAACCTGGGCTGACGTCTTGGTTCAGTGGCGTGACCTCGCGCAGCACTGCGGCGGAGCGACACAGAGCTCGAGGTGTGGATCCGCCGTTTCCCGTTTCCGGTTTCCCGTCGCCTGTTGTCCTGTTTCTGAGTGAACGAAAACCGTTCGCAGCGCGACGCGGAGGCTCATCGGAACGAGCGCCCCGGATCTTCATTGCCAGTCGCCGGTCGCCGGCCGCCTGTTCCCGGACCGCTCAATCCGACAGCGACGCGTTGTAATACGCGTCTTCCGGGCTCGCGAGATAGATCTCGTACGTGGCGAGGTTCAACGAACCGGGCACCGTGAAGTCCTGGCGGAAGTTGCCGTTCGCGTCGCTGACGGCGCGGCCGAGCGGGATCGGGCTCGCACCTCCGCGACCGGCGGGCGCGAGGAACACATCGATCGGTTTGTCCGCGACGGGCTTGCCGCCGACGGCGACCCGACCCTCGACGTGCACGACATCGCCACGGAACGCCCTCGCATCCGCGGTGGTCACCACGAGGACCGGCGTCTGCTTCTTCGGATCCTGCGTCACCGAGGGCAGCGACGGATCCGGCGTGATCCGATCGGGACCGGTGTTCTTGCCGGCCGAGCCCGCGCCCGAGCCGCTGCCGAGGCTGCCATCGAACGTGCCGCTCGCAGGCGAGTCATCGAGGGAGCGCTTGCGATCGGACTTCTGCTTGTCGGAGATGCCGGTGATGTCGCCCTCGAGCTGCGTGTAGTTCTCGGTGTACTCGGGCGGCTTCGCGAACGGATCTTCGGCGCGCGGGCGGTGGAGGGTCTTGTTGTCGGCACCGCTGACGTCGAGGTGCAGCGCGGCGCCGCCGAGATCGATGCGCTGCCAGCTCTTGCCCGGGAACCAGACCTCGACGAAGGCGTGTGCCTCGTTCTGCACGTAGCGGGTCGGGATCCCGAGGACGTTCGCCGTGATCATGAAGCTGAAGGCGCGATGCCGGCAGACGCCGGCCTGGCTATCGCAAAGGTCGCGGTAGATGTCGCCGGTCGCGTTGGGGATGGGCTTGGCCTCGAACGCGCGGAAGTACTTCACCAGCGCGTTGAACGCGAAGTTGAGGTCCATGTTCGCGTCGATGCCGATCTTGTCGAGCGTCTTCTTCGCCGCCTTGCGTACGGAGTCGGGGATCACGGGCTTGAGCTCGGGTGGCGTCATCGTCGCGACCACCAGCGGCGTCATCCGGGTGTTCGGCAGCGACGGCGCGAAGTAGCCGGCGTCGGCGTCGGCGAGGAACACCAGGCGATAGGTCCCGGCGGCGTTCGACTCGTCGCTGCGGACGTAGAAGTTGTCAGCGCCGTCCTTCTCGAACCGCAGCGCGATCTTCGGCTTGACCTCGTACGAGAGGATTCGCATGTCGGGCGCCACGCTCGGCAGCGGCACGTCGACGCCTGGCGAGAGCTGGAGGAGCACCGAGCCCCAGAACCGATCGCGGGTCTTGTCGGAGGCACCGCCGGTGACGCGGACCTCGGTCAGGGCAGGGCGCGCGATCTTGAGGACGTAGTCGGTGCCGGCAGTATCGAGGGAGCTCATCCGCTTGAACGGCAGCACGTCGGGGTTGAACACGCTGACGTACTGCAGCCGACTGTCGGGGCCGGTCTTGTCATCCGGCGTCATCACGGTGTCGCGATCCGCGCCGAATCCGCCGGCGCCGAGCACCGGCTCGCCCCCCTTGGGCTGCTTGGCACTCGGGCGATCCACGGTCGGCTTGGGGAGGACCTTGTCGCCGGCGGTGAACGCCGCGGGATTGGCGCCGCTGGCCGTCGAGCCGATCATCGGCGACACCTTGTCGCCGTTGGGCGCCGGCAGGTCCTCGTGCGGAGTCACCCGACGCTGGGGCGCTTGCCCCGTGGCGAGCCCGACGCCGAGCACGCCGCTGAGCCCACCGACCAGGGCGAGGAGCGAGAGCTTGTGCCCCGTGCGCATGGCCTCGATGATGACATGGGATCGGGCCGGGCGCCCCAGCCTCGGTACCGTCCCCACGCGTATGATGCCGGGGCACGGCATGGGCGCAGCGACCTCGACGGCGGCGCGGTGGGCGGGAGGGAGCCTCCTGCGCGGCGAGGAGCGCACCTTGCTCGGGACGGCGGGCCTCGTGTTCGCGCTCGCCAGCGCCGGTGCGGCGATGAGCGCGGCCGCCGCCGATGCGATGTTCCTCTCGGAGCTCGGTCCGTCGCATCTCGGCGAGGCGGTCGCGGGGTCGAGTGCGTTGCTCGCGGTCGTGCTTGCCGTGGTCGGTGGGCTGGCAGACCGGCTCGAGCGCCGTCGCGTGCTCGGGACGCTGGCCGTGATCTCGGCGCTGGTCCTCGCCACGCTCGCCGCGCTCTCGATGGTCGCGCCGGGCGTGAGCGCCGTGCTGACGCTGGTCGGCGGCAAGCAGCTCGCTGCCGGTACGGATCTCGCGTTCTGGGTCGTGATCGGCGAGCGCGTCGATGCCCGGCGGAGCCAGCGCCTGCTGCCGGTGCTCGCTGCGATGGGCGGCATCGGTGCGGCGATCGGTGCCGTGCTCGTGATCCCGATCGCGAAGGCCACCGGTGCGCAGGGCGTCCTCGTGAGTGCGGCGGCGCTGCTCGTGCTTGCCGCACTCGGTGCAACGCGGCTACCCGCGACGCGCCGGGTCGGTGGTGCACCCGCGAAGGTCGCGGCGCTGATCACGCGGTCGTGGCGCGATGGCGCGCGCGCCGTGCGCCGCCATCCGCTCGCCCGCCACCTCGCGATCGTGGTCGCGGCCGCCGGTGTGTTCGCATCGCTCGCGTACTTCGCGCTCGCGGTCGAGGTCGCGGGGCGCGGCGGTTCCACGGCGGATCTCGCGGCGCTGCTGGGCGCGGTGCGCGGCGGCGGTCAGCTCGTCACGCTGCTGGTCCAGCTCGTGCTCGCTCCGCGCATCCTCGCCCGGCTCGGAACGGGGTACGCGCTGCTCGTAGCGCCGCTGGTGGCGCTCGCGTCGGGACTCGGCCTCGTCGTCGCGCCGGTCCTCGCGATCGCGATCGTCACGCAGGTCTCCGCGCGCGTGCTCGATGCCAGCGTCGAGACCCCCGCCGAGAAGCTCGCGCAGACCCTGCTCCCCACGGCGGTTCGCGGCCGCGTCGCCGGATTCCTCGACGGCACCGCGAAGCGCGCGGGCGCGGTGCTGGGCGGTCTGATCGCCGCAATGCTCGCCGGTTCTCCGACGGCGTTCTATGCGGTGACCGCCGTCGCGGCCGCCCTGTGGCTGCTCGGCGCGTCGCGGATCGCGCGCGCGTTACCGTCGCTCGCGGTCGAGCACGTGGCCCAGGTTCGCGATGCGGATGCGGCGGTCGATGATCGCGCGATCGCGGTGTTGCTCCGCGAGCTCGCAGGCCGCCACCCGGATCGTGCGGCCGAGGTGATCGCGCGGCTCCACGAGCGCGGTCGGGTCGATGCCGTCGGGCCGCTGGTCAAGGTCGCGACCGAGCGCGGCGGTGTCGCGGTGTGGCGAGCGCTGATCCAGGTCCTCGATGCGCCGTCCGAGGTCCACGCCGCACCGCTCCACGCAGCGCTTGCCTCCACGGCCGAGCGCGAGCTCGCGATCCGCGCGCTCGGCCTGGCGGGTGGAACGCCAGCCGAGGTCCTCGCGCCCTGGCGTGAGGACAAGGACGCCGCGATCGCGTTGACCGCCGAGGTCGCGGCCCTGCGGCTGGCCGGCGACGGCGAGGGGCTGCTCGGTGTGCTCGCCGATGCGGTGCGTGACTCCGGCAGCACCTCGCGCGTCGCGATCGACGAGCTGTGCGTCGAGATCGCGCGCGGTCTGGCGGGCGGCAACACCGACCGGATGCTCGAGGCGGCGCGGCACCTATCGCGCGCGCTGCGGCGTCGACGCGGTGACACCGTGACGCGGACGCTCGCGTTCGTCGCGCTCCGGCGTGTCGTCGCATGGGCGCGCGATCGTCGCGATGCAGAGCTCTCGCTGCTGCGCGCCGACCTCCTCGAGGTCGCGCGCGAGCGCGTCGAGGCAGCCGCGACCCCGACGGCACCCGACCACATGTTGACGTCGCTGATGCGGTTGCCAGGGACCGCCACCGACGAGACCCCGGAGGTCGCCGGTGCGCTCCGGCTGTACGGCGAGCTGCTCGAGAGCGCCGATTCGGTGGAGCCGGACGATCTTCGTCGGATCGCGCGCGCGCTCGGCGAGCCTGACGATGAGGTGCGCGAGGCGGCGGAGGAAGCACTGACCGCGCTCGGCCCCGCCGCGGCCGGCGAGCTGATCGCGACCGCGGCGTGGGGCAGGCGGCGAGCCCGCGATCGTGCCGCCGCTCTGCTCGCCGAGCTTCCGGTGACTGCCGGTGCGCTCGAACGGTTGATCGATGCCGAGCTCGACGCACTTGATCATACGCACGCTGCGATCGCGGTGCTCGATCAACCGGGCGACGAGCTCCTAGCGCGTCGGCTCGACGAGCGGCTCCGCGAGATCGCACACACCGTGCTGCTGCTGGTCGCGGCGCGGCGGCGGTCGCGTCCGATCGCGCAGGCCGCCGTGGCATGGCGCCACGCGCGTGGCGGGCAGGAGCGCGCGCGGACCCTCGCTGTCGTCGAGGCCTCGCTGCCGCGCTCGCTGGTCGGGAGGCTGGTCGAAGCCGTCGACGAGCTGTCGCCGGCCGAGCGCGCTGCACAGCTCGCGCATGCTGGGTTCGAGCCCGCCGCGCGCGATGTCGTGATCCGCGCGGAGCTCGCGGGTCGCGATCGGCTCGCGCGTGGCCTCGTGCTCCATATCCTGGGTGCGGCCGGTCGGAGCGCGCATCGCGACACGATCGCAAGCGCCGCGCGCGCCGAGGCACTCGCGACCAGCCCCGCCGATCTATTACGCAAGGTCACCGAGGCGCTCGGTGACGGCCACAACGCCCCCGCGACCGAAGGAGAGACCGATATGCCGAGCCGCGTCGAGACCCTGATCGCCCTCGGACGGGTGCCGTTGCTCGCCTCGCTGTCGACGCGTCAGCTCGCCGATGTCGCCGAGCGAGCGCGCTGGTCGCATCCCCGCGAAGGAACGATCATCGTGACCTCGGGTGACCTGATCGATGCGCTGATCGTGGTCGATGACGGCGAGCTGTCGATCGGCGATCGCGTGATCACCAAGGGTGAGGTCGTCGACGAGCTCGCGTGCTTCGCTCCCACGCAGGTCGCCGCGGATCTGCGCGCGGTGCGGGCGTCGCGGCTGATCCGGCTCGAGCGGGTGGACTTCGAGGAGCTCGTCGACGATGTCCCGGGTCTCGCCGCGGCGGTGTGCCGGGGCCTTGGCGAGCGCGCGCGCAAGGCGGAGGACCGCAGCTATCGGTCGCCGCTGTCGAGTCGCGGCTAGGGCGTCGCGGGCTTGGTGCACGCCTGCATCGCCGCCTGCGTCTTGCTGGCCAGGTAGCATCCGATCAGCGCCTCGCTCCAGGCGTCACGCGTGCAGGCCTCCGCCGTTCGCCGCACCGTGCGGCTCCGGGCCTGGACGTACGCGGCCTTGGTCGCCGGATCGATCGCTTCCTCGATCAGGATGTCGGCGACGTGGGTGCCGACCCCGACACAGCGGTCGCTGACCTCCGAGGCATCGACCGGTGGTGGGACGGCAGCAGCGGCATCGGTGGGCGAGGGCGCGACACCGGCATCGGCCGGCGCGATCGCGACCGGCGTCCCGGGCGTCGTCGGGGTGGTGACCGGCGTTGCTGGCGTCGTCGGCGCCTGCTT
Organism: Myxococcales bacterium; assembly: GCA_028287135.1. GTDB lineage: Bacteria > Myxococcota_A > Polyangia > Haliangiales > Haliangiaceae > JABFXX01. Next base: position 17,342 of record JAQBQE010000059.1, read on the forward strand.
CGGAGCGGGCTGGAGGTCGCACGCACCGAGGACGAACAACAGGACTGCAAGGGAGCGCACGGGAGGACTGTACGCCTTCGGAGGGCTATCCGCCGACGTACGGGCGCGCCTGGACGATCCAGAACTTCTCGCCCTCGAGCACCCACTCGACGTCGAGTGGCCTGCCGTGCATGAACACCGAGATGAACGCGCGGACCTGGGTGGCCAGGGCCTTCGCGCGCTCCTCGGTCAGGATCACGCCCTCGCCGGGGGGCACCGGGACCTCGACCATGCCGCCGTTGTCGTCGAACTTGAGCATCACCGGGTCGTCGGAGCGCGACAAGATCTTCGTGCCGTCGTTGGTCGGGTCGTAGATGATCTGCTCGGGCACCTTCTGGCCCTCGACGACGCGCATCCCGAGGCCGAACTTTGCGTTGATCGTGAAGCTGTTCGCGTCGCTGAGGTCCCACAGGTTCTTGGTGACGAGCACGCCCGCCGCGGTCGCGTTGACCCCGACCTGGATCATCACGGCAGCAAACACCTGCCGCTGATCGATACCGAACGCCTCGCGCTCGTCGACGGCGCGCAGGTTCCACAGCGACCCCCACACGACCTTGAGGGCCTCGCCGAGCGCCTTCTTGCCGACGACGTTGGCGAGCGTGTCGTAGAGGCCGGCACCGTTGAAGCCGGGGAGATCCTCGGCATTGGTCGAGCTCCGCACGAACACGCCCTTGCCGTGGAGCTCGAGCCGCACGCGCCGGTAGATCGCATCGAGCGCGCGGGTGTCGATCGGTGCGTCGGTGATCGCCTTGCGCATCTTCTCGCACTCGGCGCGGCGCCACGCCGGATCCGTCGCGAACCGCTTGTCCGCGACCATCGCCTCGACGCGCTTGTCGAGACCGCTCTGCTTCATGTGCTGCACGTAATAGAAGAACGGCACGCCGAAGCCGGCGGGCACGTTCACGCCGGGCAGGTTCGCGGTCACGATCTCGCCGAGGTTCGCGGTCTTGGTGCCGTAGCTCGTGACGTCCTTCGCGCGGATCCGGGTCAGCATCGCGAGCCGGCCCGTGGTCAGGTTCGCCTGCGGGAGGTCGACGTGCCGGGCCTGGGCGAGCTTGCCCTCGAGCTCCTTGATCTCCGCGGCCGTTGCCTCGCGGACCGTCGCCGCCCGGTCGGTGACCTCGAAGTACACCATCTTCCCGTCGAGCTTTCCGAACTTCTCCCGCGCCTTCTTGTCCCCGGCGTTGGGGATGCCCCACGCGCTCGCGCGCAGATTGACGTGCGAGAGCGGCGTCGAGAACGTCGTCGCAAGGATGCCGGAGACCGGCGTGATGTCGGGATAGCTCTCCTGGATCAGCGCGATGTCCGTGCGCGCGAACGTCATCGACTCGTACGGCGTGCCGACCGGTACGACGCGGAGCTTGCCGACGGCGCGACCCTTGTTGAACGCCTGGAAGTCGGCGGCCTTGTAGATCTCGTCATTGGTGACGATCTTGATCCCCTTCTTCACGACCTCGCTGGCGATCTTCTGCTGCATCGGCGAATCGGGGCGGAACGTCAGGTTCTTGACGAAGAACGAGGTGTCGAGACGCTTGCGCGCGCGGACCACGTCATCCGATCCGATCTTGTCGCCCTCCCAGAACGAGAAGCTCCAGCGATCGACCTTCATGTGGTGGGTGAGGTAGCCGAGGATGAACTTCGGCTTCACCCGCTCGTAGTTCCGGTTGTATTCGCGGATGTTGTCCGCGGTCCACGCCTTCTTGAGCAGCACACCGAGGACGAAGTCCGCGTGGATGTTGAAGAGGTTGACGTCGATGAAGTAGATGTCGTTGGTCTTGAGGTCGATGATGAACTTGCAGAGCTCGTCGGTCGCGACGGTCTTCGAGTACCGCTTCCAGCTCGCGTCGTCGTTGATCGACTTGACCCAGGCTCGTTGCTCGTCAGCCCGCGCGGGAGCGGAGACCACGAACAACAACGCCACCGCGAGTGCGATCGTCCTCATCACCTGCTTATAACTCGGTTATGAAGAGGGAGCGCGCTGCCACGCTCGCGGTGATCGTCGCCGCTCTCGGGTACTTCGTCGATATCTACGACCTGATCCTGTTCGGCACGGTCCGCAAGCCGAGCCTGATCGAGCTCGGCTACACGACCGCCGACGAGCTGACGAACCAGGGCCTGTTCCTGTTCAACATGCAGATGAGCGGGCTTCTCATCGGCGGCATCCTGTGGGGCGTGATCGGTGACAAGCGCGGTCGGCTGTCCGTGCTGTTCGGGTCAATCATCACGTACTCGCTCGCCAACCTGGCGAACGGCGCCGTCGACACCATCGAGCAGTACGCGATTTGCCGGCTGGTCGCGGGCATCGGCCTCGCCGGAGAGCTCGGCGCTGGCATCACGCTGGTCAGCGAGCTGATGGACAAGCGGACGCGTGGGATCGCGACCGCGATCGTCGCCGGCGTCGGCATCTGTGGCGGCGTCGCGGCAGGTATCGTCGGTGGCGGTGTCCCCGCGATCTGGGAGGGCGCGTCGTGGCGGAACGCGTATTACGTCGGCGGCGGCATGGGGCTCGCGCTCCTGCTGCTGCGGATCGGTGTCGTCGAGTCGGGGATGTTCAAGACCACCGCGGCGACCACCGTGTCGCGCGGTAACTTTCTCTCGCTGTTCTCGAACCGACGCCGGGTCGTTCGCTACCTGTCGCTGATCGCCGTCGGGGTTCCCGTCTGGTACGTCGTCGGCATCCTGATCACGTTCTGCGATCGGATCGGTGGCGAGCTCGGCCTCCACCCCGAGCCACGCCCGGCGACCGCGCTGATGTTCTGCTACGCCGGGCTCGCGTTCGGAGATGTCGGCTCCGGTCTGGTCAGTCAGTGGCTCACGTCGCGGCGGCGCGCGCTCGCGATCTTCGTCTCGATGACGGCGCTCAGCATCGTCGCGTACTTCGTTCTCGGAGGCGTGTCGAGCTCCGTGTTCTACGGCCTGTGCAGCCTGATGGGGCTCAGTGCCGGCTACTGGGCCGTGTTCGTCACCACCGCGGCCGAGCAGTTCGGCACCAACCTGCGCGCCACCGTCGCGACCACCACCCCGAACTTCGTGCGCGGCTCCGCGGTCCTCCTCGCGCTCGGGTTCCAGGAGTTGAGCCGACCGCTGGGAATCGTCGGCGCGGCGGCCGGCGTGGGCGTGTTCGCGATCGGCCTCGCGATCCTAGGCCTGTTCGGGCTTCGCGAGACGTTCGGCGTCGATCTCGACTACGTCGAGACCGACAGCTAGCGGGGCAGGGTGATGTTCGGGATCCGACCACCCGCGGTGGCGCCGTCACCGTTCGGGATGAACGCCATCATGCTGGTCGTGTTCGCGCCGGTGTACCGGAAGATGAACTGGTCGCCGCTCGCCGCGTCGATCGCCGGTGCCACGACATCGAGCTCGTACGGCTGCGCGCGGAAGCTGCCACCCGGCAACGGATCGAAGTGCTGCATCCAGGTCGCGAGCGTCGTGTCGCCACCTGCGTGCCGGTGCACGAGGTCGAACGTGACGTCGACGGACCGGATGATGATCGCGTCGACGATCACGTGATAGGTGCCCGCAGGCACGCTGTCCTTCAGCGTGAACTCAGCTTCGAGAGACCCGCCGGGCCCCACACCAGGTGCTCAAAAGGGTATCGGCTCTTCGTCGACGAGCTTGACCTGGAGCTCGGAGCCGTCGAGCGCGAGCCACAGCACCGCGGGGTTGCCCTCTTCATCGGACGGACACCCGGCGAGGAACGCGCCCGAGACGATGGCGAGGGCGAGGAGCGGTGCCTTCATTTCTTGGGAGCGGCGTCAGGGGCGACGAACACGGCGATGAAGTGCGTCGTCACGGGGGCCGACTCTGATTGCAGCACGAGGCCTGCCTTCTGGCCAGCCGCCATCGACTTCGCGCGGTGGTGGATGCGGTTCGAGATCACGATCCGCCCGTTCGGCTTGAGCGCCGCGGTCGCGGCCTTGAGCCAGCCGACCGGATCGCTGAAGTAGTGGTCGACCTCGGCGAGCAGGATCGCGTCGTACGCGCCGGCCTCGAGTCCCGGGGTTTCTGAACCGACGACACGGCGCTCGACGACCTCCGCGAGTCCGGCCGCAGCAAGTCTCTGATACAGCAGCTCGAGGACGGCGCCATCGATGTCGGTCGCGACGACCGTGCCGTTCGGTGCCACCGCGCGTGCGAGATGCACGGTCAGAAGCCCCGTCCCGGCGCCGACATCCGCGACGCGGGAACCCGCCTTGATGCCGAGGGCCTCGATCACCTTCTCGGGGCGGCGCTCGGCATCGAACCGCGCCTGCTCGCGCTGCGTATCGTCGTTCGATCTCGCAGAGCCCGAGGTCGTGGAACCCGCGGCGCCAGCGTCCTCCTTCTTCCCGCACGCTGCGACGAGCAGCAGCAAGCAGACGACGGCGTGACGCATGGGCGTGAGCCTAGCACGCGGGGTTCTGGACCAGCCTGTGACGAACTGCGAACCAAATGAAAACAGGGCCACGGATTTCTCCGGGGCCCTGGTCGATCCGGTCGATCCGAATCGTGCTCGGTCGAGCTGGGTCTACAGCTCCTTGGGGTTACCGAAGTAGTTCGAGATCGTGAGGCCGTTCGCGAATGTCGAGATCGCGCGCTCGTCGCGCTTGGCAATCGCGTAGGCGATCGAGGCCATCGCGTAGCGTGCGGTCTGCGCGCCGTTGTAGGCGGCGGGCGCGCCCTGGGCATTGAAGCCCTCGGCGGTTCCGTTCGCCTTGACCTGACCGTACCAGCCGCTCTTCAGGTGACCTGCGCTGTACACGTACACGGTGTTGGTGTTGCCCGGGCTGCCATCCGGCCAGCCGCCGCGCTGCAGCGGGTTCTTCGTCGTGTCGCCGTGGATCGAGATCACGGTGTCATCGGCGAGCGCCTTCAGCGTGTTGTCGTCGGTGGTGGCCGTGAGGTCACTCATGAAGCCCTCGAACACCTTCATCAGGGCGGTCGGGATCGTGTTGACGTCGCCACCATCGAACGCGCCGTGCGGATCGTCGCGCATCGCGGGGAGGACGACCGAGTTGGTCAGGCCCATCTTGAACGCCTTCACCGTGACGATGAAGGCGCGCGCGATGTTGGTGACGTTCTGCCGCGTGCCGGCCGTGATACCGTAGCGCGCGAGGTCGTCGGGCGTGATCTGCAGCTTGGCCGACAGGTTGGTCCCGAGGAACTGCGCTGCGCCCTGACCGGTGGTGTACGCCGACTTCGTCGTCGAGCGGTTCGCCGCGCGGTTGAGCTGGATGAACGCGTCGTAGTGCGCCTTGTAGAGCTGCGCATCGGTCGTCGTCGACAGCAGTCCGCCGGCGCGGGAGGCCGCGCTGTTGAACAAGCCGACGATGCCGTCGCCGTTGCCGACGTTCGCAGGACGCGCGCCACCCGGAGCGGTGCCGATGTCCGCGTCGCCGATCGTGACGACCGGAATCACCGACGGGACGCCTGCCTGGAGGGCGGTCGCGATCGAGAAGATGTTGGCGCCGTTGAGGCCCACCACCGACGTCGGGTTGTTCGTGTGGGTCTCGTTCGAGCCGCAGGTGAAGCACGTCACCTGACGACCGGCCGGGAGGTTCTTCCACGGCGTGTCGGGTCCGAGCGCGAGCGGCCGCGCCGTGCCCTGGGCGAGCGTCGCCATGCCGGGTCGGTGGTAGGCGAACGTCTGGCTGTTGGCCATCGCGACCTCGACTTGCGGCCACAGCAGGCTGAACCACGCGAGACCGCCGTTGCCGGCGATGATGTGGACCGAGCGCGCCATCGCGTTGTCGGACGCCGCGTACGCGAGGTTCTTGTCGACCGTGCCTTCGAGGATGTCGAACACGTTCGAGCGAGAGACGCCGAGTGCCGCACCTGCCGCGACGCTCCACTTGATGAGAGCGCGGCGGGTGAGCTCGCGCTTCTCGTCACGCTTCGTAAAAGGGGACTTGGCCATATGGTCTCCTACTCGCAGGTGTAAGCCGCAGCCATGAGGGCCGCGACGGCAAGGCGCTGACCGACGGCAGGTGTCGATGCGCGCTGGATGGTCAAGTTGCAGAGGTCGAGGTGCGCGGCCTCGGCGGGAACGCCGATCAAGCAGGTGATACCGCTCGCCTCGCACTGGTTGCTCGCGTTGAACAGGGACGCGGACTGACCGTTCACCTTGCAGCGCTCGAGGTTCGGCACCGCGGCGATGATCTCGGGAGCCGCTGCGGCGAAGATGTCGAACGAGCGCGATGCGCCGGAGGTCGAGATCGAGATGTTCTCGCGGATCCGGTTGGCGAAGTTCGGCGCGCCCATCGCGTTGTCACCGGTCGCGTAGAGCTGACCGGCCGACAGGTTCGTCGTGCTGCCGACGTTGACGCCGACCGATGCGAGCACGGCGCCAAAGGTCCGGTAGCGAACCTTGGGACAGCTGTGGACCTTCGACGTGTAGCGTGGCGGACCTTCCTTGGTCAGTCGATCGACGAGCTCCCACGGGGAGATGCCGTCGTTCATGTGATCGAAGGTGTTGGTCTCGTTGCCCGAGGTCGAGCCTGCGGGGGGAGTGTTCTCGTCGGGCGTCTCGATGTCATCGCTGGTGCACGCGGCAACAGCGAGGCCGAGTGACGCGACCAGGATCGTTTGCTTGAATCCAGAGTGGGTCATCGGCTTCTCCTCAGAACTTGACGAAGTCGTCGCTGGTGTAGACCGCATAGATGAGGTCCTTCATCTTGTGGCCGCTCGCGGTGAAGGCATCGAGCTGCGTCTGGATGGTCTCGACCGGGACCTCCTGCAGCGTGTCGACGATGTCGGTCTTGCCGAGGGCCCAGTTCCAGACTCGAGCGACGCCGCACTTGGCGACCGCAGGATCGGCGGCCATCGCCGTGCCGAGGCCCTGGAGGTTCGCGGCCGGAACGCCGAACCGCCACGCGGTGGCTTCGCCCGCCGGGAGGTAGTCGGTCATCTGCGCCATCGGTGCGCCGTCGAGCGGAGTCGGAACCGCGATCGCGGTCTGGTAGACGCCATCCTCGTCGTAGTTCGCGAACAGCGGCGCGATGTGGTTGATCGTCTGGTGGCAGTTCGCACAGACGACCGCGGACACGTCCTGGAAGTCGACGCGGCCGGTCGCCAGACCGGAGATGCTCTGGAACGGCCACACCCCGATGTACGGTGACGCGCCACCGACGTCGGTCGGCGTGGCACTGATCTCGACCGGGAACTTGGTGCAGTCGAAGGTCTCCTGCACCCAGCGAACGCGCCGGAACGCGAAGTTCGAGAAGTAGTGCTTCATCGCGCCCGGGTCGGTGATCACGCCGGCCGTCGGGCCCGTGCCCGCGCAGCTGGCCGGGGTGAACGCCGCGGTACCCTGGTCGAACGTCGGGCAGGTGTTCTGGGTTGCCGTGAACAGCTCGAGGTACGAGCGGTTCTCGACGGACAGCTGGGCCGCGAACGCCGGAGCAGCATCGAGCTCCGCGGTCTCACCCATCTTGAAGGTGTCGCGCCAGAAGTAGAACATCTGCTTCGCGAACGCCGGCCGATCCATGTACGCACGGACCAGGGTCTCGTACGCGGTCTTCTTGGCGGCGATGTCGGCGGCGTCCTTGATCGAGTTGATCTCGGTCACCGTCGGCAAGTCGCCGGACAGGCGAAGTGCAGCGATCCGGAGCGCGGCGTTGTAATCGATTTCGCGGGTGCCGAGGAGTTGATCCCATTCGTCCGTGGGGCCACCCGTGCCAGCATCCTCGCCCACCGTGTCGTCTCCCGACGTCGATGGGTCGTTGCTGCTGCACGCAGGCACCGCGAAGGAGGTCGCGGCTACAAGCAAGATTGAGATCCTCTTCATGGGGCTCCTCAAGGGGCTACTTTCTCGGCGTTGATCCAGATCAAGACGGGGTTCTTGAATGCGTTGAACTGAGCTGCATCCGGGAACCTGAACGGGTGGTTGTTGTTGGCGGGGTCGGCCGCGAGGAACACGCCGCTCTGGTCCGGCGTCGTCAGGTTGACGCGCGTCAGGATCTGGTTGCACGCGAGGGTCACCATCGCGTCATCGGGCGAGTTGACGCCGGTGATGTTCATCGCCGACGTGGCGTTCGCGTTGGCACCCGCGTGGCAGCTCGCGCAGCTCGCCTGGAACCGCGGCGCGGCGTTGGTCTTGAACTCCGCGACGGTCTTGCAGCCACCACCACCAACACCGCCCGGGCCCGGGCCGACCGTGTCGGGCTGGTAGGCCTTCACGATCTTGAACAGCACCGAGATCTTGTCCGTCGCGAGGAAGTTCACGAATGCTGCGGTGCCGCCCTGGAGCTGCTCCGCCGGAGCGTTGCCCATCAGGTTCAGCTTCACGTTGTAGAAGCGATCGATCTGGTCGGGCTTCGCGTCGCTGCCATCGGCGGGATACGACGCGAACAGCGGGTGCTCGAGGTACACGCCATCGGCGCCCGGGATGATGCTCAGCTGGTTGAGGTAGAGGCCCGAGCCGAGTGCCTGGGCGACGAAGTGGAGCTTGGCGCCGGGCAGACCGACCTCGGTCAGGTCGATGTCATTGGTCGGGCAGGTCGGGGCGGGCGGCGTACCGCTCGTGCAAATCGCCGGGGTGAACGGCGTGGTCTCGAGGTTCGCCGTGGGGTCGCTCTCCCCAGGGTCGGGCTGCGCGTCCTTCTCGGCGCGGATCCACTCGAGGACATCCGAGGTCTCGGTCGCGGTGAGCGACGGACCCTCGTGCGGACCCTTGGTCAGGATGCGCGACGACTGCGGGGCGCTGAGGTTGATGACGGCGGGCTCGAACCCGATGATCCGGGCGCGGATCTCGAGGTCGTCGGCGCCGATGAGAAAGTCCGTGTTCGGTCGCTGGCCGGCGTGGCATCCGACGCAGCTCGTGTTGAGGACGGGGCCGGCCTTCTCGGCCCACATCCGGCGAGCGAGCGTCTCTTCCGGGGTGAGGCCTGAAGGGTCCCCACCGATGAGGCCGGTACAGCCGACCATCGTGAGCAGCGCGATCGCGCCGACCGAGAGCCGCACCATGTTGAGCTGGCGAACCAGCGTCGCCAGCATGGCTTTACGCGACCCGAGCCCAGCCCCGACCCGTCGATCGAGGGGCGAGAGAGCGCTGTACGAACGGAGTCGAGCCAGCATGTGTTCCATCGTACAGCAACGGTTGTGCCGGTCGGGATCACCCCCTCGAGGTTTCGAATCACAATTGAAACTCAACGGTTAGCGCACATCGAGTAATCTGTGCATGAGGTTGCACACCCCAGTGAGGTCAGTTGTTCCCATCTGCGCAAGTGACTGAATCTACATGGCCATGATGTGCAAGAATCATAGGTTGGGTGTAGTTCGAGGTCGGATGACGTGGTTCGCTGTCCTCGTGGGCGTGGCGGCCTGCCATGGCTCGGCCCCGACGCCGGTGGCGGTTCCCCCCGGTCCTGCGCTACCGACTGCGCGGATCGCGATCGTCGGCGCGAGCGTCTCGGCCGGGTTCGGGGGAACGCCGTTTGGCGATGCGTTCACCCAGGCAGCCAGGGGGTCGGTGATCGAGAGCCAGGCCGACGTCCTCCTGTTCCGCGATCCGATCGGCAACAGCGCCAAGCAGATCGACGCGGCGATCGCGTTCAAGGCGACCACGATCGTCGCGCTCGATTTTCTGTTCTGGGATGTCTACGGGTCGCCGGATCCGCAGTGGCGTGAACAGGCACTGGCCGCGGGTCTCGCGCAGCTCGAGCGTGCACGCGCCAGCGGTGCCTGGGTGATCGTCGGCGACATCCCGCACGTCGTGACCGCGGCCGAATGGATGCTCCCGAGGTCGCAGGTCCCCGATGCGCCGTCGCTGGCAGCGCTCAACGCGAAGATCGTCGCGTGGACCCAGGGCAAGGACCACGTGCTGTTCGTGCCGTTCGCGTCGTGGGCCGAGCCGCTCGCAGCCGGCGGTGAGATCGAGATCGCACCGGGCGAGAAGGTGCCGGCGACGTCGCTGGTCGCCGTCGATGGTCTGCACGCCAACGCGCTCGGGGTGTGGACGCTGCTCGACCGTCTCGATCGCCTGATCGAGACGTCGCTGCCCGGGACCCCGAAGGATGCGCTCGTGTTCGTGCGGCCGAAGGACTAGCGGCGCAGCGCACGCTGCATCTGCGTGGCGGTCTGCGTCGAACCGTCGTGGCTCCAGCCCGGCGGAGCGAACAGGTAGCCGAGCTTCGCGCCGATCGTAGGTGCGCGCGCGACGTCCCTGCCGATCGCGGCGACCTCGTGGAAGCCGATCCGCAGCGGGTGGAACGTCTCGATGTCCTTGGTCAGGCCGTAGACGACCTTCTCGTCCTCACGCGCGAACGTCCCGAACAGGCGATCCCAGACGATGAAGACGCCCGCGTGATTCTTGTCGAGGTAGGCGACGTTCTTGCCGTGGTGGACCCGGTGGTGGGACGGCGTGTTCATGATCCACTCGAGCGGACCGAGCCGATCGATCGCCTCGGTGTGGAGCCAGAACTGATAGAGCAGGCTCGCCGCCTGGGCGGTCAGGATCATCCACGGCGGAAACCCGACGAGCGCGAGCGGCGCCCAGAACAGCGGGCCGGTGAACGGCGTCAGCAGCGGCTGCCGCAGCGCGGTCGACAGGTTGTAGTGCTGGCTCGAGTGATGGTTGACGTGCGCGGCCCACAGCACGCGCACCTCGTGGTGGAGGCGATGAAACCAGTAGTAACAGAGGTCCTCGGCGAACAGCAGGACGAGCCACGACCACGCGCCGAGCGCACCGACGATGTCGAGCACGCGGTGCTCGTAGACGAATGCGAATATCGGGATCGAGAGGAGCTTGGCGCCCGCCGAGATCCCGACGTTGATCAGGCCGAGGGACAGGCTCGCGGCGGTGTCCTTGGCCCCGTAGCCCCGGACGTCGGGGTGCTTGCGCGCCCACGCGACCTCGAGCACGACCAGCACGATGAAGGCTGGGATCGAATAGAGAACGAGGTTCGACACCCGGGACCCTTTCCCAGGCTAGCACGGCGCGCGAGACTGCCCGCCATGGCGCACGGTGGTGACCTGATCGCAGAAGTTCTTGCGCGGCACGGTGCGACGCACCTGTTCACGCTGTGTGGAGGACATATCTCCCCGATCCTTACGGGCGCGCAGGCCAAAGGGATCAGGGTGATCGACGTCCGCGACGAGGCGAACGCCGTGTTCGCCGCCGATGCGGTGGCCCGGATGACCGGGACGATCGGCGTCGCCGCGGTCACCGCGGGACCTGGCGTCACCAACATGGCCACACCGATCAAGAACGCCCAGATGGCGCAGTCGCCGCTGATCGTGTTCGGTGGCTCGACGGCGACCCTGCTCAAGGGACGCGGCGCCCTGCAGGACATCGATCAGCTCTCGATCATGAAGTCGATGACCAAGTGGGCGGTCATGGTGAAGACCGTGCCGGCGCTCGGGCCGACCGTCGAGCGCGCATGTCAGATCGCGATGGAGGGCGTGCCGGGTCCGGTGTTCGTCGAGGTCCCGGTCGACCTCCTGTATCCCGAGGAGGTCGTTCGCAGCTGGTACGAGAAGGAGACCGGCATGGGCAAGGCGAAGGGCATCGGCGCGAAGGCGCTCGAGCTCTACGTCAAGGGCCACCTCTACAAGCAGTTCCGCGCGCCGACGTTCCCCGACGTCCACCTGCCGACGAAGCTGCCGCACCTGCGCAATGACACCTCGGCGCTCGATCGCGCGGCCGCCGCGCTCAAGGGCGCGAAGAAGCCGGTGATCGTCGTCGGGAGCCAGACGATGGTCAACGTCAAGGATCCGGCCCGGCTCGCGCGCGCGATCGGGATGCTCGGCGCTCCGGTGTTCCTCGCGGGCACCGCACGCGGCCTGCTCGGTCGCACGCACGAGCTGCAGCTCCGTCACAACCGCGGCGCCGCGCTCAAGGAAGCGGACGTCGTGATCGTGTGCGGGTTCCCGTTCGACTTCCGGCTCGGCTACGGCCGCGGCATCAACAAGCAGGCGACGCTGATCGCTGCGAACCTGTCGGCGCACGAGCTCAAGAAGAACCGGCGCCCCGACATCGCACTCGAGATGCATGCCGGCGAGTTCCTGATCGCGCTCGCGGATCGGATCAGCTCGGCTGGCGATAGCTGGCGCGGCTGGATCGAGCAGCTGCGGGGCAAGGAGCAGGCGCGCGATCACGAGATCGCAGCGAAGGCCCAGCCGCAGGGCGAGCTGATCGATCCCTTGCACCTGTTCCTGCGTGTCGAGGAGGCGATGGCCGATGACGCGGTGCTGGTCGTCGACGGTGGCGACTTCGTCGCGACCGCGAGCTACATCGTGCGGCCGCGGGCGCCGCTCTCGTGGCTCGATCCCGGCGTGTTCGGGACGCTCGGCGTCGGCGGCGGCTTCGCGCTCGGCGCATCGCTGGTCCGCCCGGGGCGCGAGGTCTGGTTGATCTGGGGCGACGGCTCGAGCGCGTACACGCTCGCCGAGTTCGATAGCTTCGTCCGTCACGGCGTCGCGCCGATCGCGATCATCGGGAACGACGCATCGTGGGCGCAGATCGCGCGCGAGCAGGTCGAGATCCTCGGCACCACGCTCGGCTGCGATCTGCGGCGCACCGACTATCACAAGGTGGCGGAGGGCTACGGCGGCGTCGGGCTCGTGCTCACCGACCCGAACCGCGTCGACGCGACGCTCGCCGAGGCCAAGGCGATCGCGAAGGGTGGCCGGCCGGTCTGTATCAACGTCCATCTGCGGAAGACCGACTTCCGCAAGGGCTCGATTTCGATCTGATCGCGATCATGGTCCGCTTCGCGCTCCTCGCCTCGATCGTCGTGGTCTCGCTCGCCGGGACCGCGGCTGCGGATCTTCGATCGTTCACGCAGACCTACGAGTACGCGTCGGTGCCCGAGGGCAACACGACGCTCGAGCTGTGGCACACGCAGGGCAGGGCGACCTGGGATGCCTCGAGCCCGCAGTCCTTCGACCAGGTCATCGAGATCGAGCACGGGATCACCGAGCACTGGGACATCGGCGTCCGCTCGGTGTTCTCGCAGACCACCGGCGACGCGATCAGCGCCGAGGCGTTGGGTCTGAGCGCGACCAAGCTCGCGTCGCGCTATCGGTTTGCCGATCGCGGCGAGTGGCCGGTCGACACGCTGCTGTTCGGCGAGGTCAGCAAACGGTTCGGAGACAGCATCTACCGGCTCGAGGCGCAGCTCGTCCTCGCGCGCGACTTCGACCAGCTGACCGTCGCGGCGAACGCCGTCGTCGCGATCGAGCTCGGCAACGATGTCCCGGAGACCGGGCTCGACGTCGGCTACGCCGCGGGCCTCACCTACCAGGTCCACCCGAAGCTCCGGATCGGCGCCGAGAGCTGGGGCGGGCGCGACGGCGACGACGTCGCGGTCTCGGTCGGACCGGCGCTGAGCTGGGCGCCGACGTCGAGCTTCTGGGTCGCCCTGACCGCCGGCTTCGGCGTGGTCGACGCCGACGAGCTCAGCGCCCGCGCGATCGTCGGCATCGAGCTGTAGCTGATCGCCGCGTCCAGTTTGCGCAATTAGCGCAAATCGAAGCCGCTCCTGAGGTAGGGTCCGCGGATGACGAGGACCCTGGCAGGCTGCCTGATCGCCATGCTCGCGGCGTGTGGAAGTGGCAGCAACGGCGGTGGCGGAGGTGGCGGTGATGGCGGGGCCGGCGGCGATGGCGGTGGAGGCAACGCACCGGATGCAGGCACGCCGGTCGTCAAGCGCACCCGGTTCGTCGCGATCGGCGACGCCGGCAAGGGCAACGCGGCGCAGCGCCAGGTCGCGGTCGCGTTCCGCGATGTGTGCGCCGCGAAGGGCTGCGACTTCGTGCTGATGCTCGGCGACAACATCTATGACGCGGGCGTCGACTCGGTCACCGACAGCCAGTGGCAGACCAAGTTCGAGCAGCCGTATCACGACATCGATCTCCCGTTCTATGCGGCCCTCGGCAACCACGACAACGGCGGCAAGCTGATCGTCGATGTTGCCGGCATCGGCAACGAGTTTGCCAAGGGCATGATCGAGGTCGACTACTCGCAGGTATCGACCAAGTGGAACATGCCGGCGACCCACTACACGTTCTCGGTCGGTCACGTCGGCTTCATCGTGCTCGATACCAATGCGGTGATCTGGGACAACACGTCGTTCGGTGATCAGGCAGCGTGGCTGCCGACGGCGATGATGGAGGTCGCGGACAAGGACTGGACGATCGTCGCGGGCCATCACCCGTATCGCTCGAACGGAACGCACGGCAACGCCGGCGACTACGATGCGCCCGAGCTCGCGGGCGTTCCGATCTCGAACCCGCTGCCGATCACGAACGGAGACTCGGTGAAGGAGTTCTTCGACGCGCATCTGTGCGGGCTCGGACAGGTCTACCTGTCCGGCCACGATCACAGCCGCCAGTGGATCAACGAGCCGACCGCGCTGTGTGGCACGGAGATGGTCGTCTCGGGTGCCGGTGCGTCGACGACGGCGATCGAGGATCGCGGCAACACGATGTTCTACGAGGACGCGACCAAGGTCGGGTTCTTCTACGTCGACATCGAGGGCGACACGTTCACCGGCACGTTCTACGACGCGCAGGGCAACGTCGACTACACGCGCACGTTCACCAGGCCGTAGCGCGCTCGGTCACCCGCGGAGCTCGTCGAGGAAGCGCCGCGCCCACGCATTCGCGGTGTCCTCCCAGACCGTGGTGCGGAGCGAGGCGTGCGCAGCGACCCGATCGGCGTGTGACATCCGCAGCGCCGTGTCGATGTCCACCGCCACGCCGTCGACGTGATACGGGTTCGTCAGCACCGACAGCGTCATCCGCTCGGCGGCGCCGCAGAACTTCGACAGCACGAGCACGCCGGGATTGGCCGGATCCTGCGATGCGACGAACTCCTTGGCGACGAGGTTCATCCCGTCGCGCAGTGGCGTCACCAGTCCGACCGTTGCTTCGCGATACAGGTACGCGAGCGACTCCTGATCGTACGAGCGATACAGATAGCGCACGGGGACCCAGTCGGCTTCGCCGAACGCTCCGTTGATCCGACCGACCAGTGATTCGACGCGCGATCGGAGCTCGGCATACTCGGGAACCTCGGACCGCGTCGGCACCGAGACCTGGACGAACGACACCTGGTTGCGCCACTCCGGGAACTTCTCGAGCAGCCGGGCGAACGCCTCGAGCCGCTCGGGGATGCCCTTCGAGTAGTCCAGGCGATCGACGCCGAGGATCAGCTTGCGACCGCCGAGCATGGTCTCGAGCGAGCCAACCTCGGCGCTCGGCGGCATCTGCGCCGCCTCGGCAAATCGATCGGGATCGATGCCGACCGGGATCACCGACACCCTCTCGCGTGCACGGCGTTCTCCGTCGGGACCGAGCAGGCCGAGCGCGGTCGCATAGAAGTTGTCGGCCCAGCGATGCGCCTGCAGCCCGATCCGATCGAAGTCGAGCAGCGCCGTCATCACCTCGGCGGCCCACGGCATCGTCTCGAACACGTCGAGAGGAGGAAATGGCACGTGGAGATAGAACCCGAGGCGACCGCGGTGACCGAGCCGGCGGAGCTCGCGCGCGGCCAGCATCAGATGGAAGTCCTGGATCCAGATCTCGGCGTTGGCGCCACCTGCCTCGACGAGCAGCTTCGCGTAGGCCTGGTTTGCCTCGACGTAACAGGCCCACTCGTCGTCGACGTAGCGGACGCGACCAGGGAACGCATGGAGCAGTGGCCACAGGCTCTGGTTGCAGAACCCGGCGTAGAACCGCTGTCGCCACGTCGGCGGATAGTCGAACTGCGCGCGGGTGAACGCATCGCCATCCTCGATCCGGAGCCGCAGGCCAGGATCGCGCTCGGCACCGCTCCAGCCGAGCCAGATCCCGTTGGTGTCGGCGAGTGCAGGTAGCAGCGCCGAGACCAGGCCACCGACCTCGCGCTTGCGATCGGCACTCGGTGCGGCAGGCAGGCGGTTGGATGCGACGATCAGGCGGGCTTGGGTCGGCAGCCGCCGTGGCTGAGCGATCACGAGATCCTCGGGCGCGAGGACGACGTTCTTCGATCGCGCTTCGATCAGCCAGCGCAGGAAGCGATGCACCGCGGCCGGCGCCGGCAAGCGAAGCCCCGCTTGCGTGCGTCGTGGCTTGTCCGCGACGAGGACGCCCACATCGTGGTCGCGAAGCCCGACGAACATGTCCTCATCGCTGAGGTCGTCGCCGATCGCGAGCACCCGGGTGCCGACCGGGACGCGCGAGCGCAGCCAGTTCAGGGCGGCGCCCTTGTGCGCCGCGCGGTGACGGACCTCGAGCGCTTCGGATTCCGGCAGCCGCTCGAGCTGCTGGTGGGTCTCGAGCCATTCGTCGACCATCACCTCGGCGGCGGTCGCGATCTGGTCGTGGTGCTCCGCATCGACGCCCCGCCAGTGCAGGCATACCGAGCACGACTTGCGCTCGACGAATGCGCCGGGATGCCGGTGTGCGAGTGCCGTCAGCGCGTGCTCGATCTCGGCGAGCTGCGGCACCGGAGGGAGCGCCGCGGTCCAGCTACCTTCCTCGAACCGCCAGACCCCGTGCTCGGCCGCGAATGTGATCGTCGGGAACCGGGCACGAAGGCCGTCGACCAGGGCGCGCGGTCGCCCGCTGATCACGCCGACCGTGACGGCGGGAAGCGCCGCGAGCCGATCGAGCAGCGCAGCCGTATCTCGATCGAGCACGGCCTGGTCAGGTCGCGGCGCGTACGGCAGCAGCGTGCCGTCGAGAGCGAGCGCGATGATGAGCTGGTTGACCGTCGCGAGTTGCTGCCACTCGGCGTGCACCGATGGACTCTAGGCTGCCGGCACCGAGGCGGCGCCCCGCGAAGGGCATTCTCACGTGCATCCTCTTGTAGTCACGACCGAAACGAGTACGACCGCCATGCGTCCTGGGCTGACCCAACATCGCACGACGGTCGTAAAAAAAATGATGGCACGACTCAAGCGCGCAATCGACGTGACCTCGCCATCGTCGTTCACTGCATCGCGGAGAATTTTTGGGGTCTTCGCGATCGATGTACTACTGGTCGATGTTCCAGCAAGTACTTCTGTCCTGGGTCGTGCCTGACCAGAGGTACTGCGATCGACGTGCCAAGGATCGATCAGGGCCGATCGCGAAACCGCGTCGGGCCCGGGCGCTTGTCCGGGTCTCCCGCAGACGACAGGACTTCGAAGTCATCTTCGACACCTTCGTCATCGCCGTCGGCGATCGGGGCGTCCGCCGAGACCGGGACGTGGCCGAGCGAGAGCGCGTGCTGCTCTGCAAACCATGCAAGCTGTGCTTCGACGCGCGCCACGAGTGTGCGGCGGGCGCCCAGCCAGTCATCACACCAGCGGATCACACCGAATAGCTCCTCGCGGCGAGCGACCTCGCGGAGCAGCTTCACCACGTCGATCCCGTGGCGGAGATCGAGCAGCGCGGTGCGAAACGAGCGCTCGGCATCGATCACGCGATCGACGACCAGGTGGCGGAGGGTCGCGAGCGTCGCGCCGAGCGTTCCGCGATGCACGCTGATCTCGTGCGCATGCAGGACGTCCTGGAACCGGGTCCGCATCGCCGCCGCGTGGGTCGCGACCTCGCGGAGCGAGACGATCGGAGCCGTCTCACCGATCCGCTTGGCCTCGCGGACCGGGTGATCGATCGCCTGGGTCTCCGCGCGTGTGATCTCACGGATCAGTTTCTCGAGCAGGCGGCGGCTCTCGGTCATGGGAGCGTGCATGGTCGGAGGACGCGGTGCACCGGATGTGCCGCCGTGGTTGACGAGGATTCGCAATGAACGCCGTGCACCAACGTGCGGCCGCGCCCGGTCGTGCGTGCGTGCCACGTGACGAAGGTGCAGGCCTCCGGTCAGGGCGACGGCGCCGGCGCGGAGATCCCCGGATGACGCGCCGCGAAGGGGAGGGCGACGCGTGAGAGGAACGCAGCAAACTCGGCTTGCGAGGGCGCGACCACGACGAGCCGGCCGCGGAGCTCGGGCAAGAGCTTCGACTGATCGTCGGCGGCCGGCAGCACGCCGGGTGTCACGGCGATCACCCCGCCTCCCTGGGCGAGCACGATCTCCGGGACCGGAGCACCGGCGTCGGTCCACATCGCACCCGGCGGATAGAACAGGAACACGTCCCACAACGGCTGCTCGAGCCCGAGCGAGGTGGCGAGCGCATGTCCGAGTCGCTTCTCTCCGTCGAAGTACTGGGTCGCGAGCCCGGCGTGCTTGCTCGCGCTCGGCACCTCGCTGCCTTCATCGGCATCGAGCATCGGGATCCACACCACGAACGAGCGCACGTGCGCCATCCGCGGATCGTCAAGCATCAGGGAGCGGACCGCACGGGCCCCTACCAGGCAGGGGCGTCAACTGGGGGCGAGCAGCGTCAGGAATCTCGCCTCCCCGCGATGCGCGTCGAACTCGCGGCGAAACGGCTCGATCGATGCGGACAGATCGATGATCTCCGGTGCCGGCGGATCCGCCGGCCGGGAACATCCGGCGACCACACAGAGCACGACGAGCGCGCGTGTCACGCGCACATGGTGGCACGCAGGATGCGTGAGTGCTCTGGAAGGAGTCGTTGTCATGAAACTCTATTACTCACCCGGTGCGTGCTCCCTGGCGGCGCACATCGTCCTGCGAGAAGCGGACCGACGGTTCGATCTCGAGCGGGTCGATCTGAAGACCAAACGGACGGCGAGTGGCCGCGACTACATCGAGATCAATCCCAAGGGCTACGTTCCGGCCCTCGAGCTGGATGGTGGGAGCGAGATCCTGACCGAGGTGCAGGTGATCCTGCAGTACGTCGCTGACCTCGCCCCGGAGCAGCACCTGATCGCAGCTCCCGGCACGCTCGCTCGCTATCACACCCAGGAGATGCTCGCGTTCATCGCGACCGAGCTCCACAAGCAGTTCTCCCCGCTGTTCAAGCACGACACGCCACCGGCGGTGCAGGCCACGCAGCGCGGCAAGATCAGCGATCGCCTCACCTACCTCCAGGACGTGCTCGCCGACCGCGCCTTCCTCATGGGCGAGACGTTCAGCGCGCCGGATGCGTACCTGTTCGTGATGCTGCAGTGGGGCCACAAACTGGGCATCGACATCCCGCTGTGGCCGATCCTCGATGACTACGAGCAGCGGATCGCTCACCGGCCGGCGGTCGAAGCGGCGCTCGCAGCCGAGGGACTCCTGCGGCATCCCCGCCAGCGAAAGACCGCGTAGCGCCACACCGATCGCGGCGCGCACGGTAAGACCGCGTCCGTGCGCTGGTGCCTGCTCGGAGTGGTGTGCGTGATCGCGTGCGGAACCCCGAGCTCGCCGTCGCGCATCGTCCCTGCGACGAAGGTCGTCGCCAGCAACGTGCTGCGCGCTGACTACGCGGGCTCGCCAGCGTGTGGCGACTGCCACGCCGAGGTGTTCGCGTCGTGGCAACACTCGCCGATGCGCAACATGACACGCGCGGTGGAGACCGCGACCATCCGGGCGCCGTTCGATGGCGCGACCCTCAGCGTCGGCACAGACACCGTGACGATGGAGATGCAGGGTGCGTCGCGGTACATGCGGCTGGCTACCGCGAAGGGGACCTCGAGGTTCCGGATCACGAAGGTCATCGGCGGTCGCTATCGCGAAGACTTCGTCGGGATCGACGAGAGTGGGATCGGTGTCGAGCGCGTGATGCCCGCGACCTTCGTGTTCGCGACGACGTCATGGCGCTACAAGGGCTACTCGGTGATGGTCAAGGAGCGACCGGGCATGTCGGTGCGCGCGGTGTGGGCGAACGAGTGCATCCCCTGTCACAACACGCTTCCGCTCGCGACGATGCTGTACGACGAGCTGTACGGGGCAGGTCTGCCGGCGTACCAGGGCAAGCTCTCGGACCGCGTGCTGCCTGCATCGCGGATGTGGACGACCCGGTCGCGCGACGACGTCGCGCTCGCGAGCTGGTTGCGCGACGAGATCCGGTTCCTCGGCGGGGAGCCGCCGGCGAATGCGTCGCTGCGCGCAACGTTGCCCGCGGCAGCGACCGCGAGCGAGAGGCACCTCGGCGGCAAGCACCTCGTCGAGCTCGGGATCGGGTGCGAGGCCTGCCACAACGGCGCGAAGGCGCATGCTGCCGATCCGAGCGTGCTGCCGAGCTTCGCGGTCGAGAGCTCGCTGATCGCGGTGACTCCCCCTGCGGGCCAGACCGCCACCCGCGCGCAGTGGATCAACCGGACCTGCGCGAAGTGCCACACCGTCCTGTTCACGCGCTATCCGTGGACGTGGGAGGGCGGCGAGCGCACGAAGCATGTCGGCGGCAGCACGACGAACTCCGGCGAGGGGCGCGACTTCTTGCTCGGCGGTTGCGCGTCGCAGATGTCGTGCACGACCTGTCACGATCCGCATGCCGAGGATCCGCGCGCCGCGCTCGACGAGCTGGCGACGCCGGCCGGCAATCGCGTGTGCGTGACCTGTCACCAGGCGCTCGCGCAGGAGGCCACGGTGCTCCGCCACTCGCACCACGCGAAGGGCAGTGCGGGGACGTCGTGCATCGGATGCCACATGCCGAGGAAGAACATGGGGCTCGACTACGAGCTGGTCCGCTACCACCGGATCGGTTCGCCCACCGACACGCAGCGGGTCACCGGCGATCGTCCGCTCGAGTGCGCACTGTGTCATGCGGATCGATCGGTGGCTTCGCTGGTGGCGACGCTCGAGCAGTGGTGGGGCAGGCGCTATGCGCCCTCCGCGCTGCGCGCGCTGTACGGCGACGATCTCGGCGTCAACGCGATCGCAGCCACGCTGTCACGCGGCAAGCCGCACGAGCAGGCCGTGGCGATCGCCGTACGCGGCGAGCACCGTGATCGATCGGCCGTGCCATCGCTGGTCCCCCACCTCGCGCACGCGTACCCGCTGGTCCGGTTCTATGCGCAGCGCGCGCTCGAGAAGATTCTTCGCGAGCCGGTCGCGATCGATCTGAACGCCTCGGCCGTCCAGATTCGCGCGCAGCTCGCGCGCGAGCCGATCACGGGCCGCTAGCCGAACCGGCGCGAGAATCGCGCGAACAGCGAGCCACCTGCCAGCATCAGCGAGACCGCGACGCACAGCAGCGAGGCGAGGACGCAGCCGATCACCGGCCCGAGACCGGTCGCCGCGAGCAGGCCGAGCACGATGGCCGCGAGCCCGCCCATCACCATCACGCCACTCGAGGCGCGGACGATGTCGCGAGTGACGTGCAACCGGGTCGGCAGGTGCTCGGGCGTCTCCTCCGAAACCTCGGGTTGTGCGGGGCCGCCGAGCAGCAGCGAGAAGCCGAGGACGATCGCGGCGGCCGATAGCAGCTGCGCTTCGAGCACGCCGAGCAGGGCGAGCACGCCGAGGATGATCGCCGCGAGCCCGCCGAACATCTCGGTCGAGATGCCGAGCACGTCGATCCGCTCGCGTCCCTCGATCTTGAGTGCGGCCTGCCAGCGCGCCGCGATCGTCAGGCCCTGGGCGAGCAGCGACAGGCCGACCGCGATCGTCGCCATCGCGGCCATCGCGGCTGGATGCGTTCCGGACAGACCGATCACCGAGAGCACGACACCGAGCAGGCCCGTGAACAGCTCGTAGGACGATCCGGTCGCCATCGCGATCCGGGCTGCGTACTCCTCGTCGGACGGTCGGTCGATCGACAGCTTCGAGATCGCGTCCGGCGTCGGCTCGGGAATCGCTGCGTCGGGCGGCGGTCCTGCATCAGGGGGCGGATAGAGGAGCTCGTGGTGCTCGTGGTCCGGGTCATAGGGGGTGGTTCGGACGGTGCCCATACGCGCACGGGGTGCATTGCGCATGCCGCGCACTCCCGAAAACTGCCGAGCAGACGAGGGCTTACGAACCACTCTCACGGGGTTTTCGATCGGTGCTACAACCGGATCGGTAGCCCAGGTGCGCGTAGCCGGATGGTCCGGCATGTGACTCCAAGAGGGCATATCGAGATCGAAAGGCAGGACGGAATGCAGACGACTCCTCGTCGCGTCACCATCCAGACGCTGCGGCAGATGAAAGAGAAGGGCGACCGGATCGCCATGCTCACTGCCTATGACGCAACCTTCGCGCGCCTCCTCGACGAGGCCGGCGCGGATGTGCTGCTGGTCGGCGATTCCCTCGGCATGGTGATCCAGGGTCACGACACGACCCTGCCGGTCACGCTCGACGAGATCGCCTATCACTGTCGGGCGGTCGCCCGCGGTGCACGCCGTGCTCACATCGTCGGGGACATGCCGTTCATGTCCTATCAGGCATCGATCGAGCAGGCGATGATCAACGCCGGCAGGCTGATGAAGGAAGGCGGCTGCCACTCGGTCAAGCTCGAGGGCGGTGCCGTCCACGCCGAGCTGGTTCGCAGGCTGGTCTCGGCCGGCATCCCGGTGATGGGCCACATCGGGCTGACGCCCCAGAGCTATCACCAGCTCGGCGGCTTCAAGGTCCAGGGCCGCGACGCGGGCGGACGCGAGCGCCTGCTCGAGGACGCCAAGGCGCTCGAGGAGGCTGGCTGCTACGCGATCGTGCTCGAAGCGATTCCGGCGGACATCGCCCGCGACATCACGGCGGCGGTGTCGATTCCGACGATCGGCATCGGCGCGGGCGTCGGATGTGACGGTCAAGTCCTCGTGTCGTATGACGCGCTCGGCATGGACGAATCGTTCAAGCCGCGGTTCGTTCGCCGGTACGCGACACTCGGCTCGACGATCAAGGATGCGATCTCGCACTACGTCGCCGACGTCCGATCGGGTGCGTTCCCGTCGGATGCCGAGTCGTTCACGGTGAGCGAGAACAAGGCAACGCCGAGCACGATGGAATCGGCGCCGTACTCGACGCCGGCCAGCGCGAAGAAGTAGCCGACCACGTCGCGTCAGCGATCGCGCATGATGTCGGGCCGGCTCTGCTCGTCGGGCTCGGGCTGCGGGGGCTGAGCTGGCGCCGTGCTCGACTCGTCGGGGCCCGGCTGCGACGGCAATGTCGGGTCCTGCGGAACGCGGTCGGTCGTGCCCGGATCATTCGGCATCACCGGTGGTTGCTGCTGGGGCGGCCGCGGATTCGCGTACGGCGCGGGCTCCTGCGGCATCGGTTCGCGGGGCGCCGGCTCGGACTGCATGTCGCGCGCGTCGCGTTGCGCCGTGGCGCTTGGTGAGGTGCCCGGGCGATGGTCGAGCTGGTAGTTCGCGTAGCTCTCGGGCCGCTCGATCCGCGCCAGTGCCGGCGGCGGCGTCGCGATCCGGCGCCACGGGCCGAACAGATCGGCCGAGCGATACCAGCCGTCCGCGCGATAGAGCCAGTACGCGTTGTTCGCCCGGAACACCGGCTCGCTGGCGCCGAGTGCGACCTCGACCTCGGGCGCGATGACGACGAGCCCCGGCGGCTGCCGCGCATTCGGGTCGGACGCCGCAAACTCGACGCTCTCGTTGCTCGCGGCGCACGCCGCTCCGAGAGTTGCCGACAGGATGAGCGCGAGGGTTCTGGTCATGACACGTCCTCCACTCGTGGTCGCAGCATCACCCGTGCCACGGGACCGTGCGCGCCCCGATCACAGCGGGGGTGCCTGCTGCGGGAGACCCCGATGCGCCCACGGCTCGGTGTGCCGAAGATCCCCGCGCCATGCGCGATCGAGTCGTCGACGAACACGAGTACGCTGCCGCCGTGTTCAAGCTCTACTACGCAGCCGGCGGCTGTTCGATCTCGCCCCACATTGCACTGCGCGAGGTCGGCGCGTCGTTCGAGCTCCACACCGTGGATCTGCGACGCAAGAAGCTCGAGGACGGTAGTGACTTCGCGGCGATCAATCCCAAGGCCCAGATCCCGGCGCTCGTCCTGCCCGATGGCCAGCTGCTCACCGAGGGCTCGGCGATGGTTCAGTACATCGCCGATCTCGATCCGCGATCGAACCTCGCGCCACCGCCCGGATCCTTCGAGCGCGTGCGGCTGCAAGAGTGGCTGAACTTCATCGCCACCGAGCTGCACAAGGGCATCGCGCCGCTGATCAAGAACGAGGGCACCGAGGACTACCGCAAGCTGCTGCGCGAACGGATCGCGGGCAAGCTCGCGTTCGTCGCCGCGAGCCTCGGCACGCCCTACCTGATGGGTGCCCAGTTCACCGTCGCCGACGGCTACCTGTTCTACGTCCTGCGCAGCTGGCAGCGCGTGCTGTCGAGCGAGCTGCCCGCCGTGCTGTCCACGTACTACCAGGCGCTCGTCGATCGTCCCTCGGTCAAGGCCGCGCTCCTCGCGGAGGGCCTGCAACCGTAGGATCAGCCGCCGGTGATGACGTTGCTGGAGCCCTCGATCAGCTTGCCGCTACCACCGCAGTGCGTGTCGGCATCACCGAGGCGGTGCGCCGCCTTGTTGTTGATGAACACGGTGCCGCTGCCGGCCGCAGCGGTCCACGTGTTCGGGCCGCAGCACGCCGCATGGATGCCCTTGTCGCCGACCCGCACGGACGGTCGACTGTTCGTGAACACGTCCGGTGAGCCCTGGATCGCGGGACCGACACACGGATGCGGACACGCCGGGCAGCCGTGCGCGTCCGCGGGCACCATCGACTTGTCGCCGAGTCTTCCTTGGGGTGGCATCGCGCTCTCCTCTACTTGAATCCGCCAGGGGGCATCATCGCCGTGCCGGCCGCGACCGGGCCGGGAACTGGAATCGGCAGTGCCATGCTCGGGACCGCGCCGATGCCGAGCACGTTGGTGACCATCGTGCTCGCCTGCCAGAGCTTGAAGCTCTTGTCGAAGGCGTCGCAGATCGCCTCGAACAGCTTGTCGTGATACGGCGCCATCGGATCGCCGAGCATCCCCTGCATCTGCATCTTCATCACGTTGGGCATCAGCGGTGCGGTGACCTGGGTCAGCGCGATCACCGGGACCGGCGTGTTCGGGGTCGGCGGTGCGACCGGCGACGGGCACATCGTGAACATCGGCCAGAACGGCAGGCCGGGGATCTTGATCGTCGCGGTGTAAGCGAGCCACGCCGTGCTGATCACGTTCGCGATCGCCGTCGAGTACTTGAGCTCGTTGGGGCTCGCCTTGGGCGCCGACGCCATGATCAGCGGCATCAGCGGCGGTCCGACGACCTGGCCGAGGGTCGCGACCGGACCCGCGACGATCACGCCGGCCATCGACGCGAGCGATTGCCACTGACCCCATGCGGAACAGATCGCCGAGCACATGCCGTCGATGAAGCTGCCGAACTTTCCGACCAGCATCTTCTGCGTGTCGGTGTGGTACTTGTTCATCGACTGCGGCTGGAACAGCGGCGGCATCCCGGGGGCGGTCGACTTCTCGCTGGCCGTGAACGCATCGCCGAACTGTTTACCGGCCTCTCCCGCAGGCTCCGACCAGTTGGACGGGACCTTCAGGCTGAAGCCCATGAACTTCGCCCGGGCGGCCTGCTGCATGAGGGAAGCTTGCGGAGCGGGCATGCTGGCCAAGAATATACGGTTCCCGGGTGGGGGAACGTTCCCTCGACCGGCTGATCTGCCCGGTGCGCCTCAGGTTTTGCGGGCCCGGAGGTAGTGAGTGCGGTACGTGACCGTGCTCCGGGCGTCCCGGCGCAGGGTCCAGGGCACCTCGGCCTCGTCCTCGATCGCGTAGCGCCCGCCCAGGCCGTCACCGTCCCGCAGGATCCGGGCGACCTCGGCCGCGGGATCCGCACTGCCGAGCCGCTCGTGCTCGTGCATGACGCTGCTCTGCCACGAGTAGGGCGATGCCAGGATCAGCTCGCCGCCGCGCGCACACAGGCCATCGAGCACCGAGAGCAGCTGGCGCGGCCGGCTGACCGAGTCGAGCAGGTTGAGCGCGACGACGCGGCCGAACATCCCGGGGATCAACGGCGGATCGAGCGCGTCACCACACAGCAGCGTACGTCGTGCGGCAGGAACCGCGCGGTCGCCGGCGCCGATGGTTGCCGCCGCGTAGTGCCGGCCGGCGAGTCGGCGACCGTAGGACAGCCGCGCACCGTCGAGCAGACGTGCCGCGCGCCGGACCGCGCCGAACTGGAGGTCGAGTCCGACCACGTGATCCGCGCCGGCGGCGAGCTCCGCCGTGATCCGCCCGACACTGCAGCCGAGCTCGACCGCGAGCGCGACGCGGTGGCTCGCGCGTGCCGCGATCCGTTCGACGATCGCCTGCGCGCCGAACCCATCGCTCGGCTCGGAACGGTCACCCCAGTGGGCATCGAGGTAGATCGAGAGATGTTCGAGCAGCCGCGCATACGGCGCGTCATCGGGACTGTCGGCGACCAGCAGTGCCGCGACCTCGGGGGACAGCTCGCGCTCGACCACGGTCGCGATCTCGCTGCGTAGATAGTTCGCGGGGTCCGCCATCACGATCGGGATGCCGTCGACGATCGGATAGCGACGGCCACACTCACACGCGAGCACGTCGCCGGTACGCGCGAGCGTGCGGACGTCGAGCCGGTCACCCGTGCGCGTCCGGCACCCAGGGCACACCACCAGATCGAGGTTCATCAGCCCCCTTCCGTACCATGTGATAGCCTTATTCCATGGCCGGATCTCCGAAGGAAAAGCTCCACACGCAGACGGGAGCCGAAGAGGTTACCGACGAGCGCGAGCTGTACCTGAAGGATGGCCGCAAGCTCGTCGTCACCGAAGCGGGGAGCGATCAGCTGGTCGAGATTCGCAGCGAGTCGGGGATGCTCGAGCTGCGGATCAAGCTGACCGAGCAGGGCCCGGTGCTCCAGATGGAGAGCCTGCGCTTGCAGCTGAAGGCGAGCGAAGCGGTCGAAATCGAATCTCCGCGCGTCGAGATCAAGGGCTCCGAGCGGGTCGATGTCAGCGGCGGGCAGGTCAAGGTCACGAGCGACGAGGACGTCAACGTCGAGGCCAAGGGCGAGGTCCGCGTCGTCGGCAAGATGATCTACCTCAACTAGTCCGCGCGCCCGGTCTGGACCGGCGCTCCCTCGGCCCGCGGCACGAGCTTCAGGAGCTCGCCGTTGTCCTCGTCGGTCAGCAGGTACAGCGCACCGTCGGGGCCCATGCGGACGTCACGGAACCGCGCGCGATCCACGAGCAGGCGTTCCTCGCCGACGACGCGCTCGCCGTCGAGCACGAGCCGCGCGACATGCTTCGCCGCGAGCCCACCTACGAACAGGTTGCCGCGCCACGCCGGGACGAGGTCGCCCGTGTAGAACGCCATCCCCGACGGTGCGATCACCGGATCCCAGTAGTAGATCGGTTGCTCCATGCCCGGCGCCTTCGTCAGGCCTCCGCCGATCGTGCCGCCGTCGTACTCGATGCCGTACGCGATCACGGGCCATCCGTAATTCTTGCCGGGCCGCACGATGTTGACCTCGTCGCCGCCACGCGTGCCGTGCTCGACGACCCACAGCTCGCCGGTCTGCGGGTGGAGCGCTGCTGCCTGGATGTTGCGGTGTCCGAACGAGTAGATGTCGGGCAAGGCACCGGGCGTGCCCACGAACGGGTTGTCCGTGGGGACCGAGCCATCGGGGTGAATGCGGACGACCTTGCCGAAGTGGCTGTCCAGCGCCTGCGCCTGCTTGCGACCCTCGGGGATCGAGCGCTCGCCGAGCGCGACGAACAGCGTGCCGTCCCTGGCGAACACGAGGCGGCTTCCGAAATGCTTGGTGGAGTCGAGCGTCGGCTTCATCCGCCAGATCACCTCGACGTTCTCGAGCCGCGGCGCGGCGTCACGCACGAGGCGACCCCGCGCGACGGCGGTTCCGTTGCCACCGTCGCGCGGCTCGGCATAACTCCAGTAGATCCGCTGGTTGTCCGCGAACGCGGGATCGATCACGACATCGAGCAGACCGCCCTGATCGCGCGCGTCGACCGGTGGCAGACCTGCCACCGCCGGTGACAGTGCACCGCCGCTCGTGATCACGCGGAGCCGACCGGGCCGCTCGGTCACCAGCATCGAACCATCGGGAAGGAACGCGAGCGCCCACGGATGCTCGAGCCCCTTGGCGATCACCGCGGTGTCGAGCGCGACCTTCGATCGGGTCAGCGGCGCACGGGTCTGACCGGCGACCGCGGGCTGCTGGTCACGCGCTTCGGGAGATCGGGTCTCCACCGGCTCGCCCTCGACGCGGTTCCCGGCGCCCGAGCTCTTGGTGCCGCCGCACGAGGAGGTCAGTGCCAGGCACGAGGACAGGATGATGAGCTGATGGCGCATGACTCAAAGTCTGGATCCGATGACCGGTTTGCCACGCGCGAGTGGTCGATGATCGACGAGGGCGGGCTCGCACGCTGTGACCGCAGCGCACGACGCGACGGTGCGCTGCACGACGCGCGCGTGGTCGCGCTGGCGTGTGCCGTGCACGCCTCGGCGCGCGATGAAGCACCTCGCCGCGATCGTGCTGGTCTCGGCGGGGCAGGCGCATGCGGACGCGCCGCCACCGACCGTCGCTCCCGAGACGATCGAGGTCACCGACTTGCGCGTTCCTCGGCTCCCGGCCGAGGGGCCCGCGAGCGTGACCGTCGTCGAGCGAGCGGATCTCGAGCGCACCTCGGCGCTGACCATCGACGATGCGATCCGTTCCGTTCCGTCGGTCGCGATGTTTCGCCGGAGCTCGAGCCTCGTCGCCGATCCGACCTCGCAGGGCGTCAACCTGCGCGGGCTCGGACCCTCGGGGGTCTCGCGTGCGCTCGTGCTGCGCGACGGAATCCCGCTGAACGATCCGTTCGGCGGCTGGGTGTACTGGCGCGCGATTCCGATCGGTTCGATCGAACGGATCGAGATCCAGCCAAGCGGTGCCTCGCTGTTCGGCAACTTCGGTCTCGGTGGTGCGATCGGGATCTCGTCGCGGCCGATTCCGGACGCCACGCAGATCGAGGCATCGATCGCCGGTGGCTCGTACGCAACGCTGCGGTCCTCGGTCCGCGGTGCCGGTCGCATCGCGGGCGTCGGGGTCGAGCTCGACGGGGAGCATCTCCGCAGCTCCGGCTTCGTCCCGATCGCGTTGCATGATCGCGGTGCCGTCGACGGGCGGGCATCCACCGAGCATGTCGTCGGCGGCGTTCGGCTCGAGCGGATCGCCGGTACCTCGCAGCTGCGTGGCTACGGTCGGGTGTTCGACGAGCACCTCGACGCCGGCACGCTGTTCACGACCGCGGACGTGCGCACCGCGACGTATGGTGCGAGCTGGCGGCTGACACGCGCGGACTGGCGGCTCGATGTCGCCGCGTTTGGCGGCAACCAGCGCTTCGATCAGCAGCGCGCCCGGGTCACGCCGGACCGCAGCGCGGCCGAGCCCGCGAGCGCGCAGCGCACGCCGTCGAATAACCAGGGCGCGAGCGCGATGTGGACGACCCGGCTCGCTCGCCACACGCTCCAGCTCGGGGTGGATGCGGTGCGCGTCGCCGGCACGGCGACCGATGTACTGACGCCGGCGATGACGTCCGAGACCACGGTGGTCCAACGCGCCGCGGGTGGTGAGCAGCGGTTCCTCGGCGTGTTCGTCCAGGACACGCTCGAGGTCAGCGAGACGACCGAGATCGCAGCGGCGGTTCGCGTCGACGGCTGGCAGCAGCGTGACGGGCGGCGCAGGTTGCTACGCGCGAACGGCGAGACGATGCTCGTTCCGTTCGACGATCGCGGCGATCTGCAGGTCAGTCCCCGGCTCGGAGCGCTGCACGAAGTGAGCGACCAGCTCGCGATCCGCGGATCGATCTATCGCGCGTTTCGTGCCCCGACCCTGAACGAGCTCTACCGGCCGTTCCAGGTCGGAACGGTGATGACGGCAGCCAATGCGGCACTCGAGCCCGAGGTGCTGTGGGGCGGTGAGCTCGGGCCGCAGGTCGTGGTCGGGACGCTCGTCGCGCGCGCGACCGGGTTCTACAACCGGGTCACCGATCCGATCTTCAACGCGACCCTCGACACCCCGGCCGCCGATGGCGCGATGCGGATGCGCCAGAACCTCGGTCGCGCGCGGGTCGCCGGCCTCGAGCTCGAGGCGAGCTGGCGTCCCGCCGAGGCGTGGACCGCAACCGTCGGCTACACGTTCATGCACGCCAAGGTGGTCGACGCTCCGGTCCATCCCGATCTCGTGGGGGCCTGGCTCGCGCAGGATCCGCGTCAGCGGGCGAGCGGCACGCTGACGTTCGACGATCCGGCGATCGCGACCCTCAGCGCGGAGGCGCGGTTCACGAGCCGCCAGTTCGAGGACGATCTCAACACGTTGCCGATGGACGCGTACGTGCTGTTCGATGTGTTCGCGAGTCGCCGGCTCGGCCGCGGCTTCTCGTGGTTCGCGAGCGCGACCAACGTGCTCGACCGGCGCTACCTGGTCGGGCGCGCGGGCGTCGATACGATCGGGCAGCCACGAACGCTGCTGACCGGCGTCGCGTTCACGGTTGGGCGCGAGTGACGAACGGCTCGCTGACCGTCGGCTTGCCGTCGAGCGTGGCGCGCCACCGCCGCAGGTGCCGGAAGCCGGCCTTGGTGGCATCGACGATCCGGTTGACGTGGTGAGGCTCCTCGACGGCGACGTCGATCGCGTCGAGGAACGCGCCCCACATCTCACCGCCGGGGTCGTTGTACGAGGTCAGGTAGCTGCCCGCGATCCGGATCTCGTCGGGGAGCGCGCAGCCAAGCGTCGTGACCGCGGAGGGAAAGAACAACGTGCTGCGTTCGAGGACGAACGCCCAGCCGAGCGCTTCCGGAACGGTCTCGAACCACGGGATCGACGTGCAGCGGGGCAGGGCCTCGACCTCCGCCCGGGTCGCTCCGAGGTGCTCGAGGTCCGCGGCCAGCAAAGGATGGCGACGCAACCGGCGGAGGTCGAGAAACCGCGCGAGGTGCGTGGTCTCCCACAACGAGCCCTCGAGCGGGCGGACAAAGCCGAACAGCCTCGACAGGAACGTGCGGTACCCGTCGGGCGAGGGCGCGGCCAGGAGAGCGCGCAGGTCGGAGTCGGCTTCGGCTTGAAGCTCCCGGGTCTCGGTACATAGCCGCTCGAGAACGCGCACGATCAGCGGCCCGAGTGCACGGCGTGTGCCTCGTGTCCCGCGCGGTAACCCTGCGAGCCCCTTCGGGCTGGATCTCCACCCCCGAGCGCGTGGGTCACGTCGTGCGAGCTGGCCACAGCCGGTCCCTGCGACCGGAAGGCGAGACTCGAGGCCGATGACGAGGCCCAGGCGAAGCAGATCCTCGACGTGATCCACGCGCTCCCGGATGCGTGCAAGATCCCGTGCGACGCCTTCGAGAGTCCGGTGAGCTGGCGCACCCGCCGGTCGCCTCACGCGAGCGCTCCCGGTCCAGGGCAGCATCGGCGCGCTCGGACTGGGTGATCGGGTGAGCCGGAGCGTCCCGACGCGGGTCGGGCTGCCGATGTGGAAGCGGGTCTCCGGGGGGCAATCTCACACGTGCGGGATCCGGACCGATGACAGCCTGTGGTGCTCGGGACCGATCACGTCCCAGCTCGGCGACGATATCGCGTGGAAGGATCTGCCGACGCGACTGTGAGCGGCAAGCCAGCACGGCCCGGGGCTCAGTGCACGAGGCCGAGCAGCCGCCCGGTGGTGGCACTCGATCCGAGCTGACCCGTGTGATCGATCTCGACCGCGAGCGGACCGACTGCTGTCGAGAACGTCAGCTTCGCGTGAATCGTGTAGTCGCGTGCGCCACCGGCGAGTGCAGAGGCAACGGTGATCGCGTCGCGCGTGCCGATCGACAGCGAGGTCGCGACCGGTGCGAGGCCCTTGGCAGGAATCGTCTGCTGCAACTCGATGCGGCCGGTCACGGCGCGCGCGCCACCGATCGAGAGCTCCCAGTCGATGCCCGCGAGCGGAACGCCGAACGAGTTGGGGTTCATCACGTCGAGGTGAAGCTCACCGGCGACACCGCCAAAGCTCGCCGAGGTCATCGAGACGGTGCGGACCTCGGCGGTCGGACGCTCGATCGATCGCATGAACATCGAGCAGCCACTGGCCATCACCACGGACACGAGTAAGGGAAGGAAGCGCATGGGGGAGGGAACAGCAAGCGGCGCGCCGCCCGCAACTGGCCCTTCCCATAGCGGTTCTGCGAAGCGGCGTGAACGCAGCTTCTCGCCTGTGGTGTGCCGCCCGGTCAGGCGGCGGTCGGCAGGACGATCGTCACGGTGGTGCCCTTACCCTGCTCGCTCTCGATCAGGAACCGACCGCCGGCGGTCCCGATCAGGCGCTGGCACTGAGCGATCCCGAGCCCGGTGCCTTCGGCGCGCGTCGTGAAAAACGGCGTGCCCGCGCGACTCAGGACATCGGGCGGCATCCCGACTCCGTTGTCCTGGATCTGCAGCTCGAGCATGCCGCCATCCTCGCGTGCGTGAATCTCGACCTTGCCGTTCGGTGTGCCGCGCGCGGCGACCGCCTGGGCACCGTTCGAGACCACGTTGATCAGCACCTGCATCAGCTCGGTCGACGAGATCCGGACGTGTGGCAGGTTCTGCGGACCGTCGTAGCCGATCGAGGATCGACTCTTCATGGTCAGCTCCTGACACACGGCCATCGCATGACGGACGATCGGCAGCGGATCGATCGCGGGAAGCTCGGTGCCGGTGTCGACCTTCGGCCGGCTGAGATCACGGAGTCCCGTGATCAGCTTGCTGAGGTGCATCGTGGCCTCCTTGAGGTCCTCGAGCGTCGGCTTCAGATCCTTCACGAAGTGGAGCAGGCGCTCGCGGGTCTCCGCCTCCATCTCCGCGCCTTCGATCGCCTGGCTCAGGATGGGAGCGTCCAGTGCGAAGTCCTGGAGCACCTCGATGTTCGCGAGCTGCGACATCAACGGCTGGCGGAGATCGTGGACGAGGAGGCCCGCGATGCTGCCGAGCGTGGCAAGTCGCTCGGTCTCCATCAACCGGCGATGCAGCGCGGCGGAGTCGCGGCCGAACGACCACGCCTCGCACGCCCAGCGCAGCACCTGCACGAGCTCGGGGCGTTCCCACGGCTTGATAATGTAGCGGGCGACCAGGCCTTCGTTGATCGCGCGAAGGATCGGCCCGACGTCCTGATGCGCGGTCATCACCATCCGCACGCTCTGCGGATGCCGTTCCTTGACGATCCGCAGCAGCTCGTCGCCCTGCATCCCGGGCATCCGCATGTCCGTGACGACGACCGCGACCTCGTTCACCGCGAGGAGCTCGAGTGCCTTCTCACCACTCTCGGCGACGAGAATGTTGAACTCCGTCTTCATCGATTGCTCGAGGACGATGCGGTTCGCGCGCTCGTCGTCGACGTAGAGGACGAGGGGGCCTTTGGGCGGCGAGGCAGTCATGAACGGCGCAGCCCGATGATGGTCACCCCGCACCCGCGGCGGCGTCCAGCACCGAGTGTTGTGGCAAGTCTACGACGAACACGGCACGAGACCCGTGTTCTCTGATCTCAAGAATGCCTTTATGACGGGTCACGATCTCGCGTGACACGGGCAACCCAAGGCCGGTCCCGACCCCTTGCGGCTTGGTGGTAAAGAAGGGCTCGAACACAGTGTTCCGCAGGTGAACCGGGACTCCAGGGCCGCTGTCGGCCACTTCGAGCAGGATGCGACCGTCTGCGGCGCGGCCGTTGACCTCGAGCCAGCCCCCCTTGCCAGCGGCGTGAGCGGCATTCTCGAACAGGTTGGTCAGGACCTGGAGCAGCAGCGGAGGGGCGCACTTCACATACACGTCGTCCGGAACGTCGATCCGGACCTCGATGCTCTGTAGTGCAACCTGCGTCAAGGTCAGGGCTCGCTGGATCAGCTTCTTGACCAGCGTGGGCCGGAGCTGGAGATCGTTCTCCGCGTTGCGGAAGCCGAGCAGCTGCTTCGACAGCATGTTGATCTGCTGGGCACACTCGCTCATCACGTCGAGCAACTGACCCACCGGCTCATCGGCAGCGAGCAGCTCGGGCGGGAGCATCGCCTTCAGCGGGATGATCGCGTTGACCACGCCGTTGGCCGGATTGCGGAGCTCGTGGGCGAGACCCGACGTCAGCACGCCGAGCGTCGATAGCTGCTCCGCGCGATGCAGTCGTATCGCCATGTCGCGCATCCGGAACTGGGCGCGAACGCGAGCCTTGAGCTCGACGGGGTCGAACGGCTTGGTCACGTAATCGACGGCACCGGCCTCGAGGCCCGCGAGCCGGGTCCCGAGATCGAGCATCGCCGACAGGATGATGATCGGCGCGAGGCGCTCGTTCGAGATCTCGCGGAACCGACGCGAGAGCTCGATGCCGTCCATGTTCGGCATGTCGACGTCCGTGATCAAGAGCTGTGGCTGGTGCTGCTTGACCAGCTCGAGCGCGGCGACGCCGTCGTGACCGACGTGGACCGTGTACTCGTCGGAGAGCAGCTGCGCGACCATGTCGGCGAGGCGCACGTCGTCCTCGGCGATCACGATGGTTCCCTTCGACAGACCCTCGGGGTGCGCGTGCATCACCGACGGCAACGAGGCCGGCTTGGCCATGTCGACGAGCCGGAGCGCCGGCGCAGCGCCCTGGACCTCGGTGCGCACCAGGCTGATCGGCAACAGCACGCGCATCTCGGTGCCGCCGGTCGTGCGCGCGTGGTGCGCGATCGTGCCGCCGTGCGCTTCGACGAGCTGCTTGGCGAGTGCGAGTCCGAGTCCGGTGCCCGAGATCTTGCGGTCCTCGCCCTGCGCGCGCTCGAACCGCCCGAACAGCCGCTTCTCGAGGTCGGGGCCGATACCCTTGCCGGTGTCGAGCACGGAGACCCGGACCGACTCGTCCTCGACGGTCAGCGCGAGCTCGACGCGGCCTCCGCGTGGTGTGTACTTCACCGCGTTCGACACGAGGTTCGTGATCACGCGCTCGAGCGCGACCGGATCCACGTTGACGATCAGCTTGTCGGGCAACGTCGAGACCAGCTCGAGACCGGCTTGCTCGGCACCCGGAAGCCACGCCGCGAACAGGCTGCGCAGGAGCGCGGCGAGATCGGTGGGCTCCGGCTTGGTGGTCAGCTTGTTCTCCTGACCGGCGGCGAGCAGCAGCAGCTCGTCGACGAGGCGAACCAGCTTGCGAGCCGAATCGTTGACGGCGCCGAGCCCCGACTTCGAGCGATCGTCGAGCAGCTTGCCCGCGCGGTTGTCGATGTCGGCCGCCGCGAGCATGATGATCGAGAGCGGGGTCCGGATCTCGTGCGAGATGTTGCCGAAGAACCGCTCGCGCGCGCCCTGTGCATCACGGAGCTGCACCACGTTGGCCTCGAGCTGCTCGGTCGCGAGCTTCAATTCAGCCGTGCGGACATCGACGAGGCGCTCGAGGCCGGACCGGTAGATCGCGTTCTGCAGCGCGATCGCGAGGGCCGGGGTGACGAAGTCGAGCAGGTCTTCACGCTCGACGAGGTCGGCGTCCTTTCCGATCGCGACCGAGATCTCGCCGACGCGCTGACCGCCACGTGCTTCGAGCGTGCGAAGCAGGGCCCCCGCTTGATGGCCGGCACCGAACTCGGCACTCAGCGGGATCTCGGTGTCGACCGCAGCCACGGTGATCCTGGCCCACGTGAAGCCGGCCTCGTCGACGAGGACCTTGGCGATCGTGTCGAGCGTTCGGTCGAGCGCGACGTCGCGCTGGACGAGGTCGTTGACGGTGTGGGCGGTGCGCAGGCGAGCGGCTTGCCGATCGAGCTTCATGCGAGCGTCTTCGAGCTGCTCGTAGCGCTCGAGCAAGGTCTCGTGCGCCTCCTTGAGCTCGCGAGCTGCGCCGCGCATCGCGAACGGACGCATGAGGAATCGCCACATCCGACGGAGCAGCGGCGTTCCCTTTGGCACGGTGATGTTGAACCGCGCGCCGCGCTCGATCCGGGTGAGCACGACCTTTGACCGCTGCAGGCCGAGCAGCGCGGGCAGCTCCTCCATGTTCCCGGACGTGACGATGAAGAACTCCCAGCAGATCTCGAAGCCATCCGGCAACGTGAGGTCGAGCTCGATCTCGTTCTCCGAGAGCTCTCGATGGTGCGGGACGACACACGTGAACAGCTGGTTTCCGACACCTTGCTTCGGGTTGTTGAACCAGCGGTAGAAATCCATGGCCGAGAACAGCAGGCGCGCGATGGCGAGCGCGAACCTGAGCGGCGGTGACCGAAGATGCGCACGACCTAGCTCGATGTAGTCGTCGTCGGAGAAGTACTTTCGAGAGTTGCGCATGATGTGCGCGAACTGGCTCCAGTCGACTCGCTCCTTCTTGTTCTTGAGCTTGGCGAGTGGGACGTCGGTTCCTTCCACGAGTGCCTCGAGCCCGACGCCGCGTCGCTTCAGTGGCTTCTCGAAGATCTCGAAGATCCGGCAGGAGACTTCGTTCATGTCATCGGCCCCACCGCAGCACGATCGATCCGTAGGTCATCCCGGTTCCGCCGCCGGTCAGCAGCACGAGGTCATCGTCATGGAGCTGGTTTGCCTGTTCCGCGAAGTGCAGCCCTGCCGGAAGGATCGCAGAGAACAGGTAACCCGTGGTCGCGAAGGTCTCGATCGAGCGAGCCTTGTCCAGTCCAGCGAAGTCCTGGACAACCTGCCGGAGCCAGGGCGTGCCCTGATACATCGCGAAGAAGTCGATCTCCGCCGCGCCGATGCGGGCCTGAGCGAGAGCAGCGTCGATGCCTTCCTTGCAGACATCCGCGGTGCGCAGGAACACGTCTCTCATCTGGGCGTTGTCTTCGACGTGGATGACGCCGCGACCCTCGTCAAACCACGTCCCGCCCGGAACGCTGCCGATCAACGTGTTCGGATACCGTCCGTCGGCAAAGTGCGCCGCCGCGCGAAGACCTCGGCCGGGCGACACGCGACCGACGATCACTGCGGTTGCGCCGTCTCCGAACAGGGGTGCCCGCGACTCGTGCCAGTCAATCATGCGTGAGGCCCCGCACGACTGCACGAGCAAGGCGCAGGTAGCGCGCCCGCTCGCAATCATCGCTTCCGCGACCGCCAGCTGCATCATGAACGAGTAGGCAGCAGCGTCGTTCGGCATCGCGAAGCACTGCTTCGGCAGCCCGAGCCGGTGGTGCAGCACCGTGGCGGGGTTGCTGAGCAGGTAGTCGGGCAACACGGTGTGCGTGAGCAACAGGTCGATGCTGGAAGGATCGACGCCCGAGCGCTGGATGGCCTCCCGGGCTGCGGCCTCCTCCATATCGAGGACGGACATGCCGGCGGTCATCACGCGGCGCTCGACCGCACCTTGAAACGGATCCGCGTCCTGCTGGGCGAGCGCGCGCAACACGCGCCTGGTCCCTTCCGACATCGATCCCTGCGGGGGCGGCGGCATCGCGCCGGCCGCGCTGGACCAGCCGGCGACGACCTTTTGGGGCCACCAGTCGTTACGACGGACCTCCGGGGGTAGATAAAGGCCCAGGCCCAGGATTCCGACGTCAGCTCTGCTCGTCATACAGCACCCGACCGCACTGTAGGTGAAGTCCTCGCGTTTGGGTTGCCGGTCGATTCCACCGCGTCCTCCAGACGTGAAGGCCGGAGCAACGTCGAAGATCTGCTCAGTTCAGGACGCGCGGCGGTATCACGGAGACGCCGAATGCGTTGGACGCCGAGGGGGCCTCCGCGGTAGGACGCTCCTTCATCGCGGCCACACGGTCGATCTTCGGCAGGTGGATCTCGCCGTCGATCGCGACGTCGATGACCACCGGGCCCGGATGGTGGGCGAGGAGGTCCGCGCAGGCCGCGAGCTGCTCGATGGTCTCGACCCGCATCGTCGCGGCACCGAGGCCGCGCGCGACGAGGCAGACATCGAGCGGGTTGGTCGGATACGACGGCTTGCGGCCGTAGACGGCCTTGTGACCGTCCTCGACCATGCCGAGCTTCTGATCGTTGAACACGAAGACGCGGATCGGGAGGCGCTCGGCGACCGCGGTGGCGACCTCGAACGCGTTCATCGCGAAGCAGCCATCGCCGACGATTGCAGCGACCGATCGCTCGGGATGCGCGAGCTGCGCGCCGATCGCGGCGGGGATCGACTGGCCCATCGAGCCGAGGCCGGTCATCACGAGGAACGAGTCGGGGTGGTTGGTGCGCAGGTAGTGCGCCGAGAACAGGAAGTGCTCTCCGGAATCGACGGTGTAGATCGTGTCATCGGGCAGCATGCGCTGGATGCCGTCGATCGCGTCGTGCGAGGCGATCCGGTCGGTGCGCGTGGACGAGGCGATGGTCGCGCGGACGACGCCCGCGGTCGGGTTCGCGCGGACGGTGCGTGGCTGCGCGCTGATCCGATCCGCGAGACCACCGAGGAACTCGTGAGCGGAGGCAACGATCGCGTGGGTCGGCGCGTAGCTCTTGCCGACCTGGCGGGCGTCGATGTCGACGTGGATCAGGGTCGCGGACTGGAGCAGCGGCGAGAAGCCGTCGGTCGACATATCACCCAGGCTCGTGCCGATCGCGACGATCACATCCACGCCGCTCTCGAGGTAGGCACGGGTCGACGGATGGCCACCGAGGCCGAGCACGCCGAGCGCGAGCGGATGATCCTCGGGGAACACGCCCTTGCCCTTGGGCGTGGTGGCGACCGGGCACGACAGCAGCTCCGCGACAGCGCGCAGGCGTAGCGGCGCGTTGTGGCTGCGGATGCCGCTGCCGGCGAGGATCAGCGGGCGCTTCGCGTGACGGATCAGGTGCGCGACCTCGTCGAGGCTCTCGGGCTCGACCATGCCCGCCATCGTGATGCTGCCACTGACGCGCGGCGCCGCGACCTGCGCGGTGGTGACGTCGATCGGCAGGGTCATGACGACCGGACCCTGGCGACCGGACAGCGCGGTCGCGATGCCACGGCGGAGCAGGTGCGGAAGTGCGCTCGCGCGCGGGACCTCGAGGGCGAGCTTGGACACGTGGCGGGCCATCTCGACGATCTGGAGGCCGTGCGAGGACCCGTCTTGGAGCACGCCCTTGCCATGCGCGGCGCGCGGCACTTCGCCGACGAGCAGCAGCACCGGGACCCCGTCGCACCACGCGGTCGCGAGACCGGTCATCGAGTTGAGGACGCCGGGACCCGAGGTCACGGCGACGACCGCGAGCTTGCCGCTCGCACGTGCGTGCGCAGCGGCGGCGAACATCGCGCCTGCCTCGTGGCGAGTCGTGACGACGCGGATCTTGCTGTCGAGCAGTGCGTCGTGGACGGGCGAGATCGCGCCGCCCGGGAGACCGAACACGACATCGACGCCGGCTTCCTCGAGCATCGAGACGAGGAGGTCCGCGCCGCGAACCATCGGCGCGGGCTCGGCGGCAGCGGGAATGCCATTGACCAGCGCCGACAGCGGTGGTGCGAGCGTGCCGGACGCGAGCCGGGCAGGGCGCTCGACGGCGGCCTTGTTTTCGATCAGCGCCATCAGGTCGACCGGCTTCGAGACCGCGTTCGACGCTCCGACCGCGCGAGCCTGGGCGATCAGGTCCTCGCCCATCGCCGCGCTCGCGAGGATCACCTTGACGTCGCGGGTCTCCGGATTCGCCTTGATCCGGCGGCATGCCTCGATGCCGTCGAGGCCCGGCATGAACACGTCCATCACCACGAGGTCCGGCTTCATCGTGCCGATCGCGAGCAACGCATCGATGGCGTTGTCGACGACGGTCAACATCACGGACTTGCTGCTCGCCAGGCGCCGCTGGACAGCGCGAAGCTGCAGGGCATCGTCATCCACGACGAGGACACGGAGCGGGTGCAGCGCGGAAGCAGACGTGGGCTCAGTACTGATGTGGAACGACATATGCGGCGGGAAGGTATCTCGGCCGCGGGAGTCACTTATGTAGGGCTTTTCGCTCAGCCGATGGCCGCGGCTACTCGCCGCCGGACCGCATCTCGTAGCTCGCTGATATCACACGGCTTCTCGAAACACAGGTTGGTGACCCGCTCCAGGAACTTCTGGGAGGCCGGGGAAAACGCACCCCCGGTGATGAAGATGATGCGGTCCGCGAGCTCCCGGTTCGACACCGCGAGCTCGGCGTGGAGCTCCGCCCCGGTCAGCTCCGGCATCATCAGGTCGCACAGGATCGCGTCGAACCGCTCGCCGCTCCGGATTCGGGCCAGGGCCTCGCGACCGTTGTGGACCACGGTGACGGCGTGCTCGGTCGACAGCAGGC
Source organism: Myxococcales bacterium (assembly GCA_028287135.1). Taxonomy (GTDB): domain Bacteria; phylum Myxococcota_A; class Polyangia; order Haliangiales; family Haliangiaceae; genus JABFXX01. The sequence continues at coordinate 57,312 of JAQBQE010000059.1, forward strand.
GGCGCAGCGAGCTTGCGTACATCACGTCGTCATCGATCACGAGCACGTGCCCGCGCGTCGGAGCCTCGATCCGTGGCGACTCGCTGGTCTTCCGCTTGCGTGGAGCCTCGGTCGCCGGGGGCAGCGCGATGGTGAACGTCGAGCCCGCTCCGATCTCGCTGCGGACCGTGATGTCGCCGCCGAGCGAGCGCACGATGCCGTGACAGATCGAGAGCCCGAGGCCGGTGCCCTGGCCGACGGGCTTGGTGGTGAAGAACGGATCGAACACGCGACCGAGCAGATCACGCGGAATGCCGATGCCGTTGTCGTGGACCTCGACGAGTGCCCAGCCCGCTGCATCCGTACGGGTGGTGACGCGGATCTCGTGACGATCGGCGTTGCCCTCCGGCACCGCCTCCGCCGCATTGACGAGGAGATTGATGAAGACGTGGCCGAGCCGCGCCTCGTTGGCGATCACCGGAGGGATGGCGCCGAACTGCTTCACGAACCCGGCGCGGTGCCGGACCTCGTTGCCGGTCAGGTTGATCGCGAGCTCGAGCACGCGATGGACCTCGAGCGATGCGCGGACCTCGTCGTCGGCTCGCGAGAACGCGGCCAGCCCGCGCACGATCTTGCGGATGCGCTCGACGGCGGCACGTGCATCGCGGGTCCCTGCATCCGGGTGGGTCTCATCGAGGATCTGCAGCTGCGCGCCGATGGTCGCGAGCGGATTGTTGATCTCGTGCGCCACGCCACCCGCGAGCGTCCCGACCGAGACCATCCGGTCGGAGAACACCAGGCGCGCGGCAAGCTCCTTGGTCTCCGTGATGTCCTGGTCCGCGCCGATCAGCCGGATCGGCGTGTTGTGCTCGTCGAGCTCGGCACGCATCCGGCCCTGCAGCGTCCGCGTCTCGCCGCTCGGTCGCACGATCCGGTACTCGATCGCGCTCGGCGAATGATCGCGGCGCCCGCGCGTGATGTACGCCTTCACGTTCGTCACATCGTCGGGATGGACGCGCGCGAGGAACTGCTCGTAGCTCGCGGTCACCTCGTTCGGGGCGAGGCCGATGATCTGGAACAGCTCGTCGGACCAGTAGATCGCGTTGGTCCGGAGATCGTGCTCCCAGACGCCGATGTGGAGGAGCGCCTGGGCCTCGGCGAACAGGCGCTGCGCGCGCAGCTTCTCGTCGGCCTGGCTACCCACAGCTCTTTCACGATCCGTGATCGAGGCTGACGATGCAACCTGATCGATCACGACTCGTCGTCGGCCGTCGAAGGTCGCGGAGATCCGGGGGGCCGCGGTTCGACCTCGAGAATCTCCTGCATGCCGGAGCTCGCCTTGCCGTCGAGCGTGTTGCGCCAGCGCCGATAGTGGCGATAGCCGGCCCGGGCGGCGTCGACGATGCGCGTCGCATCGGCCGGTTCCTTCGCCTCGCGCTGCAACGTTTGCCCGAACGTGCGCCACATGTCAGCGACCGAGCCGAAGTAACACTTGAGGTACGACGACGCGAACGCGATCTCGCCCGGGATCATGGTGGCGAGGTGACGGAACATCGACGCGTGCCCGAGCGTCATGCGCTCGACGATGTACGCCCAGCCCAGCGCCTCGGGAATCTCGTCGAACCACGGGATCGACATGCATTGCGGGAGGCTCTGGATCTCGGTCCGCGATACCCCGAGCGCCTCGAGATCGTTCGCGAGCAGCCCGCCCTTGCGCAGCCGGCGGACGTCGAGACAGCGCTCGATCCCGTTGGTGTCGCTGAGCGATCGCTCGAGCGGGGACACGAAGCCGAAGATCCGCGACAGGTACTGGCGATAGCCGGCGCGCGTGGTGGCGCCGAGGACATCGTGCGAATCGGTGTCGAGCTCGACCCGGAGGTCGCGGGTCGCCTCCTCGAGGGAGTCGATGAAGCTGTCGGGCGGCAACTCCCGGGTCAGCTGCAAATTAGACGCCCCTTAGGAAAAACCTGAGCCGTGTCATTACAAGGACCTATATCTGCGGCACCGTGCGAAATTGTCGCACCGTGCGTAGTTGCCCGTGACGCGAGCGCTCAGAGGTTACGAGCGCGGTCGGCCACGATCCGGAGCCCGACCGGCACCGCGTTGCCGCGGGCGATCCGATCGCGTTCGGTCGCGCGGACCGTCGTAGCGATCTTCGCGCCCCGATCGTCCGCGGGTAGCCCGGCAGCGATGGAGCGGTACAGGTACTCGCCACGCTTGAGCTCGCGGATAACGAACCGCGACGAGATGGCGTGCCGCATCTCGGCGCCGGTGTGAAGCGGGTGATCGCCGTGGGCGATCCGCCAGCGGGTCTCGGGATCCTGGAGCGTCGAGCCGTCGACCCGATGGCGATCGAGGAGGTCCGCCGCGAGCAGCAGGTCCTGGGTCTCGTAGTACCAGCGCAGCGTCTCCACGTCGGGCGCCTCGACGTCAAAGTCGTCGACGATCAGCCGCCCCGCCGGCGCGAGGAGCCGGGTCACCCGGGCGATCGCGCGATCGAGAGGAACGATGTGGTGCAGGGACGCGCCGAACACGATCGCATCGAATGGCTCGGCTTCGTACGTCAGGAAGTCCTGTTCGATGTACGTGACGCCGGGTGCGTCGATCGCGTCGCGAAGCGAGAGGTCGATCGCGGTGACCGCGAAGCCAGCTTCCGCGAGACGCCTGGCGACGTCACCCCGGCCACATCCGACCTCGAGGACGCGCGGGCGATCGGTCAGCGCGGCCGCGAGGAACGAGGCGGCCTCGTCATGGCGCAATTGTTCCGGCGACCCCCGCATGCGGCAGATCTTGTAATTCCGGACGCGCAAGGACGCAATCCCCCGTAAACCGTTACGTTCCGTCGGTTTGGCCGTTGGCAGGTCATCGGTCTACGTTGAACTACGCACTCCACCCTCACGGCATCTGAACGACGAACACGTAGTCAAAGCTCGCCGTCGCATTGAACGTCCGCAGCTCGATCGCACCCGCCGTCGGGCCCGCTGCCAGCATGCGAGAGCCGGTGGTCGTCGCCTGGGTCATCGCGCACGTGAAGCCGCCCGTGAACGACGCGGTGACCTGGGTCCGCGCGGTCGCTGCGGCCGAGCCACTCCAGCTCATGTTGTTGATGTTCTCACCCTGACCGGCCCACGCACTCGACGTCCGCATCGTCTGCCCGTTGTCGATCAACCCGCACGCGTAGAGCTGGTTGGGGGCGATGCCGATCGTCACACCGAACGCCGCGTTCCAGCCCTGGAGATTGTCCATGCGGACCGAGGTCGTGACCGCCGCGCGCGCGACCGAACCGGGCAGGGTGATCGCCTGGACCGAGCCGGCGACGTTGGTCTTCCGCAGAAACCCCTGATCGACCGTCCAGGTTCCCGACCGCGTCCACGCCGCGACTGCCTGGACATCACTCGGAGAGAACCCGATGAACAGGGCGCGCTCATCCACCGTGCCGGGTCGCGGATCGCAGGCGTCGCCGACGCCATCGCCATCGGCATCGGGATCGGCGGGGTTCGCGAGGTGCGGACAGCGATCGCACGGGTCGCCGCGGAGATCGCCATCGTGGTCGAGCTGCAGTGGGTCGGCGATCGTCGGACACCGATCGACGTCATCGAGCACGCCGTCGCCGTCGCCATCCGTCTGGGTCGAGCCGTCGAACGTCGCGTCCGTCGGTCCGATCGGCGAATCGCGGAGCGCATCCGGATCCGAGCTCGCATCAGTCGCGTTGGTGCCGGTGGACGCGGTGAAGCCACAACCGGCGATCACGATCCATGTTGCCATCAGCGCTCGCACCTTCCCAGAATACACGAGAGCGGCGGCTGCGCGCGGTAGTCACACTTCACGCAGCCCGCGTGAGGCGTACGCAAGACCCCGCAGGTGCGGAGCGTTCGATTGGAACCTCCGCGCTAGCTTGCAAACGACTCGTGATCGCATGAAGACGTCGGACGTCCCACCGGAACCGAACGCGCCGCCGGTCGAAGATGGCCGGAAGCGGGTACTGGCGCTCGCGCTGCGGCCGATCGTCGACGGTGGTCGCTATCCGGTGAAGCGGGTGCTCGGTGACACGCTCGAGGTCGAAGCCGATCTCGTCACCGACGGTCACGACGTGCTCGCGGCCGTGCTGCTGTACCGGCACGTCGACGATCCCGCGTGGACCGAGATCCCGCTCGAGCCGGCGGGTAACGATACGTGGAAGGCGAGCTTCGTTCTGTCGCGCCTGGGCCGCTACCGCTACACGGTGCTCACGTGGGTCGATGCGTTCGCGAGCTGGCGGCGCGGGCTCCAGCGGAAGTTCGATGCCGGTGCCGATGTCTCGGTCGAGCTGCTCGAGGGCGCGCTGCTGATCGATGCCGCGGTGAAGCGGGGCGCGCCGCTCGCGGACGTGGCGAAGCTCCTGCGCAGCAGCAAGGCGGTATCGATCGCCGACCGCGTGGCGCATGCCTTGAGCCCCGAGGTCAGCGCCGAGCTCGCACACGTCCCGGATCGCTCGCTGGCGACTGCGTACGAGAAGGAGCTCGAGGTCATCGTCGAGCAGCCGCTCGCAGGATTCTCGGCGTGGTACGAGCTGTTCCCGCGGTCGACCGGGCCCGCGGGCACGCACGGCACGTTCGCGGATGCCGAGAAGCGGCTCGACTACGTCGCCGAGCTCGGGTTTGACATCGTCTACCTGCCGCCGATTCATCCGATCGGTCACGCGTTTCGCAAGGGACCCGACAACGCGCCCGATGCCCAGCCTGGTGATCCTGGGAGCCCGTGGGCGATCGGCGCCGCCGAGGGCGGGCACACGAGCGTTCATCCCGAGCTAGGAACGCTCGACGACTTCGATCACTTCGTCGCGGCGGCACGCGATCGCAAGCTCGCCGTCGCGCTCGACATCGCGTTCCAGGCATCGCCCGATCACCCGTGGGTCAAGGAGCACCCGACCTGGTTCAAGTCGCGCCCGGACGGCTCGATCCAGTACGCCGAGAACCCACCGAAGAAGTACCAGGACGTCTATCCCTTCGACTTCGAGAGCGCTGACTGGAAGGCGCTGTGGGCCGGGCTACGCGACGTGTTCGTGTTCTGGGCCGAGCGTGGGATCCGCGTGTTCCGAGTCGACAATCCCCACACCAAGCCGCTGCCGTTCTGGGAGTGGTGCTTGCGCGAGGTCCAGACCCGCTACCCCGATGCGATCTTCCTCAGCGAGGCGTTCACGCGTCCGAAGCTGATGTACGCCCTCGCCAAAAGCGGGTTCTCTCAGTCGTACACGTACTTCACGTGGCGCACGACCAAGCCGGATCTGCAGAAGTATCTCGAGGAGATCACGCAGGTCGCCGAGTTCTACCGCCCGAACTTCTGGCCGACGACGCCCGACATCTTCCCCGAGCACCTCGTGCACGGAGGACGCGGTGCGTTCGTGTCGCGGCTCGTGCTCGCGGCCACGCTGTCGAGTAACTACGGCATCTACGGGCCGTCGTACGAGCTGATGGAGCACGTGCAGCGACCCGGCGTCGAGGAGCTCGCGCAGAACGAGAAGTATCAGCTCCGCACGTGGGACCTCGAGCGGCCCGACAGCCTGCGGCACGTGATGGCCCGGCTCAACCAGATCCGGCGCGCGCATCCCGCACTCCACGGCAACCGCTCGCTGCGGTTTCACCCGACCGACAACGAGCTACTGATCGCGTACAGCAAGCGCTCGCCCGATCGTTCCGATGTCGTGCTGTGCATCGTCAATCTCGATCCGCATCACACGCACCGCGGCTGGGTCGAGCTCGATCTCGACGAGCTCGGCCTGCCCCACGACGAGGCGTACCAGGTCCACGATCTGCTGAGCGACGCGCGGTTCACCTGGCGCGGTCGGCGGAACTTCGTCGAGCTCGACCCCCGCGTGATGTCCGCGCACGTCTTCGAGCTCCGCCGCTTCGTCCGTACCGAGAACCAGTTCGAGTATTTCCTATGACCACCGATCCGACCGCGAGCACGCTCCCCGACGACCCGTTCTGGTTCAAGGACGCGGTGATCTACGAGATCCACATTCGCGCGTTCAACGACTCGAACGGGGATGGCATCGGTGACCTCAGCGGTCTGATCGAGAAGCTCGATTATCTGCTCGATCTCGGGGTCACGGCGATCTGGCTCCTGCCGTTCTATCCGTCGCCGCTCAAGGACGGCGGCTACGACATCGCGGACTACACCAACGTCCACGAGAACTACGGCACGCGTCACGACGTCGCGCGCCTGTTGCGGGAGGCGCACCGCCGCGGGATCCGCGTGATCACCGAGCTCGTCCTCAACCACACGTCCGCCGACCATCCCTGGTTTCAGCGTGCACGCCGCTCGCCTCCGGGCAGCGCGGAGCGCAACTTCTACGTGTGGAGCGACACGCCCGCGAAGTACGAGGACACCCGGATCATCTTCAAGGACTACGAGACCTCGAACTGGGCGTGGGATCCGATCGCGAAGGCCTACTACTGGCACCGGTTCTACGCGCACCAGCCCGACCTCAACTTCGACAACCCGGCGGTGCACCAGGCGCTGTACGACGTGATCGACTTCTGGCTCGAGATGGGCGTCGACGGGGTCAGGCTCGACGCGGTCCCGTATCTGTTCGAGCGAGAAGGCACGAGCTGCGAGAACCTCGACGAGACCCACGGGTACCTCAAGCAGCTGCGCGCGCACATCGACGGCAAGTTCAAGAACCGCATGCTGCTCGCCGAGGCGAATCAGTGGCCGGCGGATGCCGCCGCGTACTTCGGTAACGGCGACGAGTGCCACATGAACTTCCACTTCCCGCTGATGCCGCGGATGTTCATGTCGATCGAGCTCGAGGATAGCTTTCCGATCGTCAATATCCTCAAGCGGACGCCGGTGATCCCGGACTCGTGCCAGTGGGCGACGTTCCTCCGTAACCACGACGAGCTCACGCTCGAGATGGTCACCGACGAAGATCGCGACACGATGTACCGCGCGTACGCCGCAGAGCGTGCCGCCCGGATCAACCTCGGCATCCGGCGCCGGCTCGCGCCGCTGCTCGGCGTGCGCCGCAAGATCGAGCTGATGAACGCTCTGCTGCTGTCGTTGCCGGGGACGCCGGTCCTCTACTACGGCGACGAGATCGGGATGGGCGACAACATCTACCTCGGCGATCGCGATGGTGTGCGAACCCCGATGCAGTGGAGCTCGGACCGCAACGGCGGGTTCTCGCGCGCCAATCCGCAGAAGCTGTACCTGCCGACGATCATCGATCCCGAGTATCACTACGAGGCGATCAACGTCGAAGCGCAGCAGAGCAACCCGTCGTCGCTGCTGTGGTGGATGAAGCGGATCCTCGCCAAGCGCAAGGAGCACCGGCTGTTCGGCCGCGGGACGATCGAGTTCCAGAGCGGTGACAACCCGCGTGTGCTCGCGTTCGTCCGCGAGCTCGAAGGCGAAGCCGTGCTCGTCGTCGCGAACCTGTCGCGGTTCGTCCAGTGTGCGCGGCTGAACCTCGAGCGATTCAAGTCGATGATCCCGATCGAGCTGTTCGGCCGGATGCGGTTTCCCGAGATCACCGAGCAGCCGTACTTCATCTCGCTCGGCCCCCACGACTTCTACTGGCTCGCTCTCGATCGCCCGCACATCCAGGAGGCCGCAGCCGAACGGCCGACGCTGCAGGCCCGTGGCGGCTGGCAGTCGGTGTTCGATCCGGCGCGCCGGACCGTCCTTGCGAAGGTGCTGATGTCGTACGTCGCGGAGCGCCGGTGGTTCCGCAGCAAGGCGCGCAGCCGCAAACATGTGGTGATCCAGGACGTCCTGCAGTTCGACGCGGACTCTCGGTTCGTGATCGTGCTGCTGCACATCGACTACGACCACGGGCCGGCAGAGACCTACGTGGTCCCGGTGGCGTTCGCCGAGGATGCCGAGCCGAGCGAGACGATGCGGACACCGTCGCAGGTGATCGCGCACATCTCGATCGCGGACGTCGCGGGTCGCGGCGAGCTGCCGGTCACCGGCGTGCTCTACGACGCGCTGTGTGCCGAGGGCTTCAACGTCACGCTGCTGCGCGCGATGACCGAAGGTACCGGGGCCGTCGGCCAGCATGGTCAGCTCGGCGGCAATGCGTTCGCGGCACTGACATCCTACGAGGCGAAGTCCTCGCTGGTCCCGCGCGCGACCGCGGCGGACCAGAGCAACAGCGGCGTCGTCTACGGCGACAAGTTCATGCTGAAGATGTTCCGGGCGATCGAGGAGGGGCCGAGCTCCGAGTTCGAGATCGCGCGGTTCTTCGCGACCCGTGAGCCGCCGTTCCATGGCGTGCCGCGGCTCGCCGGTGTCCTCGAGTATCGCCAGCATGGACGCGAGCCGAGCACGATCGGAACGCTGTTCGAGTTCGTGTCCAACCAGGGTGATGCGTGGCAGCTGACGATGGACTCGATTGATCGGTACTTCGATCAGCTGCTCGCCGACGAGCACCGACCGGAATCGCCGCCGCTGATGCCGGGGACCCTGGTCCAGCGCTCGCACATGGTGCCGAGCGATCAGCTCGTCGACTGGGTGGGCGCGTACATGGACCGTATCCGTCTGCTCGGCATGCGGACCGCGGAGATGCACGTCTCGCTCGCGAGCGATCCGGTCGATCCGCTGTTCGCGCCCGAGCCCTACGACATCATGCATCAGCAGTCGCTCTACGGTTCGGTCAGTGCGCAGGTCGCCCGGACGTTCGATCTGATCCGCGCGCGGATGCGAACCTTCACGCCGGAGCAGCGGATGCTCGTCGAGGACCTTCTCCCCCGCGAGGGCGAGATCGACACGGCGATCGCGCAGGTGACCAAGCGCCGGATCGATGTGATCCGGATGCGGATCCACGGCGACTATCACCTCGGTCAGGTCCTGTGGACCGGTGATGACTTCGTGATCATCGACTTCGAGGGCGAGCCCGGCCGTCCGCTGAGTCAGCGCCGGTTCAAGCGCAATCCGCTCCGTGACGTGGCGGGCATGCTGCGATCCCTGCAGTACGCGAGTGCGGCGGCGCTCCGTGATGGCCGTCATCGGCCCGAAGATGTGGCCAAGCTCGAGCCGTGGGGCAGGGCGTGGTCGGACTGGGTGTCGGCGTCGTTCCTCGGTGGGTACCTCGATCGCGCCAAGGGCACCCGGCTGGTCCCGACGAACGAGAAAGATCTCGCGCTGCTCCTCGACTTCTTCGTCCTCGAAAAGTGTGTGTACGAGATCGGCTACGAGCTCAACAATCGGCCAGACTGGGTGGAGATTCCGTTGCGTGGCCTGATCTCGTTGCTCCCGAGGAAGACATGAAGAAGACCGCGAAGGTGCATGCCGTGGCCGATCACCCTGAAGCGGGTGAGCATGGCTTCGGCGAGCTCGACGCGCACCTGATGCGCGAGGGCAAGCATCCTCGCCTGTACGAGAAGCTCGGCGCACATCCCGATGCGGCGGGCACGCAGTTCGCGGTGTGGGCACCGCACGCCAAGGCGATCAGCGTGATCGGCGACTGGAACCAGTGGACGCCGGGCGTGTCGCCGCTGCAGCCGATCGCGGATACAGGCGTCTGGCAGGGCAGGGTCGACGCGATCGGGCGGGGGGCGCTCTACAAGATCCACGTCACCTCGAAGCATCGCAACTACCAGGTCGCGAAGGCCGATCCGTTCGCGCTCCGCCACGAGGTGGCTCCCGGCACGGCGTCGGTGATCTGGACGATCGAAGACTACCTGTGGCGTGACGCGGTGTGGATGAAGACGCGTGGCCAGGTCTCGGATCGCTCGGCTCCGATGTCGATCTACGAGGTCCACCTCGGGTCGTGGATGCGCGTGCCCGAGGACGGCAATCGCTCGCTGACCTATCGCGAGATCGCGCCCAAGCTCGTCGATTACGTCAAGCAGCTCGGGTTCACCCACGTCGAGCTGATGCCGCTGACCGAGCACCCGTTCTTCGGCTCGTGGGGCTACGAGACCACCGGCTACTTTGCCGCGACGTCGCGCTACGGCACGCCGGAAGATCTGATGGCGCTGATCGATGCGTTTCACCAGGCTGGAATCGCGGTGATCCTCGACTGGGTGCCCGCGCACTTCCCGACCGACGAGCATGGTCTGGTCTATTTCGACGGTACGCCGCTCTACGAGCATCCCGATCGCAAGCTCGGGTTCCACCCCGAGTGGGATACGTCGATCTTCGATTTCGGGCGCCAGGAGGTGCGGAGCTTCCTGCTATCGAGCGCACTGTTCTGGCTCGACAAGTTCCACATCGACGGACTGCGGGTCGATGGCGTCGCGTCGATGCTGTATCGCGACTACGGTCGCAAGCCGGGCGAGTGGATCCCGAACTCCAAGGGCGGCAACGAGTACTTCGAGGCGGTCGAGCTGCTGCAGCGGCTGAACGAGGCGATCGGGCGCGAGCAGCCCGATGCCGTCACGATCGCCGAGGAGTCCACGGCGTGGCCGAAGGTGACCCGGCCGGTCACCGACGGTGGGCTCGGGTTCGACTTCAAGTGGGACATGGGCTGGATGCACGACACGCTGACGTACTTCGCGCGTGATCCGATCCATCGCCGCCATCACCACAACGAGCTGACCAAGCGCGGGATGTGGGCGTTCTCCGAGGCGTTCGTCCTCCCGCTCTCGCACGACGAGGTCGTGCACGGCAAAGGCTCGCTGCTCAACAAGATGCCGGGCGACCGCTGGCAGAAGTTCGCGAACCTTCGCCTGCTGCTCGCGTACATGTACTCGCAGCCCGGCAAGAAGCTGCTGTTCATGGGCTCGGAGCTCGCACCGTGGGGCGAGTGGAATCACGACAGCTCGCTCGACTGGCACCTGCTGAACGAGCCCTCGCATCGGCAGATCCAGCTGCTGGTCGGTACCCTCAACCACCTCCATCGATCGCAGCGCGCGATGCACGAGCTCGACTGCGAGCCTGCCGGGCTTCACTGGCTCGACGCCGACGATGCCGAGCATTCCGTGCTGGCCTACGAGCGGGTCGGCAGGGATCCGAACGATCGGATCATCGCCGTTCACAACTTCACCCCGATCCCTCGCTACAACTACCGGATCGGCGTGGCGGTCCCCGGCGTCTACGACGAGCTGCTCAACACGGACTCGGTCGACTTCGGCGGCTCGGGGATGGGCAATCTCGGCTCGGTCGAGACGTCGCCGGCACGCGCGCATCGCCGCGAGGTCTCGATCAGCCTGACCCTGCCACCGCTGGGATCGCTGCTGCTGCGTCGTCGGAGCTGACGTCTGCGAAGACCTCGCTCGCCGTGACCCGTCGGTCGCGCGCGGCCTAGCCGGCGCGAAGCCGCTCGACCAGGCCCGACTGCGATCCGCGCGCGGTGAGCGCGAGCGCGAGGGCGAGCGGCAAGTCGAGCACGTGCTCGCGCGCGCGATCGCGGCCGTACTGCACCGCGAAGTCCGCCGGCAGCCGAAGCCGCCAGTTCTCCTCGGAGACGGTGCCGGGTGCGTTGAAGCGCTCCTCGATCCCGAACAGATCGGCGAAGAAGATCGACACGTTCTCGGAGCGACACACGAACAGCTCGGCGAGCATCGCCGTCGCGAGGCGTCCGTTGCTGGTCGCCAGCGATGCCGCGACGTCGGGGGCCAGCGCGAGTCGCTGGGTCAAGTGCGCGATCCACGCCGCGCGCTTCTCGGCGCTGAACCCGCGGATCAGCGTGAACACCGGAGCGGTGTCGTGATTGCCGAGCATGACCCAGTCCGCGGGCTCCACGTTCTCGGTCCGATAGACGTCGCGCGGGTTCGCGAGGTCGGCCTTCTGGGTGACGCGCCAGCGGCCGAGGCCGAAGCGCTGGAGCACCCGGTGCAGGGGCAGTGGCATCGTGCTCAGCACCTCGCAGCTGAGATCCGCGCGCGAGCGACCGTGGCGTTCGGCGGTCGCAGCGATCGCATCGAACAGGACGGCATAGCGGGACACCTGCTCGTCACCGAGCGAGCTCACCCACTCGTCGCTGTACCGCGCGCGCGAGAGATCGAGCTGGTCGGGCCGAGCGATCGCAAACCGGGCAAGCGCCGGGTGGTCCGGGAGGTCCGGCGACTCGAACAGGCGCGCGCCCATCCGCACGGCGTCCGCCGGATCGGCGGCCTGCGCGCGATACACCCACGGGCACACCAGGCCATGCGGGTGATCGAGGCGCAGGCTGTCGTACTCCGCGAACGCCTTGTCGACGCGCGCGATCACGAGCGCACGCGCCGCGCCATCGAGCTGATCGGGATCGAGCACCGGATAGTTCCAGGGCTGACCGTCGGGGTTGGTGCGGCTCGGCGGCGCGCCCATCACGTACTCGGGCAGGAACGAGCGCGCGTGCGCCCACTTGTCGGCCTCGGAGTAGCCGACCTGGAAGTCGCCGTAGAGCGCGAGGCCGTGCTGCGAGCACGTGATGCGAACACGCGCGTGCTCCTCGTGCGCGAGCAGCTGACCGAGTGCGTAGCGATCGATCGCACGCGCATGGACCTGCATGAGCTCTGGGATCCGCGCGGCGGCGTGCGCCTGCTCTCCAGGCGCGGGATTCCACAGTCGCGCATCGTCGTCGGGCCAGTGGCGGAACGAGACGCCGCCGCGCGATGCACACAGCGCGGCGAACAGCGCGTCGCTGTCGAGCCAGTGCGCGTGGGTCTCGCGGAAGCGCGCGAGTGCGGCCTGGAGGTCGGGTCGCGCACCGGCCGCGAGTCGGTCGTGCGCTTCCTCCACGATCCCGTGCGCCACGTCGTACGCGCGGCCGTGCTGCGCGGGACCGCCGGCGTGCTCGAGCGGCGCGGTGGCGAGCGTCTCGTCGCTGACGAGCCCGGAAAACGCGCCGCCCGCGCGCAGCGCGCCGAGCGAGATCGAGCCGATGTGTCGCGAGAAGATCGTTCCGTCGTACGGCGAGGGATTCTCGCGCGTGGTCTGACCTTGCGGGCCGAGCTGGATCCCGGTGAACCCGAGCTCGCGCGCGAATGCGAACAGGCGCTGCGCCGCCGCCGTCGAGGGTGAGCCGCGGCCGATGTCCTCCTCGGGATCCGACGGGAAGCTGACGTCGTGAATCGCGAGCAGCATCCTGCGCACGCCCAGCTCTGCGAGGGCAGCGTCGATCAGCGCGGACATCGAGCAGTCGTAGCACACCCTCGCGGTGCGCCAGCGCGGCTGCTCACAGGCTGCCTGCGAACGACAGGCCGATCACGTGATCGGTGATCACGGGCACGAGCGCCGTGGTCGCTTCGGCAGGCGGGGCGGTCGTGAGCCGTGCAAGGTCGCGCCGTGGACCGGGACGTAGGTCAGCTCGTCGCCGGTTCGCGAGCTGCGCAGCAGCAGGCCTCCGCGACTCATGTCGCCGCGGCCGACGAAGGCATCGGGGAACACCAGCGCCGAGCCGAACACGTCGAGCAGGGTCGAGATGTACTTGCCAGTCGCGATGCTGCCGAGCACGACGACGCGGGTGCCGGTGCCCGACGCGTGCTCGACCAGCTCGGCGTCGCGGCGAAGCGGGCGCACGAACGCGTCGCTCTCGATCGCGATCGTTCCCATCGTGCGCAGGTCGTCGGCCGTGATCCGGGTATCGGGCGAGCGAAGCCCGAGGCCGGGCGCCATCACCAGGGAGCCGGGCAGGGGCGCGGGTGGGCGGGCAAACGTCTGCGCGTAGACCAGCTTGCCGCGGAAGTAGAGCGCGGACAGCCAGGTGAAGATCTCCCCGAGCGCGGCGCCGTCGGCCCGGAGCTGCTGGCCCATCGGCGAGGTGCGCGACGTCACCAGCATCTCGGCGCGCCGTCCGCTGCACCTCGCGGGACTGATCAGGAACACGGTCTTCATGGTCGTGCCGTCTCGCGAGGTCTACCCGATCCGCCCATGGGCGCTACCGCTCGGCGTCGACTGCGCGCGCGTGCCACGCCGGTCGCTGCAGGTGGCCTGTGAGGTCGTTCGTCGCTGGCACGAACGACGCAATGGGCTGCCAGGCGTTCCACCCTCGAGAGCACGATGACCACCAACTTGCGCGACGCTGACCTGACCGACCTCGTAGCTGGTGTCGTCGAGGACGCCCGCAGCCTCGTCACCGCGGAGGTCGGCTCCTTGAAGCTCGAGCTGAGCGAGCGCCTGACCGATCTCGGCGACGCGATCCGGTCCTGGCTGATCGTGGCCTGCCTGGCGATCGTGACGACGGTGATCCTCGGCCTCGCGATCGCAGCCACGCTGACCCAGGTCGGTGGGATGCCCTGGTACGGCGCGCTGTGGATCGTCACCGGCCTCGAGGTCTCGATCGTGATCGGGCTCGTGTTCCGCGCACGCGCGGAGAGCCGCAAGGTCGCCGCCGGCTCCAGCAACCCCACCAGCCAGCTCATCTAGAGCCGAGCTCGTGAAGGAGACACCCATGGCGAACATGACAACGGCCACCGACGACCTCGCGCCCGAGCGCGACCTCGCTCCCCTCACGATCGGCTCTCGGATCGATGCGCTCGTGACCACGGTCAAGGCGCAGCCGCTCGCTGCGGTCGGCGTCGGGATCGTCGTCGGCTACGTGCTCGCTCGCCTGCTCAGGAGCACCCGTCGTGTCTGACATCCCCAGCACGCCCAAGATCGAGGAGCTGCGCAGCCGCATTGGCGACAAGCTCGCCGAGATCCAGCGCCGCGCCGCACACGCGAAGGAGCTCGTGACGCCCTCGACCTACTGGAACAACCCGTGGGTGCGCCTCGGTCTCGGGGTCGTGATCGGCTACGCGTTCGGCAGTCGCCGCCGCGATGGCGACGGCTCGTCGCACGAGGGGCTGGTTCACTCGGTCGTGCGGTCCGGCCTCGGGGCCGCCGTCAGCGTACTCGTCGGTCGGACGCTCGCGCTTCCGCCCGGTGAGTCGTGACCCGCGCGGTCTCTGCGCCCCCCTCCGACGCACCCGAGCCCCGCAGAACCCTCCGCATCGAGCTCGCGCCTCAGACGATCTTCCTGATCGTCGGTGTGATCGCTGCGATCTGGCTCCTCGGTCAGCTCACCACGGTGCTGACCGTCGTGATCGTCGCGCTCGTCATGGTCGGCACGTTCGATCCCGTCGTCGCGTGGCTCGAGAAGCGAGGCTTCCAGCGAGGCCGCGCCCTCGTCCTCGTGTTCGTGCTCGCGGCGCTCGCACTCACCGCCGTGGTGTTGCTGATGGTGCCGCCACTGCTCTCGCAGGCCCTGCACATGATCGCGAACGCACCGCAGGCTCGCGAACGAATCGTGGTGAGCCTCGCGGACCACAGCTGGGCCAAGCCGCTGGTCGCGACGATCCAGGACCTGCCGCTCGACGACATCGGCGTGCGCGCCGGATCGGCGATGATCGGGTACTCGACCAAGCTGCTCGAGATGGTCGGCTACGGGATCTCGACGCTGTTCCTCGCGATCTATCTGCTCGCGGATCCGGTTCGCTCGAAGGGCCTGCTCTACGCGGTCGTCCCGCGTCACCATCACGTCAAGCTCGCGCGGATCCTGCTCGAGCTCAAGGTGATCGTCGGCGGCTACATGCGCGGTCAGCTGATCACGTCGCTATCGATCGCGGTGTTCGTGTTCGTGCTGCTGAAGATCCTCGGTGCGGAGAACGCACTCGCGATCGCGCTGTTCGCCGGCCTCACCGACATCATCCCGTTCGTCGGCGGCTACATCGCGAGCACGCCCGTGATCATCGCGGTGACCCCGCTCGGTGCGACGACCACCCTGGTCGTCGCGGGCATCATGTTCGTCTACCAGGAGTTCGAGAGCCGCATCCTCGTCCCCCGCGTCTACGGCCACGTGCTGCGACTGCCGCCCTCCGTCGTGCTGGTGGCCCTGCTGGTCGGAGGCACGCTCGCGGGCGTGCTCGGCGCGCTGCTCGCGCTTCCGATCGCCGCCGGTCTGCAGATGATGCTCCGTCAGCTGCACGTCGATCTGCCCGGCGCGCCATCCCGCGACGAGAGCCTCAAGCACCTCGACGACATCGCGGGCGAGGTCTACGAGCAGCTGACCGAGGGCGTTTCGGCCGCGGACGCAGGAACGATCGCGGATGACCTCGCCGGGGTCGCCAAGGCCTCCGAGGACGCCAGCGTCGTCGAGGTCCGGCAGCCACGCGACCGCGATGAGCCCGTGACACCGCTCCACGTCAGGGCGCCGGGCTATACGGGTCCCTGAGGTCCCATGAGCTTTGGAAAGAATCCCCACGTGGCGAAGGCAGAAGCCGCCGAGCAGAAGGCGACCAGCGCCAAGGATGCGTCGTCGTACGAGCGGGCCTGGCGCGATGCCGGCCGGCTCTGGGAACGCGCAGCGGACCGCGAGACGGATGACAAGCGCCGGGTCCTGTACACCGCCAATGCCGAGCGCGCCCGCGCCAGCGCCGACGCCCCTCCGCCCGAGGACATGCCGTCGGATCCGAACCTGAACTGACCTCCCCGGACGCTCGAGCGCGGGGTACGGCGGGGCAGGCCCGAGCACGCTAGACTGGGGTCCATGCGCCACGCCCTGATCCTCGCGGCCACGCTTGCCGGATGTGCGAATCCCGCTGCTGACCGTCGCCCCGAGACGGGACCGGTCTACATCTCGATCGGCACGGATGCGGTCGCGACCGCGCGGTCGATCGCTGCGCAGGACGGTGTGCCGCTCCAGGTGCTCGAGACCGGTGGTGACATCTCCGTGCTCGAGGTCGATCACGGAGAGCTCGAGGCGCTGTCCGAGCAGATGCACCAGCAACATCACCGCTGCGGCGGATTCATCGTGCACGACTCGATGGACGACGCACTCGCTTCGATGCACGTCGGCGACGCCGGGCGCACGGCAGTCGCGGTCGATTACACGCTCGATCAGGCGGCGACCGTCCACGCGGTGCTGCCGGCGATCGATGCCCAGCGCATCCTCGGCACGATCAAGGAGCTGTCGTCGGCAAAGAACCGCTACTACCAGTCGGAGAGCGGAGCTGCCGCTTCGCTCTGGCTGCGCGATCGGTGGCGCAGCTTCTCGGCCCGCCCCGAGGTCACCCTCGAGCTGTTCGATCATGGGTACGCGCAGAAGTCGGTGATCCTCACGATTCCGGGCACGACGCTCGCCAGCGAGGTCGTCGTGATCGGTGGCCACCTCGATTCGATCGCGGTCGGCGGCAAGGGCAGCAAGGCCCCGGGTGCCGACGATGACGCGTCGGGGATTGCCACGCTCACCGAGGTCGCGCGTGCGTTGCTCGCGAGTGACTTCCGGCCCGCGCGCACGGTGCAGTTCATCGCGTATGCCGCGGAGGAAGTCGGGCTGCGTGGCTCGCAGGGGATCGTCAAGGACTACAAGAAGCGCGGGGTCAACGTCGTCGGTGCGCTGCAGCTCGACATGACGAACTACCAGGGGTCCGAGAAGGACATCTGGCTGATGAAGGACTTCACCAACGCCGCGCAGAACACGTTCCTCACCCAGCTGATCGATACCTACGTCGGCGCGACCTGGGGACTCGACGCGTGCGGCTATGCCTGTTCGGATCACGCGTCGTGGTACCGCGCGGGCGTGCCGGCCTCGATGCCGTTCGAGTCCCGGATGCGTGATCGCAATCGCTCGATCCACTCGCTCGAGGACACGCTCGAGGTCAGTGGCAACAACGCCGCACACGCCCTGAAGTTCGCGCGCCTCGGTGCGGCGTTCGCGATCGAGCTCGGCAAGGGCGAGCTCGGCACGGGCGAGCACGCCACCGTGGCGACGAGATCGTGCAGCTCGCACCGCAGCCCGTGGGCGCTGCTCGCGCTCGGTCTACTCTCGGTGCTGGCCGTCGCGTCGCGCCTGCTTGATCCATCGCGCCGCCAGCTCTGACCGCGCGCTCAGCGGAACGACCCGAGATCGACAAACGCGTGATCCCGCATGATCACGTACGGGCGATCCTCGAACGACAGCTTCGTGCCGTCGAACTTCTGGATCTGCAGGAGGCCCATGCCGTAGCCCATCGGTCCCTGCGAGAAGTAGTTGATCGAGAGCTTGTACGGCGCCGCCGGCGGAGTGCCCTGGATCGCGAAGCACTCGGGGCCGTAGCCGGTCGTGACATCCGCGTACAGCTCGCCGCCCGACGGTAGCTCCCTGCTCGCGTAATACGCGTGTCCACCGCGCGCATCGCGGATGTGGAAGTCGACATCGTTGGCGTCGGTCTCCCAGTACATGATGAACCGCGTCGACGGCCCGCGCGCGAGCTGGAGCGATCGCTTCGTCAGCTCCTGGGTCACGTGATCGCGGTTGCCGCCGTTCGCGAGATAGACCGCCGCGATCATGCCCGCGTCCTCCTCGAGCACACGCTGTGCACCGGCGAACCGACCGTCCGGATACGTGTGGTCGATGCCGGCGAGGATCGCGGCGAACGATCCCGCGTGATCGCCGCTGCGCACGAGGGCGTACGCGAGGAGCCGATGCCCGGTCACGTGATCGGGACGATCGGCGACGGCCTTGCGGTAGGTGTCGACGACGAGCGCACGGGACGCCGCGCCGAGTCGCTCGAGCCGCTCGCCCGCGAACCGCCGGAAGTCGGCACGGCTCGAGAACAGATCGATGATCGAGCCGTAGATCCGCGCAGCGCCGGCGAGGTCCTTGTTCGCCTCGAGAGTCTCGCCGAGCGCGACCAGCGCCAGCACGTCGCCGGGCGACTTCTCGTGCCACGGCTTCGCGATCGCCATTGCCTTGCCGAGGTTGCCGCGCTGGATCGCGGTCATCACGTCGTGGAGCTTGCCGGTCAGCGGTGGCGTCT
Source organism: Myxococcales bacterium (assembly GCA_028287135.1). Taxonomy (GTDB): domain Bacteria; phylum Myxococcota_A; class Polyangia; order Haliangiales; family Haliangiaceae; genus JABFXX01. The sequence goes on from JAQBQE010000059.1 coordinate 75,917, forward strand.
TGTCCTCGTCGCGGTCCGGATCGGCCGGTCGCGGATCGGTGGGCCAGGTCGCCGGTTCCGGCGGGCCGGCGGGATCGCCGTGGTCGCCGGCGAGCAGCGGGGCAGGGTCGACCTGCGCGCTGCCCGACGGGCTGAACCCGAACGGGAAGCTGACCTCCACCGTGCCTCCGCTCCGCGGTCGCGGGAACTCGATCGCTCGGATCACGCCAGCGATGCAGCTGGCGACGGTCGGATCCACCCCGGTCGCGGTGACCTCGGCGATCGTGCCGCTCGCGTTGATCACGAACCGCGTCGCGATCGCGCCGGTCAGCGACGGCTTCGCGAGCAGCTCCTTCTCGTAGCAGTACTGGATCTTCTGGATGTTCCGCTTGATGTAGCGGCGGACGACCGCGCGATGCAGGTCGCCGGCGACGCTCGGGCGTCCGATCGCGACGGTGGGAACCGCCGAGGACCGTCCGCGCATGCCACCGCGCCCGCCGCCGACGCCGTAGCCGGTCCCGGTGCCTGCGTCGTGCCCGATCGTGCCGTAGCGGCCGGTGCCGATCGTGCCCCATCCGGTTCCACCGCCACCGGGCCCAAACCCGGAGCTGCCGTGTCCCGCGTCGCCGCTGTCGTCCTCGTTGCCGAGAAGGTCGCCGTAGGCGCTGTGGTCGCTGAAGCCGCTCGAGATGTCGCCGGTGCCGGTCAGCGACTGGAACGTGCCGCCTTCCGGCATCCGAGATCCGAGCACGCCAGTGTTGCGTGCAGCTACGATCGCTTGCTCGCGCGTGCCGGTGGCATTCGGGCGGTTCTCGACCACCACGTCCTCGTCGGCGGCGTGCTCGTCCTTGGCCGCGATGATCGTCGCGCGCCGGGTCTGCTCGATCCCGGTGGGGCCGACGACCAGGATGTCGGCGAGCGAGGTGCGAGCGATCTTGTAGCGCGCGTAGTCGGCCTCGGACTCGAGCACCAGCATCGAGGTCTGACTCGAGATCACGCGAGCCTGTACCGAGCGCCGGGCAATCTGCTCGCGCAGCGCCTTGGCCTCGGCGTCCCTGGCCGCGGCCAGCCGGTTCTCGAGCTCCTCGATCTCGGCGCCTGCGACGGCGCGTTCGAGCAACGCCGGCGTCGCCGCTCCAAGCCCGACCGTGCGCCGGGTCCCGCCGACCACGACCTCGATGGCCTGTGTCGGTGTCGCCATCCGCGCATAGACCATCAGCGTGCTCCCCGGACGCGCCGCGGGGATCGTCTTCGGATACGACCAGATCGCTCCGGGGACCTCGATCGCGACATCGACGAGCACCGACTCGCCGAGTCCCGCAGCGACGCTCTGGATCCCGCGATCGAGATCGTGGACATCGCCAGCGCGCGGGAGCCCCGAACGCGCGAGCGAGGCCGCGAGGCGCTCGTCGCGAATGCCGCCGGCGAGCACGACGTCGACGCGTTCGATCGGCAGCTTCTGGATCGCCGTGACCAGCTCCGGCGTCGGAGGGCCCGCGGTGACCACGCCGTCCGTGACGATCACCAGGCGACGATGCGCGGGTTTCCTCGACGCGGCGAGCGTCGCGATCACCTGCGCGATGTTCGATGCACCGGCCGCACCCCGCTGGAGCAGCGCCGCGTCCTGGGCCGCCCCGTAGCCCGCGGCGGGGCCATCGAAGATCGGCTGACTGTCCTGATCGAAGGCGATGACGCGGAGCTCGAGAGGATCGCCGTACGTGGTGCGGAGCTGGGCGATCAGCTGGCGGATCGACGCCACGTACGCCGCGAACCCGAGCGCGCGTGACGCGCTGGTATCGACGAGGAGCGTCAGCTGCCTGGGCGCCTCGGGGGCGAGCATCGCCGCATTGCCCTCGGCGATCGCGAGCGCTCCGACGACCAGTCCACCCGAGCTGACCGCTGCGGCGGGGGCCGGGATGGTGGCGACAAAATCACGATCGGGCTGCCAGTTGCGCTCGGTCAGGGCCTGGTCGTGCCGTGACCCATCGAGCCGGATCGCGCCGAGCGAGACATCGACTCGCTCGACCCTGGGCAACCCACGTAGCGGAAGCGTGTAGGCGCGTCCCGCGAGCTCCTGCGAGAACGACAGCACGAGGTGCTTGTCGCCCTTGGCCGGGATCGGGAACACCCGTGCGCTGAACTGATTCCCGGCGGCCTTCTCGAGCAGCGCGGGGTCCTGCTTGCGATGGAGGAAGTCGTCGTAGACCCGGCGAGCGACCGCCTTCTCGACGACCTCGGCCTCCTGCCACTGGCCGGCATTCTCCATCGCGAATCGCGACACCGCAGCTCCCGACGGCAAGGTGATCGCGAACGTCCCTTCGCGGATCCGGGCCTCGGGATTGTGGAAGTAGAGGTGCAGCTCGGTGAACGCGAGTGGCCCCTGGACCACCGCCTTGGCCTCGACCCGGACGAGCACGAGGCCGCTGCCATCCGACGCGGTCAGGCTCCACGGCGCCGCGACGTCATGCGTCGCCGCTACCGGCCCGGCCGCGATCATCTGCATCGGCGTGACCGGGGCCGTCGCCGCGAGCAGCCGCGGGGGCGCCTCGAGCGTCTTGTCGATCGGCTCGACACCTGGCGTCCTGCCGCCCTGGCATCCTGCGAGGGCCAGCGCGAGCGAGAGGGCACATCGGCGCGTGTTCATGGGCATCCGTCAGCTCCGACACGCGGGGCGCAAACCGGTTCCCTCGAACCCGCACGCGAGCCGCATGCGCACGTGTCGGTCGCAGATATGCGAGGGCCGGAGGATGAAACCTGACGTCTGTGCCGCGGTGTATGCAACGTTCGTTCACCCGGACTCGAGCGCGGTCACCTAGTTGACGATGCGCCTGCACCCCGGACGGTGGCCGTGGCCTTGCACAGGTCCGCCGCATGAACCGAGGACTCTGGTTGGCGTTGGCGGCAACCCTCAGCGTGTTGATCACGAGCCCGGGATGTGGCGGAGCTCGCCGTATACCGGCAATGGCATGGCTCGGATCGATGGCGTCGAGATGCAGACCTGCATCGATTGCCACATGGAACGGACGCCGGCGACCGCCGACGAGCTCGGCGCCAAGCACGGCACGATCGCGTCGCATCGCTTCGTCGGTGGTCACACGTGGATGGCATCGATGCGCGATGACCACGAGCAGCTCCGGTTGACGCGCGCGAAGCTCGAGGGTGCCGCATCGATCGATGTCGCAGGCGCACGCGTGACCGCGCGTGGGACCACGGGTGGCTGGCACCTGCCCGCCGATGCGGCACCGGTGATCGCGGGAACGCAGATCGAGCTCGACGTCGTTCTCCGCAATGTCCGGGTCGGCCACCGGTTCCCGGGTGGGCTGCTCGACGTCCAGGATACCTGGGTCGAGATCGAGGTCGCCGACCGGCGCGGCAAGCGGCTCGCCTCGTCGGGCGTACCCACGCCACGGATCCAGAGGACCAGAACACCCACGTGCTCCACACGCTCGTGGTCGATGACGACGGCCGCGCGCTCGACCAGCACGAGGTCGCGGCGTTCCGCGCGCAGATCATGACCCCCCGCGCAGCTGCCGCTCGCGGTGACCGCGCGCCTTCGCCATCGCAGTCGATCGTTGAAGATGCAGCAAGCCGCCTGCGATTCGTCGCGCACGCCGGAAGGCCGGGCGTTCGTGGCGGGGGCGCGGAGCACGCGCGATGTCGAGCTCGATGCCTGCAAAGCACAGCCGATCACGCTCGTGCCGAGACCCGGATCGAGATCGGTCGTGGCGCGCGCACGACGACGACGCGCCCGGCGTGGCAGCGCAGCTACGAGCACGGCATGGCGCTGGTCGCGACGATCGTGACCCGGCTCGACGAGGCGCGCGCGGTCCTCGAGGTCGCGCTAGCAGGTGCACCCGATCCGCGATCGCGCGCGATGGTCGCGGTCCAGCTCGGCTGGGTCGCTGCCAAGCAGGGCCGTGCCGACGATGCGGTGCGCCTGGTCGCCGAGGCGCGCCAGCTCGTCGCCGTGGCCGGGGCGCCCGAGCCGCCGGTGCTCGATGCGATCGTCGCCGACGCCTACGTGCGACTCCATCGCTACAGCGAGGCGATCGCACCCGCGAAGTCGTGCACCGAGCGTGCGCCGAAGAACACTGCGGCGTGGGCCGTCTATGCACGTGTGCTCGCCGCGACAGGTGACTACGCGAAGGCGCTGGTGGCCGCGACGCGTGGGCTCGACCTGTCGCCCCGGGATCCCGATCTGCTCCGCACGCAGGCAACGTCCCTCGCCGCCCTCGGCGATCCACGCGCCGAGGCAGCGCAGGCTGCGTATGTACGGTTCCGGACTCCGGACGAGGCGGCGGGTCTTCGCGTGCTCTGCTCGAAGGGTTCGGAGCGCTGCGAGCGCGATCGCAATCCCGTCGAGTCGCTGACGCTCGTCCGCGAATAGTCGTCGCCGCACCGGCGTTCTCCCGACCTACCGAGGCTGCCCTCGCCGCAGGTCTGTTAGGGTCGCGCCCTCAGGGGGGACACGTCATGCGCCACGTCGGTCTGGTTCACGTTGGGTTGTGGGCACTCATCGCCGGTTGCGGCGGCGGAGGCAGCAAGACGAACTCCGACCTGTCGGTCACCGGCACGCCGAGTGGCGAGGTCAGCCAGGTCCGCGTCGTGCTCGCGTTCTCGCGACCGATGGTCACCCGCGATCAGGTGCAGCGTCCCGGGGCGACCGCGCCACTGACGCTGCATCCTCCGATCGCAGGGGCGGCGACCTGGATCGATGACCAGACGCTCGCGTTCGTTCCGACCCAGAGCCTGCCGGTCTCGACCCGGTTCGTGGCGACGGTTCCCGCAGGGATCAAGGCACGCGACGGTAGCGCACTCGGTGACGCGCACACGTTCGAGTTCTTCACCGAGCGGCTCGCCGGAACGGCGGAGGTGATCGGATCGAAGGAACGTGCCTCCCGCACCCAGGGCGTCCGGTTGACGTTCACGCAAGAGGTACCGTTCGACCAGGTCGCCAGGCACTGCAGCTTCGTGGCCGGCAGCCAGCAGCGCGGCGTCAAGCTCGCACCCGACAGCAACGCCGGCCCGGGCAAGGACTACACCATCGTCCCTGATGCAGAGCTCGCGATCGACACCGACTGGAAGGTCCTCTGTCGTGACGGCCTGCGCGGTACCGTCGGCAACCTCGGGCTCGCGAAGCCGGTCGAGGAGGCGTTCCGCACGTTCGGGCCGCTGCGCTTCGTCGGGCTGACCCCGAACGCGAACGATATTGTTCCCGACGAGGGGCTGCGGCTGTCGATCGCGTTCACCAATCCGCTCGCCGAGCCGTACACGATGACGTTGACGCCGAACGTCCCGGGGTTCCCGCAGCGCTGCTTCGGCCTCGGCGATGCACCCGCGGGCCTCAGCTGCGCGGTCCAGCTCGAGCCGCGGACGTCGTACACGCTCACGATCGACAGCGCGCAGAAGGACGTGTTCGGGCAGACGCTCGACAAGCCGCAGACGCTTGCGTTCCGCACCGCGGACGCGCTGCCGACGATCTCGATGGAGTCGGGCTACTTCGTGGCCGAGCTCAAGCGCCCCGTGATCCCGGTATGGACACGCAACGTCAGCGAGCTGCAGGTGACCGCGGTCGAGCTGACGCCCGCGAGCTTCCACCTGCTGACCCCGCACCTCGACTGGTGGGAGTCCAAGCCCGCCGACCTGTCGAAGACCAAGCTGGTCAGCCGCGCGAAGAAGATCGCGGTCACGGGTGCCAAGAACAAGTGGGGCCAGCACTCGATCAGCGCGACCGTTCTGTTCGGCGGAACGGCGGGGCCCGGGATGTTCTACGTCGAGCTCGGATCGACCGAGGTCGGGTCGGCGCCGTACACCGACGGTGGGCGCCAGAAGGTGCTCGTCAACTTCACCGACATCGGCGTGGTCAGCAAGCTGTCGGCATCGCGCGGCCTGGTCTGGGCCACGCAGCTATCGACCGGTAAGCCGCTCCCCGGCGCGACCGTCACCGTGCGCGACGCGACCGGAAAGCTGACGTGGTCGGGGATCACGGATGCCGACGGCGTCGCGCTGCTACCCGGCACCGCCAAGCTCGCACCGAAACGGGCGGCCGAGCCGGCCCCGAGCAGCGACGAGGAAGGCGAGGGCGAATTCGACGACGGAAACGAGGACCGCGGCGGCGATCTCCGGATCTTCGTGCACCACCAGGCCGACTGGACGATGGTCAACCCGACGCGCTCCGGTGGCCTCGCGCCGTGGAACTTCAACGTCTCGGTCGACCGAGATCCTGCACCCGCCAAGCTGCGCGGCTTCATGCACACCGATCGCGGGCTCTATCGCCCGGGCGACAAGGTCCACGTCAAAGGGCTCGCGCGCGTCAGCATGCTCGGTGCACCGCTCTCGGTTCCGACCGACGGCACGAAGGTCAAGGTCGAGGTCGAAGGCCCGCAGGGCAAGACGTTCACCGAGGCGCAGGCGCGGCTGAGCGCGTTCGGTGGATTCTGGTTCGACTTCGATCTGCCCGCCGATGCGCGACTCGGTGACTACGTGATCCGGGCAACGCTTCCGCACGGCACGTTCACTCGCGAGTTCTCGGTCGAGGAGTATCGCCCGGCGACGTTCGAGGTCTCGGGCAAGGTCACGGAGGCCCAGGTCGTCCGCAAGGGTGTGATGCACGCGACCATCGCGGCGACCTACCTGTATGGAGCACCGCTGCGCGCGGGCAACGTCGATGTCACCGTGCACAGTCGGTCGCGGCGGGTCGAGTTCCCGCAGCACCAGGACTACCGGTTCCTCGACGAGCGCAAGTACGAGACCTACTACTACGCGGAGTCCGAGGACTCGCAGACCCTGGTCACCGAGGACACCGTCGCGATCGACGCAAAGGGCAGTGCATCGCTCGCGGTGTCGGTCAGCCCCGATGACATCCAGAGCGATGCGGACCTGCTGGTCCGCGCCACCGTCACCGCGCCCTCGAACGAGGCGATCAGCAAGTCGTTCACGGTCCCGTACTTCCGGTCCCGCACGTACTTCGGCATCAAGGCGCCCGGCTACTTCCTCGACGTCAAGAAGCCGCAGAAGTTCCAGGTCATCGCGGTCGCGCCCGACGGCAAGGTCGTCGATGGGCCCGCCAAGGTGACGGTGACCCGCCGCGACTGGAACTGCGTGTGGGAGGACTGGGGCTATCGCGGCTCGTACCAGTGCAAGGACAAGACCGAGACGATCCTCAGCAAGACGCTGCAGGTCGTCGCGGGCAAGCCCGCGGAGATCGAATTCACCCCGACCAGCGGTGGTGATTACTGGATCGTCGTCGAGGGCGATACCGAGAAGGCCGAGGCATCCGCCGCTGCGATGCAGGTCTATGCGTGGGGCGATGGTGGTGGCTCGTGGCAGAGCAGTGACACGCTGTCGTTCGATCTCGTCGCTGACAAGAAGGAGTACAAGGCCGGCGACACGGCGACGTTGATCCTGAAGACCGACCTCGCGGAGGCCACCGGCCTCGTCACGATCGAGCGCGATGGCGTGATCGAGAAGCGGCTGATCCAGGTGACGCCGACCGCGAAGCACCTGTCGGTGCCGATCACGTCGGCACACGCGCCCAACGTCTACGTCTCGGTCGCGCTCGTGCAGGGCCGGATGGGCGACGGGCCGCGCGGAAAGCCGCGGATGCGGATGGGGCTGATCAATCTTCCGGTACGGCCCGAGGACAACACCCTGACCGTCGCGATCGAGACCGACCTCCAGGACTACCGACCCGGCGCAACCGTCACCGCGACCGTCAAGGTGACGGATGCGAGTGGCAAGCCCGCGTCCGCCGAGGTCTCGATCACGGCGGCTGATGAAGGCGTGCTGTCGCTGATCGGCTACGAGACGCCGAACCCGGTGCCCACGTTCTACGCACCGTGGGGCATCGGCGTGACGACCGCGACCCAGCTCGAGTTCATCCGCGACATCCCGGGACCCAACCTCGAGCGACCGGCGACCGGTGGTGACGCGCCCGGCTCGCTGCGGTCTCGGTTCGCCGCCACCGCGGTGTGGAAGCCGGCCGCGATCACGAACGCCGCTGGCATCGCGACGATCCAGTTCGTGGCGCCCGACAACCTGACCGCGTTCCGGATCATGGCGGTCGCGGCGGACAAGGGGACGCGGTTTGGCTCCGCCGACAGGCGGTTCACGGTATCCAAGCCGCTGCAGCTCCATGCGTCGTTGCCGCGGTTCCTGAACCTCGGCGACCAGCTGCTCGGTGGCGTCGTCGTGCACAACGAGACCGCGGCCGCCGGCACCGCGACCGTCAAGCTGATGGGCGACGGCCACGTCACGACCAAGGGCGGGACCGAACGCACCGTGCAGCTCGCCAAGGGTGCACGGCTGCCCGTGCTGTTCGAGCTGACCGCCGCCGAGCTCGGCACCGCGGTGCTCCGGTTCTCGGTCACGATGAATGGCGAGAGCGATGCCGTGGAGCTCAAGCTCCCCGTCCAGCACCCGTCGCCGGTGCGCACGAAGAACCTGGCACACGGCGCGACCAAGGACGCGCTGAAGGTCCCGCTGACGCTACCGGCCCATGCGATCGGCTCCACGGCGGAGGTCGTGATCTCGCTCGACCCCGACGGGCTCGCCGGCATCGAGGACGGGCTGCGTGATCTGATCGGCTATCCGTATGGCTGTCTCGAGCAGACCACCTCGAAGGTGATCCCGATGCTCGCGGTCCGCGACCTCGCCGAGACCCTGGCCATCGATGGGCTGACCGGCGCGAAGCTCGAGGGCTTCGTCACCGCGGGCCTCGCGAAGATCGGGCGGCACCAGACGGCGTACGGCGGGTTCTCGCTGTGGCCCGGTGGCGAGCCGGAGGCGTACTACACGGCCTACGCGCTGTGGGGCATGCACCTCGCGCGGCAGGCCGGCTACAAGGTCGACCAGGCGCGGATCGACGAAGGCCTCGAGTACCTTAAGAACGATGGCAAGTCGCCCGATCCGTCGCGGCCCTACTACAACGAGGCAGGCAACCTCGGTTCGCAGGCGTTCGCGCTCTACGTCCGCGCGGTGCTCGGCGACAAGGACACCCAGGCCGCGACGCTGCTGGCCGTCCATCCCAAGCTGCCGATCTACGGCAAGGCGTTCGTCGCGCGCGCGCTGGCGGCCGGCATCGGCGCCAAGGATCCGGCGGTCGCCAAGCTGGTCGCCGAGCTCACCACGCTCGCGACCGCGGCCGCGAAGGGCGACGCGCTGATCATCGAGCCCGACGATCGGTACATCCACGGCTACATGTCGAGCTCGCTGCGGACGACCGCGATCGTGCTCGGCACGCTGGTCGATCTCGATCCGAAGAGCACCGCGCTCGAGCCGCTGGTGCGCGCCGTGATGAAGGCGCGGCGCGCGACCGAGTACCTCGACACGCAGCAGAACATCTACTCGCTGCTCGCGCTGACGAGCTACGCACGGACGATGTCCGGGCAAGCGCCGTCGGTGACGGTCCAGCTGGGCGAGACGACGCTGGTGTCGGGAGCGCTGAGCGGCAAGCAGAGGATGCGCGTGGTCAGCGTGCCGGTCGGGGCCGCCACCGAGATCGAGATCAGGCCGAAGGGGCAAGTCCACTACAACGTCGAGGTTCGCTATCGCCAGACCCCGGCGTCGCTGGTCGCCGAGTCCAACGGGGTGACGCTGACCCACGAGTATCTCGATGAAGCCGGCAAGCCCAAGGCGACGTTCAAGGTCGGTGACATCGTGCTGGTCCGGCTCTCGGTCGATCTCAAGGAGGACGCCAACCACCTGATCTCGTCGGACTCGCTGCCTGCCGGGTTCGAGGCGCTCAACACCCGGCTCGCAACGGTGGGGACCTCGGGTATCAAGCAGACCACCGAGTGGGGCACCTATCGCGAGATGCACGACGATCGCGTCGACTTCGCGTCCGAGTACAGCTCGCGCGGCGTCTACACCCACGAGTTCATGATCCGGGCCATCGCGGTCGGTACGTTCGCGCGGCCGCCCACGATTGCCGAGCTGATGTACGACCCCGCGATCCACGCGCGCACGGCGCTCGACACGATCGAGATCAAGGGGAAGTAGCGGTGCGTGCGGCGGTCCACAGGTTCGCGCGCCGCGCCTGGGCAGTCGCGAGCAGCCGGCGGCTACGCTGGCCGCGTCGCGCCGCCGCCGTGCTGGTGGCCGGGTGGGCGGTCGTCACGATCACGTGGTGGATCGCCGTGCGGGCCGCGGACTTCCCGATGGAGCTGCTCGACAAGGCCGCGGCGAGCTCGCTGTCGGTCGCCGATGCCAATGGTGTGCTGCTCCGGCAGGAGGCGACCAGCGCGGGGCTTCGCGAGCGCTGGATCTCGATCGACAGGATCTCGCCGCACCTGATCGCCGCGACGCTCGCGTCGGAGGACAACGACTTCCACGCGCACGCCGGCGTCGACTGGTCCGCGATGGCGCGTGCGACCTGGCTCAACGCGACCCGTGGCGAGATCGAGTTCGGCGGCTCGACGATCACGATGCAGCTCGTCCGGCTGACAGCATCGACCCGGCGCAGCATCACGGGAAAGCTCCGCCAGATGGTGCTCGCCGCGCGCCTCGAACGCTCGCTGTCCAAGCGCGAGATCCTCGAGCACTACTTCAACCGCGTCTACTACGGCAACGGAGCATGGGGCGCGGAGCAGGCAGCGCGCGTCTACTTCGAGAAATCCGCGGCGGAGCTCTCGGTCGGCGAGGCCGCGATGCTCGCGGTGATTCCGCGCGGACCGACGTACTACGACCCGTTCTATCAGCCGCAGCGGGTCGCGGAGCGTCGCCGTCACATCCTCCGTCTGATGGAGAAGCACGGCCACCTCGCCGCCGAGGATCGCGCGCTCGCCGAGCGCATCCCGATCGACATCGATCGCCGCCGGCCGACGTTTCGCGCGCCTCACTTCGTCGAGCTGGCGAAGAACTGGCTGCCGCCCGCGTTCCAGCAGGGCGCCAGCGTGCGGACGACGCTCGACTGGGCGCTCCAGCGTCAGGCCGAGGTCGCGCTGTCCCATCACCTCGGCCGGCTCGCGTCGCGCAACGTCGGGCAGTCCGCAGTCGTGGTCCTGCGCAACTCCGACGGTGCGATCCTCGCGCTGGTCGGGTCGAAGGACTATGCCGACCGCGCCACCAACGGCGCGTTCAACGGCGTGACGGCGCGGCTGCGCCCGGGCTCGACGCTGAAGCCGTTCGTCTACGGCGCCGCGTTCGAGATCGGCGATACCCCGGCGACCGTCGCGGAGGACGTGATCGTCGCGGAGGATGCCCACGAGTTCTACACGAAGGATGTCCGCAGCCACGGATTTGCTCGGTATCGCGAGTCGCTGGCGGGCTCGTTCAACCTGTCCGCGGTGCACACGCTGCAGCGCGTGGGGATGGGCACCGTGCTGCGCAAGCTTCGCACGGCGGGGCTCGCGACGCTCGATCGCCCCGACGAGGACTACGACTGGGGACTCGCGATCGGCCACGCCGAGACGCGCCTGCTCGATCTGACGGCGGCGTTCTCGTTGTTCGGGCGGGGAGGGACGGCGATCGCGCCGCGCGGTGTGGAGCTCGCGACCGGACCCGACGGCAGAGCGTGGAGTCAGCCCACCGTCGTCCGCGATCGGGTGTTCTCCGAGGAGATCGCGTATCTGCTGTTCGACATCCTCAGCGATCCGGACGCCCGCAAGCCGATGTTCGGCGATCGGGTGCCGATGAACCTGCCGTTCAAGGTCGCGCTCAAGACCGGCACGACGAAGGCGTACACGGATCTGTGGGCGATCGGCGTGACTCGCGAGTACACGGTCGGCGTGTGGGCCGGCAACTTCGACGGAGCGCCGACCCATCACGTGATGTCGACCGAGGGAGCGACGCCGCTGCTTCGCGCCACCTACGCGGCGATCGCCGCGCGCTACGGCGATCCGACCGCGCCCCCGCGCCCCGACACGATCGTCTACGGCGAGATCTGTCCGCTCTCCGGCAAGCGACCGGGGCCACACTGCGAGCACGGCAAGCGCGAGCTGTTCATCGTCGGGCACGTGCCCGAGGAGACCTGTGACTGGCACCAGGTCGTGTGCGGCGTGCCGTCGATCGTCTACCCGACCTCGATCCGGGGCTGGGCGACGGTCTATGGGCGCACGGTGCCGCCGACGTGCTCGGCGGACGCGCCCTCCGGCACTGTCGCGATCACGTACCCGGTCGAGGGCGCTCGCTTCGTGCTCGAACCGCACCGTCCACCACAGTTCCAGCGGCCACCGCTCGCGGCGTCGCCAGCATCGCCTGATCTGCGGTGGACGATCGATGGCGAGCCCGCCGACGCCTGGATCCCGACACCGGGCACCCACCGCGTCGTGGTCGCGCGTGGGGACGTCACGGACGAGATCGCGATCACCTACGAGTAGTCGACGTCAGACCTGGTCGCCAACGTGGACCGGCAGCTGCGCGGCGCGGCGATACACGACGTGAACGTGCTCGAGGTACCAGGCGAGCTCCTCGATGATCCGCAGCGTCTCGGTGCGTTCGTTGTGCGACGCGGCGTGCTCGAGGCGGTCGCCGAGCTGGCTCATCGCATCGAACCCGAACGTGCCTCCGGAGCCCTTCAGCTTGTGGCCAAAGCTCCGCACGAGCTCGAGGTCTCCTTCACGGGCGGTGTCGCGCATCCGGGCGAGCTCGCCGCGGCGATTCTCGAGGTAGCGCGGGATGTGCTGGGCCATGTACGGATCGGCGCGCACGACCGGGCAGATCGGCCACGGCCGGCGTGACACGACGACCTTGGTCGAGGGCTCCGCATCCGCGCACCACCGGTTGCGTCCGGTGGCCTTCGCGCGGAACAGCGCGGCATCGGCGGCGGACACCAGCGTGGTGCCGGGACGATCCATCGACGGCGCCATCGTGGCCACGCCGACGCTGATCGTCACGACGCGAGCGCACCGCGACCGCTCGTGCGGGATCGTCAGATCCTCGACGCACGCGCGCAGTCGCTCGGCGACCACACATGCGCCCGCCGCGTCGGTGTCGGGGAGCAACGCGACGAACTCCTCGCCGCCATAGCGCGAGAGGACGTCCGACGGCCGGCGAAGGCTGTGTGCCATCGCAGCCGACAGCTGCTGGAGCGCGCCGTCGCCACCGATGTGGCTGTAGTGCTCGTTGAACGCGTGGAAGTCGTCGACGTCGATGATCGCGAGCGACAGCGGCGAGCCCTGGCGGGCGGCGCGATTCCACTCGGTCGCGAGCAGCTCATCGAAGTGGCCGCGGTTGGCGACGCCGGTCAGCGCATCGATGCAGACCGCGCGCTCGAGCTGGCTCTTGCTCTCCTCGAGATGGCGCGCCTTGGCCGCGAGCTGTTCCTCGCGCTTGCCGCGCTGTAGCCGCTCGGCCCGCAACTTGAGCGCTGCGCGTGCGCGGGCGCCGAGCTCACCGAGGCGGAACGGCTTGGCGACGTAGTCCTGCGCGCCCGCCTCGAAGGCGATCTGGACGACCGATTCGTCGTTGCGCCCCGTGATGATCACGATCGGGACGTTCGGGAGCTGGAGCGTGAGCAGGCGACAGACCTCGAGCCCGTCCATGTCGGGGAGCCCGAGATCGAGCAGCACGATGTCGGGTGCGAACGCGGTGGCATCGCGAAGGGCCTCGCCGCCGGTGGCGAGGAACTTCACGTCGCTGCACCCGATGCTGGTCAGGACCTCGTGAACGAGGCCCGAGAGCGAGGTGTCATCTTCGATGACAAGCGCCCGGATGGGCCTGTTCTCGGTGGTTTGCGGAGAGCCAACCCCGGTATGTCCCGCGCGCTCGACGTGCGGTTGCGCTCGATCCGATGGCGCAAGCTTGGGAACGGTGGTCATGGAGAGCGTCGGACCAGGGTCACTGCACGCGGTGGGCCGTCCCGCTGCGAGGTGTCGCGTGAGGTGGGTCACCGCCGAGATCCGGCTTGATGAGGCCGAGTACTCCACCTGCGACGCCTCCGATCCCGGCGATGATCAGGAGCGTGGCGCCGAACTGCAGGCTGAGCGCGACATGGCGAAGCAGCGGTTCTTCCTCGATCCCGTACGCGATGGCGTAGTCGAGCCCGACGTACGCAGCGATCGACGCGATGCCGCAGACCAGGCCGAACGCCGCGAGCCCGCGCCCGAACCGGCCTCGCCACATGCCGGCGATCCCGAGCACCAGCAGGAGGGCTGCCGGAATGAACGCGAGAGCGGCGCCGCGCGAGGCATGAGCGACGAGACGGACGTCATCGCGCGCCGAGATCACATCCGGTGAGATCCGCCGCTCGAGGAACCCGGGAACCTTCCGGTCGATCACGCGGTGCGCGCGATCGAGGCCAAACGTCAACTCGCGCGCCGAGAGCTCGGTGCGCAGCGGCCCGCGACCCACCGCGACCAGGGGCAAGAACAGCCCGAGGACGCCGAGCATGCCGGCGAGGAACAGGATGTGTCGGGCAACTGCCACCGCGCTGCGATCATACGCGACGACGACGCTCGCGCTATCGGCGGCGTCGTAGCTTCTTGCTGTCGAGGCTCTTGCGCGGCGTGCAACCTGCGACGAGGAACGCCTCGAGTGCGCCGACGCCGAACATCGTGCCCTGAAACCACGTCGCATCCTGGAGCAGCATCATCTGCACCACGCTCCAGCCCACCGCGATCAGCGCGGCGACCAGAGCCGCGGCGCGTGCACGCTCGTGATGGAGGACGAGCAGCACCGCGGCGAGGGCCTGCGTTCCACCGATCACCAGAGCGAGCACAAGGCCGTTCGCCCGCAGCGACAGCAGCGGGGTGTGGACGACGAGGCTGCGGCCGAGGAGGGCGACGCCCCCCGCCACGGCGAGCACCGCGGCGACCGCCAGCAGTCCGATCAGCGCCTGGCGCGGACCCTGGAGCTCGGTCCGCTTGCGCTGATTCTCGGGGCGCGGGCCCGGTACGTCGCGCGCTGGCGTGGAAGGCATCAACTACGCTACCAGGCGGGCGAGCACGCGCTGTTCGTAGAAGGCACAGCTCACGCGTAGGCGGCGACCACCTCGAGCACGCGCGCGAGGGTCAGCGGCTTCTTCACGATCAAATCGGCGCGGAGCAGGCGTAACGCACCTGGGTCGGGGTTTCTACCGGCTGCCAGCCGCAGGGGGCGAGGCTCTCGCCTTGCGTGCGCCATTCACGATCACGAGTGCGAACAGCACGGCGGCGCCGACATAGAACCGGAGGCTGAGCGCCTGATCGTCGGGGAACAGGAACGCGGTGAGGATCAGCGCGTAGACCGGTTCGAGGTTGACGGTGACCGCGACCGTGAACGGGGACAACGTGCGCAGCACGTGGATCACCCAGACCTGCGGGATCACGGTGCACAGCACACCGAGCACGGCGAGCCACACCATGTCCTCGCCGGATAGCTCCCACGGTGCGACGAGCTGTGACGGTGCGAACGCGAAGCACAGCGTCACCACGATGGCCGCGCCGGTCAGCTCGAACAGCATCAGCCGCTCGGGCGGCTCCTGGCGGGCGAACCGGCCGTTGAGCACGCCGAACATCGCGGCGAGCACAGCCGAGCCGAGGCCGAGGGCGAGCCCGAGCGAGTCGGCGCGGAGCTCGAGCTGGATCAGCAGGGTCGCCGCGACCACGACCAGCGCGCCGATCAGGATCTCGCCGAGGTCGAGCCGACGGCGAAACACCAGTGGCTCGATCGCAGCGGTGAAGAACGTGACGGTCGACAGCGAGAGCACCGCGGTCGCCACGCCTGCTTGCTTGATCGCGCCGTAGAAGCACAGCCAGTGCAGGCCGATCAGCGCTCCGACCAGCGCGTAGCGGATCGCCGCGCGCCGCGGGATCCGGATCGGCAGCCCGCGCGCCGGGACGTAGATCCCGAGCACGACGACGACGACGAGCAGCCGGTACCACACGAGCGGGATCGCCTCGATCGAGATCTGGCGGCCGAGGATCGCGGTGGCGCCCCACAGCAGCACGATCACCTGCAGCGACGCGTGCGCCGCGGGTCGCGATAGATCCGGGGACGGCTCGCGAGACACGGAGGCCGCATCGTGCCCGAGACCCCGGGTTGCGTCGCAGATCCACCAGGCTATTCTGTCGACGCTGCGATGGCGCGCCGCACTCCAGCTCAGTTCTCCGCGTTGCGGTCGCGCCGCGAGCACGCCCAGGCCAACCGGCTGCTCACCCGGATGTTTCGCGAGCACGGTGCGCGCAGTGCGCTGGTCCGGCTGCACGAAGGGCTGATCGAGTCGCTCTACCTCGAGGCACTCGACATCTGGCTCGCGGCCCACGAGTTGCCCAACCGCTACCGCAATGCGTTCGGCCCGGGCGATCCAGTCGGCCGGCGCAACCTGTGGCCGAGCATCCAGCTGAACCTCGCGCTCGCACCCGGATCCTCACGCCCGCGCGCGCGGTTCGTTCGCGACCGCGAGGATCGGATCTGGGTCGCCCACTCGGGAACGCTCGGCGGTCGACAGGCCGGTGTCTCGCGCACCGGTTTCCTCGAGCTGCTCGGTGGAGCGCAGCGCGTGACGATCGATGACACCACCGAGGAGCTCGTGATCCTCGGGACGTTCGCCGAGCCCGCGAGCCTGCTGTCCCAGCTCGCCCGGATCACGCACTCGGCGAGCCAGTACCGCGACGCGCTCGCCGCCGGCCTCAGCCAGTGACCTGATCGACGAGCGCCTCGAGCGCCTCGAGCGGTGCGCCGGGGGCGAGCGCGCGCTCGAACGCCGCGAACACCGTCGGCGCGTCCACCGCGAGCGCCGCGAACGCCTCCTTGGGGCCTCGGTACCATTCGCCGCGTAGCGCGTAGTGATCCTCGAGCAGCTGGTACAGGAGCCAGTGGTAGCGGTAGTGCGCCTCGATGTCGCCGCGCCGGATGCGCGCCAGCATCTTGCGCGCCCACACCCGACGCATGCGCTGCTCAGTCTCGACCAGCACGGGCGGTCCCTGCCGCTCGAGGGTGGCGAGCCGTTCGAACAACGGCCCGGCGAGCTGCCGTTGGTCGAGCAGCACGCGCCCACCACACAGCTTCAGCATCTCGGCATCGGGTGTCGCGGTCGCGATCGCGGTGGGGTACACGAAGCCATCGAGGTAGAGGCCGTTCCACAGCCGGGCGTCGCGGGTCGTCTCGGCGACGTCGGCAAACGTCGCGACGTCGATGTCGCTCTCGGGCGTCTCGGTGCCACGCGCCCGCGAGCCATAGAGGATGACGGTGTGCACGCCAGGCACCCGCTGGAGCTCCTTGATCAACGCGGCGTCGAGATCCATGCCCGACCGTAACGTCGATCCGCCGGTGACCCACGTCTACAGGATCGGGTTCCACAGCTCCTTGATCTTGGTTGCCCTGGTCGTCGACCTCCTGCCCGGCCATCGGCCGCGTCGCGATCTGCTTGCCGGTCGTGATCTGCGTGCACAGAAAACAGGTCGGTGGGTACCGGCAGGCGTCGGCGGTCGCCATCCAAAGGGGCCAGTTGACCCGAGGTAGCCGGCCACTCGAGTTGATCGACCTCGTGATTCCGAGAGCTTACCGTGGCATGGGGCGTGCGAGAGAACCCGGCATGCGCCTGCCACTCGTCCTTCTGTTCGCTCACCTCGCTGCCGCCTGCGCCCCCGAGGACGACGGCTCCTCGGACGTCGTGTCCAAGGACGACGAGGACGGCGAGGAGTACGACGGGTTTGCGCCCAAGGCCGACAGCAACAACGGGCTTGGCGGGCCGCTCGCGTTCGGTGCCGCCTGCACGCCGGGACCGCGGGTCACGCTCGCCGCGGTCGGCGACGTCCTGCTCCACAAGCCGCTCCAGACCCAGGCGATGTCGCAACCGCAGCGGTTCCGGTCGCTGTGGTCACCGGTCGCCGATCTGCTCGCGCGTGCCGACATCGCGTACGCCAACCACGAAGGCCCGTCCGCGCACGGCACCAACGCTTCGGGCCGGACCGTGACCGATCCGGGCTTCGTGTTCGACGGCATCGTCTACGGCAGCTACCCGCAGTTCAACTACCACCGTAACCTCGCCGCGGACCTCGTCACCACCGGCTTCGACGTGGTGTCCACCGCGAACAACCACGCGATGGATCGCCGCGCGCTCGGCGCCGATCGCACGATCGAGGCGCTCGAGGCAGCGCACTTACCGTTCACCGGCACCAAGCGGCAGGACGGCAGCGGCTCGTGGTCGACCACGACCGAGGCCAACGGGATCCGGCTCGCCTGGATCGCCTGCACGTTCAGCACGAACGGCATCCCCGATCCCAAGGGCCAGGTCCTCGGCTGCTGGACCGACGAGGCCGAGATCCACGACCTGATCCGCGAGGCGCGGACGCAGGTCGATGCCGTCATCATCACGCCGCACTGGGGCGAGGAGTACACGGCGAACCCGTCTCGCGCGCAGCGCGACCTTGGCCACCGGTTCCTCGACGCCGGCGCGACGCTCGTGCTCGGCTCGCACCCGCACGTGCTGCAGCCGTGGGAGAAGTACCGGACGACCGATGGTCGCGAGACCTTCGCGATCTACTCGCTCGGCAACTTCGTCTCGGGCCAGGCGCAGGTCGCCCGGCGCTCGACGATCCTGCTGTACATCGGACTGACCAAGACCTCGACGGGCGTGAAGGTCAACGGCGTCCGCTACATGCCGCTCATCATGAACACTCGCAATGGCGTGCGTGCTGTCGAATCGATCGACCGCGCGGGCGGCAACGTCGACGCTCGCCGGATCATCACGAACATGTTCGGCACCACCAACCTGCTGTCCCCGACGGCGCCGCTGACCACGTCCGATGCGTGCCCGTAGCTCCGTCGCTCTCGCGCTGATCGTCCTCGCCAGCTGTTCGGAGCCGGATCCTGGCGCGCCGGCCGCGGATGCCGCCGACGAGTCGCCGAGCGTCGCGTTCGTCGAGCCCGGCGCCGGAACGCCCGTCGCCAACCCGGTCACGTTCACGATCGCCGCGCACCATGTCGACGAGGTCGAGGTGTTCGCCGACGAGACCTTCAGCCTCGGTCCCGCCTGGAATCCGACCGAGCGCGATCAGCTGACCTATCGGTTCGCGCAGACCGGCATCCCTCGTGCGCTCCACGTCGTGGGTCGCGTCGGCGGCATCGAGGTCGCGCGCGCCGAGCTGTCGCTGACGGTGGCCCCGGACTCGTGCGAGCAGCGGTTCTTCGTTCACGAGTTCGACAAGCGCAACAGCGATCCGACGGGAACGATCGACCTGTTCTCCCTCCGCGAGGAATCGCTCGCTGCGATCGAGCACGAGGTCGAGACGCTGCAGGCGTGTGGCGCCGGGTTGACGCTCGGCAACATGATGTCGCTGCTGCTCTACGAGGGCGGGTTCCGGGTCGCCGCGTTCAACACCCGGTGCTCCGAGAACAGCTACAACCGCACGACGTCGAACTGCGATGCAGTCGCCGAGGCGCTGTACAGCTACCAGTTCGGGATCGGAGGCATCCACACCTCGAACTTCCACCCGTGCAAGGGCGGGGCGTACACACAGGGCATGCGGCAGCGGTTTCTGGCCAGCGCGATGGAGGCCGGATTTCCGGTCGATGCGAGCCTGGTGACGCCTGCGCTGGCGACCCGGTTCGCGACGGTGTGCCCGACCAAGACGCCGACCGCCGTCGACTACTACCTGCTCGGTGCCCATGACGTGTTCTCGATCCCGCGCAACACCAGCGGCAACCACCTCGCCGCGCACGCCACGTTCCCGCTGTTCGCGCCGAAGGCATCGGTCGCCTTGACGTTCGGCGAGCTCGCCGGCGCCTGCGCTTCGATCACGAACGACCGCGATGCGATCCGGCGGTTCGGCGGCGGTGACGCCAGCTACGGACAGACCGCGAAGCAGGACGAGATCATGAGCTACTACAAGGCCTACAAGGCCGCGAACTGCCCGTGACCGACGTACGCTCGTAGCTACGATGCATCCGCGGGCTTCGTCGACGAGCTGTTCGGATGCACGACGTCCCTCGAGTTCTGGTTCCATCCGCCCGACGTCGTCGTGTCGATGCTGGTCGCGGCGGGCTTTGCGATCGAAGCACGTCTCGATCGCGAGCCCCACCCCGGCGTCGAGCACCCGAGCCGTCGCACGTACCTGCTGGCACGCCGCGGCTGAGTCGCTGCTATGGGCGGGCGCCGCGGACCGGGACGTGGACCCAGCCGTCGAGTGGGTGCTCGGTGAGGTTCGTGTGATGGAGCGAGGAGAGCTTGCCGAGGTCGCCGCCGAGACGCTCGGTCTCGTAGTACTTCGTCGACCAGTCGCCCGAGTACACCCGGACCCGATCGGCGGTCCGATCGAACACATGGGTCCAGGTGCCCTTCGACCAGGTGGCCGGGATGTCGACCTCGAGCTGGTAGGTCCGCGCGTCGGGGTGTCGCTTCATCCCGAGCTCGAGCAGCTTCGCGACCTCGGTGCCGATCAGCTCGCCTTGCTCGATCAGGGGCGAGGTCATCACCTGGAGCCGTGCGCGGAACACGCTGACCTTGCCGGGGACCACACCGGCATCGATCCGCACGAGATCACCGTCGCGGGTGATCACCGGGTTCGCGTAGCGATCGGCGATCCGCTGGTTCAGATACGCAAGGCCATCCTCCTTGTAGCTGAGCCAGCCGGTCAGGCAGGTCGTCGCATGCCACATCAGATCTGTGCGTTGCTTCGGCGTGGCCGGGAACGCGCCGTCGACCAGGGACTTCGTGATGCATGGGTCCACGATCGCCGGATCGGTCGGCGTCAGCTCCGCGCGGCCGAGCACGGTCGAACCTGCGATCACCTCGGCGCGAAGCCCGGCGAGCTGCTCGGGCGAGAGGCTGTGCGCCGGCGGGGCCGCGTCCTTCGGCTCGGCGGCCACCGGCTCGGCCTCGGGTTGCCGCTTCCTGATCGTGCACCCGAGCACGCTCGTGCAGATCACGATCACCGACACCGCCCTGTTCATGCTGCCTAGTATGCCGGCAGTCGGCTCGCGATCGGTCACTGACTCGTCGCGATGAATGCTACGAACCGGGTCCTGATGTCGCACCAGCCGATCGGATCCATCGCCTCGCTCAACGCCTCGCTGACGATCGTCGTGTTCGATGCCCGGACCGCGACCGACTGGGTACCGACCAAGCCGGCGGCGACCAAGGCGCAGTTCACCGGCCACCCGGCCGAGGTCATGCGCGGGCTCAGCAAGGGCGAAGAGGTGTGCGCGGTCGACGTCGGTGCGAGTGGCGGGTTCGCGTTCGAGCTCGAAGGCACGTCGGGGCGGCTCGAGGCGTACCGGCTCGCCGACGGAACGCTCGCGCTGGTCGCGCCGCCCCGCGCATGGTGGATCGATCCCGCGCACCATGGCGACCACATCGACGAGGTCGATGCGCTGTTCGCCGAGTCGCTCAGCACGGGTGTCGACGACGCCACCGAGGCGGGAGCCCTCGAGCTGTCGTCCGGCAAGCTCGCGGCGGTCTACCTGTGGATGAAGAAGGTCGGCGCCGCGCGCGACCTCGCGGCCACGGTGCCGAGCGGCGGCGCCCTCGAATTCGGCGACGGCTACGGCGACGGCACGAGCGGGCTGATCGTCGACCTCGGCCCCGGCAGCTATCAGCTCCGCCGCGGTGAGCTCGCGGCGCCGTGGGATGCCGACCAGTCGCTGGTCACCATGTATCTCGTGCGCGAGAACTAGCTTCCGTCCATTTTCGTTCGCGAGAATCCGGCTAGGGTGAGCCCAATGCCCATGAAGAACGTCGAAGGCCAGCGGATTCCGGACGTCACGTTTCGCACCCGTGACGACGCGAAATGGAAGAACGTGTCGACCACCGAGGTGTTTTCCGGCAAGCGCGTCATCGTGTTCGCGCTACCCGGAGCGTTCACGCCGACCTGCTCGAGCGCGCACCTGCCGCGCTACAAGGAGCTGATGCCGCAGTTCCAGGCCAAGGGTGTCGACTCGATCGTGTGTCTCTCCGTCAACGATGCATTCGTGATGGACGAGTGGTCATCCAGGCAGGGCGCGGACGGCATCACGTTCCTGCCCGACGGCAACGGCGAGTTCACAGAGAAGCTCGGAATGCTCGTCGACAAGTCGAACCTCGGCTTCGGCAAGCGGTCGTGGCGCTACTCGATGTTGGTCAACGACGGTGTGATCGAGAAGATGTTCATCGAGCCCGACAAGGAAGGCGACCCGTTCGAGGTCTCCGATGCGGACACGATGCTGAAGTTCCTCGACCCCACGGCGAAGCCGCCGCGCGATGTCCTGCTGTTCACCAAGCCCGGCTGCAGCTTCTGCGTGAAAGCCAAGCAGCTGCTCGGCGCCAAGGGCTGGGCGTACGAGGAAGTTCCGTCGTCGCCTCGCAGCCTGCGCGCCGTCAGTGGCAAGGCGTCGACGCCGCAGGTGTTCGTCGATGGCAAGCATATCGGCGGCGCTGACGAGCTCGAGCGCTACCTCGCGACCGCGTCCTGACGCAGCGACGCAGCTAGTTCCGGCGCGCCGGCGGCTGTGGGCTAGTCCGTGTCTCCGTCGGTGTGGCCCTCGTCGAGCGAGCGCCGCATCGTCCGCGCATTGGCGAATCCGAGCCGCGATGCGACGACCGGCTCTGCCAGCCCGGCGCGAACCAGCTCGATCCGGCGGCGCTGCCGCACCCGGCTCAGCACTTCACGAAACGTGGTGCTCGCGTCCGCAAGGTGACGCTGCAGGCTGCGTCCGGTCATCCCCATCGATTCCGCGATCGCGACCGCACTGACATCGGCCACCGTTGAGGCGCGCCTCGATCGCTCGCACCGTCATCGCCACGACGTTGACGCCACCGACGTTTTCGAGCTGCGTGCGCGCCTGCGTCAGCAAGAACTCGAACAGCTGCGGATCGGCACTGGCAATGCGGTGCTCGATGACATCGCTGGTCACCGCGAAGCCCGAGTCCGCACCCTGGAACCCGACGTTGCACGCGAGCCGGGCCGCGACCTCCGCGGCATGGTCCGGACGTGAGTGGGCGAACCACGCGCGCTCGAGGGGAAGCGACGTTCCGAGCACGCTGGCGAACGCCTTGGCGATGAACGCGATCGTGTATTCGTTGAGCTGCGGGCCGAGCGCGTCACGCAGCCCGCCGTACGCGAAGTGGACCTCGCAGCCGCGCTCGTCGGCGATGTACCGCAGGTCGTTCAACGGATTGAGCAACGGTGACAGCTCGCAGAGCGCCGATAACCCGTGGCGCACGCTGGGGGCGGCGCGCACCACGAACTCGATCAGGCCGTAGGAGCCGCGCGGGATCCGGTCCGCGAGGTCGAGGCCGAGCAGGGGAGCGTGAAGACGGAGGGCGATGTCGTCGAGGAACGCCTGGAGCTTCGCGAGGGGAGCGGTGACCTGGCCGGTGGCCGCCTCCTCCGGGATGCCGTGCTGGCGCAGCAGCCCGACGACGTCGATGTCTCGGCCCTCGCACATCGTCACGAGCGTCGGAATCGGTCGAAACGTGAACAGGATCGTGGTCGGCGCAGACATCGGAACCGCGTCGAGTCTATCAAGCCTGCCGTGACGGCTGCGACGCGGGCAGAATGCGGTGCAGCGTAAACCGGAAGAGATCGGCAAGACCGCTTGGTATTCTCGTAGCTTGCGAGTGCTGCATTGCACAAATCTCGGCGGCGAGGCATGTTCGGCGCTCCCCCTACCGAGGACCCGATGTTGTATTCCTTGCACGGCCTTCAGCGCAGTCTCCTGGCACCGTTCGCGGCGGTCGCCGAGCGCACCGCGGAGCTCCTGACCGATCGCTCGATGTGGCCCCTGCCGGTCCTGCGCGCGAATCTCGCGCTGTTCCACCGGCTCGCGCGACCGTACGAGCGCACGCCGTTCGGGATCTCGGAGGTCACCGCGCACGGGCACACCGTGACCGTCACCGAGGAGACGCTCGTCACCCGTCCGTTCTGCCGGCTCGTTCGGTTCGCTCGTCATGCGACCGAGCCGACCGCGGTCGCTGCACTCGCGCGCGATCCGCGGATGCTCGTGTGCGCGCCGCTCTCGGGGCATCACCCCACACTGCTGCGCGACACGATCGCGACGCTGCTCGTCGATCACGACGTCTACCTCACCGACTGGACCGACGCGCGCGAAGTTCCCGTGGCTGCTGGCCCGTTCCACCTCGATGACTACGTCGCCTACATCCAGGAGTTCATCCGCCACCTCGGCGCGACCGAGCTCAACGTGCTCGCGGTGTGTCAGCCAACGGTCCCGGTGCTCGCCGCGATCTCGCTCCTGGCCGCACGCGGAGAGGCGACGCCACGCACGCTGACCCTGATGGGTGGCCCCGTCGATGCGCGGGTCAACCCGACCGCCGTCAACACGTTCGCGAACGAGAAGCCGTACACGTGGTTCGAGCGGAACATGATCCACCGCGTGCCTGGCAACCATCCCGGTGCGGGCCGTGCGGTCTACCCGGGGTTCATCCAGCTCACCGCGTTCGTGATGATGAATCCGACGCGTCACCTCGATGCCTACCGCAATTACTGGCTCGACCAGGTCAAGGGTGGCGATGCGGTGACCGAGGGCGGCCGCGTTCACGAGCGGTTCTACAACGAGTACAACGCCGTGCTCGACATGGATGCCGCGTACTACCTCGACACGGTGCGCACCGTGTTCCAGGAGTTCTCGCTCGCCCGCGGCACGTGGGATGTCGGCGGCGAGCGCGTTCGTCCCGACACGATCACGACCACCGCGCTGTACACGATCGAGGGCGCGCTCGACGACATTTCGGGGCTCGGGCAGACGTCGGCGGCGCACGCGCTGTGTGCAGGCGTTCCCGATGCCCGCAAGCGTCACCTGATCGCTGCCGACTGCGGCCACTACGGTCTGTTCTCGGGCCATCGCTGGCGCGAGACGATCTATCCGACGATCCGCGACTTCGTGCGCACGCACGCGGCCGAGGTCGGGGCGTGAGCGCTGCGGGCTCGACGCTGCGAGGCAAGACCGCGCTCGTCACCGGCTCGACGAGTGGGATCGGCCTCGGCATCGCGGTCGCGCTCGCAGAGCAGGGCGCCTCGGTGATCCTCAACGGGTTCGGTGAGGTCGAGGCGGCGCGCGAGCTCGTCGGTCGCTCCGGAGGGCGCGTCGGGTTTCACGGTGCCGACCTCAGCAAGCCGGCCGAGATCACGGCGCTGTTCGAGTACGCGACGCGCGAGCACGGTGGCGTCGAGATCCTCGTCAACAACGCTGGGATCCAGCACACCGCGAGCGTCGAGGACTTCCCGGTCGATCGGTGGGACGCGATCCTCGCGATCAATCTCAGCGCGGCGTTCCACACGACGCGGCTCGCCCTGCCGGGGATGCGCGCGCGCGACTGGGGACGGATCATCAACATCGCGTCCGTCCACGGCCTCGTCGGATCGGTTCACAAGGCAGCGTACGTCGCCGCCAAGCACGGGCTGATCGGGCTGACCAAGGTGACGGCGCTCGAGACCGCGCGCTCGGGGATCACGTGCAACGCGCTGTGCCCGGGCTGGGTGCTGACCCCGCTCGTCCAGCGCCAGGTCGATGACCGCGCCGCACGCGACGGGCTCGACGACGAGTCTGCGCGGCGGGCGCTGCTGCTGGAGAAGCAGCCGTCCGGCGACTTCGTGAGTGCCGAGCAGCTCGCCGCTACCGTGCTGTTCCTGTGCACCGAGGCAGCGGGCCAGGTCCGTGGCGCGTCGTGGAACATCGACGGCGGCTGGCTCGCGCAATGATCTAGGCGCCGGCGATCGGGTCGACGCGGTCGTCGCCCATGCCCGGCGGCTCGCCGAGAAACTCGACCCACGCTCGCTTCAGGCAGTGATAGTGAGTGCTCGCCTCGACGAGCGACACGAACGCTGCGATCGTCCGGTCGAGCCGGTCCTGCAGCGGGTCGTCGGCGAGCCGGTCCTCGGCGAAGGCCTTGTGCGCCATCGACAGCGAGAACATGTCGGGAAAGATCCGTGCACCGAGATGCTCGAGCGGGACGCGAAGCGCCCACAGGCCGCGGTTGCCACCGGTCATCGACGGCGAGGCCGAGAGCAGCAGCCCGTGGCGGGTGTCGAACGGCTGGGGACGGAACCGCGACGTCCAGTCGATCGTGTTCTTGAGCACGCCGGGCATCGAGCCGTTGTACTCGGGCGACGCGATCACGAACGCGTCGCTGTCGTCGAGCCGTTTCTTCAGGGCGGCGGCGCCCGGTGGGATCCCGGTCTCGCGCTCGTCGTCGCCATCGTAAGACGGCGTATCGAGCTCGCGCATCGTCACGAGGTCCACGGTCGCTCCGTTGATCTCGGCGATCCGCGCCGCGAGAGCGGCGAGCTTGCCGTTGAGCGAATCCCGGCGGAGGGTAGCGGCGAACACCAGCAAGCGGACGGGTCGCGGCGCACGGGGCGAGAAGGCCGGCTCGGTCATGGACCAGCTTGCCATGGCGGATCCGGCGCAGCGATCCGGGAGTTACCGAGAGGCCGCGTAGATCCGATCGAGGAACGTGAACTGTGCGGCGTCCGCGAGTCGCGCGAGGGAGATCGGGAAGGCGGTGAATCCGTGAACGCCCTCGGGCCAGATCCGTAGCTCACGCGATCCGCCGGCCGCGTGCCAGCGCGCGGCCATCCGTACGGAGTCATCGAGGAGCGGGTCGAGCGTACCTACCGTGAACAGCGCGGGCGGCAGATCGCGGAGATCCGCGTACAGCGGTGAGAGCTCCGGTGCGCGGAGCTCCTCGGCCGATCGCCCCGGCAGAAACGACGACACGAAGTGCTCGATGATCGGGGTCGAC
Source organism: Myxococcales bacterium (assembly GCA_028287135.1). Taxonomy (GTDB): domain Bacteria; phylum Myxococcota_A; class Polyangia; order Haliangiales; family Haliangiaceae; genus JABFXX01. The sequence continues at coordinate 102,492 of JAQBQE010000059.1, forward strand.
AGCACGAGGTTGCGATCGCCCCAGTCGCGCGCACTCGGCGTCAGCGAGAGATCGAAGGCTCCGAACACCAGGTTGGCGGCGATGAACGCGCTGCCCGGGCGGTGATCGCGCAACCGCAGCAGGGTCAGCACGGCGAGGTGAGCACCCGCGGATTCGCCACCGATCGAGAACCGCGCCGGCGCGCCGAGCATCTCCGCACCGCGCTCGACGAGCCAGCGCGCGGCATCCTCGCAGTCATCGATGGCAGCGGGAAACGGATGCTCGGGGGCGAGCCGATAGTCCACGCTGACCACCACGACACCGACCGCGGTCGCGAGCTCGGCGAGCGCGGGGTCCTGGAGGTCCGAGGCTCCGAGCATCCAGCCGCCCCCGTGGATGTGGAGGTAGACCCCGCGCGGCGTCATGTCGCGAGTGGGCCGTGCGACGCGCAGCTTCACCGGACCCGCGCGGCCGGGCACCTCGAGGTCGTGGAGGTCGGGCAGGAACACGGGTGCCGGGAAGGTGCCCTTGCCGAGGCGGCGCGCGGCGCGGACCCGCGGCGCCGGCACGACGGTGACCGGCGGCAACGTTCGTAGCGTGTCCTCGAGGCGAGCGTTGAACACGCACGTCTCTTCTGCCACCTCCGCAGAAACGTGCTGCAGGTGATCCGTGATCTCCGCTGACATCTATGCCGAGTCTACAAGCACGCACCGCATTCGTCCGGACTCGTCACGCAGGTCTCGCTGACGTTGCCGCAGGTGCCGTCGCCGCAGCAGGAGGAGCCGAGCTGTCACCGCGCGACGCTACTACACGCCGCGCCAGCTGCTCGAGATCTCGGGTTCCCGGCGAGTTTCCTGGAGCTGCCATGTGATCCGGAACCATCGTGGTTCGCGGACCACGTGCAGAGCTGACGCCGGTCGTCGCGTACGACCTCCGCGCAGGGACGCTCTCCCGTCTCCGCGCGGCGCGCCGTGGAAGCGCACGGACGATGCACGGCCGTTCTCCACCGACGCACGGTGCCGGCATGCCCGATGCTGCGATCGCTGACGGAGGGGACCGTGACCACCAGAAGGATCGTTGTCGTCTCGACGCTGGTCGTGCTTGCCGCCTGCACGACGGAGCGACCGCCTCCGCAGACCGTCCGCGTAACGCAGGCCGAGCCCGTCATGGATCGAGACCTCGGGGGCGGGCAGGTCTCGAGCGCGCCGCCCGCGGGGACCCTGGAGTCGCGGATCCGGCCGATGCGCGTGCAGGTACCCGAAGCGGTCCTCATCGATCTTCGTCGCCGGATCGCGGCCACACGATGGCCTCCGAAGGAGACGGTCCCCGACCAGTCGCAGGGCGTGCAGCTGGCGACCATGCAAGACCTCCTCGACTACTGGGGGACCGACTACGACTGGCGCAAGGCGGAGGCCCGGCTGAACGACCTGCCGAATTTTGTGACCCAGATCGACGACGTCGACATCCACTTCATCCACGTTCGTTCTCCGCACCCCGGCGCGATGCCGCTGATCATGACCCATGGCTGGCCGGGCTCGGTGTTCGAGCTGCTGAAGGTGATCGGACCTCTGACCGATCCGGTGGCGTACGGGGGACGCGCCGAGGACGCGTTCGATCTCGTGCTTCCGTCGCTGCCTGGCTACGGGTTCTCGGGCAAGCCGACGGAGCCCGGCTGGAGCCCCGACAGGATTGCTCGCGCGTGGGACGAGCTGATGAAGCGGCTTGGGTACCCGCAGTACGTGGCGCAAGGCGGCGACTGGGGATCGATCGTCACGCACGCGATGGCTCGCCAGGCCCCGCCCGGGTTGATCGGGATCCACGTCAACTTGCCCGCGGTGGTTCCCCGCGAGGTCGCCAGCGCGTTGCAGAAGGGCCAGCCGCCGCCCGCCGGGCTGTCCGACCAGGAGCGGGTCGCGTTCGCGTCGCTCGAAGCGTTCTATCGCAAGGGCACCGGCTACCAGGCGATCATGGCGACACGCCCGCAGACCCTGGCCTACGGACTGGCGGACTCGCCAGCCCTGCTGGCTGCCTGGCTCTACGACAAGTTCACCGCGTGGACGGACACCGGCGGCCAGCCCGAGCGTGCGCTGACGAAGGACGAGATGCTCGACGACATCACGCTGTACTGGGTGACGAACACCGGGGCCACCGCCTCTCGTCTGTACTGGGAAGCCCAGGACAACCTGCTGAACGCCGTGGACATCTCGATCCCGGTGGCGGTGACGGTGTTCCCGGGCGAGCTCTATCGCGCGCCGCGAAGCTGGGCCGAACGGAGCTATCACCAGCTGATCTACTTCCACGAGGTCGACCGCGGCGGTCACTTCGCTGCCTTCGAGCAACCCGATCTGTTCGTCGACGAGGTGCGCGCGGCATTCAGGCCGCTACGCTGATCGTCAGAACGTGTCGTTGAGTCGCAACGGCTGGCCCGCTGCGACCGCATCGCGAGCGAGGAAGCCGGTCAGGGCCTCCATCGTCGCCGTCGGTCGCTCCTCGAGGAGCCAGTGCCCGGCGTCCTTGATCAGGAGGGAGGTCACGTTGGGGGCCACGAGCGCGACCTGGCTGGCGAGCGACGGACCCGCTGCCTTCTCGCCACTGATCACGAGGACCGGCATCGGCAACGGTGTCTTCGCGAGCTGCGCGAAGTCCTTCGCGGTCTTCTCGAACGACGCGAAGTAGCCCCAGCCGGCGCGCATCCGTCCCGGGCGCGCGTACGCGGCGGTATAGCGCTCGCGATCAACTTCGGGGAGCGAGCGCCGCCGGTCCGCAGCGAAGTCGTTCCAGAAGTGATCGAAGTAGATGCGCTCGCGGTCCGCCACGAGGGCCTCTGCGGTCGGTCCGGTGAACGTGAAGTGCCACAGCCGTGGATCGTGATACGTGCGCTGCCAGTCCCCGATCCCGGGAAGAAACGCATCGAGCAACGCGAGCTTGCTGACCTCGGCCGGGAACTGCGCGGCATAGGCGTACGCGACCATCAGCCCGATGTCGTGACCGACGACCTGGGTCTTCCGGATCTGGAGCGAGCGGGCGAGGGCGTGGATGCGGATCGCAGCGGTCTTCGCGTCGAGGCCGCCGTCGGGGATCGACGAGCCTCCGATGCCGGGAAGGTCGGGCGCGATCACCGTGAAGCTCTTTGCGAGCACCGGGATCAGCGGTCTCCACATGTCCGAGGTCTGGGTGTATCCGTGCAGCAAGATCACGGCATCGCCCTGTCCCGCGATCAGGTAGTGGAGGGTCATCCCATCGATCTTGGCCGTCCGCGATGCGATGTCCCCCGGGGCACCCATCGCCGACGGTACCGAGCAGCTCGACACCAGCAAGCTGAGCGCGAGGATGATCAGGCGAGTGATGCTGTTCATGACGTCCCTCCGTCGAGCTGACCGCGCGGATGCAGGCGATGCTCGCCATGCAGAAGATCGACATCGCCGCGCTCGAGCGAGCGCATCGCGGCTGATCACAGGTGGCGCGGCGTTGCGCGCTGGGTCGGCTGCTGCTGCTGCCGGGCGCGCTCGAGCGTCTTCAACAGCGAGTCGGCATCCCACGCGCCGTCATGCCGTCTGCCGTTGATGAAGAAGCAGGGTGTCCCGTTGACCCCGCTGCGCACGCCGCTGTTGAAGTCCTCGCGTATGCGCGGCAGGTACAGGTGGTTGTCGAGCGCCGCGTCGACGGCCGCGATGTCGAGACCCAGGGCCCGCGCATAGCGCAGCAGGTAGGGCCGCTCGAGGGCTTCCTGGTTCTCGTACAGCATGCTGTACATCTCCCAGAACCGGCCCTGGGCCGCGGCAGCCTCCGAGGTTTCGGCGGCGGGGACCGCCAGCGGGTGGATCTCCGAGAGCGGGAAGTGGCGGAACACGTACTGCAGCTGGCCGCGCAGCCGACGCTCGACCTCCTGCACCTCGTAGTACGCCCGCCCGCAGTAGGGACACTGGAAATCGCCATACTCGACGAGCTGGAGGGGTGCGTTGCTCGGTCCACGGATGTGATCACGTTGCGGATCGATCGGCATCTTGAGCCACATCACGCTGCCTCCGCGTGAAGCTGCTCGAGCGCGTCGAGGATCCCGTCCGCGCCTGGATTGACGTTGACCGGCGAGACGTAGCGCCACGCGATCACGCCATCTGGGCGCAGCACGAACAGCGCGCGCTCCGCGATGCCGTCGGCGGCGCGGTACACGCCGTATCGGCGCGCTACCTCACCCTTGGGCTCGAAGTCAGAGAGCAGCGGAAACCAAAACTTCCGATGCTCGCGGAACGCCCGATGACACCACACGCCATCGACGGAGATTCCGACGAGCTGCGCGTTGTGCCGACCGAGCTCGTCGCGGAGCTCGTTGTAGATCGCGAGCTGGTCGCCGCAGACCGGGCTCCAGTCCGCCGGGTAGAACACCAGCACCGCCGGTTTTCCCGCCAGCTCGGAGCGGCGGAGAACATGATTCTCTGCGTCTTTGGGCAGCGAGAACTCAGGAGCTCGCTCTCCCGCTACTGGGTTGGTCATGCCCACGTGCCTTTGCATCACGCGCGCCGCCATCGGATGCACGACGAGGATCGCGATGTCGAGATCACGTTGACGGTGGCGCACACTCGACAGGGCGCGTCGGGCGTTGCGGCCCGTCTGGTTCTGAGGGGTGCGGCTCGGCGTGGGTGACCGCCGCTGGTTTGGGCGATGCACGCGACGAAGGCAGGAGAGCACCATGAAGGAATTCAGACGATGGCGGTGGTGGACGGTCGCGCTCCGCGGCGTTGCCGCGCTGCTGCTCGGAATCCTGAGTCTGTTCGCGCCCGGCATCACGTTCGTATCGCTGGTCATCCTGTTCGGCGCCTACGCGATCGTCGATGGTGTGCTCTCCCTCGGCCTGATGACGAAGGTGCGAGGTCCACTGCGCACGTCGATGATCGTTCGCGGGCTGGTCTCGCTCGCAGCCGGCGTGCTCGCCTTGGTGTTCCCCGGCATCACGGCGCTCACGCTGCTGATGGTGATCGGTGCCTGGGCGGTCGTCTCGGGGATCTTCGAGCTGGTCATGGCGATCCGGCTGCGCAAGGAGATCAAGGGCGAGTGGCTGCTCGCACTCGAGGGCTCGGCGTCGATCCTGTTCGGCGTGATGCTGTTCGTTGCGCCCCTCGCCGGCGCGATCGTCCTTGGTCTGTGGCTCGGGGCGTACGCGCTGGTGCTCGGCGGAATGCTGATGGCAAGCTCGTTCCGGCTGCGCCGCTACGAACACGAGCACCCGGAGCTGGCCGCGGCGTGACCCCTCGACCCGTCTGATGAAGTACGATCGCGCGCATGTCGGACGACGGTGAATCGGTCTCGACCGTCCAGCAGCACCGCTTCGTGCCGTCGCGGCCGAACGGAGCCTTCGTGCTCGCGGTGACCGACGGGCCTGACGCGGGACGTACGTTTCGACTCGATGATTCGATGCCTCCGCGCATCCTGATCGGCCAGAGCGCGGCATGCGACGTGAGGCTTGCGGATCCGCAGGTGTCGCGTCGCCACGCGGCGATCGAGCTCGACGGGGAGCGACTCCGGGTGACCGACCTCGGGTCCACCAACGGCACCTTCGTCGACGATGTCGCGATCATCGAAGCGCTCGTCGATGACGGGTTCCGGTTGCGCGTCGGGTCGACCATCATCCGGGGGTCGTGTGACGCGGAACCTCCGGCCGTGGAGCTGCCGACCGCAACCTCGTTCGGTCGCATGATCGGGGCAAGCCGCGAGATGCGGCGGCTCTATCGGTTGTGCGAGCGCCTCGCCGCGTCGGATGTGCCCGTCGTGATCGAAGGCGAGACCGGCACTGGCAAGGAGGTGCTCGCGGAAGCGCTCCACGAGGAGGGCGCGCGGCGACAGGGACCGTACGTCGTGTTCGATTGCACGGCAGTCCCCGCGAACCTGCTCGAGTCGGAGCTGTTCGGCCACGAACGCGGCGCGTTCACCGGGGCGGTGTCTCCGCGCAAGGGAGTGTTCGAGCAGGCCCATCAGGGCACGCTGCTGATCGACGAGATCGGTGACCTCGATCTCTCGTTGCAGCCGAAGCTGTTGCGGGCTCTCGAACGGGGCGAGATCCGTCGCGTCGGTGGTGATCGCCCGATTCGCGTCGATGTCCGGATCGTCGCAGCGACCCGCCGGGATCTCGATCGCGAGGTGCAAGAGGGTCGCTTCCGCGACGACCTGTTCCATCGCCTGGCGGTCGCTCGGATCGAGCTCCCTCCGCTGCGCGCGCGCCGTGGCGACGTCACGCTACTCGCGCAGCACTTCTGGGCCAGCCTCGGCGGCGATCCGCGCGCGCTGACCTCGGACCTCGTCAGCCGCTGGGAGGCCACACCGTGGCCAGGAAACGTCCGCCAGCTTCGCAACACGGTCGCGCGGCGCATCGCACTCGGCGATCTCGCCACCGTCGACGCCGAGCGCAGCGTCGTCGCGAGCTCCGACGTCATCGATGACGTGCTGCAGAAGAGCTTGCCGCTCGTGCAAGCGAGGCAGCTCGTCGTCGACGCGTTCGAGCAACGGTACCTGGAGCGCATCCTCGCCGAGCACGGCGGAAGCGTCACCAACGCGGCGGCCGCTGCCGGCATCGCGCGAAGGCACTTTCAACGCATGCGCGCTCGCGTCAGGTGAACGTGCGCTTCGCGGTCACGGTGCCACGAGCGGCGCCGCGAGCGGCCGGCGCGGTGTGCCGCCACCGCCGATGCTCGTCGGGCTGTTGTTGTTGACGACGCGGAGTGCGACGGCGAGCCGCTGGACGTCGCGCATGAACGCGTGATTGCCGGTGACCCTCTGGACGAAGTCAAAACCGTAGTCGGCCTTGAACTGCGAGACGAACGAGCCATCGGGGCCGTTCTCGGTCGCGAAGCCGAACTGCGGCGCATACGCGTCGTCGACGACGTAGCCGCCGTAGTTCTGCAGCGTCCACGCGAGCTGCCGGGCCGGTGCCGTCTCGAGCCCGAGGGCTGCGATGTCGACGGTGCCCGGAATCGCGAGGAGGGCGCCCATCTTCATCGCCGTGTTCGTGACGTTCTGGTTGCTGGCGCCGGTGCCGTACCAGCCCACGGAATAACTATCCGCGGTGTTCGCCGGCCACCGGAAGCAGGCTGCCCTGGTCGCGCACTTGTAGGCCTCCTTCATGTAGATGACGAGCTTGAGCGCATGCTGCGGACCGAGCTGCCCCGGTCGAAGCTCGCCGAGGCGGATCGTGCCGCCGATCGCCGACATCCCGGATCCGCCGTGGCTCCCGGTGATGCCGTCGCCGTAGAGGTCGACGTTCGGCATCTTGACCAGGGACGTCGCGATACCGCCGGCCGTGCACCGCGCGAGCGGTTGCGTCTGGACGAGGGTGCGGCGATCCGCGAGCAGGAACGCCGTCGAGTTGTTGCCACTGGCATCGGCAACGACAAAGTCTGCCGGCATCGGCACCCTGGCGAGCACCGTCGAATTCGTCGCGCCACACCGGCTGTTGCCCGACCATCCGGCGCTGCTGTAGCGGATGTCCGTCAGCGGCGCGGTGGGCCTCAGCACGATCTGATCGGCGTCGGAGAGGGGCATCATGCTCCACGGGTTCGACTCGGGCGTTGGATCGATGTTCGCCGGTGCGAACACGGCGCCCGAGCCGATGGGCATGTTCCAGATGCTCGTGCTCGCGAACGGCTGCTTGAGCGGATCACGGGCACTCGAGACGCCGCCACCGACGACGACGGTCACGGACGCGGTGGCGACGCCACCGGTGTCGAGCAAGGTCGCGGTCACATCGATGCGTGCGGTGCCCGCCGCGACCGCCTTGACCACCCCCGATCCCGACACGGTCATCACCTGCGGGTTGGTGGTCTTGTAGCCGAGCGTGTAGAGCCGAGCCCCGCTCGGCGACGAGACCGCGGCATTGAGCTGGACCGTCTCGCCGACCGATAGCGAGAGCTGGCCCGGTCCGATGCTCAGCTCGAACTCGGTCTCGGACTCCTCGACGACCTCGGAGTCCGGCTCGGTCACGCAGCCGGGCGCGAGCGCGAGCAAGATCATCCACGCGCGGGCGCGACGACGGATGCGGACGGGGGACGGGGTGACGGCGATTCGGGATGGTTTGAACATATGCCTCCAGCTCCGTCCCATCGCAACCGACGTGCCGCGCACAACCCCGCGAAACCTTGGACCTACGGCACGCAGCTGCGACCTCCCAGGTCGCGGCCGCGACCGCCATGGCCGCACCACCCAGAACCGCGCCCGGGAACACCGCGGAGCCGGCCAGGCACCCGCGACCGTGGCGTATGCTGGGCAGGTTCGCTCGTTGCAGCGTTCGAGCCCCTTGATGATGCGCACGCGCTGGTCGCTCGCCTTGGTCGCCTCCCTCGCGGTCGGTGCGAGCGGATGCTCCGTGCTGTTCTCGCTGGACGACTACCGCGTCGACTCGAAGTACCGGGACGAGGTGATGGCCGACCGTCCGCTCGTCTACTGGAGGTTCGGCGAGCCGAGCGGTCTGGTCGCCAGCGACGAGCTGTCGGCACGCGACGGGACGTATGGCAACGGCGTGACCCTCGGCGCCGCGGGCGCGATCGCGGGAGACCCAGATACCGCCGTCACGTTCAATGGCGCCGTCGATTCGAGCGTCGCGATGCCAGCTGGACTCGAGTTCTCCGGAACGATGCCGTTCTCCGTCGAGGTCTGGGCGCGACAGACCGCATTCAGGAACTTTGGCTGGGTGATCGATCACCAGGACTACCAGGTACCGAGGAAGGGTTGGGGCCTCCGGTTCTCGTCGGCGCACGTCGCGCTCGAGCGCTGGACCAACGATGCCTACGCCGGCCCGAACGTGCTGTCGGATGGACCCCTGACGCTCGACACCTATCAACACATCGTCGCGACCTTTGACGGCGATCGGCTCGCGCTCTACATCGACGGTGCGCTGGTCTCGGACGTCACAGGTGGCCGCGCGATCGCTCCTGTGACGGACACCTGGCGTGTCGGTCGCCAGAACTGCGCGTGCTCGTCAGACAACTTCGTCGGATCGCTGGACGAGCTCGCGATCTACGGCGTGGCACTGGATGCGACTCGCGTGACAGCGCACTACACCGCCGCTGGTCGCTGACGCCGTTCAGAACGCTCGGCCAACGGCCACCATCGCACCGCCGGTCGTCGGGACGGCCGACACGCGAACCGAGGGCTGTCGCAGGTACAGGACGGTGGCGGTGCCGATCGCTGCGGCACCCACGATGAACGCGACGTCGGCGATCAGGAACTTGCGCGCGACGGCATCGATCTCGTCCTGCGCGCACCCCGGTCGGCACGCCGCGAGATCGCCGCGCGCGACCACCCCCAGCGAGCCGACGATCCCGCCGACGGCGAGTGCGCCGACCCCGACCGCGCCGAGGACGTAGACGGTGCGTGACACGCGACGTCGTTCGACCGAAGCGACCACGTCCTGGGACGTGGTGGACAGGGGCCGGCTCGTCAGCTCGACGTCGATCACGCGGCCACGCTCGCCTTCCACGATCAGCAGTCGCTTGACGACGGGCGGCGCGTCGGGGTGCTCGAACACGAACACGTGCTCGCCGGCATCGACCTCGATCGCGCGACCCTCGAGGCGGGGCGCGAGCTCGACACCATCCATCAGGACGCGGACGTCGAAGATGTCGGTCGACGCGCCGAGCCGCGCCTTGATGATGACCGATGGGATCAACGCGTCCACCTCGCGCAGCCACCCCACGCAATCCGCTTGCAGGACCTCCGGGCACGGGTTGCGGGCGCAGATCAGCAGCCGGTCGCGTGCCGCGCGCAGCGCACCGTCATGGCGCAGCTTCTGGCTCGTCTTGTACGCGTCGACGCAGACTTCCTTCGTCGGCTCGGCTACCGCGATACCCGTCGGCGTCAGCGACAGCAGGACCGCGAAGGCCGCCGCAACGGATCTCATCGCCCCGATGGTAGCAAAGCTAGAGGCACTCGAGCTTTGGTGAGCGATACCCGTTCTTGTCGATCACATACGGCGGATCGCACGAGCGCACGACGGCTGGCTTGGCGGGCTTTCGCTTCGGCTTGCTGGCCGAGCCCGACGAGGGCCGTGAGCGATGCGCCTCCGGTCGCGATGCCGCTGCCGACGGTGCCGGGGGCGCGGGAGGTTGCGGTACCGGGGGCGGGGGCGCCGCGGCGGGTGTCGTCGGCTCGCTCGGCGATCGAACGGTCGGCTCGCCGCGATCGGTGGGCACGACCATCCACGTCACGACGGCGACGGCGAGTGCCGCGATCGCCGCAGCGACGTACGTCAGGCGCCGCGACCTGGAGCGTGGCGTCGGCTCGGGGGCCGCGACCGCGGGCTCGGAGCTGCGGTGAGCAGGCGAGGCCAGCACGGAGCTCGGATCGGCTCCGACGTGGACAGCGATGTCCTGGATCTCGATGTCCGCGATGCTGGACGCGCGGAGCCGGAACCGATCGCCTGCGATCCGATCGAACCACTCGCTGACTTCACGCGGCGTTGCCGGAGCCACCACGTCCTCGAGGGCGAGCGCCATCTCCCGCGCCGTGGCGAACCGCTGGCGCGGGTGACGCGAGATGCCGCGGAGTACGAGCGAATCAAGACTCGCGGGCACCTCGGGGTTGAGCGTGCTCGGAGCGGGAACGGTGCGCTCGAACACCGTGTTGATCGTCGCCTCCATCGAATCGGCGACAAACAGGCGCGTGCCGGTGAGCACCTCCCACAGCACGACCGCGGCTGCGTAGACATCGGTGCGCGCGTCGACACTCTCGGTGCGGAGCTGCTCCGGCGCCATGTAGGCGGCCTTGCCCTTGATCTGCCCATCGCGGGTCGTGTGCAGGCGGCCCGCCGCCTTCGCGATCCCGAAGTCGAGCACGCGCGCGACACCATCGCGACCGACGAGGATGTTCTGCGGTGAGACGTCGCGATGCACGATGCCGAGCGGCTCGCCGGTCGCTGCTCTCGCCTCGTGTGCCGCGTGCAGTCCGTGGAGCACGCCGATGAAGATCGCGCTCGCCACGCGGAGCGGGATTCGCTCGTTCGCCGTGTTCGCGTCGCGGATCAGCTGCGACAGCGATTCGCCCTGGACGAGCTCCATCACCAGGAAGAGCTGATCCTCCGCGGCGACGACGTCGAGCGTGGGAACCACGTTCGGGTGGCGGATGCAGGCCGCGAGGCGCGCCTCGTCGAGGAACATCGACGAAAACTCGGGGTCGTTGGCCAGGTGGCCGTGCAACAGCTTGATCGCCACCGCCCGCGAGAACCCAGCGGGGCCGGTCAGGCGGGCGACATGCACCACGGCCATGCCGCCGGCGCCGATCTGGTCGTAGAGGACGTACCTGCCGAGGACGCGACCCGAGTTTGCCGCGCGTTCTGGCACGCGGCCATCGTATCAAAAGAGTCGATCAGAGCGGGTGGGTCGAGACGCACGGGTCGGGGTCCGACCAGCGGTCGATCCACGAGCCGTTCGAGCACTGGTACCACTCACCGTCGAACACGCTCTCGACGCAGGTGTTCTCGGGGACGTCGCGCTGCAGCGTGCCGGAGTAGCAGGTCTCGCCAGGGGGGGGCGGTTCGCCCGTCCCGCCGCCGGTCCCGCCGGTTCCGGTTCCGGTGCCGGTTCCGCCGCCGCCGCCGTAGTCCTCGAGCGCCTGCTGCGCGTACTCCATGCGCCGGGCCTGCGCGCAGGTGCCGCAACGCTCGTAGCGATCCTGGAAGGCTCTGACCGCGGCGGACAGCGTCGTCGCCGCGCGCACCTGGGCGAGGCCGAAGTTTCCGATCGTGTCCATCTCGTGCCAGATGAAGGCGAGCTGCGTGCTCAGTGCCCAGCGGTTCAGTCCGCGCGTCGCAGCGTACGAGGTGAGGTTCGTCGGATCGCTGTTCCAGCGGCCACCGACCGACCACTGCGCGATGCCGCGACCGGGACCGCCGCCGAGCTCGACCGCGGTCGGCCGGATGCTCGACTCCTGCATGAGGTTGCCGACGATGCCGGCCGCTTGGATGTCGGTCAGACCCTTCGAGACGAAGAAGTTGAACGCGGTCTCCGCGTTGTTGCCGAGCGCCGCTTCGGAGTACTGCGGCGGCATGTCGTCTTCGGTCGGCAGCGGGTCCTCCCCGACAACGCAGCCCGTGGTGGCGAATGCAATGACCATCGCGAGTCGGCACAGGAGCTTCATGTCCAGCCCTCATCGCAAGTGACGTGCCGTCAGTGAACGCGGCTGGCGGGGCTCTGGAGGTGGGTGGAGGCTCCCAGGTGGTGGGCACTCGAGGTCCCATCTCTCCACGCGTTCTCCCTGGCAACCGCCGTCGTGCAGCGGGTTGCACAATTGCGCAAGCCGGCGCAAGTGCAGCGCTTGTAAGGCGCACGACCGTCGATGCGCTCGTGCCCCGCGGCGCGGTTTTCAGGTGGCGGATCGTGCCCGAGACGTGGCGCGTCCTGCCGGAGACACCCGCGGTGGTTCAGCGAGCGAACAGCGTCCGGAACGCCTGGACCGCAGCGACCGGATAGATCGTGTTGTGGTGCTCGTGGGGCAGCGGCAGGTGATGCCACGTGAGCGCGCCCGGCTTCGGCTCGCCCGCCGCCGCGAGCAGCATCGCCACCCCGGCTTGCATCGCCGGGTCGTCGGCGCTGGCGACGTACAGCTTCCGGGCTCCGGCTGACCACGCCGCAAAGCGGGCCGCCGCGCTGCGGACCAACGTCTGATCGTTCCACCACAGGCTCGGATCGACCGCGATGTACGCATCGAACAGGGTGGGCTCGGTCAGCAGGGTCTCGATCACGAACAGACCCGCGAACGACTCGCCGACGATCGCCGACTCCGCGGTGACCCGGTAGTGCGCCGTGATGTGGGGCTTGAGCTCGGTGCGCAGGAACGTGCGGAACCGATCCGCGCCCCCTGCATGCGGCGCGATCGTGCGCTCCTTCTCGATCGTGGTCGGCCCGACGAGATCGCGCCGGCGCTCGGTGTTCTCGATGCCGACCACGATGAGCGGCCGGATCACCTCGTTCTTGATCGAAACGTCGATCACGCCCGCGACGTGGGGGAAATCCTCCCCGATGCCACCATCGGGCATGTAGAGGACCGGATAGCGCTCCGTGCTCGTGGCGTAGCCGGGCGGCAGGTACACGTTGATCACGCGGCGCTCGCTCAGCACCTTGGACTCGAGGTGAAACGTCTCACCGATCGCGAGCGGCGCCGGCGTCACACCGGTCGCGACCGTCGGAGCGGCGGTGCGAGCGGGTGGAGCAGCGGCGCAGCCCACCGCGAGGATCAGACCCAGACGCACCGCGTACAGCTTCATACCCCCCGCACTCTAGCTCGCCGTACGTCTCCGACGCCGTGGGCGCCGGGCACGATCGGGCGGAGGTCGGGGCGCTCGACGGCGACGTGATCCGCCGGAGCCAGGCGCAGGTGCGCCTTCGCAGCGGGCGAGTCGCCGCTCGCGACCAGGCGCACATCGGCGCCGGCGGTGACGTCGCCCGAGACGCGACAGCGCGGGTCGGGTCGGCGGATCTCGGAGTCATGACCCAGGGCATCGCATTTGCTCCCTCGATCGCGCGTGCCGCATGCGCAAGGCACGTTCGAACCCACAGGAGAAATTTTCATGACTGCCAGACAACGACTGAAGGGGCGCCGCGTTGCGGTGCTCGCCGCGGATGGCTTCGAGAAGGTCGAGCTCTCGATCCCGGTCAAGGCGCTCAAGCTCGAGGGAGCAAAGGTCGATGTGATCTCGCTCCGGCACGGCCGGATTCGCGGCGTGAACCTGCACGAACCAGCGAGCCGGGTCCACGTCGACAGCACCGTGCGGGAGGCCGATCCCAACGACTACGATGCGCTGTTCATCCCAGGCGGGTTCATCAATCCCGATCTGTTGCGCCAGTCCGCGGATGCGCGGGAGTTCGTGCGCGCGTTCGACATGGCGAAGAAGCCGATCGCGTCCCTGTGCCACGGTCCGTGGGTGCTGGCCTCGTCCGGTCTGCTCGAGGACCGCACGATGACGTCGTGGCCGGGGATCCGGGATGACGTCGTGAACGCGGGCGCGACCTGGGTCGACGAGGAAGTCGTGCGCGATCGCAATCTGCTGACGAGCCGAGGCCCCCAAGACATGGTTCCGTTCGTGCGCGAGCTGATCAACTTCTTCGAGGCCCGCGAGTCGACGCGCTCCGAGCTCGCCACTCCGGCGGTGATGACCTCATCGCCGCAACGCAACCAGCCGCCGGCGATGATGCTCAAGGCGATGCGCTGGATGCCGCGCCCGTCGCTGCGCACCGCGTTCGCGATGATCGGGATGGCTGCGCTGGGCGTGCTCGCCCTGGGCCGCCGGTTGGCGTGAGCAGGTCCCCGCAGGGCGCCAGATCGTCGGCACCCGGATCAGCGAGTCGACGTGATACGGCCCCTTGAACAGCAGGCCCAGGTCACCCTGGAGATCGCAAGCCATGCCAGGGCCCGTGCAGTCCCTCGGCTGCCATCCGGTTCTCCTCGAAGTGGAGCGTCGGATCGAGGTGGGGCTCGGAGTGCGCCTTGCCAACGAGCGCGGTGCGATAGCCGGCCGCCCGGCGCAGATGCCGCGCGACGCTCGGCGCATCCGCGGGCAGGGGGCACACCATTGGCGATCACGCCGTGCGTCTGCGGTGACTGCCCGGTCAGCATCGATGCGCGCGATGGGATGTACGCGCCGCGGGACACGCTTCGCAAGGCCGCGCTCGACCAGCGCTGCGCGCTCATCCCGGTTCCATAGCATCGATCTCGCGGACCCACGGCGCACAATGCGATCTCGATCGCCTCGGCAGTGCCGTCCGTCGCGTGAGGTGAGGAGCAAGCCCACACGAGAACGTCGGCATGACGCGGTAGCATGGGCAACGTGGTAGCCACCGATCTGAGCGGACAGATCATCGATGACAGGTACCGGGTCATCGAGCCACTGGGCGAAGGCGCGATGGGGAGCGTCTATCGTGCCGAGCGCCTGAAGCTCGGGCGCATCGTCGCGATCAAGGTGATGAACGAGAGCCTGCCGGACGAGATGTCGTCGCGACGCCGGTTCGAGCGTGAGGCGACGGCAATGGCGAAGCTCGAGCATCCGCATTGCGCGTCGGTGCTCGACATCGGTGTTCACAACAGCCGCCCGTACGTGGTCATGGACTTCGTGAGCGGCACGAACCTCACCAACTTGATCAATGCAGGACCGGTTCCGGTCGCGCGTGCGGTGGAGATCACGCGGCAGGTGCTGTCGGGCCTCGCGCATGCCCACGACCTCGGCATCGTGCATCGCGACATCAAGCCGGCGAACATCGTGCTGTCGCAGAAGACGGGCCTCGGCGACCACGTCAAGATCCTCGACTTCGGGCTCGCGCGGTTGAGCGAGGAGAGCTCGAACCTCACTGCCGGCGTTATCCTCGGCACGCCGAGCTACATGGCACCCGAGCAGATCCGCGGGATCCTGATCGACGGTCGCACCGACCTCTATGCGTGCGGCGTCATGCTGTTCGAGCTGCTGACCGGGACCAAGCCGTTCCGCTCGGCGAACCACGATCCGATCGAGGTGTGCATGATGCACATCACGGTTCCGGCGCCCCGCCTCGCGGACAAGCTCCCCGGTCACGACTTCGGCGAGCTCGAGGCGATCATCGCGCGTGCCCTCGAGAAGGATCGCGATCAGCGTTACGCGACGGCAGGGGAGTTCGCCCACGCGCTGTCGGCGCTCGGCAGCCGACCGAGCTTCCAGACACCGGCGACCGGCGTCACGGTACCTCCACCGTCGGACCCGACGGTGCGCCTGAAGGACGCCTCGGCTTCCGCCCTCGCGGCCACGAGTGCGCTGAGCGCCCGCACCGAGGCGCTGCCGGCGAGCCGACCGCCGTCGCCGATCGCGCCATCTCCATCGATTCCGCCATCGATTCCTTCGGCGCCACCCGCGCCGCGCCCAGCGTCGCGACGCACCCTCGCCATCGCGGGCGCAGCGGTCGCCGCCATCGGGATCGTGATCGCGATCGTGGTCGGGATGCAACGTGGACCGACGCCCGCCGCGGTGACCTCGCCGGCGCCGGCGCCCGCGGATGCAGCCGTCGTGATTCCCACCGATGCCAGCACCGAGGCCGATCCGGTGGCCGAGCTGGTGACCCGCGCCGGGGAGCTTGCGGCGGGCGGACGGCTCAAGCCTGCGATCGACCTGCTGAGCAAGGCGCGCCGAACCTATCCCAAGGATGCCAGGCTGCCGTTTCACGCCGGGAGGCTGTACATCGACAAGATGTTCTTCGCCGACGGGCTCCCACTGCTCCGGGCCGCGTTCGCGCTCGATCCCGCGTATCGAGCCGACCCCGAGCTGATCAAGGCGCTCGTGCGTGGGTTCAACGCGACCGCGAGCTACGACAGCGTGGTCGCGCGCTTTCTCCGGGACGATATCGGCGCGGTCGCAAAGCCCTACATCGAGGAGACCGCACGCAGCCATCCCAACCCGATCGTGAGGAAGCGTGCGACGGCGGAGCTCAAGCGCTACTAGCGGCGAGCGTCGAGCAAACCCGGTCGTGGCTCGTGATCTCGAAGCGTGGCTGGGATAAAATCCACGGATGTCTCGCAGACTCCTCGGAAGCCTCGCGATCGCGGCGGTGGGCGTGCTGACGGCGTGCAAGGACAAGGGTGCCGCGGCCCCGACGCAGGGGAGCGCGGCCGATCTCGACAAGCGGTGCGAGCTGGTCGCCAAGGCGTGCGGCGACAAGGCCAAGCACGTCGAGAAGATCCTCGACGAGTGCAAGCAGGCGGCGAAGAAGCAGGTCGCGGCGAGCTGCACGGACAAGGCGATCGCCACCTACGACTGTTACGTGAAGGATCTGTGCGGCAACGGGGACAAGGTGTGGGCGCTCCAGGATGTTCGTGTCCTGGCGGATCGACACGGCAAGTGCGTGGCCGAGCAGACCACGCTCGGCACCTGCGGCGGCAACTAGCAGACTGACGGCGACGAACCCGAACCGTGGAGGACGTGCTTGGTCCATCGATCCCAGATCTCGTTGATCAGCGTATGCGTGCTCGTTGCGTGGTCCGCCGTGGCGGCCGCGCAGAATCGCGCCGCGGACCTCGCGTGCAAGGCGACCGAGACGCAGGCCGAGTGTCATGCTCGCCTGAAGTGCAAGGCCAGCGAAGATCTGGAGGACTGCCAGAAGCGACTGCGCAATGACGGCAACGCCGGGCAGCGCGACGATGCCGGCAACCGGGATGCGGACGAGCGAGGTCGCGATCGCGAGTCCGACCGTGACGACCGCAACGACCGCGATGATCGCGACAGCCGCGGCCGCGATGACTCCGATCGAGCCCGCGACGATCGTGACGACGGCGATGACCGCGGCAGCTCGCGCCGCGAGCGCGGCCAGCGCCAGGGCGGCGGTCGGCGTGGCCGCGGCGGCAGCACGAAGGGCTTCCAGGCCAACAAGACCTTTGGCCTTGGCCTCGAGCTCGGCGAGCCGAGCGGTCTGAACGGCAAGTACTTCGTGTCCGAGTCAGGTGCACTCGACTTCGGCATCGGCGCGATCTACAGCCATTACTACTACGGCGACGGAATCCACCTCTACGGTGACTACCTCTGGCACCCGACCTCGCTCGTGTCGGCGTCGGCGTTCGAGCTGCCGCTCTATATCGGCGTCGGTCTCCGGTACTGGGACTTCGACTTCTGCGATCGCAACGTCTGCGGCTACGGCGGCTCCGCGATCGGCATTCGCATTCCGTTCGGCATCTCGTTCGACTTCAACAACGTGCCGCTCGATATCTTCCTCCAGCTCGTGCCGGTCCTCGACTTCGTTCACGGCGACTACTACGACCGCTTCGACGACCGCACGCACTTCGGCGTCGATCTGTCGCTCGGCCTCCGTTACTGGTTCAAGTAGGGCGCGGGAGCGGGCCGCGGCGCCTGCGTACCTCTGCGCAGCGTGCGTGTGCGCAGGCAGCGCCGCGGTGAAACTGGTCTCAGGTTTCTCGGCGCGCGCCGGCTCCCGCCCCACGCTGCACGGAGGAGGAACAGCCATGACCACGTGGACCATGCGTGTGGCCTGCACGCTGCTCGCCTTGGCGCCCGCCGCATACGCGGGCGATGAGGCCAAGAGCAAGCCTGCGGGCAAGAAGCAGGCGGTGATGATCAACCCGAGCGATATCAAGTGGGGCGAGGCGTCGCCCGAGCTGCCCAAGGGAGCGCAGCTCGCCGTGCTGTTCGGCGATCCGACCAAGCCCGCACGGTTCACGATTCGCCTCAAGGCGCCAGCGGGCTACGTGATCCCACCTCACTGGCACAGCAAGGACGAGGAGCTGACCGTGGTGGCGGGCACGCTCGTGTTGCACATGGGCGACACCATGAAGGCGGAGCCGCACGAGCTCGGGGCCGGCGCGTACCACTTTCTGCCCGCCAAGATGCACCACGGAGCCGAGTCCAAGGGGGACACGGTGGTCCAGATCTCCGGGATGGGACCGTTCGACATCCACTACCTGAATGCGTCCGACCGTCCGAACGCGAAGTCCGCGAGGAAATAGACGAATAGTCCGCCGCTGCCCGGCGTTCGAGCTTGCGTGCTGGATGTGAGAAACTGAGCGCGTGACGCGCCTCGGGTTGTTCCTGGTCCTTGCCGCGTGCGCGTCCAGTGATCGCGGCCGCGGTGCCTCACCTCGCGACCTCGATGTCGCGACGCAACCCCACGCGGTCGTGCGCGCGCCGAACGGCGAGGGCACGCCACCTGTGCCACCGCCACCCGTTGCCACGACCTCGTCGGTTGCGCCGACGCAGCAGCCCGTGCCCGTGGTTGCGGCTCCCCCGATCGCGGATCCAGCGACGCTCGAGCGGCTCGCATGGCCGGCCACCACCACCTCGTTCGTGCTGCGCAGCTCGGCGCACGTGTACCCGGCTCCCGACATGAGCGTGGAGCCGGTCGGCAAGATCATCGCGGGGACGCGGCTCGCGGTGGGCGAGAGCGTCGCCGGCGACAGGCGCTGCAAGGTGTGGCTCGCCGCCGCGCCGCGGGGCTGGATCTGCGCACGCTATGCCCGCGCGAGCACGCAGCCGCCCGAGGCTGTGGTCCAGCCCGAGCTTCCCGCCGGCAAGCTCCTGCCGCAGGACTATTACGGCATCAAGAAGGGCGGCAAGCGCTACGCGACCGAGGACGACGTGCGCGCTGGCATCGCTCGTCCCGAACCCAAGGTCGAATCGACGTACATGGTCACGCGCGAGAAGGAGACCGTCGACATCGACGGCGTCACCTATGCCAGGACGAGCGTCGGCCTGGTCGCCACGTCGGATCTCTACAAGCACTGGCCGTCGACCTTCGCCGGCGTCGACCTGGTCAAGTCGCCACCACCGGGCTGGCCGTTCGCGTGGGTGATTGCCAAGAACCGCCGCACCGTGATCGCGCGCGCGACCGCCGACAAGAAGGGCGCGGAGGCCGGGACGCTGGCGCATCGCCAGATCGTTCCGGTCCTCGAGGAAGTGGCCGGCTTCGTGCGCGTCGGCGACGGCACATGGATCGAGCGTGCGAGCGTGCGGATCGCCCGCAGGCGACCGCGGCCCGCCGTCGACGCCGCCCACACCAAGTGGATCGATCTCGATCGCGACGAACAGGTGATGATCGCGTACGCGGGTGAGACGCCGGTGTTCGCGACGTTGTTCTCGTCGGGCCGACGCAAGACCGACACGCCGCCGGCGATCTACCGCATCCGATCCAAGACAGCGGTCACCAAGATGGCCGCCGAGGAGCGCGAGTCGTCGCACTACGAGGTCTCCGAGGTCCCGTGGGCGACCCGGTTTCGCAGCGGGCTCTACTTCCACGCGGCGTACTGGCACGACCAGTTCGGCACCGCCAAGAGTCACGGCTGCGTGAACCTGTCGCCGCTCGACGCCAGGTGGGTCTACGACTGGACCGAGCCGACGATGCCCGTCGGGTGGAACGAGCTCGAGGTCGCCGTTCCCGAATCGATGGTCGTCCGCGTGCACGACGCGAAGCATCCGGACCCACCGGTGTTCGATTACGACCGCGAGGCTCGCCAGCGCGTGAAGATTCGGAAGAAGGAGAAGGAGCTCAAGGAGGCGCGCGAGGCCGCCGAGGCTGCCGCGGCCGCCGGAGTGCTTCCAGCGCCCGTCCCCTGAGCCCGGCGCTCAGT
This sequence comes from Myxococcales bacterium, assembly GCA_028287135.1. Taxonomy (GTDB): domain Bacteria; phylum Myxococcota_A; class Polyangia; order Haliangiales; family Haliangiaceae; genus JABFXX01. The sequence continues at coordinate 122,538 of JAQBQE010000059.1, forward strand.
GCATCCCGGTGCCGAATCCCTGGAACTCGGAGCTCGTCGCAGGGACCTGGGCGATCGAGGAGCGGATCGCCTCGCGCAGGCTGTCCCGGTGGACCTCATGGAGGCGCTCGCGCATCGCGTCGGTCAGACGCTCGCGCAACGCGTAGGCGATCCGTCCGCGCACCGCGTCGGCGAGCGCGTCTGGGTCGAACCCGCCGAGCAGCTTCTGCTCGATGATCGAGGTGCGGACGGCTGTTCCGAGGCGCTCGCGGAGGACCTCCTCGACGTGCTGCTTGAGCGTTGCACCGAGCCGTTCGCGAAGTGCATCGGCGAACCGATCGCGGATCGCGTCGTGCATCTGCTCCCGGAGGGTCTCGATCATGGTGCTGCTGTCACCGACCTGCATCTGACCCATGCCGCCGGTGAATCCCATCTGGCGAGACCCCTGCATCCGATCCGAGAGCGCCGAGCGAACGCCCTCCTCGAGCCGCTGTCGCACGACCTCCTCGACGCGCTCGCGAACGGCCTCGCGCATCCGCTCCACAACGCCTTCGCTGACCCGCTGCTCGATCGCCTCGCCGAGCTTCTCCTTGATCATCTCGATCGTGCGATCCGGATCGGCGGCGCCACGCTGGGTCGCCGCCTGGAACGCGTCCCGCACGCGGTCACGCACGACCTCCTTCAGTCGGCTGCGGATCTGCTCGCGCATCTTCTCCCGCATGGAATCAGCGAGGCGCTCGGTGAGCTCTGGCTCCAGCTGCTCACGAAGTCGCGTCGCAATGCGCTCGTCATCGCCGACCCCGGTCGTGCGGATCGACTCGCGGATCACCTCGGCAAGCCGTTCGCGCGCCACCTCGCGTGCCTTCTGACGAACGCCATCGATCACGCGATCGTTGATCGCCTCGCCGAGGCGGTCCTGCAGCTGCCGCTCCATGCGCGAAAAATCGAAACCGCGCTCGCTCTGTGCCTCGACGATGGCACTGCGCAGCTCCGTCTCGAGCTTGTCGCGAACGACCTCCCGCACGCGTTCCCTGACCATGTCGGCCAGGCGCTCGTGCAACTGCTGCACGAAGCGCTCGCGAACGGCCCCCTTGACGCGGTTCCGGACCTCATCGAGCTGCCCGTTGCCGAGCATCTGTCCGCCACCCCATTCCGGGCCGGCGCCTCCGCCGCGGTTCTGCACCGCGCGCATCGCGGCCTGGATTGCGAAGTTCAGTCGCTGCATGTCATTCGTCTCCATCCGAGTCATTCCCTGTGCTCCTGTGATCCGTTGGGTTGCCTGTTAGAACGAAAATCATTGGGTTCGTCGACGACCGCAGCGGACGCGGCCGTCAGGTAGATGCGCAGCACGCCGCGATCGAGATCCATGGCCGGTTGTCCGCCGAGCTCGAAGGGCAGGGGGATGACGCGGCAGAACGGGCCGCGCGGAATCTCGGCGTGGAACACGTGGCCGTCCGCCACCTGGTGGTCGCGGCGAAATCCGTGGATCTGGAGTGCACCGGGGACGCGCTCGAGCGTGATGTCGGTGCGGTCCATGCCGGGCACCGCGAGCTCGAGGACGACGGCGCCATCGATGACGAACACGTCGAGTGCAGGCGTGACCAGGAAGGGAGGGACCCGCTCGGCCACCGACGGCAGCCTTCGCGCGAGCACCTCGAGATCAGCGAACCGTCGCGTGATCGTCTCGTCGGTATCCGTGATGCTTGCGTCGAGCGACGAACCCTCCGCCACGTCTTCGCCGGTCAGCGCGCGATAGATCGCGCGCACCTGCTGCTGCATCGAATGAATGAGCTCCGCCTGCATCGGTCCCCCTTGCTGGCGTGCCGACCAGCAAGTCTCGATCCGACTACATGCGCGTTGATCTCACACACACTCCGCAGACTCCCGGTGTGCGCCGAGCGAACAACGAGCGCTGTGTCACGGCAGAGTCGCCACGAGTACTGACCGCGAGGCTCGCCAGCGGGTGAAGATCCGGAACAAGGAGACGGAGATCAAGGAGGCGCGCGAGGCTGCCGCTGCCGAAGCTGCCGCTACCGCAGGCACGGCGACGCCGGCGACGCCCTGAGACGGCGTATCAGCCGGCACACGTACGAGAATCCGGACCTGACGCGCGCGGCTCAGTACGTGATTGCGTCGACGACGCCCGTGCTCGTCGTGTAGACCACCCGGCCGAACCAGCCCATCGCGAACGATGTGACGTTCTCGTCGACGCGGATGGTCCGCTGCAGGCCGACGATCCGGGAGATGCGGAGCAAGGTCCCCGGTGGGCTGTCGTCGGTCGGAGGCTCCTGCAGCTGGAGGTACCCCGCGGTGCGAAGGTCCGGGCTGCGCTGCACCGAGATCACCGCGGCATCGCGCCCGAGTAGCCGCTTCGCGCCGCTGCGTGCGTTCCACGCGCGAAGATCGCCGGTTGCCTGCGCCATGTCGTAGTTGCCGGCGAACACCAGCTCGCTCCCCGTGCTGTCGAACGCGAGTCCGATCTGGGTGACGTCCTGGCCGAGCTGCACGACCCCGTGTCCCGCCGCATCCCACGCCGAAAGTGTGCCCGTCGTGGCGCCCACGAAGGTCGACGTCGGGTCGTGCAGGTAGGCGAGCTTGCGTCCGCCGTCGAGCCAGCCGTACGCGTTGATCGGAATCACGCGAGGAGCAATCGTTCGCGGCTGAGCCGGCGATACCGTGTTCGCGACTCGCAGCTCTGCCGTGAAGGTCAGCTGGTCGAGGTTGCGTGTATACGCGACGCGGCTGCCGTCGGGGCTGATCGCGATCGGGTTGGGCCCGTAGCCAGCGAACACCCCGGAGTCGATCACTGTCGTCGAGGCGTGGACCAGGTGGTGGGCCTTGAGGTCGAGCGGGGCGACCGGCGTCGGAGCGCCGTACACGGCGTAGAGCAGCTTATCGCCCGCAAACCCCAGCGGGCGGACGTTCTTCGCAGTCTCGATCACGCGGGTCTGATTCGTCGCGAGGTGGCGGACGACGAAGGTGCCGACGAACGTCGGCGCGTCGGGCGTGGTCACGGTCGCGTCGCGGAGATACGCGACGTACTGCCAATCGGCGCGGATCGCGTAGGTGGTGGCGGGGACGCCGGTCGCGAGCACGCGGGTGGTGCCGGTGTCGTGCTGCCAGATCTTCAGGGTCCCGAGCGGCGGGAACCCGCCGAGGTCGCCGAGGTAGAGCAGGCGCTGCGAGTCCGGGCTGAACTCGAGATTGCTCGGGCCCGGGCCGAACGGACTGAAGAAGGCGTGCGTGTCGATCTGGACGTGCGTGGTCAGATCCGACTCCCACGCATCGAGCGTGGTACCGAGCTGCTGCTCGAGGTCGGCGCTCGCCACGACGAACCACTGCGAGTCCGGGCTGAACACCACGCCGATCGTCGACAGGCCCTCGCGCGAGACGGAGACCGTGCGGTGCCACAGGGCGTCGTGAACCTTTAGATGTCCCTGTCCGTCGCCGAACGCAACGAGCCAACCGTCCGGGCTGAACACCACCGCTCCGGGCTGGCAGGGGACGCCCTGATCGAGCTCCGTCGTGAACGTGGTCATCGTGTCGTACAGCTTGATCCGCGTGCGCTCGTCGCCGGCATCGCACTCGGTGCCGTACGCGATCCACCGGCGGTCCGTGCTCGAGCCGAGGATCATCGAGCCCGGCGACGCGTCGATGTCGATGCCGAACGCGAGCTCGGTCGTACCGGAATCGAGGTTCTCTGCCTCGGCGCACCCCGCGGCAAGGGCGGCCACCATCAGGAAACGTTTGCAGCTCATAGGGCGCGGACCCTATGTCGACTTTGTGCGTTGCAGCAATCGCAAAATGCGCCTCAGTTCGTGTTGTTAGAACTGTTCAGGACATGGCGATCCTGCGTTGCACAACGGTTGCCCGCGCTCAGCGCGTGAACTGCTCGACCGGGCGGTACTCCGCTGTGCGGCCGGCCATGTGACGTGCAAACCAGCGGGCGCGGCGGCGGCGCGCGAGCCGATCGATCACGGCATCGACACCTGGGACGAGGCGGCGCGCGATCTCGGAGGCAGCGGTGAGCGGCGCGACGATCAGTGGCGCGAGGATCCACGGACCTGCCGGTGGCAGGCCGTAGTTGCGGTGACTGCGCGGCGTCACGAACAGCTGCGTGTACGCGAGGTGGATGCGGTGCTCGAGCTCGGCGGTGAGTCGGGCACGCAGCGACAGCGACGCGTCGGGATCGGGGCGGAACGCGAGCGCGTAGGACCGGCACAGCGTGCGGCCGTCGTCGCCGGAGAGGCGCGCGCCCTTGACGAACGTGACGAACGACAGCTGCGCGGCATCGCGGAGCGTCGTCGGATACCAGCGCGGGCGCACGCCCATCAGGTGACCGACGTAGCGCCAGAAGTGCATCATCGCCTCGATGTCGGCGCGTGACGGCAGGTAGCCGAGCAGGTGCATCGCGAGGCCGGGCGCGAAGCTGCCGCCCATGAGTGTGAGGAGCGCGTCGGCCTGGCTGATCGGGACGCCCCACGCGTCGAGATCCCAGGCCGCGTGGGACAGGAGCTTGCGGCGCACGAACACGTGCATGACGCGCACGCGTAGCGCCGATCCGCGACCGGGCGCCCCGGGCTTGAGGCCGCCTGGCTCCGACACGGCGATCCAGAACGCGGCGGTCTCGAGGAACCGGCGACGGGTCGACGCGCCGGTATACGCGCCCGTCAAGGCGAGCGGCTTCGCGACGGAGTTCTCGTTGTATCCCTCGAGCGTGATCGCGCCGGCGAACCGGAACACGGCGGTTCCGTACCGCCGGAACGCACGGGCGCCGCGCTCGACGCGATCCCAGTCGACCCATGGCGGATCTCGATCCAGGTCCGCGAACAGCGCGTGCAGCGATGCGGGCGCATCCGGCATCGCGTCGACACCGTCGCTGAGTGCGCGCTCGAGCATGGCGCGGCCGGTGGTGGTGCCGTGGGCGAGATAGACGTCGTCGACGAACGCCTCGCAGGCTGGGTCGGCGTCGTAGTACATCGCCGCGAGCATGCGGACGACGTCGTCGGGCGGTGCCGGATCGAAGCCGAGGATGCGCTTCGCGATCGCACGGACGCGCCGCACGTTCGGACGTTCGAGGTGGTCCCAGTAGCGAAACTCGCCGGGAACACGGTCGCTCCGCGGGGCAGCGGCAGGCATCGCGTGACCATAACGCTGTTGCGGCCAGGTCGTGCACCGCTGGGACACGTACGGTGATCCAACGACGCGCGTGATCGAGCGCCCGATGCTCGATGCGCGCCGCGATCCATGCGCATGCGGGGCCGCCGGTTGTGGTTTCGCCGATCTGGCTCGCGTGGACTGGGTACAGCGTCTGCACCAACGACGCCGGCGATGTCCAGAATTGCAGAGCTCTTCTATCAGCGCATCGAGGACCCGTTGCTCGAGCGGGCGAGAACCGATCCGCACAAGCCCGCGGTGGTCGATGGCGATCACGTCTGGTCCTATGACGAGCTCGTGGCGCGCGCGCAACGTCTCGCGGCGCAGCTACTACAGCGCGGGCTCGAGCCTGGCGATCGCGTCGCGATCTACCTCGACAAGACGACGTCGTCGGTCGTGGCGCTCTACGGCGCGTGGCTCGCAGGTGGTGTCGCGGTCCCGATCAACGAGGGCCTGCGCTCGCGGCAGGTCGAGCACATCGTGCGCGACAGCGGAATCCGGCTGTTCATCTCCGAGTCACGCAAGGTCACCCGTCTCGAGCCGGGCGCCGTCGGCGACGCGGACGTGCTCGAGGTCGACGCGGGCGTCACTCGCGAGTGGACGCCGCTCGGTCTGCGCGGTGGACAGGAGGCAGCCACGATCCTCTACACCTCGGGGTCCACGGGTCGGCCCAAGGGCATCCTCATCTCGCACGAGAACTTGCTGGCCGGCGCCCGCATCGTCGCGCGGTACCTCGAGATCCAGCACGACGAGCGGCTCCTCAGCATCCTGCCGTTCAGCTTCGACTACGGGCTCAATCAGCTCCTGACCTCGGTCTCGACCGGCGCCACGTTGGTCCTGCAGCGCTCGCACTTTCCCGCCGACATCCACAAGTCCCTCGCGCGCCACGCGATCACCGCGATGGCCGGTGTCCCGCCGCTGTGGATCCAGCTCCTCGGCGACAGCTCGCCGCTGACGCAGGCTGCGTTCCCCCACCTTCGCTACATCACGAACAGCGGCGGCGTGTTCCCGACCGAGCTCGTGGCGCGCTGCCGCCGGGTGCTGCCGACCACGCGGCTCTATCTCATGTACGGACTCTCGGAGGCGTTCCGATCGACGTACTTGCCGCCCGAGGAAGTGGATCGTCGCCCCGGCTCGATGGGACGCGCGATTCCGGAGACCGAGATCTATGTGCTCGACGAGGACGGCTGCGAGTGCGGCCCCGGCAAGGTGGGCGAGCTCGTCCATAGCGGACCGACCGTGGCGCTCGGCTACTGGCGCGATCCAGAGGCGACCGCGGCCAGGTTTCGCGAGCACCCGTTCGCGCCTCCGGGCTCGGCCGAGCGCGTCGTCTACTCCGGTGACCTCGTGCGCCGTGACGAGGAGGGGTTTCTGTACTTCGTCGGGCGTCGCGACCAGCTCCTGAAGTGCCAGGGCTTCCGGGTGAGTCCCGACGAGGTCGAGGAGACGATCTTTGCGTCCGGACTCGTGGCGGAAGTGATCGTCCACGGCATCCCGGATCCGGTGTCGGGGCAGGCCATCGTCGCCCACGTCGTCCCCCGCGAAGTGAGCGCGTTCTCGGAACAGGAGCTGCTCACCTACTGCCGGCGGCAGATGCCCCACTACATGGTGCCTCGCGCGGTGCGAACGCACACGGCGTTGCCGCGTACCGCCTCCGGGAAGATCGATCGAAAGGGAATCGCTTCATGAGCGTGTTCCGCCCGCTCGATGCCGAGCTCGATCGGCTGCTCTCGCTGCAGGAGCGGTTCGAGCAGCTGCGCCGCGAGGTTCTGTTGCAGAAGGGGAAAGCACTCTGCGATCTGGCCTACGCCAACTCGTACGATGGTCCGGACCCAGCGGTGTTGACCGCGATCCGCGAGGCGCTGGACTCGGACCGCGCGCTTGATCTCCAGTACACGCCGTATGGCGGCGCGACGATCACGCGCCGGCGGATCGCGCAGCAGCTGTCGGAGCGCTACGCGTCGAGATTTCACTACCGCGACGTCATCATGACGCCCGGTGCGATGGCGGCGCTGAACATCCTGTTCCGCGCGGTACGTGCGGACGACCCCGTCGGCGGAGAGGTCATCCTCGTCACGCCGTGCTGGATGGATTATCCGCTGTACCTCGTGCAACTCGGGCTACGCCCCGTGCTGGTGCCGGTGGACCCACGAACGCTCCATCTCGATCTCGATCGGCTGCGTGCCGCGATAGGTCCCGCCACGCGAGCAGTCGTGCTGTCTCAGCCCGCGAACCCGACCGGCGTCATCTACTCGCGCGAGGAGCTCATGAGCCTCGCGGCGCTGTTGCAGGAGGTCGAGCCACGACCCCTGCTGATCAGCGACGAGTGTCACCGCGAGGTCCGCGCGGAAGGTGTGCCGCTGACCTCGCCGATCGAGGTCTACGACGAGACCTGCGTCGTCTACTCGTTCGGCAAGAGTCTGCTGATCCAGGGCCAGCGCACCGGCTACATCGCCGTCTCCCCACGGATCTCGGGCGGGCGCGCCGTCGGGGAGCTGCTCGAGCGGATCTGCCGGATGATGGGGTTCTGCACGCCGACCGCATTGATGCAGCTGGCAGTGCGCCGGCTGCTCGAGCGGAAGTCGCCGCTCCTCGCGACGATCGATCGGCGCCGACACCGAGCGGTCACCGCCCTGCGTGCCGCCGGCTACGATCTGGTGCCGCCCGAGGCGACGTTCTTCGTCTATCCGCGCTCGCCCGAGCCGGACGACTTCGCGTTCGCGACGCGACTGGCCGCGCGTGGCGTGCTGGTCTTGCCGTCGGCCGTGTTTCACCACCACGGGCACGTCCGGATCTCGCTGACCGCCACGGACGAGATGCTCGACCAGGCATTGCACGCACTCGGGGCCGAGGCGGGGAGGCTTGTCGCATGATGCAGTTCCAGCACGCCGTGACGGACTTCGTGTGGATGGACGGCCACCACGTCCGCCCCGCTGACGTCGCCCGCGAGATCGATTTCGTGGCTCCGCCGGATCCCGTCGCGCTCGCGCACCGGCTGTGGGGACAGTTTGCGCTGCACCAGGCGGTCGGCAGCGAGCACGTGCTCGTGCGTGACCCGCTCGGCGTCAACAAGCTGTTCTTCGCGATCGACGCACGCGGTGATGTCGTCTCGTCGAGCTTCTGGATCGATCTGGTGCGCGGTCAGCATCCGGCGTCGACGATCTGGTCGGTTCCCTCCGGGCGCGTCCTGCGCGTCGATCCGACCCGACGCTCGTTCGAGCTCACCAAGTACGCAGCTCTCGGGTACAACGAGGACGCGATCTCGGAGCCTGGCGCTGACGACGCGACGCGGATCCGGCGCGCGCTCGACGAAACGTTCACCCGCCTCCGGCCTGCCGTCGCTGGCCGACCGCTGTACGTGACGGTCTCCGGCGGACTCGACAGCACGACGATCGCGGCCCTGGCGCGGCGCCACCTCGGTGAGTTCACCGCGGTCACGTTCGCGATCCACGATGGCGAGGACGGACCGTCACGGCCGACCGAGGATCTACGCTACGCATCGCGGGTCGCGGCCGAGCTCGGCGTGCCTCTCCAGGTCGTGCACGCGACCGCCGACGAGCTGGTCTCGTTGATCGACGTCGCGCTGTGCTACGGGCAGGACTGGCGCGACTTCAATGTCCATTGCGCGCTCGTCAACGCGGCGATCGGCCGTGCGATCGCCGCGCACGCGCAGCAACACGGCCAGGCACGTCCCGTGCTGTTGACCGGCGATGCGATGAACGAGCTCGTCGCGGACTACTCGCCGGTCACGTATCGAGGAACCGACTACTACCCGTTACCCCGGATGCCCGCAGGGCAGCTGAGGAGGTTTCTCGTCCAGGGCCTCGACGCCGGCGATCGCGAGATCGGGGTGTTTGCTCATTACGGCCTCGACGCGATCCAGCCCTACGCGCTGTGCGCCGGCGCGTACACGGCACTGCCGAGTGGCTGCCTGGAACGGGCGGAAGCCAAGCAGCGGCTCGTCCGCCAGGTGATGGGCGACGCGATCCCGTCCTATGTCTACGAGCGTCCCAAGGTGCGCGCCCAGATCGGCGGCGCTGGCGAGGTGCGCGGCACGCTCGCAGCACTGGTCGATCGAGGCATCGACGCCACCTGGCTCGAGCGACGGTTCTGCGAGCTGTTCGATCTCGAGCTGCCGCAGCTCCGCCGGGCGGTCCGCGCGGGACTGTACCGGTTCCCGACCGCCTACCCAGACCCTCAGCCCTCGGTCACTCCCCCATGAAACACCTGGATCAAACCGAAAGCGTCGCGCGAGACATCGAGCGGTTCATTCGCGACCGTTTCGAGATCTCCCACAACGAGTCTGGATTCACTCGCAAGGTGAATCTCTGGGAGGAAGGCTACGTCGACTCACTCGGAGTGGTCGAGGTGATCGCCTTTCTCGAGAACCGGTTTCGCGTGAAGCTGCCTGAAGACGTCGTGTTCTCTCCCGAGTTCACGAGCATCGATGACATGGCGCGCTTCGTGGTCAGCCTGGGCGCGGCTTGAACCGCATGCAGTACTCGCCGTCGAGCGGCGAGAACAGCGCCTCGCCACGGTGAAACCGATGCACGAGCGCGGGATCGCGTGCGTGCACCAGCATCCACGGCCCGCGCCGGGAGAACAGGCAGAACCGATCGGAGTAGACCTGCGCGAGTGCGGGATCGAGTCGACCCTGCACCACGATCATGCCGGCTTGCCACGCGTCGTACAGCAGGTGATCCAGCACATCGCGCGCAGCTTCTGCCGGAGCGGCGAGCTGGAGAAGCTGCGCCGTGCCGTCGGGCACGCGGTCATAGATGTACCAGCCGAGCAGCTTGCCCTTCCGATTGCGGACGAGCACACGCTGGACGTCGCCGCCCGGTATGGCCTGTGCGCGCTGCAGATACCAGGCGAGCGCGTCGGGCTCGTAGAGCGGCACGACCTGGCGTTCGCGAGCGATCTCGGGAAGTGCCGCCACCATCGTCGACGCATCCAGCGATTCGCCGCGCGTCTGCGGCACGGGCGGGCGCAGACGGGTCTGCGGCACGCGCGCGAGCACCGAGTCGACGAGGCGCGCCGGGACCGCCATCCCACGCGCCACGCGGGCAAGCCCTGGCCGCCGCGCTGCTGCGAGCGAGAGTGCGAGCGCCGCCGGTCGAAGCGGCCGAAGGAAGTGCAGACTGCAGCTCGTCACCGCTTCTCCGCCAGCGAACGACCACAGCCGCAGCGTGATCGCATTCGCTTCATCGCTGATCGAGAGGTCCTGCGGACCCGAGAGATGGTGACGCAGCAGCTTGAGGCCGGTCATCCCGCGACGGCGCGGATCGACGCAGAACTGGGTGCTCACCGTCGCCCAGATCGGCCGACCGTCCACAGCCATCCTGAACGGGATCACGCCGAGAAAGCCGATCAGCGATCGATCGTCGTCCTCGCAGACCAGCGATGCGATCTCACGATCTGCGCGCGGACCGGTGAGAAAGGTGTCTCGAAAATAGGTCCGGTAGACGTCGAGCTCTGCTGGTCCGGTGTCGGGCGGGAACACCTCCTGATGCAGTCGCGCGATCGCATCGATGTCGCCCTCGCGGAACGTTCGGATGATCGACATTTGCGAATCTACGACGCGGAGGAACCGTCGGCACGGAGGTCGTGACCGCTTCCGTGTGTGCGCCCGCGTCGTGCGACCGAGTCAGTAGAAGCGATGAGGCGCGCATATCGGTCGGCAGTACGAACCGTGCTGCTGCCCGCGCGAGTGCGCTAGGCAGGACTCGTGAACGAGCCCGGGCTGTTCGGCGTCGCGCGGTACTGCGGGGTGCGCTCCGGCTGTGCTTCTGCGAGCGAGCGCCGTACGCCCGCGGCGTCATGATCCGTGCCGTAGACCGGCGTGCCGGGTTGCTGGTGCCACGACTCGTCGAGGGTGCCTGCATCGATCGCATCGAAGCCGAGATCGTCGACGAGCTGCATCACCAGCTTCTTGGCTCGGGGATCGTCGCCGGCGACAGGCAGGGCGATGCGACCGGGACTGCCTGGCGGCCGCCCACGATCGCGGAGGTGCGTCGCGTAGATGTTGTTGAACGCCTTGATCACCGGACGGCCGAGTTGCTGCGACACCCACCGCGTCTCGGTCATCCCGTTCTCGATCTCGGCGATGCGTCCGTCGCGCTGCTGCGGGTAGTAGTTGCCGGTGTCGACGATCACGCTGTCGGCGGGGACGCCCGCGAACAGATCCTTCGGGAGGTCGCGGATGCCGGCCTCGGGGATCGCGACGATCACGATGTCTCTGCCGCGCGCGGCCTCCGTGCGCGTGACCGCCTGCGCGCCGGTCTCGCGCGCGAGGTCGGCGAGGGTGGAGGGGTCGCGCGAATTGGCGACCGCGACATCGTGGCCGAGCTGCCGTAGCCGACGGGTCAAGGCGCCACCGATCTGGCCGGCGCCGATCAATCCGATCTTCATGGAGTGCTCCTGTTCGGTTCTCGACACGAGGTAGCACCCACCGTGCGGAGTGCTCGCCGGGAGCCACGCGAACTGCCATCGTCGCGCTCCCGCGCTGGAGCTCGTACCGGTCGACCGCTACTCAGCGCACACGCATGAACACGCCCATCACGTTCCGCGTGGCCATCAGCTCGATCGCCTCGAAGGCGGGGTCGTCAGGTTCGCGATCGACGATCGCCACGAGTCGGAAGCACGTGAACGACAGCCGCTGGATGCTGGGGTCGCGCACGGTCGGGGGCACGGGCAGGGTCACGGAAGAGAGGCGCAAGGTGGCACGAGATGCACCGTAGGAGCGGGTCATCTGGAGCGTTGGAGCAACTGCGAGGCCAGCGCCAGGCTTGCGCCAAGTCCGTGTTCTCGTGCGCCCGACCAGGCGGCGCGTGCCATCGCGGCACGAGCACCAGCGCGAATCGATGCCTGAGCGTCGAGCGAGCGCGATTTCTTGACGGCGCTCCGCGCTACGTGTACTGAACGTATGTTCATGCCTGCCATCACCACGCCCGCCCTGGTCTCGATCCCCGCAGAGCCGTCGGACCATGATCCGGTGCCCGTCGAGGTTCGCGCGATCATCGACCTGTTCGCGAATCAGCTCGCGAAGGTCACGTTCCCGGACGTCGACGCAGCGACCCTCCGCAAGCAAGCGGACGAGCTGCGTACGGAGGCGAAGAACGTGGAGCGCGCACGCGATGCGCTCGCGGCTGCCGTCGCCACCTCGGAGGCGCGCCTGGCGACGTTGCGGGAGACCGCTGCGCGCGCGGTCGCGTATGCGCGCGTGTACAGCGACGCTCATGTCGAGCGGCAGCCCCTCGCGGCGGCGCTTGCGGAGCTGGCGCGACCAGCCGTCGCGGGGGGACCGAGCACGAGCGCGAAGACGGGCAAGCGCCGTGGCCGACCGCCGCGCCAGAGCGCCGAGCTGTTCGATGCGGCGAACGCACCCGAGCTGACGTCCGCCTGAGTCGGTCAGGTCGCGAGCAGGAGCGACTCGATCTCGCGCAACGTCTCGACGTCGTCGCCGATCATCTCCTTCATCGCCTGAAGCCGGCCGGCGACGACGCGCGCAATCTTCTCCTCGACGGTCGCATCGGCGTACGTCCAGTACACCGGCGCGTAGCGGCCATCCCGATGACAGCGGCCCTCGATCTGCGCCATCTGGATCGCTGACCAGCGCAGGTCGTGGATCACCTCGGAGCGCGGCGCCTCGTCGTGCTCGCCCTGGTGGAGCGAGATGCCTTCCTCGACGGTGAACAGCACGACGCGCGTCTCGCCGCGCTGGAACCGCAGGCGCTCCGCCTCGCGTGCGCTGGCCGACAGTCCGCCATGGATCACCGCGCACGGGATCGCGGCGAGGCCACTCTCGAGCTTCTCGCGAACTGCGGTCAGCGACTCGAGGAAGGCGACCGAGATCGCGACGTGGTGGCCGTTGTCGAGGAGGTCGCGTACGAGCTCGACCGTGCCGGGGACCCGGATCAGCGAGCTCTTCTGGCGCAGGCGCAGCGAGGCCGCGAGCGCGGACTTGGGATCCCGGCCGCGCGGTGCCAGCTCGAGCTCGCGGCGGAACGCGGTCCATGCCTCCTCGTAGAGCGCGCGGTTCTCGCTCGAGAGCTCGATCGGCGTGAGGATCCGGTTGATCGCGGGCCACCCGACGATGTCCTCGGGGCGCCGCCGGATCCCGGCGAGTGCCTGACCGCGCCTCGCGGGCTCGAACAGCATCGTGCGGACCTTCTCGCAATCCTTGCGGTCGCCGCGCCACTCCCACTTGCCGAACGTGCCGCGCGTGACGCCGAGATCCTGATCGAGGCACCACTGCTCGAAGTCCTTGAGGTCCTTCGCGCGTGCGCCGGTGACCTGGGCGAGCAGGGGGGCGAGGTACGACAGCTCGAGTGGGTTCTGACCTGCGGTCGCCGACAGCCACAGCGTGAAGCCCGCATTCGCGACGAGCTTCGCAGCGAGCTTCGAGCGCGCGGCCGTGGGGTTCTTGCAGCGGTGGCTCTCGTCGAGAACGATCACGTCGAAGTCCGGTGCCGTGCCGGCGCGCGCGAGGCCCTTCTTCGTGCGGATCTTCTTGCGCGCGGCGTCGCTGACCTCGAACAGCTTCCCGAGCCGATCGTAGTTGAGGAGGATGATGTCCTTGCCGCCGTCGCCCATGGCCTCGATCGTGCGGCGCCAGTGCGCGATCACCGCGAGCGGGCACACGATGAGGATGCTGCGAGCCGCGCGCATCTCGAGGATCGCGGCCCACGCGGTGATCGTCTTGCCCAGGCCGACGTCGTCGGCGAGCAAGAACCCTGGGAGTTCGGCGGCACGTGCGGCGGCGATCGCGCGGACCGCGACCTCCTGGTGGGTGCGGAGCGTGATGTCGCGGTGGGGGCGCGACGGTGCGGGCGGAGGCGCGTCGACGAGCTCGCGCTGAACGTGCATCTCCCACGAATAGGGAAGGGCCCGGAATGGATCGAGCGCGGGTGGGAGCCTGGGGCCTTCGTAGATGAAGACGCCGTGCGAGGCATCCCAGCGGGCGGCGCTTGCGGTGGCCACGGCGCGCATCGCGAACGGAACATCGAGGACGTGCGGCGTCACGGCAGCGGAGTAGCACGCGGGGCTGACGCGCGTGCCGCGCCGAGCTGGGGCGGGGAATTGCCGGGCCGCGTCTCGCATCGGGGCGACGGGCGAGCTATGAAGCGCAGTCCCGTGACGACACGTCGCAACCTCGACCAGATCGTCGCTGCGATCGCCGACCGCAAGCCGTCGCTCGAGCTCGGGCCGGTCGATATCTGCTTCCTGATCGCGTTGCAGGTGCGCGCGGAGAGCGCGAACCTGACGTCGTTCACCGAGCAGCAGCTCGAAGACGTGTTCGCGCACGCCAGCAGCGTCGTGCAACCGGAGGCCGATCAGGTGCGGCGCCGCGCGACGCATGCGATCCAGCGGCTCCGGGCACAGCGGCTGCTCGCGCGCGTCGACGGGCAGGGCGTGGTGCGCACCGGCGAGTTCGCGCTGTCGCGGCTCGGGTCCGCGATCGTCGAGTTCTACCTCGAGGAGGACGTGCTGACGCGCGCGAGCCTCGCGGTGCTGACGACGAGCCTGCGCACGGCGATCTCCGACGTGCTCGCCACGGCGCGGGCCGCGCAGACGCCCGAGGTCTGGCGCGATGCGGTCGTCGGTCCGCTCGAGGTGACCATCGGCGAGCTGATCGCCGGGATCGAGCGGCGGCAGCGCGGCCTCGATCTACAGCAGGAGGACTTCCAGGCGCAGATCCGGCGGCTGCTCGAGGCGGACTGGTTCGGCGCGCTCGATCGCTGCCAGGCGCTGCTCGAGTCGACGAGCGCCACGCTCCACGAGCTCAACGTGGTGCTGCTGCGCGACAGCAGTGTGCTGCTCGGCCTGTTGCACGACATCGAGGATCTCGCGGTGATGTCGGGCGAGACCGAGGCGGAGACGGTCGCGCACCGGTTGATGGATCAGATCGATCGCAGCGTCGCGTGGGGGACGGCGCGACAGCGCGCGTGGTCGGAGTACTTCCAGTACGTGCACCGCTACCTGCGCGACGTCGTGCGGCTCGATCCGACGCGTGCGCTGACCCAGCGGCTCCGCGATCAGCTCGCGGGCACCGGTACGAAGTTCGCGTTGACCTACGCCGCGGCGCCGCCGATCCGGATCCTGCGCACGGTGGCAGCGGTGCGCGACAAGCCACCGGTCGTGCGGCCGCGTGCGCCGCGCGAGAAGGAGCCCGCCCCGGATACCGCGATCGATCCACAGGCGGTCCTCGACGCGAAGGTGCAGCACGCACTCGACGCGGGCGCGCGCGCACTGTCGAGTGTGACGACACAGGTCACAGCCGAGCTGCCCGCGGGCGAGCGCTTCGTCGAAGCAGGCCGTGTCGCGCACACGGTCGCGCAGCTGGCGCGCGTCGAGGCGGGACACGAGCGGCCGTGGGTCGCGGTCGGCGACGATCTCGAGGTCGAGGAGTGGCGGGTGACCGGAACACGAGGGCCGCGATGACCGAGCGCAAGGGCTACACGGAGCTGCAGGACGTCGTGCTCGATCCGAGCTTCCCGGAGCTCGATCTCGCGCTGCGACGCGGGCGGCACATCGATCGCGAGGACTTTGCCTGGTACACGCTGCTCACCGACGCGCAGGATCACCTCGAGACGTTCTATCGCCGCTACGGCTGCGAGCTGATCCACAAGTCGGATGGCTACTTCTACCTGCTGCCGACCGGCGAGATGCTCTCGCGACGCCAGCTCGGCGCGGCGGACATGCTCGTCGGGCAGGCGCTCGCGCTGCTCTATCTCGATCCGGCCACGATCGAGCGCGGTGGTCGGATCACGTCGGAGGATGTGATCGCACAGCTCGTGGTGGTGCTCGGTAGCGATGCGTTGATCCAGATGCTCAATCCGACGAAGCGGAAGCGCGTCGACGAGCGGATCGCGCAGAAGAACGTGCGCGCGCGGGTCGCCGAGGCGGTGCGGCACCTCGGGCTGCTCGGGTTCGTCGAGCTCGCGGAGGATGGTCAGCTCAAGCTGCGTCCGTCGCTGCTGCGGTTCGCCGAGCCGGTGCGCGGGATGTCGGCGCCCGCGGAGGCACTCGCCAAGCTCGTGGCGGAGGGCGAGGTCGCGCTCGTCACGGAGGGCGAGGGCGAGGCGGGTGAACGTGACGGCGAGCCCGACGACGGCGAGGACGAGGCGGGGAATGCGGGTGTGATCGATGACGGTGGGCGCGATGCGATCCCCGGCGAAGCCGCTGCCGACGTGCCGGCACCGGACGAGGAGGCCGACGAGCCCTACGTGTTCGATGACCAGGCCGACGAGATGGACGAGGACCGCTGAGCGTGACGCGCGCGAAGATCTCGGCGCTCGTCCTCGTCAACTGGAAGGGCGTGTTCTACGAGCGCTACCTCCTCGACCGGCACGTGACCGCTCTCGAGGGCGCGAATGGCGCAGGCAAGACCACGGTGATGATCGCGGCCTACGTCGCGCTCCTCCCCGACATGTCGAAGCTCCGGTTCACGAACCTCGGCGAGACGGCCGCGACCGGCGGTGATCGCGGGATCTGGGGGCGCCTCGGTGAGCTCGGCAGGCCGTCGTACACGGTGCTCGAGCTCGACGTCGCGGGAGAGCGTCTGCTGGCAGGCGTGCGGCTGCTGCGCACCTCGGAGCCGACCGTCGAGCCCACGGCGTTCGTGATCTCGAAGCTCGGGCCCGACGTGCGGCTGTCGGATCTGTTGCTCGTGCGGCGCCTCGACGGCGATCACGTGCCCGAGCTCGAGGAGATCCGGATCGCGACGGAGCGCGCCGGCGGCGAGATGCAGACGTTTCGCGTGATCAAGGACTACTTCGCCGAGCTGTTCGAGCGCGGCATCTCCCCGATGCGCCTGTCCGGCGACGAGGAGCGCAGCAAGCTCAACGAGATGCTGCGCACGAGCATGACCGGTGGGATCTCTCGCGCGCTCACCAGCGAGCTGCGCGGCTTCCTCCTCAAGGAGGAGAGCGGGCTCGGCGACACGCTGTCGCGGATGCGCGCGAACCTCGAGGCGTGCGCCCGGACGCGCAGCGAGGTCGCGGAGTCGCGTCGGATCGAGCGCGAGATCACCGCGATCTACGAGTCCGGTACCGAGATGTTCGCCGCAACGGTGCACGCCGCCCGCGAGGCCGCGGCCGAGGCAGAGCGTGATGTCGAGCGCGCGCGGCCCATGCTCGACGATGCCGTGCGCGCGCAGCGGGAGATGGCACTGTCGATCGAGCAGCTCACCTCGCGCCGCGGTTCCGTCGAGTTGCAGCTCGTCACCGCTCGCGCAGAGCACACGGCCGCGACCGCCGATCGGGACCGCGCGGTCGCCGCGCAAGGCGTAGCGGGACGCCTCGCGGACCTCGAGCGGGAGCTCGGGACGCTGTCGTCGGCAGAACAGCAGGCGCGCAGCCGGCAGGTGGCCGCGACCGCGGAGCGCATGGCGGCGCGGCAGGAACGTGCCCGTGCGCTCGAGGCGGAGGTTCGTGCCGCGCACGGGCTCGCCGATCTGCAGGCCGGCCTCGACGAGCTCGTGCGTCGCGCGCATGGCTATCGACAGCTCGCGCGTCGCCTCGATGATGCGCGTCGATGGACGGAGCGAGCCGACCTCGCCGCCGATGACGCCGCGTCCGTGATCGCGCAGCTCGATGACGAGCGCGCGCGCCTCGAAGCGGAGCGTGCCCGGCTCGAGCGGACCGGGCGAGATGTGGTCGCGCGGCGTGACGAGTACGCGCGTGCACGCGCTGCGTTGCGCGAGATCGAGCCCGACCTCACCGCCTCGGGTGATCCGAGCTCGTCCGGCGGCAGCGAGGTTCACGGTCGGGCGCGTGCTGCACTCGCACGACTCGCCGAGCGCGAGGCCCTCGTCGCGCGTGGCCAGGAGCTCGAGCGTGAACGCGGCCAGGCCGAGCGGCTCGCCCACCGCCAGGCGACGGCACGCGCCCTCGCGGCGAAGCTCGCGCTTCCCCTCGCGGACGCCGACGTCGGTGCGGTCGTGATTCGCGAGCTCGAGCTTGTCGAGGTGCTGCTGCGCGACCTCGATGCCGCTGGAGACGCACGCCGCACCGAGGACGTCGCCGGCCGGCTGCGCGAAGCGGACCTTCGATCTCGAATCGCCACGCTCGACGAGCGCATCGCACGATGGCAACTCGCGTCCACGACGGCCGCACGCCTCACCGCCGTCGGCGGCCCGGCGTCCACCGTGCCGACCTCGCGCGCCGACATCGCGGCCTTGCGTGACCGACTTGCCGCGGAGCAGCATGCGCTCGCCGACCGACGAGCCCAGCTCGAAGCGCGCCGCCAGGAGCTGCAGCAACGCGCGGCCGCCGTCGAACGCAGCGGCACCAACCTCGACCCCGAGCTCCTGCGGCTCCGCGACGAGCTCGGTGCCGAGTTGCTCGCGAGCCGCTTCGAGGATCTCGATGTCGAGGCCGCGAGCTGGGTGGAGGCGCGCCTCGGCCCGCTGACCGGGGCGCTGATCGTCGACGATCTCGATGCGGCCGCCGCCGCTGTCGAGGCGTCGGAGCGGGTGGCCCCGACCGTGTGGCTCGTCGGTGCCGGCGCGACGCTCCCTGTCGAGGTGCCCGACGATCTCGCCGAGCTCGCCGACGTCTCCGACGTCGTCGTTCCCGAGCCCTTCGGCGTGCGCGTCACGCGCCGGCTGCCGCGCCCCAGCCTCGGTCGGCGCGCGCGCGAGCGACAGGTGCACGAGCTGCACACTGCGATCGCGCGCGATGGTGCCGAGCTCGACGAGGTCGCCGAGCGGACCGCTGTCGTCGCCGCCTGGCGCCGCGATGTCGACGGCTTCGATGTCGAGAGCTTTGCCTTCGGGGACCCGAGCCACGAGCGCGCGGAGCTCACCACCGAGATCGCGAAGCTCGGAAGTGCGGCCAACCTGCGCGAGCTGCAGGTGACCGCCGACCGCGAACGCACCACCGCGGGACGGTCTCGCCTCGACGGGCTGCGCCGCCTGCTCCCCGACGTCGCGCTCCTCGCAGCGCCCGATCACGCACAGCGCGCGAGCGAGCTGGTGGCGCTGCTCGCCGATCGCGCCGCGATCACCGAGGAGCTGGTTCGCCTCGCCTCCGCGCGCGCGGTCCTCGCCGAGCACGTCGATGTGCTGCGGACGCCGCCCCCCGATGACGAGGCCCTGCGCGAGCGAGACGTCCAGGTCACGGCGCTCGAGGCGCGCCTCGATCAGATCGCCGTCGCGCGCGGCGCTCTCGATGATGTGCTCGTCCATCGCCACGCCGCGGCGTTCGGCGATGCCGAAGCTGCCCTCGATGCCCGTGCGGGCCTCGCCCCCGCGCTCGAGGCGCAACACGTCGATGCCCGCGCAGCGGTGCAGACGGCCGCCGATGCCGAGGCTGCCGCCGAGGCTGCGTGGGAGGTCGCGACCGCCGCCGCGCAGCAGGCGGAGGCAGCGCGCCTCGCCGTGGTCGCGCACCGCGATCGGGCCGCGGCCGAGCTGGCGAGCCTTGGCACGATCGTCGAGGCAGCCGCGAGCCGCGATCTCGATGCGCTCGCCGCGCGCGCCGACGATCTCGATCGCGAGTCGCGCGAGCTCGTCACCCAGGCGGCACTCGCCGCGGAGCGTCTCGAGCGTGCCGGCCACACGGTCACCGAGGCGCGGGCACGACTCGCGGCCGCGAGCCGCGACGCGGGCCCGACCATCGAGGCGTGGACCACGCTCCGCGATCGCGCCGGTGCCGAGAGCCTGCTCCATGCCGTGCTCACCGGGCCGCGCACCGATCGCACGAGCGTCCAGCTTGCAGCCGATGCCTGGTCCAAGCGCGAGCTGCTCGTCGATCGCATCGCGCGCGCCCGCGGCGGTGACGAGCTGGTAACCGAGATCCGCGACCACGCCCCCGACGGGCTGGGCAACCTCGCCACGTGGCAAGCAGCGCGCGAGTGGCTGCGCCGCCGCGTGCCCGCGCAGGTCGCCGACGTCGACGAGCCGCTCCTCGCGCTCGAGCGGCTTCGGGACCACCTCGACATGCTCGAGGGCCGGCTGGGCCGCCAGGAGCATGATCTGCGCGGCGCGTCCGAGGACATCGCGCGCGGGATCGACGTGCAGGTTCGCCGTGCGCACGGGCAGGTGCGGCGGCTCAATCAGCAGCTCGAGGGGATCCGGTTCGGCAGCATCCACGGTATCCGCGTCGAGATCCGCCGCATCGATCGCATGGAGCAGATCCTCCGAGCGCTCCGGCTCGGAGAGGCGCAGGAGCTGCTGTTCATCGCGTCGATCCCGATCGAGGAGGCGCTCGACGAGATCTTCCGGCGCTACGGCGGTGGTGGTCGCGGTGGTGGCCAGCGGCTCCTCGATTACCGCGAGTACCTCGAGCTCGCCGTCGAGATCCGGCGGCAGACCTCGGGTGCCTGGGAAACCGCGAGCCCGACCAAGCTGTCGACGGGCGAGGCGATCGGCGTCGGTGCCGCGCTGATGATGGTCGTGCTCACCGAGTGGGAGCGCGACGCGAACCTGCTCCGCGCGCGCCGCACCGGTGGCTCGCTGCGGTTCCTGTTTCTCGACGAGGCGAACCGGCTCTCTCGCGACAACCTCGGCGTGCTGTTCGATCTCTGCAAGAACCTCGATCTGCAGCTTCTGATCGCGGCACCCGAGGTCGCGCGCGCGGAAGGCAACACGACGTACCGCCTCGTTCGCCACGTCACCGACGACGGGCGCGAGGAGGTGATCGTGAGTGGACGCCGGGCGATGGCGACTGCGATTCTCGCGGCTGGCGACGCCTCGGTCGCGGTCGCGGACTCCGACGCACCCGCGGTCGTCACGCCCGAGGCGTGAGCTGCCGACATCTGCGCCTTCCGGCTGAGTGGCAACTGCAGTAGCCAGCGCCGCGGCGAACCGCTCAAGATCACACGCGTGCGGCGCGGACCGTGCGTTGCAACGTGCGCTTCATGTGCACGTCGACGATAATGCGATCGAAGCGTTCGTCGGCGGACGGCTGTCGGGACCCGAGGCGAGTGCCGTCCGCTCGCACCTCGATGGGTGTGCCGACTGCCTGTCGCTCGTCGCGTGCGTGGTCAAGCAGGCCTCCGCCGGGGGCGCGCCGACCCTCCCGGCGGTCCCGGCTCTCGGTTCCGCGCCCGAGACCACCGCCCGGCTCGATCGCAAGATCCTCACGCGGGGTGCCAAGGTCGGCCCGTACGTCATCGAGCGGCTGGTCGGCATCGGCGGCATGGGCGTCGTGTATGCCGCGCATGATCCACGCCTCGATCGCACCGTCGCGCTCAAGCTGATCCGCACCGAGCTCGGTCCCGTGCGTGACGAGCTGGTGCAGCGGCTACGTCGCGAATCGAAGGCGCTCGCGCGGCTCTCGCACCCGAACGTGACCACGGTCTACGAGCTCGGTACCGCCGAGGGCGAGGTCTACGTCGCGATGGAGTACGTCGCCGGCACGAACCTCCGCGCGTGGCAGGTCGAGGCGCGCCGTACCCCCCGCGAGATCCTCGCTGCGTACACGCGTGCCGGCATCGGGCTCGCGGCGGCCCACGCGGTCGGCCTCGTCCACCGCGACTTCAAACCTGACAACGTGCTGATGGCGCAACGCGGGAGCGATCAGGGCTCCGTCAAGGTCACGGATTTCGGTCTTGCCCGGCTCGGCGGTGAGGTCGTCGCCGTGCCGACCGATGTCGATCCGCAGCGCGTGCGCGCACCCTCCGATCACGAGCTCACGATGACCGGCATGTTCATCGGGACGCCGGCGTACATGGCACCGGAGCAGTTCAACGGCGACACCGTCGACGCCCGCGCCGATCAGTTCGCGTTCTGCGTGGCTCTCTACGAGGCGCTCCATGGCGAGCGCCCGTTCCGCGGCGCGACCGTCGACGAGCTGCGCACGGCCGTGCTTGCCGGCCGCCTCGAGCCCGGCCGGAGCGTGCGCGTTCCAGGTCGCGTGAGGCGCGCGCTGGTGCGCGGCCTGTCGCCGGAACCCGCGCGTCGCTTCGCGTCGATGGACGCGCTGCTCGCGGCGATCGCACCACGTCGTGGCGTCGCGATCCTCGCCGTCGGGGGTCTCGCCGCAGCCACGACGGCTGCGCTCGCGGCGACGCTGCTGTCCCAGGCGCCGGCGGAGAAGCCGTGTCAGGGAGCGGCCGCTGAGGTCGAGGCCGTGTGGAGCGCAGCGCGTCGCAACGAGGTGCGTTACGCGTTCCTGGCAACCGGCTCGCCCGCCGCAGCGCAGGCGTGGACCGCCGTCGAGCGTCGCATCGACTCGTACGTGGGCGGGTGGTCCGCGATGCATGTCGGTGCGTGCGAGGCGACCCGCGTGCACCGCCAGCAATCCGAGGCCGTGCTCGATCTGCGGATGACGTGTCTCGAGCGACGCCGCTCCGAGCTCGACGCACTCGTCACGGTGTTCGCACGCGCCGATGTCGACACCGTTGCACACGCGCGCGAGGCGACCGCGTCTCTGCCGGATGTCAGCCCGTGCGCAGACGTCGAGTCGCTCAACCGCCGCACGCGAGTGCCGAGCGATCCGTTCACGCGCCAGCGTCATGACGGGCTGCGCGGCCGCATCGACCAGGCTCGCGCGTGGGTCGAGGTCTCGAACTACAAGGCTGCGTTGCCCGCACTCGTCTCCATCGTCGGTGATCCAGCGATCCAGGAGCTCCCCGCGCTCGAGGCCGAGGCACAGCTACAGCGAGCGAAGGTCCTCACGGCGACCACCGACCTCGGGGATGCCGAGCAGGTGCTGTTCCGCGCGCTCGTGCGTGCCCAGGCGGCGCGCGCTGACGATCTCGTCGCGACAGCCGCCATCGATCTCGCGTATGTCACCGGGTATCGCTCGCAACGCGCCGCGGACGGCAAGCGCTGGCTCGAGTTCGCGGCGGCGGCGATCGACGGCAAGGGCGGCGACGATCTGCTCGCGGTCCGCCTCGCCACCGTGCGCGCCAACATCCTCCTGAAGGAGGGCAAGCTCGACGAGGCCGAGGCCGAGAACCGCAAGGCGCTCGCGCTCGTCGTGCGCAGGACCCCCGGTGGCACGCTGGAGGCCGACGTGCTCGACACCCTCGGCTCGAGCCTCAGCATGCAGGGCAAGCGCGAGGAGGCCATCCCGATGCTCGAGAAGGCGCTGGCGATCCGCGAGCGCACCTACGGCACGGTCCACTCACTGACGACGAGCACGCGCCAGAACCTCGCGAACGCACTCGGCTCGCTGCGCCGTTACGACGATGCGTTCATTCAGTACCGCCAGGTGCTGTCCGCCAGCGAGGCGATGTTCGGGCGCGAAGGGCAGGAGGTCGCGCGCGTCCTCAGCAACATGGGCCAGCTGCTCCAGGAGCAGCACCGGCTCGCCGATGCGCGCCCGCTGCTCGAGCGCGCGCTCGCGATCCGCGAGAAGGCCCACGGCCCCGCGCACCCGCTCGTCGCACGCACGCTCGCAAACCTCGGCTACCTCCTGCTCGACGAGCACGCGTACGCCGACGCGCTCGACCGGTTCACCCGCGTCGGCACGATCCTGACCGCGGCGCTCGGCCCCGATCATCCGTCGCGCGCCGACGACCTCGCGGGCACCGGCTCCGCGCTCCTCGGGCTGAAGCGTCCCGCCGACGCGATCGCCCCGCTCGAGCGCGCGGTGCAGCTGATCGCCAAGGACCCTTCCGATCCAGTCTGGGGCGCTTCGGTCGACGCCAAGCTCGCGCAGGCCCTGTTCGCGAGCCGCCGCGACCGCGCTCGCGCAGCCACGCTCGGCGCCTCGGCCCGCAAGGTCCTCCTCGATGCCGGTGAGACCGCGGCGGTCACCGAGCTCGATGCGTGGTTGCCGCGTCGCTAGAGCGACTGACCCGGACGGCGGACGCGACGGTGCCTGGACCGCTCCGGGAGACACCGTCGCAGCCGGCCGCCCGGGAGGATCAGCGCGTCGTCTGCGGTCGCGGCATGCCGCCGAGCGCTGCCGTTGATCCGGCCGGCATCGCCGCTTATGGTCGCGCTGTGAAGCCCTCCACCGCGTCGCCTGGTCACCTTCCCCGGGTCGCGACGCTCGGCGGGCTGCTCGGGATCAAGACGTCGCCGCTGCTCGCGCGACTCGCGCCGGCCGTCATGGCGATGAACGACAAGCTCGTGGTGACCGTCCCTCACAGCTTCGACGCGCTGACCGTCACGACGCGCGTGTCGCGTGACATCGCGCGCGGCATCTGCGGGCCCTGGCTGGACGCATTGCCCGGCGATACGCTGGACGTCGAGATCGGGGCGACCACCGTCACCGCCTCGTCCGACGAGGCCGCGCTGCCCGCCACCGCACCCGCACTCGTCGCGTCGCTCGGCGCAGATGCATTCTCGGCGCTCGCGACCGATGGCAGCTCGACGACGTACGTGTTCGAGCAGGCCAATGATGATGCCGGCGCCGTGGCCGCCACGCTCGCGCACCTCGACCGGGTCGCCGTCGTGCTCGGGATCACCGAGCCCCAGCGCCGGATCGCCGCGAACCTTCACGACTCGCTCGCGAGGGGGACGCCGAGCCGCCTCACGCTCCGCGCGCGGGACGGCGTCGTCGAGCCGCGCGTCTGCATGGTGTGGGATCGTGTCGAGTGGCGGCCGATCCAGAGCATGCTCGGCGGGTTCTACCCGTCAGGACGCGGCGTCGAGCTCGTCGCGCGCCTCACAGGCTCGATCGATGCCGTGCACGCGACCGTCGAGCTCGTCCTCGGGCCCACCGACCCGCCTGGGCTGCGGTTCTCGTTCGCGCTCGTGTAGCGCGGATGGGGATGATCGTCCTCTACTTCTGAGTTACTTGGGCGCCGCGGCGCTGCCTGCCGAGCCGGCCGCGTCCCCCGAGCCAGCCGCCGCGCTCCCGGCACCTGCCGAGCCCGCTGCACCGGTGTCGCTTCCCGCCGCCGAGCCCGCCGAGCCCGCCGGGGCCGAGCCGGCGGAGCCCGCGGAGCCACCCATCGTCGTGGCCATCATCTCCATCATCGCCTTCGACATCTTGTCTTGCTGCTCGGGCGCCATCTTGCTGTAGCAGCCCTGCGCGTCGGCCTGGGTCTTCGCGTCCGCCATGCACTTCACCGTCTCGTCGGACCACTTGTCCTCCTTGCAGTGCTGCACGCCGAGGTCCTTCAGCTTCTGCATCATCTTGTCGTCGACGCCGGGCATCTTTGCCATGTCGGCCTTGGCGAGCTGCATGCTGTTGGCGATCGCCTTGTCACAGTCGGCGCCACTCTTCTTCTTGCAAGCAACGGCAGTCAGCGAGAGGGCGGCAACCAACGCGATCGAGAGCTTGTTCATGCCCCACTGTGGAAACGTTTCCGATCGAGCGTCAACGCATCTGGACGTGGATGTTGCAGGTCGCCTTCCACGAAGCGACCAGGAGCATTCGCAGCGCGGCGACCGGCTCGAATTCATCTAGGCCCGGAGCGGGGCGAGCGCCTTGGACCACGTCGCCAGCGCATCGAGCATGGTGACTGCCGCCTTGTCCTGGGTGTCCGCGGGCGCGAACACGCCGTCCTTGATGTGCGACGTGAAGAACGGCTGCGCCACAGCTTCCGGGATGGGCATCATCCCGAGCGACGTCACGACCTGCTTGCTCATCTGCACGCCACGGGTGCCACCCGAGATGCCGCCGTAGCTGACGAACGCGCACGCCTTGTGCTTCCATTCCTGCGACAGGAACTGCAACGCATTGAGCAGCGTCGCCGGCATCGCGAAGTCGTACTCGGGCGTCACCCACACGAAGGCTTCGGTCGCGGCCACCTTCGCGCTCCACGCCTTGGTGTGATCCTTCGTGTAGTTCGCGAGCCGTGGATGGTGGGGCTCATCCAGGAGCGGCAGGTTGAACGTCGCGAGATCCACGAGCTCGGGCGTGAATGCTGGATGCGCGCTCGCGTGTTCGAACGCCCACTTCGCGATCGTGCCGCCGTGACGACCCGGTCGCGTGCTGCAGATGACGACGGCCAGGCGGATCTTCTCGGTCATCTGCACACCATGCACACGCGCGGACGCTGGAGACATGTCCTTGCGCGGAACGGTCAATTGCGCCCAGCGTCGCGCTCGCTGACACGCTCGTGTCCTTTGAAAGCCGACGGCGACGTAGCCCTCAGCGAGAACCCTTCGCCGCGCCGCAACAGGCCGCCACCTTCGAGGCGAGCTTGGTCACGAGCGCGCGAGCGTCGTCGTCCTTCGGGGTTGCAGCGGACACACGCTTCGCGACCTCGAGCGCGGCCCGGAGCTCCGCGAGCGCGCCCGCACGATCCGCGTGTGCCAGCAGCGCGTTGCCGAGGTCCATGTGCGCAGTCGCGAGCTCCGACTGGTACGTGACGTACGTCGGATCCTTGTCCGCAAGCTCTGCCGCGATCGCCAGGGATGCCCGGTAGTGCTCGATCGCGGCGGCCCGGTCTCCGCGCGCGACGAGCACATCGCCGACGCTGCCGTGGGCCGCCTTGAGCAACTGCTTCTTGTCGGCGTTGGTCGGGTCCTCAGCGACCAGGCGTGCCGCGATGCCCAGACTCTGCTCGTATTCCTCGAGCGCCGCGGCCAAGTCGCCTTGGTCAACGCGAATCTCGCCGACGTAGATGTGGTTGATCACGAGCTGCCATCGCGGACCGGGGTTCGCCGGTTCGCGCTCGAGCAGCTTCTCCTCGATCGCGCGGGCTGCGCGGTACTCCGCGAGCGCTCCGTCCTTGTCCCCCCGCATCGCGAGCAGGGGGCCAACCCTCTCGTGGCTGATCGCAAGGTCCTGTTGCGCACTGCCGTTCAACGGGTCCCGTGCGGCCAGACGCTTGGCGATCTCTCGAGCCGCGAGATACTCCTCGAGCGCGCTCTGCTTTGGGTCGCTGGGATCGAGAAGTCCGCCGACTGCATTGTGGCTCGACCACAGATCACGCAACCGACTGCTGTTCGTCGGGTCGTTCGCGACCAGCCCCTTGTAGATCGCCTGCGATGTGCGCTGCGCTTCGAGCGCGCCATCGCGGTCTCCCTGCCGGATCAGCACGTTGCCGATCCTCTGGTAGCCGCTCGCGAGCTCGTTCTTCCGCTCGGCGTTCTCCGGGTCCAGTGCCGCCAACGCCTCGGTGATCGTCAGCGCTTTGCGGTACTCCGCAAGCGCCAGGGCCGTCTCGCCCTGTCGGATCAGCCCGGAGCCGATCCCATCGTGGGTGGCGGACAGCGCCGATTGGTACCTCGCGTTCGTCGGGGCCACCGCCACCAGCTCCTGCCAGATCGCGAGCGCGCCGCGAAACTCCGCCAGTGATCCCGCGGTGTCTCCGGCGACAAGCAGCGCGTCGCCGATCCTGTGGTGGCTTTCGGCGACATCCCGCCGCCGGGCCTCGTTGGCTCGATCGCTCGCCATCAACGCCTCGCGGATCGCGAGCGAAGCGCGATGCGCCGCGAGCGCCCCCTTCGCATCACCTTGACGCTGGAGGACGAAGCCCACCTTCATGTGACTCGTCGCGAGGTCGGCCTGGAGTGCGGGATTCGTCGGATCCTGCGCCACCAGCTTGGCGGTCGCGGTGAGTGACGCGCGGTACTCCTTGAGCGCGGAATCGCTGCTCCCCTTGTCCTCGTCCATCAGCACGTCGCCCATGTTCCGTCGCGCGAGCGCTCGCTTCGCCTCCTCCGCGGCGGTCAGATCTTCGCGTCGATCGTAGTAGCTGCTCGCGGCCTTTGCGACCGAGGCCAGGAGATGGAGCTTCCCGAGCGGCTCGAGCTTGTCGTGCATCTCGCCTAGCATGAAGCCCATCAGGCCCTCTGCGTCGCCTCGGTTTCGCTCGGCCATCCTGCGCTGCTCGTCGGTGTGTGACTGTTCCAGGAGGATCCTGCGCACGCCGAGCACGCTGAGCACGCCGACGAGAATGAGCGCGGACGCGGCAACCGCGATCGGTGCGCGGTGGCGCCGGAACCAGCGCCCGAGCAACTGCCACGTCGTGTAGTGGTGCGCCCCGACGAGCTGACCGGTCTGGAACTTCTTGAGATCGTCGGCCAGCCCCTTCGCGGTCGGATACCGATCGGCGGCGGCGCGCGCCATCGCCTTGTTCATGATCGTGGCGAGCTCGCGGGGCACGCCCGGTGCGCGCACGTTGATCGGCGGCGGCGGTCCCGCGACCACGGCGTCGAGGACGATCTCGGAAGTCCTGCCCGCGTACGGCGGCGCGCCGGCGAGCACGTTGTAGAGCATGGCCCCCAGCGCGTAGACATCGGCACGCTCGTCGACCGCGTCGCCCTCTGCCTGTTCGACGGGCATGAACGCAGGCGTGCCCATGACACTGCCGACGACGGTCATATCCGCCGCGGGACCTCGAGCCGGAAGCATCACCGCGTCGTCCGACGCATCGGAAAGGTCCTTGGCGAGCCCCCAGTCGATCACGACGGTCTCACCGAACTCGCCGACGAGCACGTTCGCCGGTTTCAGGTCACGATGGATCACCCGCATGCTGTGCGCGTACGCGAGGGCATCGGCCACCGCGATCACAGTCGGCAACAACGCCAGACGCGCTTCGAACGTGGGACGATCGGCAATGACCTTCGCCAGCGAGTCTCCCGAGACGAGCTTCATCACATAGAACGGCTCGCCCGTCGGCCACGTGCCCGCCTCGAGCACGCTCACGATCGCAGGGTGCTGCAGCTTCGCGGTGATCCGAGCCTCGCGCTCGAAGCGCGTCCTCAGCTCTCCGGTCGCGGTCAGCAGCTCCTTGATCGCAACCGGGCGTCCGAGCCGACGGTCCCGCGCTCCCAGGATGCGTCCCATCCCACCCCGGGCGATCTCCGGACCGACGATGAAGTGCCGCGGATCGACCTGGATGAGATCGCGGTAGTCCTCCTGTTGACCCGCGCGAACGACGACGCGAGCGGGCGCTTGGTCCGGATCGGAGAGGCCCACTCCCATCGTCGGTTCGAGGCCGCTGCCGAGCGATTCGACGGTGCGGTCGAGCGGCTCCGCCCCGGGCGCGTGCGCCGTGTCTGCGGAAACCTGTTCTGGATCTGTCATCTTGCCTTCGGTCGTCATCGCTGCACATCGACGATTATGCCGCTGACGTCCGGATGATCCCGACCCTCCAGGCCGAAACCGTGCCCGATCGCGTGCATCCGATTTCGCCGATCATGGTGATCTCGCCAGCGATCACCCCTGTTACTCATGCGCCGCGCTCTCG
Source organism: Myxococcales bacterium (assembly GCA_028287135.1). Classification (GTDB taxonomy): domain Bacteria; phylum Myxococcota_A; class Polyangia; order Haliangiales; family Haliangiaceae; genus JABFXX01. Next base: position 151,725 of record JAQBQE010000059.1, read on the forward strand.
CCGGACTACGAGAAGGCGGCCGGGGCTACGGCTCGCCCGCGACGCCCGACTGCGGAGCGACCGGCAACCAGCAAGCTTCCGAAGATCGCGGTTGCGTTCTGGGTCATAAAGATCGCCGCGACGACGCTCGGCGAGACAGCGGGCGACCTATTGTCCATGACGATCAAACGTGGCTACGCCGTCAGCTCGCTCATTCTGATCTCCGCGTTTGTGGTCAGCCTCGTCGCGCAACTTGCGTCGATCTGTATTTCCCGCCGCAGTATTGGTTCGTGATCCTCAACGATCAGCACCGCCGGGACCACGACGTCGGACTACATGGATCGGACGCTGGGGCTCGGGTATGCGATGGGTAGCTCGATCCTGGTCGCGTTGCTGTCGCGACTTGTCCGTAGCGGCAGGGCGGAGTTGCTGTGCTGGATCGCGATCCTGTTCTCGAACACGCTGGGACCGCACTTGGTGCCTACCTCGCTGACAGCTCGGGCCTAGGGTTCGCTGGCGGGGCCCTGCTGATCGGCGGCCTCCTGGTGCTGATCCTCGCTGCGAGGCATATCCAGGATCTCGAGGGTCGCGCTGCTCTGGCTGGCGTTCGTACTCACCCGTACGTTCGGGGCCCCATCGGAGATGTTCTGACCAAGCCCACTGAGAAGGGCCGAATCGGGCTGGGGACCGTCGGCTCGTCCATGATCATGATGCTGGTCCTCGTCTTGTTCGTGATCGAGAACCGGCGTCGGCGCCGACCGGCACATGAAGACTTCGTGAAGGCCCCGCGGGATGGCCAACGAGGGCGCCCGGCTGCAGCTGTTCGGTGATGAATCGGAGAAGGAATGTCTTCGACCGGTTACTCATACACACACCAAGGAGGCTGCATGAAGACTCTGTTTGCTCTCGGACTCATTTCGGTTGGCTGCGGTTCATCGGTCGGCAGCCAGACTGTCTCTGGCCGCGTTGCCCAGGAGACGTTCGCGACTTCCGTCGATCGCGTGACGGTTGTTCAGAAAGGAAATGCAGTCGTCGATGCGCCGGTTGCACCGGACGGCGCATTCACGATCACGATTCCGTCCGGCTCGGGGTACCGCATCGAGCTGAGCTCGGCCGCAACCCGCGCCGGCCTCGTGAGCCCCCGAAGCTCCGGCGCGATCGACGTAGCATTCGCCGTGCGTGGCTCGGGCGTCTCCGCGTTCGACCTCGGCATGGTCCGTTACGTCGGTGACCCCACCACGACGATCTTCAAGCAGACCGGAGGTGGCGGGGACGGCGACGACGTCGAGTGCGAAGACGGTATCGATCCGGCGACGAACGCCGTGTGCGTCGATGATGATGAGGAGGAGAACGGAACCTGCGAGGGCGACGATGGTGAGACCGACGACGACGGCGTCGAGGACGGCACCGACGACGGCGAGACGGACGACGACGGCGAGACCGATGATGATGGCCCGCAGGCTGCGGCCGTGGCCGACCACAACCTCCCCGCTGCGCTTGGTTGCGACGACGGAGGGCACGAGAACGACGGCGAAGAAGAAGGCGATAACTGATCGATGTCGCCGGCGGGCCTGGGGGTGCTCGTGATTGTCGCGGCAGTTGGGCCGGCGGCAGCCACACCTCCATGCCCTCCAGCTGTGATCGTCGCCGGCGAGCCCGCCACCGCCGCGGCGATCACGCGGCTGCTCGGTGAGCGCGGGATCCTGGCTCCATTGGAAGGATGCCCGGCGGAGCGCGCGAGTGTCGATTCGTTCGAAGGAGAGATCGTCGTGTCGATCGTCGATGTCGATGGCCGCCGAACTCAACGTCAGGTCGCAGACCTGGCAACCGCCGCCGCACTGATCGAGACATTCTCGGTGACGGCACCACTGCCCTCCGGATCCTCCAGACCGAAGGCGCCCCCGCCTCTCGAAGTTCACGATGTCGAGGACCAACCAGAAGTGTTCGTTCCACAATTGCCCGGGCGTCGGACGGTGCCGGGCGCAGTCGGCGTCAGCATCGGCAGCTCGTTCGCGAGCGATGGCTCGGTCTGGCTCAGCAGCTCGGGGTTTGCGTGTGTCGACCTCGGTCGGCTCTGCGTCGGCGGTGCCGCGCGTTACTCGCGTGACGCGGAGCTGAGCGGACGCGGAGAGAAGACCGAGACCACGCGATCAGAGACTGATGTCCTGCTCTCCGTCGAAGTACCGATACACACCGGACGATGGTCCTTCTCCACGGGTCTCGGACTTGGCATCGGGTGGCTTCGCGTCCGGCGCGACGTCATGACGTCGGATGGTCCGCAACAGCTCGAGCTCGACACAGGCGGGCTGCGTGCCGAGTTGCGGACCACGACGTCGGTGCCGCTCCGCCGCGGCGTCTCATTGACGCTGGGTGTGGCGCTTGGCTTCGCGCCGGGAGCACATACGCAGTCGTTCCGTGAGGAAGGCTTCGAGATCGCCGGGGAACCACGGACCGTCGGTCGGATCGAGCTGGGGTTGGAGCTCGGACGCCGATGAAAGGCGCGAAGGTCACACCCTTGCGACGAGTTGCCGGGCATGCCGAGGAATTCTCGGACGAGGCGCTCCTCGCCGCATGTGCCTTGGGCGACTCAGCAGCGATGAGCGCCTTGATCGATCGATTTCAGGCGCCGGTCTATCGGTTCGTGTCCCGCCTCCTCAGCTCCGACGGTGCTGATCGCGACGACGTGGTGCAAGGCACCTTTGTCGAGGTCGCGCGGTGCGCCGCAAAGTTCCGTGCTGCATCGAAGGTCCAGGTCTGGATCTTCGGGATCGCGGCGAACATCGCGCGTAACCACATCCGGGGTGCTGTGAGGCGAAGACGAATGGAGACGGCTCTCGTGTCGGTGCCGAGCCTTCATTCGATTCGGCCCGACGACGAAGTACAGCGCAAGCAGCTCCTCGCGCAACTAGGTGCAGCCCTCGCAGGGCTCCCGCACGAGCTACGCGAGGCGTTCGTGTTGTGCGATCTCGAACAGGTCTCGGGACGCGACGCGGCCAGCAGCCTCGGTGTTCGCGAAGGGACCGTGTGGCGGCGTGTACATGAGGCTCGGAAGGCTTTGCGCGCCGCTCTCGACGGAGGTCTAGGGTGAGGAAGGATGGACCTTGATCGATCTCGCACACGAGCTGCCGTACCGCCCGCCCCCGTCTCACGTGGTGGAGGAGATGCGCACAACGGTCCTTGCGATGATGGACGTCGCCGCCTCCCCGGCGCCACGACGCGGCAGCCGACGGCTCGTTGGAGCGGCGGCGGCGGCAGCGATGCTCGCGATCCTGGTGGTCTCGCGCGACACCTCGACGCCGACGCTACCGCGCGCTGACGCGCGAGTGACTTCGGTGGGCGCAGCGACATTCAAGTCACTCAGCCCTGCGCCCGATGAAGTCATCCGTCTGATCGACGGACTACTCACGCTAACGGTCTCGCCGCTCGGAACGACCGAGCGCTGTCGCGTGGTCGTGGGTGATGGCGAGGTCGAGGTGCGCGGCACCGCGGTCGCCGTAGAGGCGCGCGCTGATCACCTGGTGCGCGTCTCCGTGAGCCACGGCCGCGTCGAAGTTCGTGTGCAGGGCAGGACGGTGCTTCTCGGTGCTGGCGAGGTATGGGAAGCCCCGGTCCGCGTCGCCGAACGTCTCCCGGTCGTCGTCCCCGTGATGCCGCCGATCGCGCCAGCAATTCCGAGCGATCTACCGGCTCGGCGGACGGTTCCAGTGACGCGTGATCGGCCGAGGGCGCCTTCGCGGCCGGAGCTCGCGACCTCGAGCTCGACACCTTCGCCTGCGCGCGCCCCGGATCCCGCGGGGCGAGCATTTCGCGACGGCTGGACGGCGCTTCAAGGAGGTGACCACCAAACAGCGGCCGAGTCGTTTGATCGCGCGCTTCAACTCTCGCCGACCGGTGGTGTTGCCGAAGACGCAGCGTTCTGGCGGGCCACAGCATACGTTCGCGCCAAGCGGCCTGATGCGGCGAGGCGCGCACTCACGTCGTTCCTGACCGACTACCGCCACACCGTTCGTGCTGGCGAGGCGATGGTGATGCTTGGATGGCTCCTCATCGATGCGAACGAGCTCGCGAGCGCCGAGACCCAGTTCAAGAGTGCGATGACCGCGTCCATCCCATCCGTCCGCACGAGCGCCGAGGCGGGACTTGCAGACATCGCGCACCGAAGATCAAACGGTTCCAGGACCATCGGCGCGAGACCCTCGACTTCCTCGCCCACGAGGATCTGATCTACGTGTGCGTCGACGAGCCACAGGGATTCGTGGCGTAGATCCCGCCGGTCGTGGCGGCGACGAGCGACCTCGCGGTCGTCCGGATGCACGGCCGCAACCCAGCGCGCTGGCGCGATCGTTCCCATGGTCGCCGCACAGGCGGATGGTCGTATCGCTACTCGCACGACGAGCTCGTCGACTGGGCCGCGCGCGTCCGCGCCCTCGCAGCGCGCACCGACGAGGTGCATGTCATCTTCAGCAACGGACCACTCGACAACGCAGTTCGCAATGCAGAGGAGCTCGCCGAGGTGCTCCGTCCCGCCGGCGGCGAGCGCGCAGGTCAGACACGACTTGTACTACTTGCAGCGGAGGCGGGGCGCCGGACACAAGTCGTGCGAGTCGTGCTTGACCCTATGCGCGCGGGTAGTACCGATCGACGCGGCCGGATCGTAGCTTTGGGACATGCCGCCGCTCGTGCCCGCCCACGGGCAGTTCGCGGACCTCGGAACGGTGCATCCGATCGGCCTCGGTACCCCAACCACGGAGGGGGGACGGCCTCCATCGTCGACGTGATCTCGATCCTGTTCTGGCCGCGCCTGTTCTGAGTGCGCCTGTTCTGACTTCGTACGAGTCGCGCCGATCGAGACATCGTGGCGCCCACCGAGATCGCGGCGCCCGATCGGAGTGGTGTGAAAAGCTGTCGAGCGCCGGAGGCACGTGCTCCCAGCCCCACGAGGTGAAGACGTGATGGCACGCGTCGTGATGGGCTACCGAAACGAAGTGTGCCATGCAGACGCGAAGCGGTTGCTGGCGAAGCTGTGAGCGGCGCCGGCGACTCGGCCGCTTCTATCGGTTTCATGGATCCCCTCGGGTCCGCGTCCTACAATTTATTTCATGAACCTTCTCGACGCACGCCGACGCGCGCCGCGGATCGCCGTCGACGCGTTCTGCGGCGTCGCAAGCGATCATGACCTCCAGTACGCGTCGATGAGTAACCTCTCTGCCCTTGGACTGCACCTCGAACACGTGTTCGACCCGGCGACCGCGAGGCCCGTCGTCCAGCTCGAGATCGAGCTGCCGGGGATCGACGAGGTCCTCTGGACGAGCGCGAAGGTCACGCGCTCCACGTTGACCCGGATCGGCCGCCACCCCGACGGCCGGCCGCGGTTCTGGTGCCGCGCCGGTCTGATGATCGGCGACACCTCGCGGCGCGACCGGCGCCTGCTGAGGGAGTTCGTCGTCCATCAGCTCGTCACGCAGCACACCGTCGCCGACCGCCGTCAGCTTTCTTGACGATCGCGACAGACTTCGACCGAGACTGACGCCGCGGCGCGATGCGGTGGTGAGCTCTCTGCAGCGGGGGCGGTTCAACGATCCGGCGCGAACAGCGCAAGCGCGAGTTCGCGGTTTCCCCATTCGAGACTGCCGGTCGTTGCGTCGACAAGCACGGGCCCGCGCCCATCGGAGGAGATCAGCAGAAGCGTGTCGCGGATCTCGACCCCCGCGCGGTACGCCTCGCGGCGGCTGACCTCGACCTGTGGACCCGGAAGGCTCTCCCATCGGCCATCGACGAATCGACGCATGTCCGGGACAAGGCGGTCGTCGCGGCGGCGGATCAGGATCGGTACGTCGCCCCTGGCGCCCACGCCGAACGTCCACCAGCTCGTTGGCGCCGCAGTCACGGTGACGGCGTTCCCCCGCTCGACAGATCGTTTCCCAGCCGGTGTTGCGAGCGTAGCGTCGAGCGAGCGCTCGATATCGTCGAGGACGCGGTCGCGCGAACGCAGGTCCTCGAGTGTGCCGGGGCCCGGCTGGAAGGGCTTCAGGTTCGCGAGCTCGCGCACCTTGCGCGCCGAGCCGCCGCGCTGCGACTGCCAGCTGGCGAGCTCGCGAAGTGGTTTGAGCTCGTCGTCGCGCAAGCGCCAGGCACCGTCGACCAAGGCCCACGACGTTACATTCCGGGCATCGCTGCGCGTCGGCGTCGTGAATACGAGCGGGACATCGTCGAAGCCCACCGCGAGCAACACGCCATACGGTGGTGGGGGCAGGGCGACGGGCGCCTCGCCGAGCGTGACCGCGAACAGGTGGTCCTTCGGCGCGCGCAACCACGCGATCGCTTTTGGCCCCGACCACGCGAGATCGGCCTCCTCGCATGCGACCGGGAACCTCGCCAGCTCCCGCATGGGGGCACCGAGCGCGATCTCGCGCCACAGGCACGGGCCGGTCTTGCCTTCGAACGTCCAGAGCGCAAAGGCCGGTCGAACGCGGTCGTTCGACGTGGAGACCGGGGGCTCCGCACCTTCCGGCTCGGCGCCTCGGCACGCCATCAGGACGAGGAGCGCCAACGTTCGCTGCGGGTGCATCTCGGCGGACGTTACTGCGTTCCGGTGCCCTCCTCGCCGATACTATGTGCCGGGCATGCCTCGTATCATCTACATCACCGACCAGGGCTGGCAGGCGATCGAGTTGCAACCGCATCAAGGTGTCGGGCGACATCCGAGCAACGCGATCCAGCTGCTCGACACGATCGTGAGCAAGGAACACTGCGTGATCGAGGAGCAGGGCCCGTCGATGATGCTCCGGGATCTCGGCAGCATGAACGGCACGTACGTGAGCGGCGAACGGGTCACGGGCTCGCGCGTCCTGCGTCACGGGGACGAGATCCGGTTGGGGAACACCACGCTCCAGTTCGACGATGGGTCCACGCCCTTCCACTTCGTACCCCCACCGCCGTCACCAGGCGTGATTCATCACCCGTTTGTCGCGAACTTCGATCCCGCTACCGGAGCTCCCCTCACCGGAGGCACGCCGCAGTGGATGGTCAAGAAGCGTACGGCGGGCGCGATCGAGGTGCCGGCACACGATCACCTGGTCAGCGTCGATAACTCCAAGCACGCCATCGGCCAGCAGGTGTCCGCGCAGAGCAAGGAGTTCTTGCCGTTCGACGAGGCCGCCCGCGACAACGCTGCGTTGCGCCTGGACTACGAGCGGCTGCGGATCACGTGGGAGTTGCTGCGCGAGATCGGTCTCGAGCGCGACTTCGATACGCTGCTGTCGAAGATCCTCGTCGCGCTGTTTCGGTTCGTCGATGCCGATCGCGGCGTGATCTTGCTCAAGGAGCCCGACGGTACGCTGACGCCGCGCGCCCACCGTCGCCGCGACGGCGCCAACGTGCCGATCAATATCTCGTCGACGATCCTCGCGCATGTCACGAAGGAACGGGCAGGCGTCATGACCCACGATGCAGGGTCGGACTTTGGCGCCGGCGGTAAGTCGATGTTCTTGAACCGCATCACCAGCGCGATCGTCGTGCCACTGCTTCACGAGAAGGACGTCATCGGTGCGTTGTGGCTCGACTCCGAGAGGATCGCGTCCTTCAAGCCCAAGGATCTCGAATTGCTCACCGCCGTCGGCAATCAGGTCGCGATGCTGATCTCCAACACGTTGCTCGGCCTCAAGGTGCAGCAGGAGATCATGACGCGCGATCGATTCTCGCGGCTGCTTTCGCCCAACGTTGCGGAGCAGGTGATCTCCGGCAAGCTGGACATCAAGAAGGGTGGCATCCACGTTCCGATGGCCACCGTCTTCAACAGCGACCTTCGTGGCTTCACGCGCATGAGCGAGGCCATACCGGCCGAGGCGATGGTCGAGCTGTTGAACGAATACTTCGAGCTGATGGTCGAGTGCATCTTCAAGTTCGAGGGCACGCTCGACAAGTTCATGGGCGACGGCATCATGGCGTTCTGGGGCGCGCCCGCCTTCCACGCGGACGATGCGGTGCGCTGCGTGCAGTGCTCGCTCGAACAGCTGGAGGTCCTCGACCAGCTCAACGCACACCGCGCATCGCTCGGTGCGGCCCCGCTCGCGGCGGGCATCGGAATTCACACCGGATCCCTGATCTCCGGCTACGTCGGGAGCTCGAAGTCGCTCTCGTACACCGTCATCGGCGACACCGTGAACACGAGCGCGCGCCTGTGCGGCATCGCGGCCGGGGGTCAGATCCTCGTGTCGGAAACGACGGCGAACCATCTCGGCGGGCGGTTCCCCCTCCAGCCGTTGCCGGACGCTGCGCTCAAGGGCAAAGAGAAGCCGATGAAGATCTTCGAAGTCCGTCGCTAGCTGTTCGACAGGGCTGCCGAGCAGGGCGACGCGCGGATGTCCGCGCTGGCTGCTAGCAAGCCCGGCTCGGTGTTTGTCGCCGATGCATTCGAGCAGAAAGGCGGGTCGTGGTGGTTCATCGGCGATGATTTCCGAAGCGTGACGAAGCGCGAGATGGTGGCGCGGTACTTCGGTCTCGGTCGGGTTTCGTTGCGCGCCAACAACCCGAGGCCGATGGGCGGTTTGAAGGGTGTGCCGCAGAGCTCGCCGGGAACCGTTACGCCGGGACTCGGGAGGTAGTGATCGTCTCGATCGTTGCACCCCACGCGTCGTTGTTTCGAACGACCTCCTTCGCACGCTCGATCATGAGCTCGTGATTGCGCAGCCACGAGCTGCGGGCCTCGTCTTTGATCTTGAGCTCGTCCAGCACCCGATGCTTCGTCGGATTCCACTGGTGCAGCATCGTGGTCCGGTTCGTGATCCACGAGGTCCGCAGACCCCTGGCCTCGGCGCGACGCACCAGGTCGGTATCGACGGCTCCCCACCACAACATGTCTTCGTCGTAGCCACGCACATCGAAGAGGAAACTCCGCCTCAGGGCCTGGATCCCGCCCGTGCCGTAGGTTCCACGCACGGTGGCTCGTTGCGCGAGCAGCGCGCGATCGCATCGCGTTGATCCTTCGGCGCCGGGGTGTGCCCGGAGAAGGGCAGATTCCACAGTGCACGCCTCTTGTCGACGACGATCGGCAGCCAGTCGCGCGGTGAATAGACGGCTCGTATCTTCGCCTGGATGTTCTTGTGGACGAGGATGTCGGTGCCGGCGAGCGTCCGCTCGAGCTCGGCATCGGTGATGGGATCGACGTGCGCGAGCGTGCCCACGATGTCGAACACCGCGAGGGAGTGCGAGTAGTGCATCTGGTGGTCGGTCAGGGCGGCGTTGACGCCGAACGCCATGAACGTGATCGCGAGCCACGCTCCGAGGGCGATCGCATAGCGACGGATCCAGTGCAGGCTCGGCCGCCACTCGAAGCACAGAATCACGAGCGGCATCGTCGCCGCGAACGCGTTGTACCGGAACGCCGTCGCGAGCATCAGCGAACCGAGCGCGCCGATCCGCACGGAGCGTCGCGAGCTGAGCAGTGCACCGAATCCGAGCGTGAGGAAGCCTGCCATAAAGCAGTCCTTCCAGATCACCGCCATTGGCAACATCACCGGTGGGAACACCAGCAGTCCACTCGCGGCGATCGCCGCGCCGCGGCGCCCGAACGTCCGGCGAAAGAGTAGATAGAGTCCGAGCTCGAAGATCGTCACCTGGAGAACGAGCATGCCGAGCGGACCCGCGAGGATCGTATCGACGACCCGCCAGAGCGCAGCCATGATCGGGGGGTGGCCGTCGCTGTACATGCCCGCGCGCGCCTCGATCAGTGGATCGAACGAGTCCTGGGTCATCTGGCCGGGGTACGCGTACCCGACGACGAACAGCCAGCCTACGAGAAGGATCGCCAGCGGGAACGCGTGGCTCGCAGCGCACCGTTACTGACGGATGAGAGCCTGGACACGACCCGCAGCAATATAGGCTGTGGCGGGCCGAGCAACAGCCGCGTGGTCGACGACGTCGCGTCGCTCGGGGGCGGCGCCGATACGACGGGCGCACCGCGACGCCGCTCCTGCTGACGCCGCGCGATGCGTTCGTGAGCGAACGTTCGCCATCACGGGTCGACAAAGATGTCGTCGCGGTCGTGCAACGCGGCCGCGATCGAGGCCTCGTCGTACGGGTCGCCGACCGCGGGATCGATCGCGCGCCCGGTCCGGACCCCCGCGGCGGCCCCGTACGTCTCGAAGTTGGGGGCGCTGTGTCGGCGGACGAGCTCGCCGATGACACGCGAGCCCCAGAACGAGAACATGTGGTCCTTGCAACTCACGAGCGTGCCCACCCGCGCCGCACCGAGCACGTTCGTCGCGTAGCTCGTGCAATTGCCATAGAGCACGCCGCTGACGTCGAGGTCACCGAACACAAGGAGCTCGGCGCCGGTGACGACGTGGTGAGCGCGGAGCGAACCGAACACGACGACGGCGTTGGACCGGAACGGCTGGAACAGCCGTCCTGTGATCGTCAGGTCGCCCAGGATGTACAGGTTCGAGCCCTCCTGACACATGCGAAGCTCGTCGACCGTGACATCGCCATCGACGACCTGGACGCTCGGCTGGAACAGCCTCTCGACGTCGACGGAACCATCGACGTCACCGGACACGTTGCGCAACTCGTAGGCGCGGGGCTCGAACAGCTCGCGGGCCGCGGCGAGCGTGGCGATGCGACCGCCAAGATACCTCGGGCTGCGGGCGGCGTGCGCCGCGGCGACCTCCTCCTGTTCGCGCTGGCGGCGGAGCACGGAGGGATCGATGGGCGCGGGGCCCACGGGCGTGGCCGCCGGCTTCGGCGTCGGCTTCGGCGTCGCCGTGAGGCCCTTCGCTAACAGCTGGTCCTTGAGCGATCCCATGTCGCATCTTCGCGCAGCCGCGTGCGCGCGTCGACGGCATGACCGTCCGATCGCCTTCGGGACCAGGCGCGGCCATTGCGCGCCCTGGCGATCGTGCACATGCTGACCACTGCACCGGAGGAGACATGCTCACCACCATCCTGATCGGATTCTTCAGCGGTTTGTTCGCGCGCTGGGTCAAGCCGGGCGCTCAACGGCTGGGCTGGATCATGACGTCGCTCGTCGGTATCGGCGGTGCGGTGCTCGCGACCTTCATCGGGCAGGCTCTCGGCTGGTACGAGCACGGCGACCGCGCCGGGTTTCTCGCGTCCGTGGGTGGTGCGGTCGTGCTGTTGATCCTCTACGAGGCGATCAAGCCACGCCCCGCGCCGGCCACGTTGATTGCGCCGAGCGACGGGGCTCGGCGCTGACGTCGCGCCTACGGCTGCAACGCCGCGACCCGCACTCCGCTCCCGATTCATGACTGGGTGACATGCGTCGCATCGCGAGCCAGCTCGAATCGTCCACGCGCGTCGCTGCTACAACAACAGGCATGACGGCTCACACGATGGAATACCGGAAGCTCGGCGCGACCGGAACCGCGGTGTCGCGCATCGCGCTCGGCACGATGTACTTCGGCGGCGAGACCGAGGAAGCAGATGCCTTCTCGATCATGGACGCCTTCGTCGAGGCCGGCGGCAATCTCGTGGACCGTTCGTGGAGGCGCAGCCGGTCCCGGCTCGATCGCGGATCTACCTCGACATCGGCGCGCGCGAGGGCGAGGGACGGATGTTGCCGATCGTCGAGCGGTTCGCGGCGCGGTTGCGCGCGCGGGGCTGGGGCGAGCCAGCCGAGCGCGGCGCGCGGCGCGTGATGATGCGGCCCGATGCGCGCGGCCGGCACGACGAGCGCGCGTGGCGGCGGCGGTTTCCCAAGGCGCTGCGCTTCGTGCTCGCCACCTGACGCTCCGAGCGCCGCGCGAGCAAGGCGGCTGAGTATCGTTGCCGCGGGCACTTGCAGACTCATTGTGTGGACCCCGCGCAGGCCGCCGACTAGATTGCGTGGCATGTCGCAGGGTTTGATGGCTTACCTCACGTGGAACGTCGAAGCCTTCACGGAGAGTGTTCGCGAGGTAGCGCGCTCGCTCAACGAGGCCACCGGCGAGCTCGATACGCTCGAGCGGGATCTCGCGTCGCCTATCTCGTGGCGAGATGCGGCGCAGCATCTGACATTTCGCACCGGCCTCCATGCCGATGCCGGTGAGATGTACTGGGCCCTCGCCGAGCGCACGATCGGCAGCTTCAAGAGTCGGGTTCTTCCGAACGCGCCGTTCATGCCTTGCTCGATCGACCGCCTCGTCGAGGTGGATGAGGAGCTCGAGCGTCAGGCAATCCCGATCAAGGTCACCGATCTTGTTCTCGGAGACAGTCGATACCCGTGGATCCCGCGGCCGAGGAGCGGCTCTCCACTCGTGTCGTGGTGGAATCCCTACGACATCGAGGATGCGCAGGCCGCGATGATCGCAGCGAGGTCCCCCAGCGACCCGTGGCTGGCCGAGGTGATCGTCACGCTTCAGGGCTGGTTCGCGGCCGTCGGGTCGAGCAAGCCGTTTCCAGGGTGGGCCGACTCGAAGCCGTGCATCGTCGGCTTTTACTACTAGCGGTCGACGCAAGGCCCCGGCGAGGGTCACCCATCAGAGGGCAGGGACACGCTCGCGCTCGTCGCGGTGACGAGCGCGCGCATGTAGTCCACCTTGATCTGTCGCTGAACTCGGTGCGCGACCGGGGCGCCAAGTCGCGCGAGCCACGCGTCCGGGCGTGCGTGCGCAGCGGTGTATGCGCGCACCCGACCATCGGCCCGTCGCTCGACGGTGAAGCTCTCCTCGCCCGATTCGGCGTGGCCGGGCAGCGTCCCGTAGCCGTAGGAGAATCGATCCGGCGTCTCGTCGACGAACACGATCCGGCACGGGTTGCTCGACCACAGAGGCCCGATGCGTGCGCACACGATCACGTTTGCACCGAGGATGACGCGCGCATCGACGGGATAGAGGAAGAGGTACGGCAAGCGGTGCGTGGCGAACGCACACAACGCATCGCGCGCCTCGTCGTAAGGCATGTCGAGGATCACGTCGTGCGCCTCTCGCCCGAACCCGGGACGTTGCTGCGCGAGCCGGCTCATCCCGACCTCCGGATACGTGAGCTCGAGTGCTGCCACCCGAGACAGCAGGCGATCCAGGGTGGCCGGTGTCGGCTTGCGCAAGGACCACATGGCTATTCGCCCGGTATGCTGTTCAACGCGCCGATCGTACCCCTTTCGGGCTTGCGACCCCAACGTGGGACGGGGCGGCAAATTCTGACCGATTCACCAACCCCGGTCCGGGACACTCCGGGACGCTCTCCACCGCGACATCTGACGTGCGATAGCTGCATCGACAAGGGGCCCGCCTAGACAACGGAATCAATCGACGTGACAGAGGTCAAGTCGTGATCCCGTACCATCGCCAGCTGTGCCCCCGAGACATCCAGGATCGCTCGCGGGACATGGCGCACGGTCCCAGTGCTGCGCTGGATCATGTCGACGCCGCCGACTGTCTGCACGACGATCCAATTTGTCGTCGCGATGATCGCTGCCCCACTGCCGGCCCGGCCGGCGTATGGATGCCGCTCTACTAGCCTGCCGGTCTCGAACTCTCGAATGTAAACCCCTGCGAAGTTCGCCACGTCGGCACGGTCTTCGTGTTCGTCATCATCATCGTCGCCGATCTCCTCGTTCTCCGGATCGCGGAGCACCACCGCGGCGCCGGGGTCGCAGGGACCTACAGTGACATCCATCGCGCGATCCCGGACAGGAGCTTTCGCCTTGATGGCCTGTTGCACAGCATCAGGGTTGTTGAACAGCTCGTTCAGGGGCACCGTGATCGTGGCATCGCAAGGGTCGCTGAAGAACGCCCCTGTAAGCGCAAGGCGATCTCCCGGAAGCTGACAGAACGCTCGCGGAGCGAATGAATGCGGCGACCTCAAGTTGCTTGCGAACAGACTGCGATCGTCTGCTCCGAGCCCGAGCAAGCTGCCGTCACTGCTGACCAGGGTGACGATCGATCCATTGATGGCGATGAACCCGCAACCCAGGATGTCTCGAGTGTTTGAAGCCTGGAGGAAGCGTTCGCAGCCAACACCATCGCGCCACCGCCAGATGCGAGTGCCTTTGGCGCCGAAGATCAGGACCGTGCTTCCGTCGGGCGAGACCTTGAGCCACTCGATCGGGACTTCGACGACGAATCTGTCCACTGCCTTGCCAGATCGCGCAACACGGCCCTCGCAGCCTTGGACCTGGACAAGCGTGCCACCACAGTACGAGTAGATACTGCGATCGAGAAACAGGCACATACCTACCTATAGCTCGCGGTTCAGGGCTTCGCGCTCCGGGGTTGGGCTTACGGCCCCAACGTGGGGCGGGGCGGCATCTACTAGAACAGCCCGAACAGCTTCTTTCGTGCGACCGCGCTCGGGCGTCCCGGATCGATGATGTCGGACACCTGCGCCTGCTCGAACGTTTCGAACAGCGCGTCTGCCGACTGATCGAGCTTGAACTGCATCTCGTTGGCGTGGAGCGGCCACAGCGTGAACAGGTCGACGGTCTCGTCCCCGACGGCGATCGTATGGGCTTCGGGCTCGAGTGTGATCGAGCGCGCCACCATCATGCCCGCGAGCTTCGTGCTCCGATCGAACGGCTTCGCCGGGTCGCCGTTCGGCACGGTATGGCCGTGGCCGAGCCACGTCGAATAGTCATGGGGCAGCCGCGCGAGGGTCTTCAGCCACCGGATCGGCCAGTACCAGCGGTCGTCCTTGAACCCCGCCTCGGTGCACTGCCACGTGGGCGGCAGCAAGATCGAGAGCTCGGCGTAGTCACTGCCTGGCGCGCCTTCCGGCCTCGTCATCGGCTTCGCGCTCATGCCGGTCGTGTACAGCATGATGAACGGGCGCTTGGCTCCGGGCGGAATGATGTGGACGTCGAGGTGGATCTTGTCGGACACGATCTCGTGGAACACGAAGCTTGTCTCGCCGACGTACTTCGTCAGGTGCGCATCGATCGCCTCGTTCCACTCTGCGGTCGCCTCTTGCGCCGGCGTCCAGCCGCCTTGCGACCGAGCGTGGCGAAGAATCTTGCTGCCACCCTTGCTCCACGTTTCATCGTCGTAGCGCGCCATGTGCGGTCGATGCTGCCAACGCGGGGCGGCGAAGGTCAAGATCTGCGACGCGTCGAACCGTTCGCCGGAGCTGGCCACTACATCCACGTCATGAAGTGCGTGGGATGGCGACCGTCGGGCGCGAAGGGCTAGCTCACGACACCTGCCACAATCCCTGCTCGATCCCGCCGATCAGGAAGATCGCGATCGTACCGTGACCCGGTATCTCCATCCGGTCGAGCGCGAGCACAGCGCCGAGCTGGTGCGCGCGCTGCGTGGCGACGCCGAGGTCCGCGACCCGCAGGTACGTGCGCACGACGGGCTTCTCGCTCTCGCGCAGCGGCGCGCGAATCCCGCACAGCGAGCCGTTCGGCAGCTCCGCGACGAATGCGTTGCCGAGCTCGGCGACGGGCGTGAACTGCCAGCCGAACACTTGCTGGTAGAGGTCGCGCGCCGCAGTGACGTCGGTCGTGACGATCTCGAGATAGTGAACGGTGTGCTCGGGAACGGACATGCCGACGTTCTACCGCGCTGCCGCGGACCTGCAGCCGGTCTTGTCACGCGGCAACGCTCATTCCATGCCGTGGCTCTTGATACTCGCGACGAGGACATCGCGGAACGCCGCGACCTTGCGAGCGACAGGCCCGGCACTCGGATACAGCAGCACCATGCCACCCATGCTGCTCCTGAAGCTCGGCAACGCGCGAACGAGCTCGCCTGACGCGGCGAGGCGCTCGCCGATCTAGAGCGGGAGGAAACCGATGCCGGCTCCTGCGCGCGTGGCCTCGCGAATGAACAGCATGTCGTTCGCGACGACCCGACCTGCGATCGGTTGCTTGCGTCGCAAGTTCTTCGGCAGCGGCCCGAACAGGATCAGGCTTACGACCCCAACGTGGGACGGGGCGGAACTCGACTGGTCTGAGGACCATTCTTACAAACCCCGTCAACCTGGGCTCGCGGTGATGATTCCGAGCGGTCTGACAGCAAGGGTGCGTGTCGGCTATGGAAGGCGATCGCGAACTAGCTATCCTCACGCTCGATGACCACGACGAACGAGGATTTGCATCTCGGACCGGACTTTGCGGCGAAGCTCGGCAAGGCCTTGCCCGGCATGCTAGCCGCAGGCGCGCTTCCGGACGATTGGGATCATCGCGCGACGACGTACGACCTGTCGCGGTTCGACTCGGACGTCGGGTTCGCGGAGCGCTTCGAGCAGGCCCTCTCCGAGATTGTCGAGACCGATCATGCGCCGCCCCAGATCCGCGATCGGCTTGCTGCCGTCGGCTTGCCGTTCGACTACGCGCGGCTCGGCCAGCCGCTCTCGACGGTGTTCGAGCTGTACACGCAGTCCCGCACGAACGCCGCGCGCTGCTTCTCGTTCGCGTCAGTGACCAAGCCCTGGCTCGCCGTGATCGAGTCGCCGACACGGAGTCTGCCGGTGCGCATCTATGCGCAGGCAGCGCTGCCGATCTCCGACGAGAAGAAGCGCGCGCTGCGGGACGCCGGCTGTGAGATCCACGAGCAGTGGCGCACGGACCTGCCGGCGCGCAGCCCCGAGGTGCTCACGGTGCTCGTCACGGACGCGCCGTTCGCAGGCGACGTCCAGACCATCGCCGCCGATGCGGTGTGCTTCGCCGTTCCGCAGGGCGGGGTGCTCCTGATCCGCGACGCCGCGCGCATCGCGCCGCACGGCATTCAGCTGATCCGGAAGCGCACCGTGGCTGCGCTGCTCGCGGCGGACGCACGCGCCGAGCTCGAGCGCGTGGCCGGGCTCGCGCCGACGGTGCTGACGGAGGCGAGTGCGGCGGACTGCGAGCAGAGGCTGCGCGCCTTGTTCCCGCAGGTCCAGGACAGTTTGTATTTCTGCACGGGTCTCGCCGCCGAGGCCGCGGTGTTCACCGCAGTCGGCGACGTGCTCGGGCCCGAGCCGGTCGCGCTCTTCTACGCGCAGAACGGCTACGGCGGTACTGGACAGCTCATCAGCGATCTCCTCGCACGCGGCGGTGCGATCCGCCCGCGTCCTCTCGCGGTCATCGGTCAGGACGCGACCGGCAACAGCGCCACGCTGGTCGACCGCGTGCTCGCGGCGCTCGCGGAGCTCGGCGGCGCCCCGGCGTGCGTGTTTCTGGAGACGCCGACGAACCCGGAGCTGCAGGTGCACGACTTCGGGGCGCTGATGACGGGCGTGCGTGCGTATGAGCAGCGCTGGGGCAGGAAGGTGCCCATCATCGTCGACACCACGCTTGCCCCGCTCTATCCGATCTTCGCCAAGGACTTCGCGGCGGATTGGCCGTTCCTCCTGGTGAAGAGCGGCTCGAAGTACTTCACCAAGGGAAAGGCCACGCTGGGCGTCGTCGCCTGCGCGAGCGACCCCATCGCGCTGTCGATCGTCGCACGCGCCCGACAGCTCAGTCACGACGCGGACTCCTTCGCCCGGCCGGCGCAGCTCGCCGAGCTGAGGGAGGGCCTGGGCGATCTCGTGCCGCGGATGGCGGCGATCAGCGCGAACACGATCCGGCTCGCGACCGGCCTGCGGAGTGCGATGCGCGCCCGGGGCCACGAAATCACGCTGTACGCGATCTCGGAGGCGCAAGTCGCCGACGGGATGGCGACGGGGATGCTCTCGTTCTACTTGCCGCCGGCATCCACCACCTACGCGGATCTCGTCGACGAGTTTGTCGCCTACCTGCTCGAGCATGCACCGACGCTGGTCAAGAGCCGCGTCAGCTACGGCCAGTCCACCGGTGGTGGCAAGCCGGACTATTTCTATGTGATCAACCCGGAGGAGTCGACGCAAGGTGCGCTGTCGGCCGAGGTCAAGAACGCGCAGAAGCACGACAACGTGCAGATCTGCCGCATCTCCGTGCCGGAGCACGCCGATGTCGACGGGCTGATGGCCGCGATGAACGGCTTCTTCGCGCGGAAGTACGCGGGATAGCGCTGGCTCTCGTGCCTCTCGAGCTCCGCTGGACCTCGCGCGAGAAGCGGTGAAATTACAGCCATTGCTCGTGGGCAGGACCTGGTAGCTGCGGCTCGCAGCCTCGTGGAGCTTGTTCGCCTTCCGTCCGGTGCGCTCCAGGACGATGTGGCCGTCGTCCTCTGTCGTGACCTCGTGACCTCGTGACCTCGATGATCGAGGCGTAGCCACGAGGGCCGGGCTTGATGATCGCCGTGCACAACGACGCGAGATCGTCGGCCGCTGAGACAGCTCGGCAGGAACAACCTCGTCTGCCACAACGAGTCCGCGATCTCGACGAGGCATGCATCGTGCTTCACCAAGGACCGTGGATCGAATCGCAGGCCTTCTGCTCGGCACGGCAGTTGGCGACTCACTCGGGCTGCCGCGTGAAGGCCTGAGTGGACAGCGCGCGGCGCGGCTCTATCGTGGGCCGCTTCGTCAACGCTTCGTGTTCGGTCGCGGGATGCTCAGCGATGACACCGAGCACGCATGCATGACGGCGCAGGCGCTCTTGAGCGCTGGCGATGACCCCGTCCGATTCGCACGCGCGCTCGCTTGGAAGATGCGCTGGTGGTTGCTCGCGCTGCCCGCCGCTGTCGGGTGGGGGACGCTCCGCGCGATCGCCCGGTCATGGATCGGGTTCTCGCCCGGGCGTAGCGGAGTGAACTCGGCAGGCAACGGGGCAGCGATGCGTGCGCCGATCATCGGTGCATGGGTCGACGATCCGGATCGAATCGTTGCGTTCGTCGACGCGTCCACGTTGATCACTCACCGAGATCCCGCGCGCCCGTGCCGGTTCCCTGGCCATCGCGCTCGCGGCACACCATGCGGTCCGAACGCAGAGGCTCGATCCTTCTGTCGTGTTGCGGGACATCCGGGCTCGCGTCGTCGACCGCGAGCTCGTCGGCGCCCTGGATCGCGTCGAGGACGCATTGCTCCGCGACCACGCACCGTCTCGGCTGGCGACCGATCTCGGTCTGTCTCGGGGCGTGACGGGCTACGTCCATCACACCGTCCCGATCTGCCTTCACGCCTGGTTGCGGTCCCCTCATGATTTCCGCCGCGTGGTCGGCGACGTCGTGTCGCTCGGCGGCGACGCCGATACAACGGGCGCGATCGCCGGTGCGCTCGCCGGTGGGACCGTCGGTGCGTACCGCATCCCTGCCGAATGGCTCGCGATCTCTGACTGGCCGCGTTCGCTCGCGTGGATTCGAACGCTCGCTCGCGGCGTGGAGCTCCAGTGCGAATCTGGTGGCCTTTCATCCCGCTGCGCAACGCCGCGTTCGCAGCGATCGTTCTCGCGACGGGCCTGCGGCGGATCCTGCCACCCCGGGGCCCAGCATGGCGAGGGCTCGAACGAGGGGGGCGAAACAGGGACGTGCACCGGACTCCCAACGCGATGCGACCGCGTAGCCTCGTTGCCATGCGACGGAAAGGCAGCTGCCTCTGCGGTGCGCTCCGGTACGAGGTCGATGGAGACTTCGACGGGGTGTGGATGTGCCATTGCTCGAACTGCCGCAAAGCGAGCGGGGGTATGGGCAACACGATCATCGTCGTGCCCCGCGATCGCTTCCATTGGCTGGGTGGCGAAGACCACCGGGTCACCTGCGCGCTGCGGCCCACGTACACGATTACCCGTTGTAAGACCTGCGGGACGCCGCTGCTGGCGGAGGAAGACGAGCGCAACATCTACCTCACCGCAGGCACTCTCGACGATCCGTTGAGCGTCGGGATCAAGAACCACCTCTTCTACGACTCGAGAGCCGACTGGGAGGCAGATGCTGACGGCGCTCGCTACTTCGTGGAGCGCTCGTCGGGTCCCGAGGTCGAGACAGTCGACTAGCTAGCTAGCGCCGAGGCCCTCGACGCGGCGACCTCGCCACCGCACCTTACGGGGAGGCCTGCACTTCGCAACCGCGTAGGTACGCGGACGACGACAGCGCTTTGGCCCCCGCCTTCGTGTACGCGGTGTCCTGGAGCGCTAGCTTCCGCAGCCGCGAGACCGCCGGCGATTTTGCCAGCGCCGAGATTCCCGCATCGCCGAGCTTGTTGCCGGCGAGGTCCAGCATCTCGAGACGAGGCAGCCCCGCCGATAGCGCCTTCACCACCCGCTCCGCTCCTTGTGCCCGGATCCCGCCATTCGAGTGGCCGCGAACCTTGAGTTGGCGCAAGCTCGGGAGCGCTGCGAGCGCTTCGAGGTTTGCCTCCGGACCGACATCCCCGCTGATGTCCAGCCACTCGAGGCGGGTGAGCGCCGAGAGCGCTGAAAAATCCAGCGCGGGGGTGCGGTCGCTCTCGATGTAGATCGAGAGCCGTCGGAGACCGACGAACGCGGCGAGCGGCGCCAGGCTGTCTGGCTCGCGCGACTCGAGCTGATAGACCACCGCGGGGACCCGGAACCCCGGTGCCCGCTGCTCGGTCTTGGCCATCACGACGTATTCGGGAACCGGCCATTCGATCGGAAGATCGTCCGGCTTGGCGCCGTTCGCGACCCGCGTGGCGAGATCTTCGAGCCACGCGATCGCCTTCGTTCGAGCGGCCGCCAGCTGCTTGCCCCATGGGTCGAGCCCGACACGCCAGCCTTCGTGCTCCGACAGATGCCTGAGCAGCAGGTACGCCGCGCGTCCCGTCTGGTACGCCGCACGCTGTTTGTCCGTCAGGTCGTCGGGTTCCTTATCCTGTTGCAAGGTGATGCCGGTCAGGCTCGCGGCGATCGCACGGAACCCGTCGGGGTGGCCTCCCTCGGCCAGCAGCCGCACCAGCCGGAAGCCTTCCGGGCCCTTGCACAGCCTCACAACCAGCGAAGCCGCCGCGCGGATCGATGCCGGATCTCCCAGCGAGATCAGCGCCTCGACGACCGCTATTTGCGCACTGCGCACCACTTGACCTTCGGCGGCACGCTCGACCGCTGCATGTAGACGCTTGTGGTCGGAGCGGATCGCGTCCGCGACCGCCAGGAGACTCTCCACATTTTCCCCTGTGGGCGGCTTCGCGCGAATCGCGGCGGCAATGTCGGCGACGGCCTTCGGGTCGAGTTTCCAGACGTCGCGCAACGCAGTCGCCGCGTCGGCCAGATCCATGTCCGAGATCTTGCCGGCCACCAGCCGGTGCACGCGCTCGAGCATCGTCGGCACTGCCTGGGTTGCGCCGAGCGCGATCAGGCCCGGCCATGCCGCCTCGAGGTCGTCGGTGCTGTCCATGGCCCGCATCAACGAATCGGCGCTCGTCGGGTCGATCTCCGGCGGGTTGACCAGCAACTCGTGGAGCGTCGAGAAGTTGCGCAGGCCATCTGCGCCGACCGGAACCTGCGCGTCCCCCGCGTCGGACTTCACCCCGAACCACGAGAGCTCATCGAGGAGAAACTCGGAAAAAGTCCCCGGCAGGTTCGTGAGCTCCGAGCCGTCGGGGATGTCCTCCACGACGATCACGCTGGGGGTGCCTGGCTTCAACCGGAAGTTCCACCGCGTGAGGTCCCCGTCATCGCGGAAGACGAACAGATCCGGGAACAGCGAGTTCACCTCCGGCGGTCCGACGACCTTGAAGCGTCCGCCGTAGAAGGTGCCGTTCGGCGCCTTCTTCTTCGCCTTCCACCCGAGATCGAACCCGCCGCGCGCGAGAAGGAACGCACGGTAGTCCGCAGGCAGCGACATCCCATGCTTCGCTTCCCAGGCCGCGAGCTTCGCTTCGGGAACGGGTTTCACCCCCGCCTTTGTTGCCAGCGTGACGCCCTTGTGGGCCCTGAGGGTGGCCTCCATCCGGTCGAAGAGAGCAAGCACTCGCGCGACGGGCTCGAGCATAGTGATGGCGGAGGGCTTCGTGGGGCCTGGCTTCGTGGGGCCTGGCTTCGTGGGGCCCGGCTTCTTGGCGCTTGGCTTCTTGGGGCCTGGCTTCGTGGGGCCTGGCTTCTTGGAGCCTGGCTTCTTGGGGCTTGGTTTCTTGGTGGCCATGGCGGACGGATGTTATCGGCGGCGCCGTCGGCAGGCACAAGGATCCCGTGCATTCTCGCTGACCTCGCCGGGCCGCAACTGAGCGTCACAGTAGAAGGCGGATCGTGACTGGAAGGCGTCGAGCAAGCGCGTCGAGGCCGCGGTCGAGGTCGAGTTTCGACGGGGGCTCGACGACCTACGACGTCTTCGACTTCGGCCCAGGGCGCACCCCGCGGCGGACGGCGACATCGGTAAGGCCGTCGAACGCGTCGCGCAGCGCCCACGCCTTCTGTCCTGCGCGCCATTGTCGTGACTGTCTGACGAGCACCTGATCGCCTAGCACGCAGAACTGTGGTCTGTCGACGGCGGCGCGGCGAGCATGGTCTGGCGTGTGCGGCCCGATTGGCGACGGCCGGAGCTCTTGCGTGGGTGGCCCTATCCGAAGGCCGCTTCTGGGCCGATCTCGTTCACGCCGGACGGGAGCCACGTCCTGTTGGGGTTCGACGACGGCGACGTGATCGTTCGCGCGACGAATGCATCGGCGACGAGCCGCATCGAGTCGCTGCATCGCGCTCCGATCACGCGAAGCGAGGTGGCACCCGGCGGCCATTGGGCGTTCACCGAGGATGCCGAGTGCGAGCAGCGGATCTGGCCGCTCTAACCACCGATCTTCATGCTCGGGCATAGCGCCGATGGTGTCGTCGCATGCGCATACGTCCTCGCGGAGCAACTCGATCTCGCCGGATTGATTTGCGAGAGCTTCGCGCTCGAGGTGCCCGCATCGAGAGTCACGCTGTCAGAGCTCAAAGGACTCGCGCGCATCGCTCCCCGCCTTGGCGTCTTCAAGCTCAAGGACGAATACTTCTCTCGCGATCCCGCGTTCGTCGAGAAAATGAAAAATGATCCGCTGATCCCACACGCAGGCTATCCAGCGCAAACGATCGCCAAGCTCGTGCGTACCGACGATCGTCTACAGACGGAGCTCAAACGGATCACGATCCCTGTGCTCATCGTGCACGGCGCGGAGGATCACGTGACGCTGCCCAGTGGCAGCAAGCACTTCGCCGAGATCGCTGGCTCGAAGGACAAGACGCTAACGATCTGTCAGGGTCACTTTCACGACGTGCTCAACGAGGTCGGGAAGGAACGCGTGCTCGGCGACATGATCAAGTGGCTCAACGCGCACCTTGTCGATGGCGTATCCGCGAAGGAGCGGATTGCTGAGGTGCTTCGCGATCTCGGGCTTGTCGAGGTGCATGATGTCCTCTCCGCCGCGCGGGGCGGTCCCGACGAGGATCATGCGACGAAGGATCGACGGCCGCTTCTGCGCCATGACCTGCGCGATCATGCCGCCGAGCGAGTAGCCCAGCACATCGCAGGTTGGTAAGCGAAGACCGTCGAGAAATGCGAGGACGTGCTCGGCCATGCCTTCGATCGTGTCGGGGACGGATCCGGTGGAGCGGCCCCCCCCCGGGCATTGTCGAAGAGGATCACTTCGCGTCCGGCGCTGAGTGGATCGATGACAGCCCGGTACCAGTTGTCGAAGGTCCCAGTGAAGTGTTGGAGGCAGAGCAGCGGCGACTCGGAGTGCTTTCCGAACCTGCGATATGCGTATGGAGCAAGACGCGTGCGCGACCATAACGAAATTTCTCCAGTCGCGCCGCGCATGGCCGGAACAAGGCGTCATGCCGAGGTCGACCGTCGACACGTCGTGGCGCTGATCGCGACCTCGGATTACCCGATGTCGTGGCACGAGGCTCGAAGGTCCACTCGCCATGTCCGATGAGCTGACCAAGCCGTCCGAGGAGAAGCGCCCACAGCGGATGGTGCTCGGCCTGATCGCAGGCCCTGATTTGCCGGAGAAGCTCGCCGCTTTTCTGTCGCAACGATTGCCGTCTGCGTTGGCAGAGCGGTTCCCGGGGACGTCGTGGAACGTCGTGGTTTCCACGGAACTTTTCGCAGGCGCAGGCGCAGACGTCGACCTTCCTCAACTGGCCCGTCGCCGCATGCTGGAGGAAGGCTGGGACCTCGTCATCTGTCTCACCGGTCGTCCGCTGAGGGTTGGTCGTCGTCCGGTAACCGCCGAGGCGAGTCCAGCTCTCGGCGTTGGAGTCATCTCAATACCGGCGATGGGCGCGATCGGACTCACGCGCCGGCTGTTCAAGGGCGTGCTGCTGACCGTCGACGCGATGTTGCGTACGGGCGGTGGCGATCAGGCAAAAGCACGCTCCGCGCAACGAGTCAGGATCGACGATCTCGCAAGGGTGTCGTCAGCCTTGGGCAGTTCGCTCGAGATCGAACAGGGAAGGATCGCGTTCGCGACAGCAACCGCCGCCGGCAACCTGCGCCTCCTGTTCGGTGTGATTCGCGGAAATCAGCCCTGGGCCTTGATCGTCGGGCTCTCGAACTCCCTGGTCGCGGCACTCGGGGTGTCAGTCTTCGGACTCACGTCTCCAGTGATCTGGCGGATCGCGAATGCAATGAGTCTTCCACGCTTGCTCTTGCTCACGAGCGCCTCGTTGTTTGTGATCGGGTTCACGCTGATGACTGCACACAGGCTGTGGGAACGCGCTCCGACTCGCGATGCGCGCACACGGGTGCTTCTGATCAATCTCGCAACCTCGTCGACGGTCGCGATCGGCGTGATGACGTCCTACATTGCACTGCTGATATTCAACTACGTGTTCGGCGGAGCGCTCATCCCCGATCAAGTCATGCAACGCGAGCTGGGACACACGGTCTCGACGGTCCACTACGTACGCGTTGCATCGCTCGTGAGCGCGCTGGCTACGCTCGGC